>JAVBVR010000089.1:0-27881 GCA_036677845.1 Anaerovoracaceae bacterium | reverse complement strand
CGTGTCCCGTATTCATGGCCTGTATCATATCCAAAACTTCTCCTCCCCGGACTTCTCCGACGATGATACGGTTTGGTCTCATCCGCAGGGAGGCTTTGATTAATTGACGCACATTGACTTCCCCTTTTCCCTGAACATTGGCATTCTTGCATTCCAGCCTGACAATATTCTCAAGACCTGTAATCTGCAGCTCCGCTGCGTCTTCTATGACGATCACCCTTTCGTCCTTGGGGATAAATTCGGAAAGCACGTTCAGAAACGTGGTTTTCCCCGAACTGGTTCCGCCGGAGACAAAGATGTTATAGCCTGCTGTAACCATCCTCTTTAAAAAATCCGCCGCTTCTACGGTCAGAGTTCCTGTCTTTAGAAGGTCTTCCATGGTGATTCTGCTTTTGGGAAACCTTCTTATGGTTAGAATCGGTCCGTTTAAAGCGATGTTTTTATACACTGCACTTACTCTTGAACCATCTTCCAGCCTCGCATCCACAATCGGGTTCATTTCATTGATCTCACGGTGAACCTTTGCGGCGATTCTTCGTATGATTTCTTCCAGATCCCCCCTGGTTTCAAAACGGATATCAAGCTTCTCAACCTTGCCTTTTCTTTCAATAAAAATACTGTCGATGCCGTTTACCATGATCTCGCTGACCTCACTGTCGTCAGCATAGGGCTGCAGGATATCAAGATCTTTCCGTGTGGTATTGAATATGCCGCTGACCAGCTCACCTTTTGCCCGGAAGGAACAGTTTTCCGTCCTCCTGTCTCTTAGCACATAGTCTTCGATCAGAGTCAGCACTTCCGCATCGCTGAGCTGCTCCTGCCTGCTGTTTATTACTGCCCTTACCCCTTCTGTAATTTCTTTTACCGTACAGAGTTCACCGTACATATTTTCCTCTCCTTCTCAGACGACAGTATTCCATCGGCGATTTTTCCGATACCGATCCCGAATGCATGAGTGATGTCGATATCCATACGACTTCCGACATTGCGAAAACTGTTTTCATCTCTCTCAATGGATATTGATTCCTGATACTGAAAATTGTACGACTCGCAGCCTATCCCGCCCGTCTCAGTGCCGGCCGCATTGTTCGTGATCAGAATGAGACGTCCTTTAATATTTTCCATGTCCGGTGTATTGAAGCAGGCCTCCAGCCTAGAGGTTTTATACCGCGAAACAGGATCATCATTCTGAACCACAATACCTCTGCTGCACAATCTCAATAAAAACAACGTATGATCTGACAGATCGCTTTTTAAATCCAAAGCAATATAATCATAACGGCAGCTGTCAGATATCACTTTCAAAAACTGAATCAGTTCTTCCTGGGTCAATTCGCTTAAATCGTTCCTTCCGCCTGTCGTGGCAATGGTTTCCACTCCATACTCATCGCCGATCGTAAAACTCTCGAGCCTGCTGCATAAGAGCTCATTCTTTTTTTCAAAAAGGAAATACAGATAATCTCCAATATTGCGGTTTTTCGGGCTGCATGGAAACAGAAGCTCCGTAGCCGGTATCTCGTCGAAACTTAAATATAAAATTCTTTTATCATGGTAGCGGGCTAATTCTCTTGCCGTGCTCAATGCAATTACTGTTTTTCCTGTCCCACCGCTGATGCTGTAAAAACCGATCAGCTCCGGAGCAGTGTTTTTTTTCAGCAAGCTTTTTTTGCCTGTAAGAATCGAGATTAGGTAATTCAGGTCGGATATGATAAGACTGGCTTCTGTATACTTATACAACTTCCAGAACGGATTTTCCTCTTCCTCTGTCTGCTTCAAAAGAGTATTTACCTGGTGATCCGTCAGGATTACGATCCTTCTGGAATCTGTGAGCTTTTTCCTGATTGATTCAAGGATTTCATCCGGATAACCACTGATCAAAATTAAGTCAAAGCTTAAGAAATCAATGCTTACGACATTTTTCTTTTTAACCTGCGACTCAAGATTGACCATTGTAATTTCAAATTCATTATGTATATTGGAGACGGCTCTGGCTAATGCCCTGCCGTACTCCACATCTTTATCCGCAATTAGTATTCTGATGGCACCCATGGTTTACCTCTATATTCTATTATTTCCATATTATGTTATTCATCTGGGACGATCGTACCATAAATACCATATTTTTACAATTAAATATATTCGACATGGTTCGACAACGCATTGATTGTTTGCCTACATTTTAAATTGCTGCTTTCCGATTGGCGCAGCATCGTTTATCATGGATTTCAACTTAGCCAGTGCTTTGTTCAATCCTCCGACTTCATCGATCAGTCCCAGTTCAACAGCTTCATGCCCAATCAGAATAGTGCCGATATCCGCTGCCATTTTATCTGTTGCATTCATGAGTTTTGATAGCCGCTCCCTGTCTGCTCCGGAAGTTCTGACAATAAAGTCAAGGACTCGGTCCTGCATTTTACGGAAATAATCGTAGGTAGGCTCTGCGCCGATAACAAGACCGGTCATTCGGATCGGATGAAGCGTCATCGTTGCACTTTCCGCGATAAAAGAATAATGACTGGCGGTTGCCAATGGAATTCCGATGCTGTGTCCTCCTCCAAGAACCAGAGAGACTGTCGGCTTTGAAAGCGTCGTGATAAGCTCGGACAATGCCAGCCCTGCTTCCACATCCCCGCCGACGGTATTGAGAATCGTCAGCAGGCCTTTAATATTCGGGTTTTCTTCTATCGCTACCAGTTGTGGGATGATGTTCTCATACTTTGTTGTTTTATTATTCGGGGGTAAAACACTATGACCCTCGATATTGCCAATAATCGTCAGGTACTGGATATCACTCTGAAAATTAAATGCATTGCCGATTACTCCATAATTATCGATATTTTCTTTGGGATCCTGATCCTTGTCCTTCGCTTCGACACTGTCCGGATCCTTTTGCGGTTCCATTTTTCTATCCTTGTCCGTATTATTATCCATCATCTTTTTCCTTTCTTTGTAATAAATATAGTTTTTCCAAAATATATTTTTTTATTATATTGGGGAATCTTGCGAAAATGGTATAAACTGTAAGGCGGAATTGCCGATATACATATCGTGCTTCTCTTCCGCTGACGTGACTTTCGTATCGGAGGTGAATATGAAACTCAGTGATTTAGGAGATAAAGAGATCGTCAACCTGGCAAATGGATGCCGGCATGGTCAGTTAGCCAATGCTGAACTCCTTTTTGACGAACAACAGGGTATCATCAAGGCCATCCTTGTCCCTGACGACCGCGGAAAAATAGGCTTTTTCGGAGGCAAGGACTTTCTTCAGCTTCCTTGGAGCGCCATACGCAAAATCGGCGAAGACATTATCATATTTGAAACACCGGAAAGTTAAAAGCCGGCTTGAATGTCGTACGTCATGGATCAACACACGAGAAAATCTTTATGGGAGAAACAAATGGACATATTATTTATCTTTTTTTCAATCACAGGATTCGCAGCGGTTATTACGGGTTTTTTGCTGGAGGGAGGCCACCTTTCAGGTCTGTTCGCTCTTTCGGCAGCTTTGATAATCCTGGGCGGAACGATAGGAGCAACAGGTGTCTCCTTTCCGAAAGAAGAGTTAAAGCATATTCCGGGAATGCTCAGAGTTCTCACTAAAAAACAAAAATATGAATACCGGGATTTGGTGGACCGCATGAAGGCAATGTGCGTTCAGGTACGCCAGAGCGGACTCCTCAGTCTTGAAAACCAGATTGATCAGGAGCCGGACAGTCTTATGAGAAAAGGAATGCGTTTAATTGTCGACGGCACATCTCCCCAATATACCCGGGAAGCCCTTGAACTGAGTCTTCAAATCATCGATGAAAGACATAAAGCGCGGTGCCGGATATTCGAAGCAGCCGGAGGCTATTCTCCCACCATGGGCATCATCGGAACTGTGTTAGGGCTTGTTCATGTACTGAGCGATCTGCAGGAACCCGATACTCTGGGCCCGAAGATCGCAATGGCATTTATCGCCACACTTTACGGGATCGGTCTTGCCAATCTTCTGTGGCTTCCCATTGCCGGAAGACTCAAAGAAAAGAACAGATTGGAAATCATTTATAAATCGATGATCATCGAAGGTCTGCTTTTGATACAGGAGGGCGTAAACACGAATTATATGGAGGAAAAACTTTCCAGCTTCCTGCCGGAGGCGCAGCGTTACGAAAAAGGTTCCGCCGGCAGAAGAAGAAGAAAGTGAACGAAGTAAGGACGTGATTGGATGAAAAAGCGTGATGAACATGAAAAAGATAACAGTGAACGGTGGCTTTTAACCTATTCCGACCTGATCACTCTTTTAATGATATTTTTTGTCGTAATGTATGCTGTAAGCAATGTGGACGCTCAGAAATACAAGGATCTGTCTAAATCCCTGGAGGGAGCTCTGAATCCCGCAGGACTTTGGGGCTCCGGCGGCGGATCCGGCGACAACAATGCAGCCAGCGGCGGCGGTATCGAATTGATGCCGGGTTCCGACGGCGATCCGGATGATATCGATCCTGAACTTGCAGCCGCTGCAGAAGAAATCCGAAAACTGATCAGAGAAAAAAATCTGCAGGATAAAGTATCTGTCAAAATTCATGAGCGCGGTGTTATTGTAGGATTGATGAATACCGTCCTGTTTGACCCCGGAAGTACCGTAATCAAACAGGAAGCGGTTCCAACTCTGGTGGCAATCGGAGAGATCGCCAACGGGGTGCATAATTATATTCGGGTCGAGGGCAACACAGACGACGTACCCATGAATACGCCTCAAATACCGAGCAACTGGGAGCTTTCCGTACTTAGGGCAACAGAAGTCCTGAAGCTGCTGATCGAAAAAAGCAGCGTAGCTCCTGATAGGATCAGCGCGGTCGGGTATGGGGAGTATCGCCCGTCCGTGCCGAATATCTCAGTTGAAAACAGAGCGAAAAACAGAAAGGTCGATCTCGTAATACTCAGTGATAAATTTTATAAAAGCGAATCGGAGAATGCGGACAACCCAGCTTCCCCCGGAAAGGGAGATTCATCTTCACCCTTGTATTAATGTGCAGATACTATTTTCAGACCGATAATTCCAAAAACGATAAGACAGATAAAGATCAATCTGAGCACGTCCACAGGTTCTTTGAACAGAATAATTCCCAAAACAACAGTGCCAACTGTGCCGATTCCCGTCCAGATTGCATATGCCGTTCCTAATGGAAGACTTTTCAATGCCAATGATAAAAAATAGAAGCTGGCAACCATCCCGAGTATCGTCAACACACTCGGTCCAAGCTTTGTAAACCCTTGAGAATATTTTAAACCTACAGCCCAACACATTTCAAGAATTCCTGCAATAAATAACAACGTCCATTTCATGGTCTTCACTCCTCTTACTTACTCAGATAAAAAGGAATGAGTCCGTTTTTTATATCGAACTCATCCCCTGGTTACTTTATTTACGCGCTACAACGCTCGTTTTTACTCTACTTCGACTGATCTTTCATACCTTTTATGGCAGCCTGAGCGGCAGCCAGTCTGGCGATCGGCACACGGAACGGTGAGCAGGATACATAGTTCAATCCGACGTTATGGCAGAATTCTACGGAAGAAGGATCTCCGCCGTGTTCTCCGCAGATTCCCAGCTTGATGTCGGGACGTGTCGTTTTACCAAGTTCAACTGCCATTTTTACCAGTTTTCCGACACCGCTCTTATCGAGCCTTGCAAACGGGTCGTTTTCGTAAATCTTTTTATCATAGTAAGCACCCAGGAAGGAACCGGCATCATCACGGCTGAATCCGAAGGTCATCTGCGTCAGATCGTTGGTTCCGAAAGAGAAGAACTCGGCTTCTTTCGCGATCTCATCCGCAGTCAGAGCTGCTCTCGGAATTTCGATCATCGTTCCGACCATATACTTGAGGTCGGTCCCGGACTTCGCAATAATCGCATCCGCAGTCTCAACGACGACATTCTTCACATACTGAAGTTCCTTGATTTCCCCGATCAGAGGAATCATGATTTCGGGAACCATGTTCCACTCAGGATGTTTTTTCTGTACATTGATTGCTGCTTCGATTACTGCAGTTGTCTGCATTTCAGCAATTTCCGGATAGGAAACAGCCAGACGGCAGCCTCTGTGGCCCATCATCGGGTTAAATTCATGCAGGGATGAAATCACAGCTTTCAGTTCGGAGACTTCCATTTTCATTTCTTTGGCCAAGGCCGCGATATCATCTTCATCGGTCGGCAGGAATTCGTGAAGCGGCGGATCCAGGAAACGGATGGTTACCGGATAACCCTGCATTGCCTCGTAGATGCCTTCAAAGTCGCTTCTCTGCATCGGGAGCAGCTTGGCCAGTGCGGTTCTTCTCTGCTCTTCCGTCTTGGAAACGATCATCTCTCTCATTGCCGCGATTCTTTCCGAATCAAAGAACATGTGCTCTGTTCTGCAGAGTCCGATCCCCTCCGCTCCGAACTTGATCGCCTGAGCGGAATCCTTCGGAGTATCGGCGTTGGTTCTGACCTTCAGGGTTCTGAATTGGTCCGCCCAAGTCATGATCGTGTTGAAGTCTCCGGATATGGAAGCTTCCACGGTCCTGATGGCTTCGCCATAGATATTTCCGGTGGAACCGTCCAGGGAGATCCAGTCTCCTTCCTTGAACGTTTTTCCGCCGAGAGAAAATGTCTTATCTTCTTCATTAATCTTAATCTCTCCGCAGCCTGATACGCAGCAGGTTCCCATGCCGCGGGCTACTACCGCAGCGTGGGAGGTCATTCCGCCACGGACGGTCAGGATACCCTTTGCATAGTGCATACCTTCGATATCTTCCGGAGAGGTTTCGAGACGGACCAGGATTACCTTGGCCCCTTTGTTTACAGTCCAGTCCGTTGCATCATCTGCGGTGAATACAACCTGTCCGCATGCAGCTCCCGGAGAAGCCGGCAGACCTGCTCCGATGGGTTTCGCAGCCTTGAGGGCTGCGGCGTCAAACTGAGGATGCAGCAGTGCATCCAGCTGTTTCGGGTCGATCATCTTAACGGCATCTTTTTCTGTAATCATGCCTTCTTCTACCAGATCACAGGCGATCTTCAGCGCAGCGGCAGCAGTTCTCTTTCCGTTTCTGGTCTGCAGCATATAGAGCTTTCCTTCTTCAATCGTGAACTCCATATCCTGCATGTCTTTATAATGCTTTTCCAAAGTATAAACGATTTTATAGAACTCGTCGTATACTTCGGGATTCTGTTCCTTCAGCTGATCGATGGTCTGAGGAGTTCTGATTCCGGCCACAACGTCCTCACCCTGTGCATTCATCAGGAATTCACCGTAAAGCTTGGCTTCTCCCGTGGATGGATTTCTGGAGAAGGCTACGCCTGTTCCGGAGGAGTCTCCCATATTGCCGAATACCATTGACTGTACATTGACGGCTGTTCCCCAGGAAGAAGGAATGTCATTCATTCTTCTATAGTAAATTGCCCGTGGGTTGTTCCAGGACCGGAATACGGCCTTGATCGAACCAAAGAGCTGTTCCACGGGATCGCTCGGGAAATCAGCACCGATCTTATTCTTGTATTCTTCCTTAAACTGTCTTGCCAGCTCCTTCAGATCTTCAGCATTCAGCTCCGTATCAAGCTCGACGCCTTTCTTTTCCTTCATCTCGTCGATCAGCTTTTCAAAATAAGCTTTTCCAACTTCCATAACAACGTCGGAATACATCTGAATAAATCGGCGATAGGAGTCATAGGCAAACCTTGGATTATTCGTCTTTTTGGCAAAGCTTTCCACTACCTGATCATTCAAACCAAGATTCAGGATGGTATCCATCATACCGGGCATAGATGCTCTGGAGCCGGAACGGACGGAAACAAGAAGCGGATTCTCAAGATCACCGAATTTCTTTCCGGTTATCTTTTCCATTTCGCCGATGTACTGCATGATTTCCGCTTTGATCTCGTCATTGATCTTTTCGCCGTCAGCATAGTACTGCGTACATGCCTCCGTCGTTATCGTAAATCCCTGTGGTACAGGCATTCCCAAATTGGTCATTTCCGCAAGGTTTGCTCCCTTGCCCCCCAGCAGCTCACGCATTGAGCCATTACCTTCCGTAAAAAGGTAGACATACTTTTTTCCCATCTTTTTCTCTCCTTTTTATATAAATTTTGTTGTTGATATAACCGTAAATCTCTATATGGAACAGACACTTATATGTGAAACCGCCTGCGTCTGCTTAAAACAAAGACAAGTATCCTCTTTCAGGGTGCTTGTCCCATGTCTTTGTATTGTTAAAATACCTTCCGGTTTTAAAACACCAGTCTGTCTTCAATATACTTTCTTACTTCGGAGATTGGTATCCTGATCTGTTCCATCGTGTCGCGGTCACGGATCGTTACACTGTGATCGGTTTCTGTATCAAAGTCTACTGTGATACAGAAAGGAGTGCCGATCTCATCCTGTCTGCGGTAACGCTTGCCGATGCTTCCGGGCAAATCGTAATCCGTCATGAAATACTTGGAAAGCTCCTCATGCAGGTCTTCCGCCTTTTCACTCTGCTTTTTTGTAAGCGGCAGCACAGCAGCTTTGAACGGCGCCAGTGCGGGATGGAAACGCATGACCGTTCTGACGTCTTCCTTGCCGTTTGCATCGGTAAGAAGTTCTTCGTCATAGGCATCAACCATGAACGCCAGTGTCACTCTGTCTGCTCCAAGGGAAGGCTCGATACAATATGGCACATATTTTTCGTTGGTTTCCGGATCCTGGTAGGACATGTCCTGTCCGGAATGGTCAATGTGCTGCTTTAAATCGAAGTCTGTTCTGTCTGCGATACCCCACAGTTCGCCCCATCCAAAAGGAAACCGGTATTCGATATCCGTTGTCGCATTGCTGTAATGAGAAAGCTCTTCTTTCTCATGATCTCTCAGTTTGATGTTTTCCTCCTTCATCCCGAGTGCTTTCAGCCAGTTCACACAGAATTCCTTCCAGTAGGCAAACCATTCCAGATCAGTACCCGGTCTGCAGAAAAATTCCAGTTCCATTTGCTCGAATTCTCTTGTTCTGAAGGTGAAATTGCCCGGTGTGATTTCATTTCGGAAAGACTTTCCGACCTGGGCTATGCCAAAGGGCATTTTTTTTCTGGATGTCCTCTGCACATTCTTGAAGTTTACAAAGATTCCCTGTGCCGTTTCCGGTCTCAGAAAAATTTCCGCTCTGGAATCCTCTGTTACGCCCTGAAACGTTTTGAACATGAGATTGAACTGCCGGATCGATGTATAGTCGCTTTTTCCGCATTCCGGACACTGAATTGCTTTTTCCTTGATGTATCCTTCCAGCTTTTCATTGGACCAGCCGTCTACGGTAACTGTCATCTGGTCGTGTTCCTTTATATAATCCTCGATCATCTTGTCGGCTCTGAAACGCGCCTTACAGCTTCTGCAATCGATAAGAGGGTCTGCAAATCCGCCCACATGTCCTGATGCGACCCAGGTTTTAGGGTTCATCAGGATTGCTGCGTCAAGGCCTACATTATACTTGGATTCCTGAACGAATTTTTTCCACCATGCCTTTTTCACGTTGTTCTTCAACTCAACGCCGACAGGGCCGTAATCCCATGTGTTTGCCAGTCCTCCGTAGATCTCCGAGCCCGGAAATACAAATCCTCTTGATTTTGCTAATGCCGTGATCTTGTCCATTGAAAATTCCTTGTTCATAAATACCTACCATTTCTAAGATTGTCTTTTTCTTATGTCTTATTCTTTATTATCATTTTCATCCGTTCCGCAGGAGCAGCTGTCGTCACACTCTTCCGCAGTTCCGCAGCAACAGCCGTTATCGGTTTTCTTTGCTTTATTGATCGCTTCGCTTGTCTTGGCCTTCACGTTTGCGAATACATCTGCGCTCTTCATTTTCACTTCATCGACGACAACAGATCCCTTTTCTACCACTTCATCAAAAGTTTCAGTTGCCATTTCGCTGATATCAATGATTTCTCCGTCATCCTTAATGAGCTCAATCACACATTTTGTTCCAAATGCGGCTATCACGCCTGCTACTGCAGCCCATGGAGCCAAAACGGTTCCGACGATTCCCACATTTACAGGCAGGTTCAGAATTACTTCGTCATTTTTTTTAACGATAATCTTCGCAACATTGCCCTTCTTGATTGCTTCCTTTACCTTGTCTATGATGTGTGCACTCTGTTCGGCAAACCTGCTTTTGCTCTTGATGTCGATAGACTCTTCAATGTCAATAATGGCATCTACTACGCTCCCCTCCGCAGCCTCCAATGCCTCTTTTGCTTCTTTATAACTTACTCCAGTTCTGTCCTTGACCAGTTCAATCTTTTCTAATGTAATCTCCATAATCTTACCTCCATTTTAAATATTGATTCATTGTCAGTTCGCCCAATCCAGAAATAACCGGCGGACCGACATATGCATACATGACTTTAATTCTCTTCTGCTATAAAGCTTTCGCTCTTCAGCTCCCCAATATCGAGATGATACGCAATGTAACTTTTGATGATCCGGTTAATCTGCCTTTGAATATCTTTATTGATTGCCAGATTTTCAAAGCTCTTTAACGGGTGATCCAGAATATATCGCAATATATTAACTATACCAAAATTTACTTGATAAATCAACGCATCATTCTGATTATCGTGAAATTTTAAACAACACCTGTTACACAGAATCCCCCCTTCTTTTACACTGAAAAACGCTGGTTCCTCCTTCTCTCCGCACAGTACGCACCGGTTGATCTGGGGCATGCTTCCAACTTCCTGCAGTACCTTGATCTGATAGGCCAGTATAAGGGAGGAGTACTTCCTGGAACGCTTCTCCATGATGTCGAAAAAATCGAGAATGATTTGAAAGATACCGGAAGCGGGCGCTTCCTCCTGAAGCAGTTTTTCCGTAAACTCCAGCACATAAGAACAATTCATATATTTCTCGACATCTTCACCGATACGGTAAAAACTCCGTATTACCTCAGCTCCGTTGATATGAAAGCTGTCTCGGTTTTTAAACAGTTCATACCGTCCGTATGTAAACGGCCTCATGGCAAGGGACGATTTACTCTTTCCCTTTTCACCAAGGCTTGTTCCGGCGCTGATCTTGCCGTATTTTTTAGAAAACAAAAGAACCATCTTTCGCCCGCTGACGGTTTTGATCTGTCTAAAAATGATTCCTTCCGTATCCGTAAACATCTTTGCCCATTTCTTTTTCTATTATATTCCAAATTATTTTTTATTATATCCGAAACTGTTCAGTGCAAAATCGCTGTCTCTCCAATTTTCTTTGACCTTGACCCATAACTCAAGAAACACTTTTGTTCCAAGCAGCGCTTCGATTTCGATTCTGGCACTTTTACCGATTCCTTTCAGTTTTTTCCCTTCTTTTCCGATAATAATACCCTTGTGTGATTTTTTCTCACAATAAATTACGGCGCCGATTCTGGTAATGTTCGGTTCCTCCTGATAGCTTTCCAGTTCGACGGCTACACCGTGGGGTACTTCTTCTTCCAAATACAAGAGCACTTTCTCACGGATGATCTCGCTTACGATAAACCGTTCCGGATGATCCGTTATCATTTCCTCAGGGAAGTACATCGGCCCATCCTGCAGCTTCTCCTCGATCTTTTCCAGCAAGACGCCGACATTCCTGCCGGACAGAGCCGCCACCCCGATGATATCCGCAAAGAAATCCAAGGACTGGTACTCTTCAAATATTCTGCGATATTTCTCCGGATCCAGCTTGTCAATCTTATTGATCACCAGAAAAACAGGCGTGTCGATATTCTGCAGGAGATCAAGGATGTATTGGTCCCCGGGGCCTGCGGACAATTCATCATCGACAATAAAAACTACCACCTCAACTTCTTTAAAGGTGTTGATGGCCATTTCCGTCATATACCCGCCCAGCTTATTTCTCGGCTTATGGATTCCCGGTGTGTCAATGAAAATCATCTGACAGTCGTCATCCCTGCCGTTCCTTCTTGTGTAAATTCCACGGATGCTGTTGCGGGTGGTCTGAGGTTTGTCTGTTGTGATTGCAATCTTTTCACCGAGGATTGCATTTAAAAGCGTAGATTTACCGACATTCGGTCTTCCTATGATACCTATAAACCCTGATTTCATTCAGTTCTCCATTCTTTGCTGTTTTCGTCTGATATTACAATCGAAAGCCTTCCGGCAGCAGTTCCTTAATTTCTGTGATGTGCAGATGGTCCTCGTCTTCTCCCGTTATAATTTTCAGTTCATCGCCGAATTCATACATGAACTGCCTGCAGATACCGCACGGATATGCTTCTCCGTCCGAGGTTACAACCGCAATTGCTTCGAATTCTCTGTATCCTTCGGAAACGGCTGTGACAAAAGCGCTTCGTTCCGCGCAGATCGTTGCGCCGAATGAAGAATTCTCCACATTGACTCCGGTGAACACCTCACCTGACTTGGTTAAAAGAGCAGCACCTACCTTAAATCGCGAATATGGCGCATAAGCATTCTGGACCACCTGTTTTGCCGTACGAAAAAGTTCTCTGTACTTCATATCAATACCCTCCATCACTTAACCCGGGATCTGCCGGATCATACGCATTGAATATCAGCGGTGCTATCTTACAAGCCCGATCCTGCTCATGATCTTTTCTTCCTGTGCCCTCATCTCGTTTTTGTCTTCTTCTTCCAGATGATCGTAGCCTAAAAGATGGAACACACTGTGAACAAAAAGATATACGAGTTCTCTTTCGCCGGAATGACCGAATTCATCAGCTTGCAGCAGGGCCTGTTCCGGACAGATTACCACATCTCCGATACATAAAACCCCTTTGATGTCCTTCATTTCATCAAGGCTTCCGTATTGCGGGAAGGATAGGACATCCGTAACACTGTCCTTCCCTCGGTAGACTTTGTTCAATTCATGGATTTCTTCCGTGCTGACAAAAGTAACGCTGATCTCAACATGATCCGGGTCAAGATTCTCCCCTAGCAGGCAGAGCTCAGCCGCCTTTACCATGTGGTCAATGACGACCTGTCCCGGCATTCGTTCATCGCTGAATATGAGGTTCATTCTTCTCCCTCCTGTTCTGGATGATTCTTGGCATATCGTTCATATGCCACAATAATTCTTCTTACCAGAGCATGTCTGACGACGTCCGCATCCTTCAAAAAGCAGAATTCAATCCCTTCCACCTTGTCCAGTACCCTGATGGCATCCACCAGACCTGATTTTTTTCCTCTCGGCAAATCAATCTGGGTGATATCACCGGTAACAACTGCCTTAGACCCGAAACCGAGTCTTGTCAGAAACATCTTCATTTGTTCTTTCGTGGTATTCTGAGCCTCATCCAGTATAATAAAGGAATTGTCAAGGGTCCGCCCTCGCATATAGGCGAGAGGAACCACCTCGATCACTTCTTTTTCCTTGAGTCTGAGCGTGCTGTCTCTTCCCAGAATATCATAGAGCGCATCATAAAGCGGTCTTAAATACGGATCAACCTTTTCCTGGAGATCACCGGGGAGAAAACCGAGCCTCTCTCCGGCTTCCACTGCAGGTCTTGCCAGGATAATCTTCTGTACCTCCTTGTTCTTGAAGGCATTGACTGCCATGGCAACTGCGATATAGGTTTTCCCGGTTCCCGCAGGTCCGATCCCGAACACGATATCGTGTTTTCTGATACTTTGGGCATAAGAAGTTTGTCCCAGCGTTTTCGGCTTGATCGGCTTGCCTCTGTGGGTAAAGCATATGACGTCTTTGTTGATATTGCTTTCCTTATATGATAATCCTTTTTGATTCAGGCTGATTACATAATTAACTTTCTGTGCATCCAGGATTTCTCCGGATTCAAGAATTCCGAGAAGCTCAACGACCACCTGCTGTGCCTTCTCCGCTTCTTTTCCCTTGATAATGATCTCATCCTGCCGCTGAACGATTTCAACATCGTAATTATCCTTGATTATTTTCAGGTTCACGTCGAGATTCCCGAACAGTTCATCCGTGTCCTGCTCATGGTCTATCTTGATTTTCAGTTCCTCTATCAGTGGTGTTTCCAATCACAATTTCCTTCTCTTTCCCGATTTTTTCCAGAGCCTCCAAGATAATGGCTACTCCTATTATATTTTCTCCGGTCGAAAACTTCAAACTTTTATTTAGTATTTGCGAATTTTCAGGGATTTTTTCTTTTACTGCCTGCCTGACCTGCCTGTTTGCCTGCTTCCGGATTTCCGCACGGCTTCGTTCCTGCCTGGTCACCTCGACCTCATCAATCCTTGCAAAGCCCGCAGAGAGGGGGATTGGGCGGATAAAACGAAATAATTCTTTTTCCCGGTATACCGAGTTCTCATAGGTGTAGCTCCACTTTGCAGTATTGATCTTAAAATTGCCGATTTCCAGTCTGAATCCGTAAACACTTCTGCCGGTCGGGATTTTTTCATACTGATACTTTTCCTGGTAATAAAACAGGCGATAGGGAATTCTGGCATAAACCTCCCCTGCTGAATGAACGTATCTCTCGGTAATATCGACTCCCGGAGTTCCGTATGCTGTGCTGTTTACAGGTACAATCCCGGATATCAGAATATCCCCCGGTTTTACGAAGGTACCCGGTTGTGCAGTGACAACTCCCTCTCTTGCTATCATTCGTTCCACATAGCCTTCCTTGTCCGCAACAATATGGCACGGCTTGGTTTTATCGACGGGTTTTGGAGTTATCGTACCCTCGGCAATGGTGACTTCTGCCAAATTTCCTATATATTTTACCCCAATCCAGGCAATATTATCAAGATCCTGGTATATCTGCATCTTTACCTTTCTCAAATCCACTTTTTTGCTGCACCCTTCGTACAGCCCGGCTTCTCTGAGGCTTGCTCTGATTTCCGCCTCCGTAAACTTTTCATACCCCAAAATCCGGATTTCAGACACAAAAGTACTCTGATAATACAGCAACAGTGAAAATAGAATCAGCCCGATCACGGTGCTCTTTTTTCGAAAGGTCTTTCTAATGGCCGGCCGGTACCCGCTCTCACTTAATACGGTTATTTGATATCGATTTCTGGCAAGCTTTAAAAACTCGCTGTAACCCCATTCCATGAGCGTCATTGTCATTGCGATATCACTTTCGGAATGGATGTCCCGAATCGGAATGCCTCTTCGAATACATTCCGTCAACAATTTCTGCTGTTCAAAACCTTCTATCCTGATCCTTATGGAGTGTTCAAAAAAACTGCCTCTATTTCTCATTGGGTTCACCTTTTTGACCGGAATAGAACTCTACGGAGGTTATTTTTCCTTTTATAATCATTCTTTCCTCTTCTATCATTTTTACACGAAGCTGCGCTCCGTTTATGGCGCTGAACCGGCTTCCATGATCTACAACGATGCTGCTTTCCGTTATGAATATGATTTTTTTCACATTATCTATAATGCCTGTCTCTCCTCCGACAAGCAATCTGGGCATATTGATGCTGAAATCAAAAAGTAATTCGTCTTTAATATTCATATCCACCTCCATAAATGGGAAATGCGATATAAACCGCAGGCCCGAGCACCTTGCAGCATCTAATTTCCGCAAATAATATGAGACAAGTGACATGCGGCTTTTAGGTGCTGCAAGGTGCTTAGTACAATTCTATGTTTTCGGGCATAAAAAATAACCTGGTTGTTTCCAACCAGGTTTTTAATTTTTAATGTATGTTTTGTCTAGAGCAACCCCTCGACTATTTTTTTAACAAGGGCTCCATCGGCAACGCCTTTCACCTTAGGCATCACGGCTCCGATAAGCTTACCCATGTTCTGCTTTCCGCCCTCGATCCCGAGTTCGGCGGCCGTTGCTTTTACGATTTCGGTGAGTTCCGCTTCGTTAAGCTGCTTGGGCAAATACTCCATCAAAACTTCTATTTCTTTGTTATAGGCATTAAATAAATCCGTTCTTCCTGCTTTTTCAAAATCAGAGAGGGCATCTTTTCTCATTTTTACCTGTTTGGTCAGGATTGATAAAACCCCCTGATCATCCAGTTCTTCTCTATTGTCAACCTCGTACTGCTTAATCGCAGCCCGGGCTAAATTCAACGTATTTTTTC
This sequence comes from Anaerovoracaceae bacterium, assembly GCA_036677845.1. Classification (GTDB taxonomy): domain Bacteria; phylum Bacillota; class Clostridia; order Peptostreptococcales; family Anaerovoracaceae; genus Anoxybacterium. The sequence continues at coordinate 11,864 of JAVBVR010000089.1, read as the reverse complement.
TGATTTCGTCCTTCGCCTTCATGGCTTCTTTGAAATCACTCTGTAATCTGTCTTTTAAAGACATTGGGTCTACACCTTCTTTTAGAATTTCTTCGCCTTTTTCCTTGCCGCTTCTGATTTTTTCTTTCTTTTTACGCTAGGCTTTTCATAATGTTCTCTTTTTCTTAGTTCAGACATTACTCCGTCCCTTGCGCAAGAACGCTTAAATCTTTTCAGCGCGCTTTCCAAACTTTCGTTTTCTCTTACAACTACTTGTGCCATCTACTCATTTCCCCTCCCTCCGTGTTCTGAAATCTCTTAGATGCTTATCAAACGGAATTACCTATAACAAAAGTATTATACATGCTTTCTATACATTAGGCAAGTTTTTTTTCCTGCAAATTGCCTTTATCTGAATCACGGTCAACCCGGCGGCCAAGCCATCTTTCTTTTTCCCAGAAGATGGAAATGTAAATGTTTCACAGTCTGCAAACCGTCTTCCCCGCAATTATTAACAAGGCGATAACCGTTTTCCAGCCCGAGTTCCCCGGCAAGCTCCTTCACCTTCGATATTAAATAACCGATCAGTTCGGCGTCTTCATGCTGAATATCATTTAAGGAGGCAATATGCTTCCTGGGAATGATCAGTACGTGGACCGGCGCCTGGGGCTCCAGGTCATGAAAAGCCACAATTTTGTCGTCCTCATAGACGAGTCTCGAAGGAATGTCCTTGTTTGCAATCATACAAAAAATACAGTCTGACATAATTTCACTCCTGTTCCTAACATTCACCGCTGGCATAATTTGAATCACCATCTTACGGTTGTCTATACAGTATACCACTTTTTTCTGGTGATTGACAGGTGATTTTTGTGAGCGCTTTTGTTTTGCAGACAGAAAGGCAGTCACCGCAGCGAATGCATTCCATGCTGTTGGGATTCTCCCTAACAGATATATTCATCTTGCAGACTCTTTGACATTCCCGACAGTTTGTACATTTTCTTTTATCGATTCGGAAACGGTACAGCGCGATAGGATTAGAAAGCCCGTAAATAGCGCCCAGCGGACAGAGATATCTGCAAAACGGACGGTATATCATAACAGAAACCAGAATTAAAACAATCAGGATCATGCTTTTCCAGGCAAAAAGAAAACCTGCGGCTTGACGGATACCGGCATTAAGGATCACCAGAGGCCATCCGGCCATCAGCGTTCCTGAAGGGCAGATCCATTTACAAAACCATGGTTCTCCCTGTCCCGCGATGTCCAGAATGAACATGGGTAGGAGGATGACAAAAACCAGAAGAATTCCGTATTTCACAAGTCGAAGATAGCGGTCACCCCATACGATTCTGACTTTTCTGCCCATCGGGATTCTGAAAAGCAAATCCTGAAAGAGACCGAAGGGACATAACCATCCGCAGACAAACCTTCCCAGAAAGGCTCCAACGAGAAAGAAAAATCCTGCTAAATAGTACGAAAAATGAAAGCTTCTGTAGGAAATGACCGCCTGCAGGGAGCCAAGCGGACACGAGCCCAGTGCTCCCGGACAGGAGTAGCAGTTCAAACCCGGAACACATAATGACTTCAGATCTCCGCTATAAATTCTGCCTTCTGCAAATCCTTTGGCATAGCTGTTGGTTGCCGCAGTAAAACCGATCTGAACCCAAAGCCGCAGCTTTGATTTTAAAGCGTAAAACAGATTATCCAATGCCGATACACTCCAAACATATATTGATGGCTTTTCTCAGAACCACGCTTACCTCGCCCCGTTCTATGCCGGCCATAAGGAAGATCATGCCTGTCAGTGCGAACAGAAGAGGAACCAAAATTCTTATACGGGAGCACGAACTGTTATTGCTCCTGGTTCTTAATATTTGTTTCAAAGATATCCACCCAATCTTTCTTTGATCTGGAACCGATATAAAATTCGCTCACAATATTCCCGTCACTGTCGACAAAAAAGCTTACGGGAATTACGTCAAACTGATTCAGCACTGCATCAATCAGATCCTGTGAAACAGTCAAATGCGTATAATCGGCCCCGGTGTCTTCGATGATTTCGATCGCCAACTTAACCTGGTCTTCGATCACTTCAAGTTTTTGATCCTGAACATCTACAACAATCCCTACCAGATTCACTCCTTTCGGCTTATATTCCTTGTGAATTTCGCCGAGATCCGGCATCTCCGCCAGACATGGACCGCAGAATGTTCCCCAGATGTTCACCATGGTAAGTGAGTAGTCCTGAAATATGCTCTGGTCTTTCTCTTCTCCGTAAATATCCTTCGTCTGGAAGCTGTTCAGTCCCGCCCCGGATTCACCGGAAGACGGATTCTGCTCTACCGACCCTGCCGGATCAGAACCGCATCCGGCTGTGAATGTCAACAGAAACAGAAGCATGATGAAAAAGCTTCCTTTCAGAATTTGATGTATCCTTAATTTTTTCATAATCTGACCTCCGCAGTATTCTAGTACTGTTCTTTTATCTTTCCTTTTACCCCGTCGCGATAGAGTTCAATCAATTCCACATTTGCAAATGAATTGCACAGATGCTCCTCTCCTTTACAATACACTTTGATGTAATTATCCGCCAACCCTTCCAGCAATCCACTTTTTTCATCATACTGCTCCAGCAGAACTCTTCTTGAAGTGCCGAGGTTACTGGAAAAAAAAATCTTAGCAGAATCATCAGCGATCTGCAGCAGCTCTTTGCTCCTTGCCGCTTTTTCTTCCGGTGAAAGCTGACCCTTCATTTGGGCCGCTTTTGTGCCTTCTCTTCTGGAGTATTTGAATATATGCACCTTGCAGAACGCTGAGCTATGGACCATATTACAGCTGTCATGAAAATCCCCTTCCGTTTCTCCCGGAAATCCAACGATGATATCTGTAGTAATTCCGAAGCCGGAATCGTGCTCCCTTAGCATACGTACCAGTCTCAAATAGTCGCTGCCGGTATAGCTGCGGTTCATTTCCTTCAGGATCCGGTCGCTTCCGCTTTGCAGCGATAAGTGAAAATGATGGCAAAGATGGTCATATTTCAGCAGCCGGGCGGCATAAGCAGCATCGATGACGTTGGGCTCCAAAGAACCAAGCCGTATCCTGAAGTCTCCGGGCAGCTCGTTGATCGCCTTTATCACAGATTCTATACCGTATGCCTCTTCTTTATTATTTCCATGATCATCATTCCCGTCTGTGACTTTGTCACAGTTTCCGCCTTCCAGGCCATAGAGCGCCGTATTGATCCCTGTGAGGACCAGTTCTTTAAAACCTTGCCGGATCAGGCTTTCCGCTTCCTTCAAGATATCTTCCTTTGCACGGCTTCTAACCGTACCTCTGGCATATGGTATGATACAGTAAGAGCAGAACTGGTTGCAGCCCTCCTGTACTTTGATAAACGCTCTGGTTCTGGAGTCCATAGAGGTGATAATGCCGGTCTCTTCGTATTCCGTCAGTTGAGCCCAGTCCTTTATATGGCAGTCCACACCCTTTGTTTTTGCATATTCTTCGATATAATCCGGGAGGCTATTCTTTTCGTTAGTTCCTGCAACGATGTTTACCCCTTCAATTCTCTTCGCCTCATCAGGGCTTACCTGGGCGTAACAACCGATTACAGCCGTAATGCTGTCCGGATTGATTTTTTTGACCCTTCTGATAAACTGCCTTGATTTGCGGTCCGACAGACCGGTGACCGTGCAGGTATTGATCACGTAAACGTCTGCAAAATCCTCGTCTCCTACAATATCATAGCCTCTTGCAAGAAATTTTTCTTTTAATGCCTGTGTCTCATATTGATTCACTTTACACCCCAGGGTGTGAAATGCAATTTTCATGTTGTTCTCCAGTATCCTTTTCCGATTTGTTCAATTGTTTATTCTGAATGAAAGTACCTATTTATTGTAGCAGTTTCCCCCTGTCCTGTAAATCGGATTCACAGAACGCAAAACATAATTAGAAAGTCATTTTTTAAATTGAGAAATGACGGGAGCAGTGCTAGAATAAAATTATAAAAAATCACCATAAAATGGAAGCAAGGAGGTCATATGATGAAAAAACGATTGGCATTCAGTGTTTTACTGGTCACTGCTCTTATCTTCGGCAGCTTTGGTTTTTCATTCGGAGCGAATTCCTATACTGTCCAGGCCGGCGATGTGTTATGGAAAATAGCTGAACAGTATAACATCAACTATCAGAAACTGGCAGATTACAATCAGATCAAAAACCCTGATCTGATCTATGTGAATCAGGTGATTCAAATCCCGGACGCAGCAGCAGAGCCTTCAAACAACAAACAGTCTGCTGTGCCGGTCAGCAATCCGCCGGAGGCCGACCCTAAAACATCAGCCGATACGATCTTGAAAAACGGAACCATTTACACCATGGATGACAAAAACACCGTTGCAGCCGCTATCGCAATCAAAGACGGAAAAATTCTGTATGCGGGAAGCATGTCCGGAGCGGAAGCCTATCAAGGAAGTACAACCAAGGTTGTTGACCTGAAGGGAAAAGTGGTTATGCCAGGCTTTGTCGATGCTCATGTTCATGCTCCCGGCACCGCTCTGACGGAGCTGTTCGATATTTATCTGTACGAGTCGCTGACAAAGGAACAGACTCTTGCCGATATCAAAGCCTTTATCGATGCCAACCCGGATTTGAATGAGTATTGGGGTTCAGGCTTCTCCGTTGGGATCGGCGAGGATTCGAAAGGCCCCAAAAAGGAATGGCTAGATGCCATCTGCAAGGAGAAGCCGATTATTCTGACTTCCAATGACGGACACAATAAATGGCTGAATTCCAAAGCTCTGGAAATGAACAGGATTACGAAGGATACGCCGAATCCTGCCGGAGGCCTGGTTCATAAGGATACGGTTACGGGAGAACCCTGGGGAACCTTGACAGACGCTTCTTCCCTCATCACCATGACACAAACCTATACCGCACAGCAGGAGGGCGAAGCCCTGAATGCATTCCAGGAAAGCATGCACGGATGGGGTTATACCGCCATCATGTCCATCGCTCCCATTGATGTGGATGTGAAACAGTACCAGAAATTGGAACAAAACGGCAAGTTGGCTTTGAGAGTCAATCTGGCTCAGGAAATTTCCCCGGACAAACCGTTTGATTCCCAGCTTCAATCTCTCGTTAATATGAAAAAGGAGTTTGACTCAGAACTGATCGACGTAACTACGGCGAAGTACTTTGCTGACGGTGTCGTAGAAGGAACAACGGCCTACCTGATTGAACCTTATGACCCTGCCGCAGGATTGGATCCGGATTATGTGGCTGAATTTTACTGGGATCCCGGCAAGCTGAATCAATACTTTGACAAAACAATGAAGGCTGGTTTTCAGATCCATGTCCACTCCATCGGAGATGCCTCTACCAGGCTTGTACTGGATTCCATGGAATACGCACAAAGTAAGAATCCATCTCTTGATAACCGGAATGTAATCACACATCTCCAGCTGGTCGATAACGCTGACAAGCCAAGATTCGGAAAATTGGGTATTATAGCAGCACTCCAGCCATACTGGCATCTCAAGGAACCGGAATGGTGGGAGTATGTGGACAGTGTGAACCTCGGTACGGATCGGGCTTATAAAGAATATCCGGTGAAGTCCCTGCTCGATAACGGCGCTATTCTGACCTCATCCGGAGACCACCCGGTTACTCCTGTCAACAATCCGTTCTGGGCGATTGAGGCTGCGGTCACCAGAAACCTCAACAATGCTGAGTATTATGGTGTAGATGATATCAAGGACATCAATGACCCAACCTGGCTCTTAAATCCGGCGGAGCGCATCTCTGTACTGGATATTGTAAAGGCCTATACGATCAACGGCGCCTACCAGTTATACCGCGAACAATCCATAGGTTCCCTTGAAACAGGCAAATTCGCCGATATGATCGTTGTTGACCGTGATATCTTTAAAATAAACCCCCTTGACATTGATAAGACAACCGTACTCACGACCATCTTCAACGGAAGCGCTGTCTATGGGGATTTTAATTATTAGACATTAAGCCATCTCTTTCCATAAGTATAAGATTCTATAGTACAAATATTTCAAAAGGACTGTCAGGCGACAGTCCTTTTTATCTGCTCGTTAAATCATAATCCTTGTATTTCAGGCATATCTTTTATATCATACGCTTTCCCGGGGGTAATTTCGTTGAGAATGAATAAAAGAAAACTGCGGTATTTCCGATACCGGTATCCGAAATTGACGAAGCTGATCATACTGAGCATCCTTGTACTGGCTGTAGCGCTGTCTCTTTTTTTATGCAGGGCTTTGCCGGTAAATCTTCCCGTTTTACAGTCGGACACAAAGGAAGATATAATTAAATGGGTTGATTTTGACGTACCGTATAAGTTGCTGGAAAAGACCATGTATCTGGATATCGAATCCTATGATACGGAAATCCATCTGAAATGGACTGAGATTCTCGCATATCTGAGTGCAAAGTACGGCGGCAATTTCCGTTATTACAAATCGAAGGATTTAAACGATCTCATCGACCGGCTCAATCAAGGGGAATCCATCGACATGATTACAAAAGACATGAAGCTTTATCGTTATTATAAAGAAGCATATACTGCGATACTGGGAGGATTCCTCGGAGAATATATGGTACAGGTGCCTGTCGATTCCGAAGCCGGCGGGGATATCGTCTGGGAATCAAAATACGGTTTGAAAGCGTTCTCTCCCATTCCTGCAGGATATTGGTATTCTGATTTTGACGATTTCGGGGCCGGACGAAGCTACGGATTTAAAAGGCGGCATTTAGGCCATGACCTGATGATCGGAACCGGTACTCCGGTTGTTGCAATGGAAAGCGGCATAGTTGAGATCATGGGCTGGAATCAGTACGGGGGTTGGCGTATTGGGATACGAAGCTTTGATAAAAAACGTTATTACTATTATGCACATCTGAGAAAGGACCGGCCGTACAGCGTCGATCTCTATGTCGGTAAAGCGGTGAAAGCCGGGGATGTAATCGGATATACCGGCAGGACCGGCTACAGCAGAAAAGAAAATGTCAACAATATCAAAACGCCTCATCTGCACGTGGGCCTGCAGCTGATCTTCGACGAAAAACTGAAGGACAGCCCGAATCAGATCTGGATTGATCTGTATAACATATGTAATTTGCTGAAAAAAAACAAATGTCAGGTATATAGAAACGATGAGACCAACGAATATTACCGAAAATACGACTTTACAGAACCAAGCTATTTTTTACAAATGGAAAATATGAAGGACAGTACGCGAAAGACGGAAGCAGCCCTTCTCTCATCTGCAGCACCGGAGGGCAGCATCCCTTTGCCGGTTGTCATGTATCATGGCCTGCTCAAGGATGAGCGGTATCACAATAAGTTTTTCATCAGCCCGAAGCAGTTTGAAAAAGATCTGAATTATCTGAAGGAAAACGGCTATACGGCAGTTTTTATAAAAGATCTGATCAGTTATGTCGACCATGGTACTCCGCTGCCGGAAAAACCGATTCTGATTACCTTTGACGATGGTTTTTACAACAACTATGTATACGCCTATCCTCTTCTCAGAGAGTATAATATGAAAGCAGTGATTTCTATCATCGGAAATTTAACCGATAAAGCCACCATGATCAAGGATGAGAATCCTGCCTATTCCTATATGACATGGGATAGAATAAAAGAACTTAACAAATCCGGCTTTTTTGAGATTCAAAACCATTCCTATGACATGCACGATAACGGTTCAGGCCGAAAAGGAGCCATGAAGAAATCCGGAGAAAGTACCGAACAGTACCGGTTGGCGCTGGAAAAAGATGTGGGCGCATTTCAGGATCAAATCTTTGAAATGACCGGACAGCGTCCCACCGCCTTTACCTATCCCTTTGGCTTTATCAGCAATTATTCAACGGATATCCTGAAAAGTATGGGGTTTCGGGCCAGCCTGAGCTGCGCAGAAGGAATCAACTTTATCACAAGAGACCCGGCCTGTCTCTATCGTTTAAAACGGGTCTGCCGATCTCACGGGGTTTCCAGCGAAAAATTCTTTCAGGTGATCGCGCCCGCCATGCAGCCGCATCAATGAAAGACAGGAATTCAGTTCCCGGAGATCAACCGGTTTCGATTAAATTTACAGCTCCAGTTCATACATCGTCATTGCGATGGCCGCCAACCCGGCAGTTTCGGTTCGAAGAATGGTTTTTCCCAGAGAAACGCTTTGAGCACCGACCGAAACGAGCGCTTCCGCTTCCTTATCGGAAAACCCTCCTTCCGGCCCGATAATAACAGCTGTGTTTTGAGGCTTTTTTCCAATACTTCTAAGACAATCCTTGATCGTTTCTTCTTCTTCATTTTCATAGGGAAATAGTATTAATTCATACTTAACAAGCTCATTAATCATATATTGAAACGTCATTTTGTTTTGTATCTGAGGAATGATACCCCTTTTACATTGTTTTACAGCTTCGTCGGCAATCTTTTGCCAGCGTTCAACTTTTTTATCAAAATTACCCTGATCAATGACAACCGTGCGATCCGTAAAGACAGGAACGACGGAATAAACCCCAAGCTCTACGGCTTTCTGAATGATAGTCTCCATTTTCCCCTGTTTAGGAATCCCCTGAAACAGTGTAATCTTCAATTCCGGTTCTCTGGCAAATTTCTGCTTGTCCAGAATCCTGGCTTCCACGCAGTTCTTATCAATTGAAATGATTTCCGCGGTATATTCGAACTGAACCGAGTCTGAGATGCAGACGGTATCACCGATACCAAGACGAAGCACCCTGATCATGTGCTTTCTGTCTTCCGCATCGGTGATCCGTATCATGCTTTCTTTCACATCCTTGACGTCAACAAAAAATTTACTCATAATTCTTACTTTTTCTTCGCTGCGATGGCGCACCATTCCCCTTCCTCCAGGATCTCCAATATGTGAAATCCGCACCTCTCTATGGCGGAAGTAACCTCTTCCTTCTTCTCAAGCAGAATGCCCGATGAGATATAGACGCCTTTTCCCTTCAGATGAGCTGCCACGTCCTTCGATAGGGAAATCACCAGATCCGCCATGAGATTGGCTGCAACGATATCCGCCTGTTCCGAAAGCCCTTTCGTCAGATCTCCTTCCAGGACACGGATTTTATCCGACAAATTATTCTGCTTCGCATTTTCTCTTGTAACTTCCACCGCAACCGGATCGATATCGACCGCCAGCACTTCCACAGCGCCCAGAAGCGCAGAGGCAATGGCCAGAATTCCAGATCCGCAGCCTACATCCATAACTCGATCCTTTTCTGCTTCAAGATACCGCTCCAATAGTCTCACACACAGCGTCGTGGTCGGATGAGTTCCGGTTCCGAAGGCCATTCCAGGATCCAGTTCGATGACCAGTTCATCATTTTTCTGCACATATTCTTCCCAGGTGGGTTTAATCACAATGCGATTGGTGATTGCTGCCGGTTTAAAATATTCTTTCCAGTTATCCTTCCACTGGGAGTCGTCAACAGTCCGGATGATCATCTCCAAGGTTCCGAAATCAATAGTGCCGTAAGATTTCCTTTCCTCCAACGAGGCATTCCCTCTCAGCAAGTCAAGGGTCTCCGTTAAAAGCTCAATTATCCGCCTGCTATCAGCCGTATCCTCCAGATAAAAGGTGATATTAACCGGAACATGCTCCAGCGCCATCAGGCTATCATCAATATAGTCCCAGTCATAGGAATTCTTTCGATTCAACAAATCCTGGTAGTCCCGGGCGTCCTCAACAGCAAAACCCGCTATCCCCATATCCGTAAGAATAATGGTCAGCGGGTCGATACCCTCTTGTGTTGTATAGATTTTAATCTCTTTATATTGCACGATCACGCCTCCACAGAAAATTTCCAATTCTGGAATATTTCCTCTCGTTGCGACTATTATGATTTAAAAATCTCTTTCATGGCATCCGCGAACTTTTTCTTCTTGGAATATCCTTCCGTGTTCAGAGATTCGCCAAGCTTGCTGATCAATTTTTTCTGTTCTCCCGTCAGCTTTGTCGGCACTTCCAGGATAACCTTGACATAAAGGTCCCCAACCTTCGATGTTCTCAGGGATTTGATTCCCTTGCCTTTAAGGCGGAAAACCGTTTCCGGCTGAGTGCCTGCAGGGATCTTATAGGAGACTTTTTCTTTTAAAGTAGGCACAACAAGATCGTCTCCCAGTGCTGCCTGACTGAAGGTAATGGGCATTTCAAGCCATAAGTCGATTCCTCTTCTGGTAAACAGCTGGTGAGGCTGAACCGATATGACCACATAAAGATCTCCGTTCGGACCTCCGTTTGTGCCCGGTTCTCCCTGTCCTTTGATAGAGATGACAGAATCATTGTCAACTCCGGCGGGAATATCAACGGAAATTGTTACGGTCTTTCTGATTTTACCGGTGCCGCTGCATCCATGGCAGGGGTTTTCGTTTACTTCACCGGTACCTCCGCATTTATCACAGGGCTGAACATTGGTAAACTGGCCGAAGGGAGTCCTTTGAGTGGTCCGGATTTCTCCGCTTCCGCCGCATTTCGAGCAGGAAACTTTATCTGAGCCCTTTTCCGCACCGCTGCCATGACAGTTTTCGCAAGTCACATGCTTGTTGATTTGTATTTGTTTTTTAGCACCGAAGGCTGCTTCTTCAAAGGTGATGCTGATATTTTTCTGCAGATCCTGGCCCTTTTTCGGTCCGTTTCTTCTTCTTGTACCCGTCTGGCCGAAGCCTCCGCCAAACATTCCTCCGAACAGATCGCCGAAAATATCTTCAAACCCGCCGCCAAAACCGCCGCCGAATCCGCCGCCGCCGAATCCGGCACTGGGGTCTACTCCCGCATGGCCGAACCGATCGTACTTATCCTTTTTCTGAGGGTCAGAAAGTATACTGTAAGCTTCGTTGACTTCTTTAAACTTCTCTTCTGCGGCCTTGTCTCCCGGGTTACGGTCCGGATGATATTCCATGGCTTTTTTTCGAAAAGCCTTCTTAATTTCATCTTCGGTCGCTCCCTTTTTCAGACCAAGGACCTCATAAAAATCTCTTTTTTCTGCCATCTCTGTAACCCTCTCCTACTAGTTTCCGAATTAATTAACACTTCTCCGCATTTGCAAAGCAAATGCAGCCTGGAATTATGTGGTTTTTACTTCTAACAGTTTTTGCGGCACACTCCGTTTGGAGCGTACCGCAAAACTTTACTTTTATTACGCATCCACAGAAATTTTCCAGTGTAGAAAATTTTCTGACGTCTGTGCTTCTCAACGAGGCAAAGGCTTGAAACGCCTCGTTATTTTTTATCCTCGTCAACTACTTCGTAATCCGCGTCTACAACATTGTCCGGCTCCGGCTGGGATGTTCCCTCACCCGTACTTCCTCCCATGTCACCCATGTTCGGATCAAAGCCTCCCGCTCCGCCCTGAGTCTGCTGAGCCTGCTGGTACATCTTTGCGGAAATCGTATGGAATTCCTCCGTCAGTGCTTCCGTCTTTTCCTTGATTTCCTGAATGTTGTTTCCTTCCAATGCCTTGGATAATGCATCCTTTGCGCCGTTGATCCTGGCCTTTTCGTCCTCGCTCAGGCTGGCTTCAATTTCTTTTATTGATTTTTCCGTCTCATAAACGAGAGTTTCCCCTTTATTTCTGATCTCCACCTCTTCCTTCTTTTTCTTGTCTTCTTCCGCATACTGCTCCGCTTCCTTGATCTTCTGCTTGATTTCATCATCGGAAAGCTTTGTTGATGAAGTAATGGTGATTCTCTGTTCCTTGCCTGTGCCGAGATCTTTTGCACTTACATTGACAATACCATTGGCATCAATATCAAAGGTGACTTCGATCTGAGGTATTCCGCGGGGTGCAGGAGGAATTCCCGACAGCTGGAATCTGCCCAG
>JAVBVR010000088.1:0-21145 GCA_036677845.1 Anaerovoracaceae bacterium | reverse complement strand
GCGTCCCGTTCACCTGCTCAAAGGCATCGAATAAACATTCCAGCTTTTTCGGTTCAATGCAGGTGCAGGTGTCTTCGATACAGATTCGTGCCCATTCTCCGTCATGGGATGCGCTGATGATAATCGTTCCTGACTTCGTTCGTTTCAGTGAAGCTTCCAGGATGTTCCCGAGGATCTGACGCAGCCTGGCCTCATCCGCTGAAATTCTGGGAAAATCAAGGGAAATTGCATTGAATATTGTTACAAAATCATTCTTTTTCAAATGTTGAAAGACGGCCAGCAGGTTGCTGGTCAGAGCTTGAATATCGATCGGTCCTGAATTGATCGGAATACCTCCGTTGCGCAGCATCGAAATATCCAGCAGCTCGTTAACCATGACATGAAGCTTTCGTGAGGAACTCAGCACAGTTTCCAGATTCTGCCTTTGAATCCCGTTAATCCGGCCGCCGATTCCCTGAAGCAGAGACTGAATGATATGAATGATTCCGTTGAGTGATGTATGCAGTTCATTAGATGTGCTGTCCATAAGCTCGTCTTTCAGATTGCCCAATGCATAGAGCCTTTCCGTCAGATCCTTTTCCAGCTTGAGCTTCCCGGCCAATTCTTCAGACAGAGACTGTACCTGATGGTAGGTTTTTGAAAACCTGTCCGCCATTAAAATGAAAAACAACAGCATGAAAAGGATCAAACCGATGGGGGTCAGCTCCTTAAGCACCGAGCGGATCAGATTTGCCTGATGCAGCAAATCGTGAAGCCCTGCAACCACGACGACAAAACCTCCTGTGAAGACGATATTGGCGCCGGGTGCTCTTTTTCTATGGGCGAGGAATGCAGTGACCATAGCGGCAATAAAGGCCCCGGCAGATGCAGCGAAAATGAGTGGAAATAAGCGGCTGTACAGGGCAATCGGCGTCAGTGCAGTCGCTCCGGTTGCCAGAAGCGCATAGATCACAAACAGCTTGCATAATTTCTTCCGGCTCTCTTCGTTGACAAAGAGAACAATCACATAATACAGAAGAACGGGAAACCATATCAGAGTGAGGTAAGCAAGCCATGCCAGCAGTCCATATGGTATCCCGGGAAAAAGCTGTACAATCAGACAATCTCCAAAGAGGCTGGTTCGAACGATAAGAATCAGGCACATCAGCACAAAGCTCAGATTTTTTTTGTCTTCCCGGAACATATAGTAGTAACAGAAGAAGCAGATTGCCATGATGCTCAGAATTCCGATGATGATCCCGTCTCTGTATGCCAGATACGATTCATACCGGTGTATTTGTTCCTCAGTCCCGAAGTCGATATCGAACCGGATACCGCCGCGGGCATACGTATAATTTGATACATGAAGGATTACATCAAATTCATCGGAAGGGGGTACAAAGTGTGCGGTTGCCGGACGGTATCCCGGTGCGTACCCGGCCGGTGAATCGCTGATCCTTCCGTTTTGAGCCAGGAGCTTGTCGTTGACATACAGCTCGTAGGCACTTGAAATCAAACCGACGCGGAGACCGAGAACGGTATCCGGATCCTGAACTTTAACCGTAAGGCGATAGGTGGAATGGCCGAAGCCGGGCAGGTTCTTTTCCTTGATCCGGTAGCTGTTCCAATTTTGAGGAACGATTACAATGGACGGCTCGGGAGCTATGCTTCCGCTGAAATCTTCATACGTCAGAAACTCATCCCAATAGAATTCCCAATCACCGGAGAGCGACATTCTGCTTTCGGATTCCAAATCATAACCGGTCAAGTCAAGTATTCCGTTTTCTGCACGTGGATAGTCCGGGCTTGATGCGCGGAGCCAAACCAGGAAAGCAATACAGATGACGGCAGCAATCAGAATATGCCGAATGAGATCGGGATGAAATTTCTTCACAGGAGCCTCCTCAATCTTAGCAGCTTATAAAAATTATATCACGGAATATAACGGTAACACTATGGAATATGATATAATTCCATAAACAATACATCGGTAAGTTTTGGATTAACTTTATAGAATCGGAGGGTTTCTATGAAAAAAAACAGCGTTCATGATTTTCCCTGCGGATCTGCGGTTTCATCGGCGGAGATGAAGGAAATCGAACGGAGGGCGGATGAAGCGGGACTTTCCTATTATCAGATGATGGAAAACGCGGGAACCGGCGCAGCCGAATATATTTTGTCCAGAGAGTCCGTTGCGGGAAAAACCGTCCTCGTTTGCTGCGGGAAAGGGAACAACGGAGGGGACGGCTTTGTCACTGCCAGAAAGCTGACGGAGGCGGGAGCAACGGTCCGGTTGATATTGGCGGAAGGTGAGCCTAAGACAGAGGATGCCGTAAAAAACAGACAGATTTGCAGAACCATGTCTCTCACGCAAATTGAACCGGGAGGGATGAGCGATATTGAAACGATTACGGAACAGGCGGACCTGATCATCGATGCGATTTACGGCACGGGATTCCACGGCAAACTGAGGGATCCGGTCAGGCAGCTTGCCAGAATGATCAACCGCGCAAAGGCAGCTGTCTATGCGCTGGATATTCCCAGCGGGTTGAACGGTAACACGGGTGAGGCCGATGAAGATACGATCCGGGCGGACTGCACTATCGTCTTCCACCTGCCGAAACCGGCGCATATGATGGAAAATCATAGCCTTTATTGTGGTGAAACGGTATGTATTTCCATTGGAATTGAAAAGGTGCTGAAATAGAAAGCCCGCCAAATCTGCAAAGCAGATTAACGGCGGGCTTATGTGAATCTTATATTATTCTTCACCGGACTTTTTTGTTTTCTTACGCTGCCTGACACATTCCGTCAGAAGGTATTCAATCTGGCCGTTGATAGAACGGAAATCATCTTCGGCCCAGGAAGCGAGTTCCTTCCAAAGGGACGGTGACAATCGCAGCAACAGTTGTTTTTTGTCTTTTTCCTTGTTATCCATCTATCAACATCCCGCCTTTTCCTGAACTCTAGTAAATGGAACCGCTGTTTACAATGGGCTGTGCTTCCTTGTTTCCGCAGAGTACGACGAGCAGGTTGCTGACCATAGCAGCCTTTCTTTCTTCGTCGAGATCGACAATTTCCTTTTGGCTCAGCTTATCCAGCGCCATTTCCACCATGCCGACGGCACCTTCCACAATCATTTGTCTTGCGGCAATAATTGCCGACGCCTGCTGCCTCTGGAGCATCGCGGCAGCGATTTCCGGAGCGTAAGCCAGGTGGGTGATCCTCGCCTCAATGATTTCGAGTCCGGCAATATCAACAGCCTTCTGGATCTCCACCTTCAGCCTGTCCGCCACCTCCTGACTGCTGCCTCTGAGAGATTTTTCCTGATCCTCATTGGATGAATCGTAGGGATATAACCGCACGATGTTCCGGAGCGCGGAATCACACTGGATGGAAAGATACTCCGTATAATTATCTACATTAAAGGCGGCCTTTGCGGTGTTCACAACCTTCCAGATCACAACGATTCCAATTATGATAGGATTCCCCAGCTCATCGTTGATCTTTTGCTTTTCATTGTGCAGCGTCATGGTTTTCAGGGACATGACTCTACTCTGTTTTTTTATGCCCGATATTGTGCCCTTGCCTGCTCCCGCTGCGGCCGCTTCTGTGACAGCAGCTCCAGACTGAGCCGGCTCTGCAGCCGGATGGAAAGCGGAAACGAAAGGATTTACAAAGAAGAAGCCTTCTCCCTTTAATGTTCCGTGATATTTTCCGAATAAGGTAAGTACGAGTGCTTCATTTGGCTTCAGTATTTTCAATCCTGCGAAGAGGATCGGGCCAATGATGAAGAAATACAGGGAACAGACTACAATCAGCATAATGCTGGCGCTTACGATACCCAAAACGCCTCCCGCCGCGGTCGCAAGCATGAGCAGGATGTTAAGAAGCAGCATTACCATGCCGTTAGCGGATTTCGGAGTAATTTCCTCATAGTGCAATTTTTTCTCATTAGGTGTTGATAATTCAGCCATATTCAAAAACCCCTTTCTATTTTGACCATCATGATATCAAATTGATATCATAGTTATATTATACCCGCGGCGTCGAATCTGTCAATAAGATTCCGATTACAAAGAAATTACAAAAAATGGTCATACAGAAAGTTGCGTATTGACAGAGAATTCTAAAAGGAGGATAATATTACCAAACCGTAGTTGTTTTACAAAGTTTAAATTGGTGTGGGCGATTAACTCAGTCGGCTAGAGTGCCATCGTCACAAGGTGGAAGTCGTTGGTTCGAATCCAATATCGCCCACCAATTGCATTGCTTTTCAACCGGAATAATCTTCCTGTGATCACCTCCTCTGCGTACCTTCAGTGATATAGTACTTTCCGATTGTTATAATAGAAAAACTTATGCACTTATATTAAGTGTTAAATTTTTGCGATTCTAGATTGCCGTTCTCCTGGTAGCACGAAAGGACCCTTCATGAAATACGAGGAATATATCCAAATTGTATTGCGCAGATTTTATAGAAATTTCAATGTGGTTGAACATTACAGGGTCGGCGATTTGAGCTTTTCTTATGCCGCCATATACAAAGAGCGGAATGAACGGTATTTCGGTTCTAAAAAAATCGTGCTTGACGCAATTGAAAACAATGAAATTTGCCTGTTCACATACTTAAGCAGCATAGGAATTGATCATTTCAAAGAATTGGCTTCTCAACTTGAAGCCTCTGTATCAACCCTGGTAAAGCCCACCTGGGAACACATGTCCACCATTATTACCTGTATTGTTATGACAGATGAAATTTCAGATGCTTCTCTGGTAAAAAAAATAGAAAAATATCGTTATGGAAAGTCCTTTTTATTGAATTTGAATGGCTGGGCCAAAATACGGTTTATCCTGGTTGACTTGAGTCATGAAAAAATCTATTGCAGCAAGGAGGGTGATAAGGTAAAGAAGGTCTACGGTTTTATCAGTGCAGACTCTTTTTAAGCGTTGCTTTGGCTGAATGGTTTGAGTGCATCATTGACCAAAACAGAATTCGCCCCAGGGCTGACTGTTTGTTATACATAAACCATCAGGGAAAAGCATATTATTATGCGCTTTTCTCAATCCATCATTAAAGGAGGAAAGCTATGAACGGATTACTACTTATTATTCTGGTTATTGTCATTTTTATTGTGGCTTATGCAACCTACGGTGCGTGGCTGGCAAAGAAATGGGGGATCGATCCTTCCAACGTTGCTCCGTCGAAAAAAATCAATGACGGAGTTGACTACGTTCCCACAAAGTATTATGTCGTATTAGGCCATCACTTTGCATCCATCGCCGGAGCGGGACCGATTGTGGGTCCCATCAGCGCAGCATTTTTCGGCTGGGTGCCTGTCATGCTCTGGATCGTCATCGGAAGCATATTCGTTGGCGGAGTTCATGACTTCGGATCTCTCTTTTCTTCCATCAGGCACGACGGCAAATCCATCGGTGAAATCATCAACAAAAACATTGGTGATTCCGGTAAGAAGCTGTTTATCGCCTTTGCATGGCTTGCACTTATTCTTGTTATCGCAGCTTTCAATAATATTGTTGCTGCTACTTTTGCGAGCAACGGAGCAGTTGCTACCACATCTGTTTTCTTTATTGTTCTGGCGGTGCTCTTTGGTTTTGTGACGAATAAAAAAGGAGTTCCATTAGGAGCGGCGACAGTCGTTGGTGTTGTACTGCTGTTTGCAGGGATCTGGATCGGTAATATGTTCCCGATTATGCTGTCAAAGGAAGCCTGGATGATCATCATGATGGTTTACATCCTGGTTGCTGCCGTAACGCCGGTCTGGATTCTTTTACAGCCAAGAGACTATCTGAATTCATTTTTATTGTACGCTTTAATACTGGGTGCTGTTCTGGGGCTGCTGCTCTACAGGCCAACCTTCGAAATACCGGCTTTTACCGGCTTTGTGGTCAATCAGCAATATTTATTCCCGATGCTGTTTGTCATCGTTGCCTGCGGTGCCATATCCGGCTTCCATTCTCTGGTATCCTCGGGAACGACCTCCAAGCAGATTGAAAACGAGAAAGATGCGAGAAAAATCGGATACGGATCCATGCTGATCGAAGGTGTTCTGGCTACCACTGCACTTATTTCGGTGGCATTTATCACGGCCGATAAGGCGGCGGAACTTGGAACACCTATCAATATCTTTGCCAATGGGATTGGAACCTTTATGACATCCTTCGGAATAAACTTTGCCGTCGGGAGTTCCTTTGTGGCTTTGGCCATTTCAGCTTTTGCCTTGACGACGCTGGATACCACAGCACGTCTTGGCAGATTTCTTTTGGAAGAGTTTTTCTCCGGAGCGGAAGGGAAACCTTCTATTGCAGCGAATAAGTATTTTGCCACGCTTGTTACTGTTGGATGCGGAGGACTTCTTGGATTTATGGGATACACAAAAGTATGGCCGATCTTCGGAGCTTCCAACCAGCTTCTCGCAGCCTTTGCACTACTTGCTGTAGCGGCCTATCTGAAGCATCTCGGCAAATCAAACAAGATGGTTGTGATTCCCATGGTTATCATGTTCTTCATTACTATTACCGCATTGGTTCTGCTGATCATGAGTAATCTTGCAACCGGCAATTATTTGCTTGTTGTGATCGCTGTCATTTTGGTTATCCTGGCTATTATACTGATCCTGCAGTCCTACAAGTCATTATCCCGTAAACAGGAACTGGCTGCAAAATAAGCAAGGACATTGCGATGGCATCAAACCATGGCATTAGCGGACGATAAACGGAGCGAATGGTTATTGTCAAAACCCCTTTCGGTCAATACAAAAGCAAGCAGTTTATGCTTGCTTTTGTATTGTATGTGCATAAGCCTATTCAGTGTGCCTCCAATACAGGTAATGAGATGAAAAAAGCAGTACCTCGGCCTGTATTTGTTTCAAACCAGATCTTTCCCTTGTGGGTATTTACAATGGTATGATATGCCATAAACAAGCCCAGCCCGGTACCACCGTTTCTTCGAAATAAAAACGGTTCAAACAGGTTGTCCCTGATATCTTCCGGTATCCCGCCCGCATTGTCCTCGATAATTATTTCAATGCTACCACCGGACAATTGTGTCATAACTTTGATGAACCCGTTTTCTTTAATGTTTTGAATAGAATTCATTATTATATTCTCAAGTGCCCGCTTAAAAAGCTTCTCACTAACCATAATAACGGCATCTCCGTTCATTAATAAGGATAAAGCGATACTTTTCAATTTACATGTGTGTTCGTAAGTGTTTAAAACATCTTCTATTATTGGAACAACACTTTTTACAACATGATCTTCAGGTTTGAAGATGTTTAGAAGCTCCAGAACCATGTTGTTCATTTTGTCCGCTTGTTTGATTACCTTATCAAAGTACCCGGTTTGTTCTAGATTATCAGCCGTTAATTTACCTAGCTCACCCAAACCCCGAATGACTGACAACGGGTTTTTCGTATTGGAACTCCTAGGCAGGCACATGAACCATATGCTGTTCCAAAATGTTCTTTCCCGTATATAAAGACTGGTTCGCCCAATACAATAGCAGTCCCACAGCCATTATTTCCAATATTTGTTTCAGACCAGCTTGAACCAATGCATATGCCGGCTTCTCTCCCGCCAAATTCTTCTTTCGATCCTCTTATATCGATAATCCATCCGTCCTTTTCAGCCAGTGCAACTATATGGGGGATTCCGGAAAGCCTCATAGACAGGTGTTTTATGTATGGCTCCACAATTTTAATCAAATTGGAGTTTTTTTAAGTTTTTGTTCCAACTCCATATCCGTCAGATATTTATAATTTAATCTTTCGGGTTTAAGACCTAATTTGGCACATCTTTGTCAGGCTTCTCTTGTTGCTGGTCTGATGGCTGGATTTCAATTAAAACAACGGTATAAATTTTAGAATCCATTTATTTACAACAAATTAAATATTAACACCGGCCTATAGAAATATCAACAATTATCAAAAGAATAGAGGAGATAATTGATTGCAAATCCCGGTACCGTGTATGCTCCTTTTAAGATATTTTGTTATTATTCCATTTTTTGGATTGAAGTTTTTAAGCCAAAGTAGTATAATTTCATCATTGCAGGCTACTGCAAGCATTCTCACATTCTATGAAAACCCTAAAAATATAATAATGCTTGGGGAATTAGCGCAGCTGGGAGAGCGAGTTGTGCGCAAAGCAACCTGCAACCAGGGAAAGCAAATAACAAAAAATGGAAATAACGTAAAATATGGGGAATTAGCTCAGCTGGGAGAGCGCGTGGTTCGCAATCACGAGGTCAGGGGTTCGATCCCCCTATTCTCCACCACATTTTGTCTGAAAACGTTGAAATTTCAGGCATGAAAAGCATCGAAACACCGATGCTTTCATTTTTTTTGATCAAAATAGATAAGAAAGAGAGATTATCCAGCCAGGATTCCCTCGATCAATGCTCTTGTTCCTATCTTATTAATTGCTCTTCACTTTAGCATTTCGCCCGGATGAAAGAAAAACCATATTGATATGACTAACCAAACATTTCACCAAATATGTCATCATAGTCGGTGAAATGAAGTCTGGCTAATGGGCAAAAATAGCGATTATCTATTTGCTCTAATTATTTACAGCTTGATTTGACGACACTTTCCATTGCTTCCAGCGTACTATCCACATCGTCTTTTGTATGAGCATAGGAAATAACTAATCTCTTAGGCTCTGCCGGAGCAATATAATGACCGCGCTCGATCATAGCTTTACGGAATGCAATTGACTTATCTGCATCCCCTCGAAGAATGTCCTCATGGTTATTAAATGGACCATTTGCCCAAATAGGCACAAAAATGGAACCATACCCTATAACTGTAACATCTTGGTCGTAGCGATTAAAAATCTCCTGCAGATTTGTGCGGAAATAATCTCCAAGTTTGAATATATGATCATAAACTGGCTCATGTTCCAAAAAATCAATGGTAGCTATGGCTGCTGCAACTCCGGAAGGATGTGCATTATTAGTTCCCTGGAAACTTACATCTCCGTCCGGATGTGTACTGAAGCGATCCATAATCTCTTCGCGACCGGCGAGAATCGCAATAGGGTATCCACTACCTAGAGCTTTGCCCAATGTAGTCAGATCCGGAGTAACACCGCAGATTTCTTGATATCCACCCAAACCTACACGAAAACCGGTAATGATTTCATCAAAAATCAAGATGATACCATGCTCATCACATAGCTTGCGCAATCCCTGCATAAATTCATCAGAAAGCCTAACACAACCAAGGTTGTGAGCAATAGGCTCAACGATAAGAGCCGCGACAGAATTCTTATTAGCCTTAATGGTATCTTCTACATTTTGCAAATCGTTCAATCGGCAAATCAAAGTAGAATCAATTGCTGCATCCAGCATACCCGCGGAGTTCGGATTACGTTTGTACAGTTGGTCTACCGGAGTATAGCAATTTCTAAGTACATAATCGTGCCAGCCGTGGAAACAACCCTGAAACTTTATTACCTTGGGACGGCCGGTAATCGCTCTAGCGGCTCGTATTGCATGGTATGTAGCTTCGGATCCGGAGCTACATACCAGAACTTTATCGGCGCTTGGAACCATCCTGCAGACACGCTCAGCAAGTTCTATTTCCAAGTCAGTAACGCCGATTCCGTACTGACCCAGTCGTTCAATGGCTTTTTTCACAGCTTCGACAACGACCGGATGGTTATAGCCTAGGATATAAGGACCCCAACATGCATTGTAGTCAATATATTGCTTATCGTCCCAATCCCAAAGATATGCGCCTTTACCACCTTTCCACATCATAAAAGGTTCTAAATTACGGATAGATGAATTGACACCGCCTGGCATCACTTTTTTTGCACGTTGAATCATTTCTTTTTTAGTATACATATGTTTACCTCTTTCTTTCGACAGCTCGTAAGGCCTTTTCTACAATATCTTCTGCTCGAAGTCCAAATCGCTGCATTAAATAGTTCTTTTTACCAACTTCTCCGAATACATCGCCAACGCCTACAGCTTCAACAAGGCATGGATATGCTGCAGCAAGGCAGTCTGTTACGGCACTGAAAAGTCCGTTCATACTACGATGATTTTCTGCAACAACCAATGCTCCGGTTTCTTTCGCACAGGTGAGAACTGCCTTCTCATCTATTGGTTTTATGGTGTGCATATCCAGAACACGAGTGCTTATGCCTTTTTGTTCTAATATATCTGCTGCTTTGAGCGCTTCTGCTACCATCAGACCATATGCAATAATCGTAACGTCATTGCCTTGTCTCAAAAGGTTAGCCTTTCCAAGTCGGAATGTACTTCCGGGCAAATATACACTGGCTGTCTGCTTTCGCATACACCGAATATATACATTGCCCTGCAAGTGTGCCGCCTCACGTAGAATCACTTCGAATGCTACCGGATCCGCGGGCTCGACTACGGTCATTTCAGGAATGCTTCGCATGATACCTATATCTTCGAAAGGCATATGAGTACCACCGTTCGTTTCAGCTCCGACACCTGCATCCCAGCCGATAATCTTTACATTCAGGCGTGCATATCCGCAGGAAAGGAATATCTGGTCAAAAGCGCGACGCGTAGCAAATACGCCGAATGCATTAAGAAATGGAATCATCCCTTCAGCAGACAATCCTGCGGAAACACCCACAGCATTAGCTTCTTGGATTCCCAGATTAATGTACTGACCCGGGTAAGTATCTCGAAAAACTCCAGAACCCATGGAACGGCTACAATCCACATCCAGAACCATGATGCGATCATCTTCAGCTCCCAGCTCTAATAGAGTCTTGGCGTACGCATCACGCATAGCCACATCGCTTAGAGATAAATAGTCATTACCTTTTAATACTTCAATCATATAAATCCTCCTTCCCAACCATCCCTAAAGAACATCTACGGCGAATCTCTTTTTCAGCTTCTTCAGCATCAACCCTCGTAAAACTCATATGGTGATTAGCCTCGCTTTGCTCAGCAAATGGGCAGCCAATACCCTTTAATGTGTCTAAAATAATTACTCGTGGGCCGCCCACTACCATGCTTTCCTCTGTAGCCTTCAAGACTTGTTCTACATCATAACCTGTTACCGTTACACACGGCAGGCCAAATGCCGATATTTTTTCCTGCAAATCAAACGGCTCGCATACTTCTTCTAATAAACCATCTAACTGGCGTTTGTTATAGTCTATGTAAACTGTCAAGTTTTCCAGTTTCTGATGACCAATGAACTGGAATGCCTCCCAAACTTGCCCTTCCTGTAGTTCGCCGTCGCCTACGATGGCATATACTCTGGATGAACTTTTCTTTTTCCGAAGTGCTGCAGCCATGCCGCAGGCAACAGAAATTCCTTGTCCCAAAGATCCAGTAGACATATCAATACCGGGAGTCTTAATACGATCACAGTGGCTAGGTAGATCCGTACCTCCTTGGTTGAGTGTCTCCAGCCAGTCCATTGGAAAAAATCCCTCCAAGGCCAGTGCTGCATATACAGCAGGACCGCTGTGTCCTTTGGAAACCACTATTCGATCCCTTTCCTCCCAGCAAGGGTTCTTTGGATCATAGCGCATAGCTTCTCCATAAAGGACTGCTAAAACATCGCATATAGACATTGCGCCCCCTACATGTCCACCTCCTGCTCCAGCCATGCAATACAGGGCATTCACACGTATATCCGCTGCCAGGCTGCGAAGACGATCAGTCTGTGTATCCATCATTTACATCCACATCCTTTCTTTTCTTCATTTCTCCTTCTTCGAGCTTTCTCTAAGCTTTGAAAACCTTTTTGAATTTTTTTGAAAATATGAATATTTGCAAGTTGATGATATCACGTCGCGATAATCCTTTCAAGCGAAAAAATGAAAATATGCTGTAATTTTTATTTAATAATAGCATAAATGCCGGATATAACTGAAAATAATTCGTTTTCTGAAAATTTTTACCACAGGCCTATTTACACGTATGTGAAAATAGGATATAATTAGGACCGTACCAATAGTTCTTTAATATCGCGATAAAGGACGTTAATGCAGCCAACCCTGTTTCCCGCCCAGAAATGCAGATTCAGGGCCTGGCAAAAATGTTATAATGAATTACGGGAGGAAGAAAATCATGAAAAAGAAAGTATTATTGGCTATGATAACTGCTCTGTGTTTGGCAAGTAGTATGCTTGTTTTTACTGGATGTAGTGAGGACTCTTCAGAAGAGACCGCTTCTGGAGACACTATCACAATTAGGCTGGCTTCAGATGAAACTAAGGACGTTCCAATTTCAAAAGCTACGGAAATCTTCGAGAAGGAAGTAGAAGAAAATTCGGGCGGAACAATGCAGGTTGAATATTACAGTGATTCCTCAATGGGAGACGAAAAAGAGATTGCTGAATCCGTAAATATGGGAAATCTTGAAATGGGAACAATATCAGCAGCGTATATGGCAGCATATGACCCAAACTGGTACTCTATAGACTTACCGTATGTATTTGAAGATAGGCAAACTATGTATAACATGGTTGATGGTGAATATGGTGAACTTCTCAGTGATGGTCTGACTGAAAAATCACAGATAAAATGCCTCGATTTCGCAGATGGATCCTTTAATATTATTCTCAATGTTAAAAAACCCATAACGACTATTTCTGATATGGACGGGCTTAAAATTAGAACTATGGACAGCCGGATGAATACTACTATTTATAATGCATGGGGATCGACTGCTACGCCTATGGGAATGAGTGAAGTGTATACTGCGCTTCAGCAAGGTACGATTGATGGCGTTGATACATCTCCGCTTGCTATGGTAAGTAATAAATTCCAGGAATTAGGCAAATATTATACAATAAGCAATCATAAAGCCATGGTTCTTGTTAGCGTAATTAATGAAGATTTCTTTAATTCGTTGACTGAAGAACAACAACAGATTATTCTCGATGCAAGTAAAAAGGCATACAAGGAAGAAGAAAGAAGCCTTATTCAAGATGCAGAAAAAGAATCATTTGATGTGCTTGACCAGGCAGGTGTTGAAAAAACGGAACTTTCCAAGTCAGATGTTAAGACGTTCAAGGATGCGAGCAAGAGTGTATATGATGAGTATAGTAATAAAGTAGATAAAAAGATTTATGAATTATTAGGGCTCTAACTGACGTCTCGTAAAGCCAGTGTCAATCTTAGATGAGTCGCTGGCTTTTCTAATATTGTAGAAGGAGGGCTGCATGAATACATTAAGGAAATACATAAATGTATATAACAACATTGAAAAATGGTTTCTAATAATAATGGTGGCACTGATGGTTGTTATAATTTTTGCGCAAGTTATAACGAGATATGTATTTGGCAATTCGTTGTTTTGGTCGGAAGAAATAGGTAAGTTTATTTTCGTGTGGATTTCATGGATAGGCGTTAGTGCAGGAATGGTGAATCATGAGCACATTCAGATTACAAATGTATTGGATGTTCTGAAAAAGAAAGGCTTTATACACGCACAGAAATTCATGGAACTTGTAGGAAATATAGCGTGGATGTTTACAAGTTTAATCATATTGATTTATGGAACCGAGCTCATCACTACACAGATGAATTCGGCAGTTATTGCTGCGGCGACCGGTATCCCTATATGGATTATTTACCTTTGCTTACCTATTAGCTCAGCGTTAGTATGTGCCAGGTTAATAGGTATAATTTACACAAACATCCATGATATGGTGAAAGGAGGAGAATCAGCATGACTGGCATGATAGCGATGTTTGGCGTGATGATGTTAATGATATTTATCGGAATGCCAATTGGATATGCAATAGGTTTTTCTTCTGTTGTCACATTTGTTTTCTTCTCAGATATATCTGTTTCAATTGTTCCACAAAATGCCTTTACAGGTTTAAATTCGTTTGTATTGCTTGCAGTTCCCTTTTTTATATTTGCTGGAGTAATAATGAGCGAGGGAGGCATTGCAAAACGTCTTGTAGATATTGCAGACGCTATTGTAGGCTTTGTAACAGGCGGCTTAGGGATAGTTGCAATACTGACAAGTACCTTTTTTGGAGCTATTACCGGATCAGGAAATGCTACAACATCAGCTGTGGGTTCGCTTCTAATCCCTTCAATGGAAGAAAAAAAATATGATCGTGTTTTTAGTAGTACGTTATTAGCAGCAGCAGGATCGATCGGAATAATAATCCCTCCAAGCATCCCCTTTGTCATATATGGGGTTGTAACCAGTACTAGCATCGGGGATTTATTCATTGCCGGAATAATCCCGGGATTGTTGATGGCATTGGCGCTAATGATTACATGTTTTATTATATCGAAAAAAAATCATTATGGAGGCAGTGATACAAGGCCATCTATTAAAAATATAGCACTATCTTTAAAAAATGGTATTTGGGCATTGCTCGCACCGGTAATAATATTGGGCGGAATATACACCGGAGTGTTCACACCTACAGAATCAGCGGTAGTTGCTGTTGTTTACTCGATAATAATAGGTGCGTTTGTATATAAGCAACTCACGCTAAAGAAACTGGCAGATGCACTATATAAAACCGCAATTCTGAATGGTGTAACAAGTTTTATAATGGGTTTTTCGGGAGCAATGTGTAAGTTTATAACAGTAGAACGAATTCCTGATATGATAGTAGATGCTATTACCGGAATTACTACAAATAAAATTGTTATCTTGCTTATGATTAACGTCATATTGTTGCTTGTTGGTATGGTAATTGATATTATACCAGCGATAATAATTATAGCTCCTATATTTTTGCCATTAGTGGTTCAACTAGGGGTTGATCCTGTACAGTTTGGTGTTATTATGGCGATGAATCTTGGCATTGGGTTTGTTACACCTCCATATGGTACAACATTATTCGTCGCATCTGCAATTTCAGGCGTAAAGGTGGATCGCATGTTTAAAACTGCATTTCTATTTGTTGGAGTGTTATGCATAGCACTGCTTTTAACGACATATATCCCGGCAATAACGCTGGCGCTTTTGTAAAAGTATACCATCAGACGCGGAGAACCTGGCTGACAGAGTGATAAACTTCCTGGAAACCGCAAAAGTTGTGATCGTTCCGGAGAAACGCTGGAGTTCGGCGCAGACTCCATCTGCGTCCATGACCACAATCCCTAACCCGGCTAAATGGTCAACATTCATTTAATATACCCAAAAGGAGCTGTGCATGGGCAAAAGCAATTTCTGGCTCTATAATAAATGTTGGGGTGGCTGAAATATTATTTCAGCTTTCTCAACATTTTTTAATACAAAAAAATTGAGCATAAGTCCAATCTCGATTACAATTAAAGTGTCGAATTCCAACCGAAAGGTAAGCGTCAAATAATGTACACCTTGACATAACAACAGCTCCCGATAGTCGTCGGGAGCTGCTTGTAAGTTAATGATATTTGACTGTGAGTTATCGATAACTGCCGCTAGTTGGCAGCTGTTGATGATCAACTACTGCTGCAGATTTCTACATATCGATGGCAGTTCCTTCGACCAAGGGAGATATTTCTTCAGAATCTCGGGATCTTGAGTATCCACGTTTGGCAACTGCTCGAATAGATATTGCAGGTATGGGAACGGGTTCAGGTCATTCTCCTTGGCTGTTTCGATCAGGCTGTAAATGACTGCACTGGCATCCGCTCCTTTGGGAGTGTTTGAGAAAAGCCAGTTCTTTCTGCCGATCACAAAAGGTTTGATCGATCGCTCGGCGCGGTTGTTGCTGATTTCAAGCCGCCCGTCAATTAGAAAGCTTTCCAGATACTTTCTTTGCTTCAGACTGTAACCAATGGCTTCGCCAAGCTTGCTCTTGGGAAGGACAATTGGCTCATGTTTTTCTGCCCATGCAAAATATTCCGCAAGAAGCGGCTTTGCTTTCTCCAGACGGCGTTTTATCCGTTCTTCAGGGGAATTATCCCTGATCTCTTCCTCGATTTTAAAAAGTTTGTTGCAGTATTCCAGTCCCTGATGGATGGTTACTGCTGCGGAACTCTCTTTTGCTCCCAGGGCTTTTAACGCCTCGTCATATTTCCTTCTGGCATGAGCCCAGCAGCCGACCAGCGTAATGCTTCCTGCTTCCTGATCCGGATTATCAACTAGCTTGTGATAACCTGCATATCGGTATGGATATATCCTTTGAATCCCTTGAGGAATTTCTTCGCATAGTCTCCGGAACGTCCCTGGGTGTACTCATAAAGGACGATCGGTGTCTCTTCCTGGCCGGTACGATAAAGCCACATATAGCTTTGGGTGCTCGCTTCCCGTCCGGGTTCGCACAGGACTTCCAGAACTGTTTCGTCTGCGTGGAGGATCTCTTTTGTGAGGAGCTCCTTATGCATGGCCTCATAGATAGGTGCCAGCCATGAGGACGATGCTTTAATCACCCAATTCGCAAGAGTCTGCCGACTCAAGTTGATTCCAAACCGCTTGAACTGCTGCTCCTGCCGGTAGAGCGGAATCGCTTCCACATACTTTCTCGTCATGATATGGGCCAGCATAGACGGTGAAGCAAGGCTATTTTTGATCGCCGGATTCGGCATCGGAGCTGATATGATCGGAGTTGTGATCTCGTTCTTTTCACAGCTCCTACAAGCATATACATAACGCACGTGCTCGGTTACCATCACCTGGGCCGGGATCACTTTTAATTCTTTCCGGATTTCTTTTTTCATCTCATGGAGCATTTCTCCGCACTGAGGACACGCCATATCTTCAGTGGACAGCCGATATTCAATGGTCTCTGTGGGAAGCGGCTTTGTGATCTTGTCCTTATGCCCCTTCAGCTTTGATTTACCGACAGCCTTGAATTCATCAAGCGCCGGTTCTGATATGACAAAAGCAGATGATTCCGACTCTGCCTCATTGAAGAAACTCATCTGCTCAAATGGCGCTGTTTGCTCGCTTGACGGACCAAAACGCTGCGCTCTTGAGAGACGATACTGCTCTTCATACCAGGAGAGCTTGGAAGACAGCTCGTCCACTTTTGAGGAAAGCTGCATCACCTGCTGTTCTAATTCTTCTCTTGAAAGGGAGGCTAAATCCCTTGAAATCTTAACGTTTTTCATATATTTATCATACCATAAAACGGCATCAAAAACAAGAGAAGAATGCCATAAAATCATTGAAATTTAGGCATTCTTGTTCATAGTAGAGTATACTTTTTGTGAGGAATGAACTTCTCCATGAGAAGCCCATCAAGGAGCCGGTTTAGGTCATCCATCGTGACGTCTACAGTACCACTTTGTTCCGAAAGTGTTGGCCAGCAGAACCGGCCACGCTCCCGGCGCTTGTAGTAAAGTGCAAATCCATCCTTGTCCCAATGCAGGACTTTGATTTTGTTCTTGTCTTTGTTACAGAAAACGAAAAGTGCGCCTTGAAAAGGATCTAGATAAAAGGTTCCTTGAACTACAGCTGCCAGCCCATTAATCGACTTTCGCATATCAATATGACTGCAAGAAAGATAAACAGCAGTCTTGGCAGGAAATCTACGTATTGTCATAATGCCTTCAGCATCCGCAGGACTTCAAATGCTCGCTGTGGATCGCAGCCGGTCTGCAGCTCAACGGTGAACTCTCCAAACCGGATATTAATACCGCCGATAGTATTCGATGCCTCTGGAATGCGTACCGTTGCGACTTCATTGCCGGTAGACATATCGACTTTCAGCCAGTTTGTTCCCCGGCTTTCTGTTTCCGCTTCTTTTTTTAGTTTGCTAAGCCAGTACCGTAGCGTACTATACGGAATGTTGTGATTCTTGCACCAATCCTCCTGTGTCAGACTGCTTTCCTCCAGATCACAGATTCTGGCTATCCACAGCTGCCGCTGCTCTTCTTTTCCTCTTTGATTCATAATCAATAATTTGGGTTTCGTTTCAATGTGTGTCTTATTTGACGCTTACACCGAAAGGAGATTGTATTATGCTCAATAATGATTATACAGAGAAATTGATTGGATTAAAAGATGTAATTTTAGATAATGTCGAAGAAATTGGCGATACTAGACATATATATCTTCATATGCCTCAGCGTATTAATGTCTGTCCACGATGTGGATGCCATACCTCTAAAGTTCATGACTACAGAGTTCAAAAGGTTAAAGACATTCCAGCCTATGGACTTCAGACAATTTCCATATTCGCAAACGCAGGCATGTATGTCCTGAATGCGGCAAAAAGTTTTAAGAAAAAATAGATTTTTTGCCTAGGTATCAGCATACTACCAACCGTTTATGGGGTCATACGCTTTCACTTTTGTCTCAATCTAGGTCAATGATTGATGAATTCAGAGGAAACAGTGGTGGTCAGAAGTTTCAAACCATACTTACAAATCCAAAGCATCACAAGTTGTTAGATATTCTGCCATCAAGAAAGCAGGATGATTTGTGTCAGTATTTCTCACGATTCAAAGACAGAAACAATGTCAGATATGTGGTAATGGATATGAGTAGCAATTTTAAAAGTATGGCGAAGGCATGTTTTCCAGATGCCACTATAGTTGCCGATAAGTATCATGTTGTAAGACAGGTAACCTGGGCATTTGAGAGTGTAAGAAAAAGAGTTCAGAAATATTTTGGAACAAACAGAAGAAAATATTTTAAACGTTCACGAAAACTCCTCCTTAAATCTCCGTCAAAGCTGACACCAGATCAGCTTGAAGAAGTGAGTCTCATGCTTTCCCTTTCAAAGGCACTGGCACTGGCATATCATCTAAAAAATGAGTTTTACAGATTTATGAAATCTGGCAGTAAAGAGGAAGTCAGGAAGTCACTTTATAACTGGTATTTGCTGGTTGGTACAGCTCGCGTAAAGGAGTTTGACAGATGCATGAATACTTTTAATTCGTGGCAGAATGAAATTTTAAATGCATTTGACACCGGACTTACTAATGGGTATACAGAGGGTTGCAACAATCGGATAAAGGTCATAAAACGAATTGCCTATGGAATGCCTAATTTCAATAGGTTTAGAAGAAGAATCCTGCATTCAATGATTTAATCGTTTTCTGTGGCGAGGGGTGATTGAGCGGACAATCCACAGAAGCAGGAAGAATTTTAGGCGAAGCGAATGAAGGGTTTGGTGTGAGAAATATGTGCAATGGTTCCTGCCGCAATACACTGCAGGAACCATGAGCAGCATTTACGACCCCAAACCCTATGAGCTAAGCGCTAAGCCGTGAAATTCTCTGCAACGAGGACCGTCCGCGATGTTACCCCTTGCTGCAAAAGAAAAACTGAAGTAATCTTTCTGACTACTTCAGCTTAATATTTCTTATTTAATTGGACTCCACCCCAACATTTGACACAGAGCCCAATTTCTTTGCCGATGTACAGCTCCTTTATTATGCAACGGTATGATGGTCCGTGTGTTTATCTGTCTGCATTTTTGGGATGATACAGCGTACCCAAGGCCTCCGCAACCGTCAAAATCTGGTTTTCGATACCGGATGTACTCTGCGTATTCTTTTTTGGATTTCCATCGATATCAACAGGATATAATTTACTAAATGCACTAGGTGGCATCCCCACGAATTTTTTAAAAGTCCGATTAAAATGACTAGCATTTGTGAAGCCAACACGATAGCAAACCTGACTGATATCAATATCGCTGTATGATATATACTCGCATGCCTTTCTAATTCGAACATAGTTCAGGTAATCGACAATCGTAATACCTGTGTTTTTTTTGAATAAAGAACATAGATAGTTGCGGTTATAATCAACATGATTAGCTATGTCATCCAAATAAATGTGCTCCATGTAATACTGCTCAATGTAATCTATGACTCTGATTGTTATTTCATGAAAACCTGTTGTGTCAATCAATTCGGAATTTGGTGCCCTCGCTGATGTGTCTGCATTTGATATATATACCAGAAGTGAGCATAAAAATGCATCTGTATTTTTGATATAGTAGGCACTTTTGGAGCGACCGTTCCCTACGATAATGGGTATAACAGTTTTAAAAAAAGCATCACCGGTAAACGCCGGACTCTGTAGGTCTAAATTCTGCTCCAATTCTTCGTCATTTATTACAAATTTGACTTCATAAGAAACAAGAGTATCTTCTTTCACCTTTTCCAACTCATGAAATACATTTGGAGGGATTATAAAACAAGTATTTGGTTTTGCCTCATATTTTTTTTCATCAATATGAAAAGCTCCCTCTCCTTCAATGATATAGAACAAGTGGTAGTATTCATGTGAATGATTCTTAATGCTCCATCCTTTAGGAAATTCCGCTCTCTCAGTCCAAAGAACTTTTGTCCTGCTTTCCATAAATTCACCCCTCAAAATTTATTATACACCAAAAGTGAATATTTGCAACTGAATAAAAAATATGTTATTGAATATGTAAAATACATAAAGGTTATAAGTGGATACATTGGAACATGCGCGACATTAATTTTGGCTTTAAGGCAATCGAACATAGGTTTGAGGTTTTAGGTGGACATCCAGAAATCATTACAGACAATAATAAAATTGATATTGCACGTTTATTTATAGATAAGTACGGAGTAACATACGTTGGGCATCCCAGAATGGAAAATCTAATTTATTTAAACCATATCCAGCCCAAAGATTATCTAAATGGCGCCCAAGAAGCTGAAGCTTTTGAACAGAAAGAGTATATTAAGCTACATCAATCTACCCTTAGAAAAGTTGATGTTTTTGCAAACCTACTTGAAAGAGCTATCCAGAACACATTAACGACAAATTCGAAATGGCATCAAATATATGGTGTCAGCCCTCAAGGATTGTTCGAGTACGCACAAAGCAATTGGCTGTTTCAAGTTATCGGATGGATTATTACCCTCATACTCGGAGCTGTATTAGGGAAACTTATTTTACCTTAATCCTTATCATTTATATTTATCATACCTGCCAATAAGGATGTAATAGATGAAAATAACAAAAAACTCTTTTGATATTCTGGTTTTAAACGCACATAATTTCATTGCTGATAATTGCATGGAAATGAATATTATGACGGGCCGGAGGTTGCTTCACGCACAACGCGGGAGCGCGCCGCGTTCGCATTGCGGAGGTCAGGGGTTCGATCCCCCTATTCTCCGCCACAATATGTCTGAAAACGTTGAAATTTCAGGCACGAAAAGCACCGGAACACCGGTGCTTTTCGGTTTTTTTGATCAATATAGATAAAAAAAGGGATTACCCGGCCAGGATTCC
>JAVBVR010000087.1:0-90501 GCA_036677845.1 Anaerovoracaceae bacterium | reverse complement strand
TGTATCTTGCCTGCGGTATTTCAGGAGCGATTCAGCACGTTGCCGGCATGGAAGGTTCTGAATGCGTTATCGCCATCAACAAAAATGATACCGCGCCGATCTTCGATGTCGCCGACATCGGCATCGTAGGCGACGTTAAGGTGATCATTCCGAAGCTGACGGACGCACTGAAGAAATACAAGGCTGCAAACGAATAAGAATGACAGTTTTACTCTAATTAAAGATAAAAAAATAGTGTCGCGTGCGACACTATTTTTTTAACGTCTTCTAGGCCGTTGCGGTCTTTCTTCCTCGAACGACTCACAGACTTCATCGCATACATCCCCTATATCGCTGCAGGACACCTCCGGACAGTTTTCCAATGTGTCACTTTCCCTGATTTGATTCGGGAAGAGAGACGGGAAGTTGCTGCAGATTGCGGATACTTGAGGTGTTAATTGTACAAAGCCTGTCGACAAGACGCAGAGCTGGACCGGAACGACAATCTTTTTTTCACAGGAAACACATCGTTAAAATTGCTTCAAAACTTCCAATTAACTAAAATTTGCTGGGGTTCGCCCTTTACCCGTTTACATACAGAAACCGAATCGATTAGTCCATCCACCATGGTTCCTGTCAGACAGCAGGGCGACTTGTAGTGTTTCAGGCGGGCTTCTTTGGTGTCGGTATCTGTTTCCCGGCATTCCAGCTTCGTGAGTCTTTCAAATATCTCCTGACCCCGGCGCCGCAGGAATTCACTCTGTTCTTCAAGTTTCGCCTTGATAACAAGGTACTGATCACCGGTAATGATGCCATTCAGTTTATCAAAATATAGAATTTCCTTTTGCTTTTCCAGTGCACCGGAACGCTCCTGCAAAACATTCAATTCCATGTCCAGTCTGTGTCTCCCTGAATCTGATTGATTTAGATCTTCGGCCAACAGTTCCTTAAGACCTGTTTCGTCATAGTAGAGAAGGGCCAAAACCCGGATCCGATTCAGCAGAACCTGTTCCAGACGGGCAGTTTCAATACTGGCTCCGATGCAGGAATTAGGCGATATCCGGTGTTTGGAACAGCAATAGTAGGTTGTCTTTCGTTTTCCGGATCTTCCCCCGGACAAGATGAGCCGCGAACCGCATTCCCCGCAGAAAACTTTTCCTGAAACAGGATGATGCTGTTGACTCAGGGGAGAAGTGCGGCATTTTGATTCCATTTTTTTCTGTACGGTTAACCAGATCTGCCCGTCGATGATCGGTTCGTGGCATCCGGATATCACAATCCAATCGTAACTGGGAATGCGGATCAATTTTTTACTTTTATAACTGACTTTTTTGTATTTCCCCTGAACCAGACAGCCCGTATAGGTTTGATTATGTAAAATGGAGGAAATGGAGGAAGGGGACCACAGATACCTTTTGTCCGTCATCTTATCCGGATTGGGGTTGATTTTTTCTCCTTTCAGCTGCTTGTACAGAAGGGGATTGGGGATGCTATGTTCATTCAATTCCCGTGCGATTCTGCTGATGCCCCAACCGTTCAAATACCATTCGTAAATCATTTTTACGTTTTCCGCAGCCTCAGGGTCTATCAACAGGGCATTCTTGTTCTCAGGATTCTTCCGGTAGCCGTAGGGAGCCCAGGAGCCGATGAATTCGGCATTTTTTCTTTTTGTATTAAGGGCTGAGATAATATTCTCAGAAAGATCGGACAGGTACCATTCATCCACGAGAGAATTGATCTGGGAGGCCTTCCGTACAGAACGGCTGACAGTTCCCGTATCGATATTGTCCAGAACAGCGACAAAACGGATCCGGCGTTCTGCGAAGAGCCCGTGGATGTACTTCTCGACATACTCGATATCCCGTGCGAACCGTGACTGCTTTTTGCAGAGAACAATATTGAAACAGCCTAGAAGAGAATCAGTAATCAGCCGGTTGAATTCAGGCCGGTCCCGATCTGAGCCGCTGTAATCCTCGTCGATGTAAAAATCGAATATCCTCCAGTGCCGTTCCTGAGCGTAAACTTCCAGCATGGACTTCTGGTTTTTTATGCTTTCGCTCACCGTACTGCCGGGATCTTTGTCCAGATCTTCTTTGCTGAGGCGGCAATAAACTGCGGCAATCTCGTCTTTCAAATCAGAACTCCGCCTTTCCCAATTCTCTTTCGGCCTTTATGATTCTGGCCAGGGCAGCGAGATAACTCCTTTTTCTGTCCTTTTCACTGCTTTTAAACGTTTCGGAAACACTATAATCGTTCTTCATAATTCGTTCCTTTCCATAATAACGGGTATACTTAAATTTATGCTATAATGAATCAAATCATTACAAATGAGGAGTGGAGCATTCAGTGAGAAAAGTATTAATCGATGCGGACGGATGTCCGGTAGTGGATCATGCTGTGAGAGTTGCCGCAATTTTTCAATGGAAATGCATTATCCTCTGCGATACGTCTCATTATTTTCTTAAGGACGGTGCAGAAACCATAACCGTACCCAAGGGTGCGGACAGCGTTGATTTTGCACTGGTCAACATGCTGGAGCCTGGGGACGTTGTTATAACGCAGGACTACGGTCTGGCGGCCATGTGCCTGGCAAGGCAGGCGGTACCAGTCAATCAGGACGGTATGATTTATGATCATAGCAACATCGACGGATTGCTGATGGCCCGCCATACGGCGAGGAAGGTGCGAAATGCAGGCGGCAGGCTGAGAGGCAGTAAAAGAAGGCCGAAGGAAAAGAACGAGGAATTTGAAAAGAAATTCAGAAGCCTGTTGGAGCAGCTTTCAAATAAATAAATATGTAAATGATTACCTTTTCCCGTCCGGGGTATCTTTACTCTCAGAGGTGATGATAGATGGAGGGAAAAAGGGTATCTGCTGCAATGCGACAAATAAAAAATTCCATAACGGAAAAGGAATGGGTGAAGAGAAAGAGGATCGTTCTGGTCCTGCCGGTATTGGCCGCGGTTGCTGTTCTTTTATTTTATTTTTCCATGAACGGAGAGGAAGAAAAGGCAGAAGCCCTAACGATACGTCTGAAGCCCTATACGGAAAAGATCGTTGCGGTAGGACAGCTTCAGCTGGCCAGGGAAACAACACTGGTCTCCGAAGTCAGCGGAGAAATTCTGTGGATCGGAGCCCGGGAAGGAGATGTGACGCCCGAAGGCTCTGTAATTATTTCCATCCATGATTCGGACCAGGAATTTCAGCTGGAACAGAAAAAAGCCAGCTATGAGAATGCAGATGCAGAATACAGGAATTTGATTGATTTTGATTATCTGGCTGCGAGGGAAGACCTGGCTGGTCAGAATACGAAGAAGGAGCAGGCGAAAATATCCTATGAGGCTGCAGTAAAGCTTTTTGAAGAAGGCGCATTATCCCGGGTTGATTTCCTGGATTATAAGTCTGACTACGAAACGGCGCTGGCAGTCTGGAATACTGCCCGGTTGAAGGTTGATTCTCTGGGAGAAGGCGGAGCGCTGAGGAATTCCGCATACGCCCGGCTTCAAAGTGCCCGGTCAGCATACGAAAGCGCTTTGCGCAACCAGGAAAAATTTCGTATTACGGTGCCCTGGAATTCCGTCTTGCTGAAGCTGTATGTCAGTGAATACGATTATGTGAGGCCTGGTGACAAGCTTACAGAGGTCGGGGAGGCCGGCAGCTACCATGCGGTGGCGGAGCTGGACGAAAAGTACTATCCCTACCTGTCGGAGGGAATGAAAGCGGTGGTATCCCTGGACGGCCAGAAGAGCCTTGGGGTTGCGGAGGGTGTTGTGGCTGTTATAACGCCGAAAATCAACAGTGATACGGGAACCTTTGAAGTAAAGATTTCTCTGCCGGAAGAATTTCCGTTTCGTGCTTCCGACCTTACCGTTAATGTCGAGATCATTACAAAGGAGCAGAATCAGGCCATCGTAATTCCCGAGCAGTTTCTGGTGGAGCGGAAGTCGGCGGTCTATTTATATCAAAACGGTAAAGCGATAGAGACTCCGATAAAATATCAATCCGGTCCGTCCTCAAATCTTGTGGTGACTGACGGATTAAAAGAAGGCGATATTATAATCCGACCGAATTCCTATGTCCAGGACGGTAAGGTGGTCAGGATCAGGGAAGGAGCGGAATCGTCTTGAGTTATGAATTAAAGATTGCACTGCGCTTTCTAAGGAGCGGCAAAACCCAGACACTGATGATCCTGCTTGGCATCGCTGTAGGTGTGTCTGTACAGATTTTCCTTGGATCACTGATCACCAGCCTGCAGGAAAACCTTGTGAATCAGACAGTAGGAAACAGCGCCCATATTACGATAAAAGCCGCGGATGACGACATCAGCAGGATTTTGCAGGAGGAGGAGCAGGAAGCCGCACTTTTGCGCGGCAATTTTTCAACAGCGGATAAAAGCCTGGGCAATTGGTCTTTTATAACGGAAACTCTGCAGAATAACCGAAGGGTGAAGGTGATCTCTCCTGTGATTCAAGGCACGGCGCTGATACGCAGTGCGGGAAGAAATCAATCCGTTCAGGTCAAGGGTATCAGGATAGAAGAGGCAGATCAAATCTATGACATTTCACGGAGGATGGCAGAAGGAGAGCCCAACGTGGAAGGAAACAGCATTCTCATCGGAACAAAGCTTTCTGAAAATCTTGGCGTCGGCAGCAACAGTGTGATCAGCCTCTTGACTCCAAAGGGAGAAACCGTCCGGCTGGTCGTCGGCGGGGTATTTGATCTTGAAAATGAAAGTTCAAATCAATCCCTTGTATTCATGGATCTAAAAAGAGCCCAAAAGCTCTATCAACGAGGGAGCGGCATCACTGCCCTTGAGATCCAGATCAAGGATCCTTTTGAAGCGGATGTGATTGCAGAGGAATGGCGGAGTCAGCTTGGGGGTGTCAGGATCGACCAATGGAAGGAACAAAACCGACAGCTCCTGAACGCTCTAGCAAGTCAAAGCAGCTCTTCCTACACGATCCAATTCTTTGTTATATTGGCAGTTACCCTTGGAATATCAAGTGTACTGGCCGTCTCGGTCGTCCAAAAGTCAAAGGAAATCGGAATCCTGAAGGCTATGGGGGCGACGAGACGCAGCGCCGGCCGAATTTTTCTTCTTCAGGGCCTCATTTTAGGAAGCATCGGCTCTGCGTTTGGAAGTGCACTGGGAATTCTGCTCTTATCCGTCTATCAGTTTTTTAACCGTATAAACAATAGTCTAATAATTGAATATAAGTGGAGCAGCATCCTGATCATCTGTATGATAGCTACCACTGCAGGGACGCTGGCTTCCATGATTCCTGCCAGAAGATCAGCGAATCTCAATCCAATGGAGGCGATTAAAAATGGGTAAAATATTGATACGGGGTGAAAATTTAATCCGGGAGTATGGCACAGTCGTAAAAACACGTGCGCTGAACTCTGTGGAGATAGAAATAAGAGAGGGTGAATTTGCAAGCATTATCGGCCCTTCAGGCTGCGGAAAAAGTACGCTGTTGAATATGCTGGGCGCATTGGACAGGCCATCGGGGGGAATGCTTTATTTCAGACAAAAGGAATTCTCCAGCATGACTGAACATGAGCTTGCTCAGTTACGAAACCGCAGGATCGGGTTTATTTTTCAGTTCCATCATCTGTTGCCTGAGTTTACCGCTCTCGAAAATGTTATGATACCGGCCTGGATTGAAACCGGAGTCGTAAATCAGGAGAAACAGGCGAGGGCGATACGACTCCTGGAAACCGTGGGGCTTAAGGATAAAATCAGAAGTCTTTCCGGAAATCTGTCCGGCGGACAGCAGCAGAGGGTTTCCATTGCACGGGCACTGATTAACGATCCGGATCTGGTACTGGCCGATGAGCCGACGGGAAATCTGGATTCCGAGTCCACGGAGCAGGTGTATGACTTACTGAGGCAGATTAACCGGGATTTCGGAACGGCTTTTCTCATTGTTACCCATGACCGCCATATCGCGGAAAAGTCCGGCCGAATTATCGAGATGAAGGACGGGCGAATCATAGCAGATTATCTTACAAACAGCAGAACCCCGGAAATGCTGTGGAGTGAAATTGCTCCGGTCAACTGCAAGTATCGGGATCAAACAGGTGAAGGAGTACAAGATGAAGGCAGGATAAGACTATTATAGGTGTGTGTTTCCCATGTTACACATAAGGCGATAATCAGGTTTGCCTTGATCGTGCCGTCGGGGCATAACGTGATATCTCTTCCTATGTTGTTTGTAGCTAACCTGGTTTCACAGGCCGGATTACAAAATTCACTGAATCGCGGCAGAAATGCACTGTTTTGCGTAGAAGGAATGCATAGCTCAAAGAAATTGGTCAGAACAAGCGGATTTTGGTCGTCTGCAATATTAACGTTCGCATAAACGCTGAATACCACGTCACGATCGTTTCTGTCGCTGAGCAATAAATCAAGCGTTACCAGCACGTCTCCTGTAATGGCAATGTTCTGTGTTCCGAAAATAGGAGTGCCTTTACACTTTTCATCACATTCTTCTGTATCTGCATAAAGTACTCTTTCAGAGAACGTACCATCGGGGCCGACAACACGAATTGGATCACAATGTTTATCCTGAATAAATGTTGCCCCCGAGATCGTTGTGTTTACATCCAGTGTCAGGTTTGACGGGTCCTCCACGTTCAGTGGGTTAAAGAACCTCTTACAGCGAATATCTATGACTCTTCTCAGCCTGTGTCCTCTTGGAATTGCAGGTGTAAAGCATTGATTTGTCACAGTTTTCAGCCCCTGGAGATTAAAAAGAACAGCATCGTAAACTTTCTGAACAAAAATCGGTTCTGTTGTCACATCTTTTAGATTTCCGCAGAATTCCCCGCAGAGCTGATTGGCATTGCAGCATTTTTGAAAGAGGTCCGGCGATATGTTGCCACCGAAACAACTCATATATTTCCCTCCTTTAACCGGTCTTTCATTATTTCTTTTCAAGGTCAGTATATTCAGCGTCAAATATTTGTGTTACTTTAACGCTTAAAATTTAGAGAGAATGAAGAATGGAAAATATATGAAGGTGCCTGGGATTGTTTTCTTTGATCCGGGGTAAATTAAACATAAGCTGTATTTTAGCAAGGCTAGCCCGAATATTGAAAGATGGAAAAGGAAGGAAATCGAGATGGAAAAGGAATATAAAGACATCTATCTGGCAGGGGGCTGCTTCTGGGGTCTGGAGAAATATCTCGGCAATATTACCGGCGTTATTGAAACAGAGGTGGGATACGCAAACGGGAAGACGGAAAATCCGACTTACGAAGAGGTTTGCAGGCATGATACCGGACATGCTGAAGCGGTGCGCCTGACCTATGACCCCTCCAGAATCAGCCTGACGAGATTGCTGTCGCTTTTTTACAAGGCAATCGATCCGACATCACTCAACCGGCAGGGAAATGATGTAGGGAGCCAGTACAGGACGGGAATTTATTATACGGATCCGGAAGACCTTTCGTTAATCAGGCAATCCATCGACTTGCTGAGAGGGGAATATCCCAAACCCATTGCAGTTGAAACGCTGCCCCTACAGAACTATTATCCGGCGGAAGAGTATCATCAGAGATATCTGGATAAACATCCGGGAGGTTATTGTCATATCGATCCCCGGCTTTTTGAATCGGTGAAGAAAGCCGTTGTAGATCCGTCCGAATATCGAAAGCCGGATGAGAAAACTCTGGTTGAGCGCTTGACTCCGCTTCAGTATAACGTCACCAGGAATGACGTGACAGAGCCGCCGTACCGAAATGAATACTGGGATCTTTTCCGGGATGGAATCTATGTCGATATCGTAACCGGAGAACCCCTTTTTTCTTCCGGGGATAAATTTGAAGCCTGCGGTTGGCCCAGCTTTTCCAAACCCATTGATCCGGAAGGCGTAACAACGAAAAAGGACTATTCCCATGGAATGATCAGGGAGGAGGTTCGCAGCCGGGTGGGAGATTCTCACTTGGGACATGTTTTTCCGGACGGGCCGCGGGAATCGGGTGGTCTGCGGTATTGCATCAACAGCGCTTCGCTGCGCTTTATACCGAAGGAGAAAATGGAAGTAGAAGGGTACGGAGGGTATCTGTCCCTGTTTGACTTATGGATGGCGCGGGCTTCAATGGTTTCGTACTCTTCGCTTCCGGCAGTCAGAAGAAAACAGGTTTCATAACGCTTGATTATTTGATATAATAAAAAAGGTTAACAAACCGGCATATGTTGTTTGAAAAGAATACTTCAACGGGCAGGTACATGGAGGAATCGCCGGGCTTGCCTTTTTTGATTCGGATGGAGAGAGAATATGCGGTTGAATTCAGATTATTATGATACGGATTTTGAGCTGACCTACAAAGGAAACCAGATCCTGATCAGGAACGATGGACGGGAAGGAGAAAGCCTGTTTATCAACGGTGTTCTGCAGGCTCAAAACTTCGGCCCAAATGACGGACAGCTTACCGGTCAAATCTTTGATGACAACGGTAAAAAAGTAACAGTAGAAGTAATCCTGGGAGGCCGTAACACAAGTGACTGTCTGATCTATGCAGACGGGACCCTGATCTACTCCAATATTCCCAAAAGGGAGACCACCAAGGCGGAAGAAGAGCCGGAAAAAGAAAAAAAGAGAAGCAATCTGTTATTTCCTTTTCTGGTCATTCTGATGACACTGGTATTCATGCTTCTCCTTCTGCCGCATATGGGGGGATCGGATTCCACGGATGAGTCTGCGGAAGCGGCGTTTCAGAAACATGAGAGCGGACAAGCGGACTCGGACAGCGAAAATGCTCCGGACATATCTACCCCGGCTGTTGGGTACGACGAATTCATCGAGGTCAATTATGATTGGAGCTACGGGAAGGGAAAATGGACCTACGGCCTGAAGATACCAAAGAAGGCATATGATTACTATAGAACGGTGGACAGAACCAGAATCAAGGACTACAGCTTCTACGTCACTGACCCCACCGATGATGAATATCTTGCTGCTCTTGCTGGTAAATTCCGGTCGGCGGCTGAAAAGGAGAACTACTCCGATCTTGACATGGTAAAAAACATCATTTTCTTTGTTCAGAATCTGGATTATGTTGACGACAAGGTCGGAACCGGTTATGACGAATATCCGAAATTTCCGCTGGAGACGCTGGCAGACGAGGGAGGAGACTGTGAGGACAGTGCGATACTGCTGGCTTCGCTGCTAAGAGAGCTAGGCTACGGGACTGTTCTGGTTCAATTCCCTGACCATATGGGAGTGGGCGTAAGGGGTGAGGAATCCATCCCGGGAGTCTATTATGAGGTGAACGGCATCCGTTATTATTATGTGGAGACAACTTCCAGCGGATGGGGAATCGGAGAAATACCGGAACAGATGCAGGATCAGCCGGCAAGGATCCTGACGCTGAATTAGCGTAAGGTACAGAGGAATTAGGCAGGATGTCGAAGTGAGGGATTGGAATGCGATTGTTTATTGCGGTCAATTTAAATGAAGAAATCAGAGATTATCTTTCTGAGGCGATTGAGAAGGTGAAACGATGCTCGGCCGGAGGAACTTTTTCGCGCAGGGAGAATCTGCATCTTACACTGGTTTTTCTGGGAGAAGTCAGCGAAGGACTCCTGGGTGCGGTGAAATCGGCAATGAACCGGATCAATGAAAAACCCTTCCTTCTTTCCATCGAAGGATTCGGAAAATTCAGACGCCGGGGCGGTGACATTCACTGGGCCGGCGTCTCCGGAAACGATGCACTCTTCCTGATACAGAAGCTATTGAGCACGGAACTGAAAAAGGCAGGCTTTTCGCTGGAAGATCGGGAATACTCCCCTCACCTGACACTGGGCCGTGAGATACGAATTCCCGATACGTCTATGGATCCTTACGGATCGCTGGCTGATGGGAAGCGTGAGATGACCGTGTCGAAAATCAGTCTTATGAAATCAGAACGAATCAACGGAAGACTTGTTTACACGGAAATATATGAACGAATACTGCAGGGTGGGATAAATGAGTAAGGTCAAGGAAATCAATCTTGAATACGGAAACCCGATGGTTGATACAGCCTTTAGAAATATGATCAGCCAGCTTGGGACCTGCAAAGGCCAGGGCTATAAAGCCGTCATTCTGATTCATGGGTATGGTTCCTCCGGTATCGGAGGCGGTATCAAGTCCATGGTGAGAAGCAAACTGAGGGATCCCGGTCTGGGCGGTATCGTCAGAGCCTATTGCGGCGGAGAACAGTGGTATGAAAAAAAGAAAGACCTGCTTTCCATGTGCCAGGCACTATCGGGATATCAAAGAAGAATTGACGGGAATCCGGGCGTTACCGTAGTGATATTAAAATAGATCTTGATGGCTTAGATAAATCAGAAAAGGAGGTCAACCGCATGGGAATCGTAGTTATCCGGGGTGATATCACAAAGCTTGATGTGGATTCTATCGTCAATGCGGCCA
This sequence comes from Anaerovoracaceae bacterium, assembly GCA_036677845.1. Classification (GTDB taxonomy): domain Bacteria; phylum Bacillota; class Clostridia; order Peptostreptococcales; family Anaerovoracaceae; genus Anoxybacterium. The sequence goes on along the minus strand of JAVBVR010000087.1, from coordinate 80,098 downwards.
ATGAAACACTGCTCGGAGGCGACGGCGTCGACGGCGCCATTCATCGGGCTGCAGGGAAGGAATTGCTGGAAGAATGCAAAACGCTGCACGGCTGCAAAACAGGGCATGCAAAAATAACAAAGGGGTATCGGCTTCCGGCCAGGCATGTGATCCATACGGTAGGACCGATATGGCACGGAGGCGGACAGGGAGAGCCGGATCTGCTGGCGGACTGTTACCGCAACAGCCTTCGTCTCGCAGCAGAAAACGGTTTACAATCCATAGCTTTTCCGGCCATATCAACGGGAGTTTACGGCTATCCGAAAGAATCCGCGGCGAAGATTGCCGTCGATACAATAAAAGAATTTCTCAAGGATCATGAGCTTGAGGTTTTTCTCGTCGCCTTCGGCGAAACTGATGAGCAATTGTACCGCAGTCTGGCGGGAACGGATCCGGAAGGAAGGGAGTAATCATGATAACAGTAACGAATGTCAGCTTGAATTTCAGCGGCACAACCTTATTTAAAGATGTTAATTTAAAGTTTACCCAGGAAAATTGCTACGGGATTATCGGTGCAAACGGGGCGGGGAAATCAACCTTTTTAAGAATTTTGTCCGGAGAATTGGAACCTTCCACCGGCGAGGTGAGCATACCGGCCCATCTGAGAATGTCTGTGCTGAAGCAGGATCATTTTGCATTTGATGAGTTTACCGTTTTAGATACGATCATTATGGGGAATTCCAGGCTATATGAGATCATGAAGGAAAAGGATGCCTTGTATTCCAAGGAGGATTTCACCGACGAAGACGGGATCAAAGCATCCGAGCTGGAAGGAGAATTTGCCGAGCTGAACGGATGGGAAGCCGAATCGGATGCCGGAAGGCTTATTCAGGGACTGGGGCTGGGTGCGGATATTTTGTACAGGGAGATGAACACCCTGACGGGAAAAGAAAGAGTTAAGATTCTGCTGGCTCAGGCACTTTTCGGAAAGCCCGATATCATCCTGCTGGACGAACCGACCAACCATCTGGACATCCTGGCCATCAACTGGCTGGAAGATTTTTTGCTCGACTATGAAGGAACCGTAATAGTGGTTTCTCACGACAGGCATTTTCTGAATACCGTCTGCACGAGCATTGTGGATGTTGATTTCGGAAAAATCAGAATGTTCGTGGGAAATTATGAATTCTGGTATGAATCCAGCCAGCTGATTCAGAGAATTATCCGGGATCAGAACAGAAAAAAAGAGGACAAGATCAGGGAACTGCAAAGCTTTATTCAAAGGTTTTCCGCCAACAAATCGAAGTCAAAGCAGGCAACCTCAAGAAAAAAGCTTCTGGATAAGCTTACCGTTGAGGATCTTCCGGTTTCATCCAGGAGATATCCCTTTGCAGGCTTTACAATGGACCGGGAGCCCGGGAAGGAAATTCTCACGGTCGAAGGAATCAGCAAAAAGCAGGATGGGATAACGGTGCTGGACAACATTTCATTCCGGGTCAACAAAGGGGATAAAATCGCCTTCGTGGGAGAAAATGAAATCGCCAATACCATGCTGTTCCGGATCCTGATGGAAGAAACAGAACCCGACGAAGGTTCCTTCAAGTGGGGAATCAGCACATCGCGTTCCTACTTTCCCATGGATCATTCCGGCTTTTTTAATGACTGCGATCTAAATTTGCTGAAATGGCTCGGCCAGTATACCGATGAAACGACGGAAACCTTTTTACGTGGATTTCTCGGTAGAATGCTCTTTTCGGGAGACGATGTATTCAAGCCGGTGAAGGTGCTGTCCGGAGGAGAAAAGGTCCGGTGCATGCTGTCAAGAATGATGCTATTCGGTTCCAACGTACTGGTTCTGGATCAACCGACCAATCACCTTGATCTGGAATCCATCACTGCGCTCAACAACGGACTGATTGATTTCAAGGGGATTATTCTGTTTTCTTCCCACGATCATCAGTTTATCCAGACCATAGCGAACCGCATCATCGAAATTAAAGATGACGGCACGATCAATGACAGAGTCTGCACCTATGATGAATACATTGAGAGCGCATATTCCTGATAGAGAGGCCTTCATCAAAAATTCCTTCTCAATTTGACCGGGAGAATCATAAGTTCCCGTTTTTCCATCCATTATATACTATACAGGGATGGGTTTCTATGATTTAATGGGAAAGATAACATTAAAACTGTGTTATAAGGTATGACTATAGAGACCGGCATGATAACTGACAAGGAGCTAGAACGGATGAGAGGCACTATACTGAGGGCCTTCAGCGCTTTCCTCGTACTCGGACTGATAACGGCAGTCATTTTGACAGACCGCAGCGCGCAGAGGATGATGGCAGAAGGTGAAAAAGAAAACAAAAAAAAGCTGCAGAAGGAAGAACCGGCTGCAGTAAAAGTTGATAAACAAAAGCTGACCCTGGCTGAAAAGGAATGGATCCTGAAAATACGGGAGGAAGAAAGCCTGAAAGAGAAGGAAACCTACCTCCTTGCGGGGATCGGGGACAATAGAAGCATTTTTACCAACCGGGTGGATGGCTATACAATAGAAGTTCCGTCACAAATGAAGGTTGACATGAGATTATCCAATATCAGAGCGGTTCTGGAAAGCGATGATCTGAAAATTGAAGTCTATCGCCAGGAGATCAATAAAACCGACGGTTCCAGTGTTGAGGGTTATGTGAGCTATTCCAACCTTTTCCTCAATAACTGGATCGATCATCACAAAGAGTTTGAAGGAAATACGAGAATAAACGGTCGAACCGTATCCTATCTTCAGTGGTCCAGACGGTCTCTGGACAGAATTGAAAACGACAGGAATCATTATGCTTCAGTTGAAGTTCCGCTGTCGGATCGGGAAGTCATCACTTTTCTTTTCAAGAGCAGCAGTAAACTTGACAGACAAAGCTGCCTGGATGTGGCAGGAAGCCTGGAACTGATTGAAAAAACAGTGGAGCCGTATGTTCAAAGGATTGAGAAAACGAAAAACACAAGTTGGGATGTGAAAACTGCCCAAGCGTACGAACAGTATTTCGGAGAGAAGAACCGGCTTCAATGGGGCATCTTTGAAACAGATGCCCCGGTCGATTTTACGGAATTGAAAAAGATTGAACGCAATGTGGATTTTACATTCCCGATTCTCCTTTATTATACGGGGATCCTGGAAAACAGGGATATGCATCCCAGACTGGCTGCCGCCCTCAGAAATGCCAAAAACGAAGGCCGAATTCTTGAACTCACCCTGCAGACGGTGGAACAGACTCCGGGAAAGGGGAATATGGTCTATGATGTCCTCGACGGCAAATATGATACCTATTTGAACAATTATGCAAAAGAAGTAGCAGATTTCGGTGAACCGATTCTTTTCCGGCCGGGAAACGAAATGAACGGCGATTGGTGCGTTTATTCTTCTTACCATACCTCAAAGGACACGGATATCTTTATTGCATTCTATCGATATCTTCATGAGATCTTCCGGGAGGCGGGAGCGGACAACGTAATCTGGATATGGAATCCGAACGGAAAGTCTTTCCCCGATTTCAAATGGAACGACGAGCTTTGCTACTATCCGGGCGACGAGTATGTGGATGTAGTCGGTATGACCAGCTACAATACGGGAACTTATTACGAAAGCGAAACCTGGACGGAATTTGAAGAGATGTATGATCCTCTGTATCAGAAATATATCGGTCTTTATGAGAAACCGCTTATGATAACCGAATTCGCATCCAGCAGCGTAGGCGGAAGTAAAGAGGCCTGGGTCGCAGACATGTTTCGCACGATAGAGAAATACGAAAGAATCAAAGTGGCAATCTGGTGGGACGGCTGTGACTGGGATTCGGAAGGCAACGTAGCAAGACCCTATTTTATCGATGAGACCGACGGACTGATCCGACTGTTCCGGGAGAACCTGGCACGATTCAAGTAAGCTTGTAAAATGTGAAGTTTGCATGAATTTCGGATGTAGAATCTTGTCATATGCATGAGAATGTAATATAATGTTCGCTATGGATCGTCATGGTTACAATGAAACAGGAGTGCCGAAATGTTTGAAGAAAGAATAAAACCCATACTGAATAAAACGCTGAGTTCCGTCACGGGTAAGTGGGCGGAAATTCGGAATCTATACGGAATTCTGGCTTCTGCCGCAGTTATTGCAGTACCGTTGAAGCTTATTTTATTCTACCGCCTCATCGGAGTCACGGCAAATTTCTTTTTTGTATGGCTGATTACCGCATTATTAACCTATTTTTTATTTGCATCATTTAAAAATAAATGGATTCCCGCAGTGATCTATCTCCTGCTTTCCATATTGATGTTCTGCGACGTTACATACAGCAGTTTTTTCAATCGATATCTCTCGGTCAACATGCTTGGAGCTGCCGGATTCCTTGGAGATATCACCGAAAGCATCAAAGAAGTTCTCAAACCGTGGTTCTTCCTGATTCTGGCTGATTCAATCCTGATCCTTGCGGCTCTCGGGATAAGAAAACCCAGAAAAGGAGAGGGTCAAAAGGATACGGAAAAGACTGACTCTGTAACAACAGAGGAGAACATGCCGGAACAGACTGACTCTGAAGCAGATGAAAACTTACCGGATGCACAGATTGAAACAATAACTTCAGATAGTGAAGGGGTGCCTAAAAGCTCCCGGTCCAACCAAAGGCTGAAAAAAACCAAAAGGGAGAAAAAAAAGAGATTTCTGGATTGGGTATCCGGCCATAAAAAACCTGTTACCGCGCTACTGATCATATGTCTGCTGGTTTTTAATTTTTCCGGCAGCTTTTTTATCACATCCCTCTCAAATCAGGAAATTTACAGTTTTCATATCAAGGATGTTCTGGCCAGATTGACTGGAATCAGCCTGAACGGAGCCGGGGCGGATTATATGTATTCCTTTGAAGACAGCTATGAAAAGGAGAAAGACGGCCCTCTCTTCGGTGTTGCAAAGGGGAGAAATCTGATTGTGATACAGATCGAGTCCCTGCAGAACATGGTCATCAATCAGGTATACAACGGTCAGGAGATCACTCCGAATTTAAACCAGATTATCAGAGAAGACACCGTCTATTTTGATCGCTTTTATCAGCAGATCGGCAGCGGAAATACATCGGATGCCGAATTTGCCACCAATAATTCGATTTATGGTACTCTGGCAAGCTATACGTATAAGCTGTTCGACAAAAACTATTTCAGAGGGCTGCCGACGCTATTGAAAGAGCAGGGCTATGAGACCGCTGTATTCCATGCCCATGAGGACAGGAACTTTTGGAATCGGGAAAAGGCGTATCAAAGTCTCGGGTTTGAAACGTATTACGGCGGAATCGGCGGCACGGAAAACGGACAGTACGATATGACGGAATGGATGGGCTGGGGGCTGACCGATACGGAGTTTTACAAACAGACCATGCCATATATCAAAGGGATGAAACAGCCGTTTTACAACTTTATTATTACACTGTCAAACCATCATCCCTATCTCATGCTGGATCACTACCGCTTTATCGATCTTCTTCCTGAGGATGAAGGAACAATCTTCGGCAATTATATCAACAGCGCCGCCTATACGGACTATGCCATCGGACAGCTGATGCAGCAGCTGAAGGACGAAGGGATTTACGACAACTCCATCATTGCCTTTTACGGGGATCATCTCGGCCTGCCGAAATCGGATGACGCGATTTTTAAATCGGTCTCCCGCTTTCTTGGAAAGGATTACGATTTTGATACGATGATGAACATCCCGCTCATTATAACCGTACCGGGAGCTGATCGTGAGATCAATCAAACAGTGAGCATTGCCGGAGGTCAGCTGGACTTTCTGCCGACTATCGCATACCTGATGGGGTTTGATTCCCTTGACACAATTTATCTGGGACATAATCTGCTTACAATCGATACGGGTTTTGTGGCGGAGCAGACCTATATGACCAAGGGTTCCTTTTTCCAGGATGACATTGCATATGAAATGTCCCGGGATGGGGTTTTTGAGAACGGAAGGGCATGGAATCTGAACACGGGAGAACCGGTCCCTGTCAAGGATTGCTATGAAGGCTATATGAAATCCATGGGGCTCATTAATACCTCCGAATATATTTTAAAGAATGACGTGCTGAGGAAAATCTACGAAGAGAATCAGGATGTGGCAAGTGCGTTTTCCAGTGCCGTATCTGCAGCAGCGGAATACCCGGACAGCATTGCGACAGCAGGTGCTCCGGACAAAAAACTGATCGGAAGCAACTCTTTGGAAGCACTGAACGCTTCCTATGACGCAGGCTACCGTGATATTGCGATCAATATCTGCTGGACCGAAGACAAGGAAGCTGTTTTGCTCCGTTCTTGGAAGGATATGAGCACATACTTTGATACCTACCTGAGCAGTGAGATTACCCTTGAGGCATTCCATAATCTGCAGATGAAGAACGGATTGACCTCCATGGACTTTCTCGATCTGATCGCATGGATCAAAGAGCGTCCTGACGTGACGGTCTACGCACAGGCGGAACGCAGTCAGGATTACTTTATGAAGTGCATGGAAAACTATGCCGGCAGTATCATAGATCAGTTTGTTGCGGTAGTACCGGGAATCGTAGAGTACTCCGGGCTGTACCCTTCCATTTTAAATATTGATATCGGCGGCAATACGGCAGAGCAGCTGCTGGAATTTATCGAGCTTAATAATGTTGCTGCGGTTTCCATGTCAAAGGAAAATGCCGGCGGAATCTACAGGAAAATAAAAGGCGCAGGCTATATCTGTTACATAAGAGATGATGAAACGGGATTACATACCAAAAGAAATTAAAAAATTGACAAAAACGGCTGTTATCTGGATATTCCTTCTTATCCTCGTGCTGAATCCATTTAACAGTTCTTTTGTCATGTCCTTGAGCAGTCAGGAATTCATCAGCTATCATATCCGGGATATCATCGAAAACCTTCATGAAGAGAAGAAATTTGATTCCGGGAATTTTTATCTGTCCACAGGAACCTATGAGACACAGAAAAACGGCGAACTGTTCGGAATTGCGAAAGGGAAGAACCTCATTGTGATCCAGGTAGAGTCGCTGCAGAACATGCTCATCGGAAAGACTTACAACGGTCAGGAGATCACGCCGAATCTTAACCGGCTCATTCAGGAACAGGGCTCCGTCTATTTTGACAATTTTTATCAGCAGATCGGGAGCGGAAATACTTCGGACGCCGAATTTGCCGTCAACAATTCGCTTATGGGTTCCATAGAAAGCTTTACATATCAGCTGTATCAGGGAAATTTCTTCAGAGGGCTCCCCTGGATTTTAAAGGACCAGGGTTATCGGACCGCAGTATTTCACGGATATGAAAAGACGTTCTGGAACAGGGAGAATATGTATCCGGTTCAGGGTTTTGACACTTACATCGGTAGCGATCACCTGATAAACGACCGTATTGAAGGGCTCGGAGGCGGCAACATCGTCGGAATCAGCGACCAGGCATTTTATCAGCAATCGTTGGAATACCTCAAAGATATGGATGACGCAGCAGCTCCGTTCTACGGATTCCTGATCACACTGTCAAGCCATAACCCGTTCCACCTGCCGGATTCTCTGAAGGGACTGGATCTTTTACCCAGGGATCAGGGAAACATCGTCGGAAATTATCTCAATTCGGAACATTATGCTGACCGTTGCCTCGGCGAGTTTCTGGAAGGTCTGAAAGCGGAAGGGCTGTATGATAACTCTCTGATCGCAATTTACGGGGACCATTTCGGTCTTACGAGGTCCGACGAAAAGATTGCCAAGAAAGTGTCGGAGTTTCTCGGTTTTGAGTATGATTACGATATCATGCTTAACATTCCTTTGATCATACATATTCCCGGCTACGACCAGAGCAGGGTCATAAGCATTTCTGGAGGCCAGCTCGACTTCATGCCGACGGTCAGCTATCTGCTTGGAATGGAACAGCTGGATACGATTTATCTGGGAAGAAACCTGTTTACGGCTGAAAGCGGCTTCGTGGCGGGTCAGACCCACATGCTCAAGGGGTCCTTTATCAAAGACGATCTTGTATTTGAGGTATCCAGAGACGGAGTGTTTGAAAACAGCCGGGCTTACAACCGGTTAACCCGGGAGGAAGTCAGTATTCGGGGCTTGGAGGAGGAGTATCTGAAAGCAAAGGAGATCGTGGAGCTTTCCGATTTCTATCTGAGGAACGACGTATTGAGAGCGGCCCTATTAGAAGGAAAAAATATGGAACAGATCATCGCCGGCCTGAGCATGAAAAAAACAATGCCCGACAGGCTGAAGCTGCTCGAAACCGGAAAATCGAAACAGAGGAATCTGGATGCTCTAGTCCGCTGGATGAAAACAAATGACCGGGAAATGGCAGCCGTTTCCATGGACGGTATCCTGAGCGGATTGCGGCAGCTGGAAGATCAATTTAACGGCTCTGCGAAACGAACGGGGCTGGTCCGTTCTGTCAATGCGGAAATGAGCGCCGCGCTGAAGGATTTGAAGAAAAGAATGGTGCCCGTAATCCGGACCATGGAGGATTGTACAAAAATTGAATACATGGGTTATGAAAATATCCTATTCATGCCGGACCTTTCTGAATATACACAAAAACAGATCGTGGATTTCATAAAAATGAATCGGCCCCGTGCCGTTGCAATTCCGGCGGACAAAGCAGCTTCTCAGTTTCACGCACTGCTTTCGGGTGATATTTTTGTTTATGCTTATGACGTCTCCGGACCGGCGCAGCGGGCAGCGCTGTCTGCCATCGGCGTAGACGGTTTTCTCGACACCGAAGCACTGGACACGGACTGATTTTAGAAAATCAGAGGACCAGACGGCTGACGAGACCGCCCGCCGTAAAGGCAACGACAAAGCTGCCCAACCATATGAATACGGCTGTAAGCGCTTTCTGCTGCTTGAACAGGATCATCTGGGATGCAAAACAGGGTACAAACAACGTGAGAACCACAAGAGTAACCAGAATTTCCTTTTGGGTGAAGCTTCCCCCTGTAACCATGGAATAAAAGCCAGCGGCTCCAAGATCTCTTTTGATCATGCTCATAACGAATAAGTTTGCGGCATTTTCCGGGATTTTCAGAAATTCGACGGTAATGGGAGCACACCACTCCCTCAGCTTCATAAAGCCGTTATAATAGTCCAGCACTGCGATGGCGATGCCACCCCAGAGAAAAGCAGGAACCGTATCTTTCAAGAAATCTACCGCTTCCCTTGCGGTATTTTTTATGATCTTTTTCAGATCAGGAAAGCGGAGCGGGGGGACAGAGAGAGAAACCGGCTGCAGAATACCGGGGAGCAGGAGATTCAGCAATGCTCCCAAGAGGATGAAAATGCCGAGGATTACAAGGAGAAAAAGAAGGAAATACTTGATATTCAATAGAAAAGCGAAGGAAACGATTATGGCAACCTGGGCAGAGCAGGGGACAGAAATGGATAAAAGAGTCGAGGCGATGAGCTGCTCTCTTCGGGACCCGAGAATACTTGTGGAGACCAGTGCGACGGTAACGCAGCCGAAGCCCAGCACAAAGGGTATGATGGCATTTCCGTTCAGACCAAGGAGATGAAAAGGCTTGTTCAGAATTCTTGCGATTCTTGGGAAAAGACCGGATTCTTCCAGAATGTGCTGCAAAAAATAAAACCCCGTTACCAGGGGCAGAAGCAGGCCGAACAGATACGCGGGCGTCATGGTCAGAATGCCGTACTGGCCGATCAGCAGATTGCTCCAAAAGCAGTCTTCACCGAAAATCGGCGCAACGATGCCCTTGACGAAAGAGAGATAGTAGTTTCCAAGCTGCATGGTGCAGGCTCCTTTGCCGAATTTTCCTGTTGAAATGGAAATTTTATGATATAATATATGTATGTGTTTAAAAATTTAGGTCTTTCCGAAGCAAGAAAATCCGGAAGGACTTGTGTTTATAGAGAGCTTCTTAAGATAAAGCGGGAAACAACAGGGAAGAAAGAGGTAACAATATGTCTGAAAGCGCACTAATAATTTTACTGATCATCGGTTTGCTGATCCTGGCCATGACCTTTCTGTGTCTGGCAGTCCTTCTGGGAATTCGTAAAAAGGTCGGAGAGGATCAGAGCCTGAAAAATATGCAGTACATACAAAACAGCTTTACCAGCCTGGGAGATCTCCTGACCGGCACCCAGAGACAGACTGGGGAAATTCAGGACAAGCGTCTTCAGGAGTTGAATCTTCAATTGACCCAAAGAAACGACACCCTTCAGAAGACGATGACCGACGCACTGCTGCAGCTTGAGACGAGGCTGAAAACCAATGCGGTGGAAAACGAGCAAAAGCTGGAACAGATCCGCGGAACCATGGAAAAACGGATCGCCGCAATGCAGGAGGAGAACAGTAAAAAGCTCGAGGAAATGCGCTCAACCGTGGATGAAAAGCTGCAGAAAACATTGGAGGACAGGATCAGCAAGTCGTTTCAGCTCGTCAGTGAACGGCTGGAACAGGTATACAAGGGTCTCGGTGAGATGCAGAACCTTGCCTCAGGTGTCGGTGATCTGAAAAAAGTGCTTTCCAATGTAAAAACAAGGGGGATTCTGGGAGAAATCCAGCTGGGTGCCATTTTGGAGCAGATGCTTTCTCCCGAGCAGTATGATGTAAATATCGCAACAAAAAACGGGTGCACGGAACGGGTAGAGTATGCAATCAAGCTTCCCGGAGACGAAGAAGGAGTGGTGTATCTGCCCATCGACGCAAAATTTCCGGCGGATACCTATACAAAGCTGGTGGATGCTTATGACACCGGAAATCCCGAGGAAATCGAGACCGCAGCAAAAATGCTGGAGCGGGCTATTAAATCCTTTGCAAAAAGCATTCATGATAAATACATAGAACCGCCTCAGACGACCGACTTCGGTATCATGTTCCTGCCCTTTGAAGGGCTCTATGCGGAAGTGGTGAGAAGAGGCATGGTGGAAACCCTGCAGAGAGAATATAAAATCAATATTGCAGGACCCACAACAATGGCAGCACTGCTGAACAGCCTTCAGATGGGCTTCAAGACACTGGCAATCCAGAAGCATTCCAGTGAGGTATGGAATATTCTGGGTGCTGTAAAAACGGAGTTTGAAAAGTTTGGGGATGTTCTTTCCGCGACACAGCAGCGAATCAGTCAGGCCAATGCAGAACTGGATAAGCTGATCGGCACGAGAACCCGTAAAATACAGAGTAAGCTGAGAAACGTCGTCAGCCTTTCCGAGATCAGCAGCAGAGAGGTCCTTGGTTTGGAATTTCCGATCGAGGATGCGGCTGACCCAGAATTGGCCGAGGAAGAATAATCAGGGGATTCAGAATGAAGTGAGGAAATTTGGTTCATGAGCATATATGCGATTGCAGACCTGCATTTGTCCTTTTCCGTTGAGAAACCAATGGACATTTACGGAGGTGAATGGGTTAATCATACGGAAAAGTTGAAGAAAAACTGGGAGTCCGTAGTTTCAGAGCAAGATACTGTAATTATCGCAGGCGACAGTTCCTGGGCGCTGCGGTTTGAGGATGCCCTTGTAGATCTGGCATGGATCAGCGGGCTGCCGGGAAAAAAGGTATTCATCAAGGGAAATCACGATCTCTGGTGGAACTCTGTGAGCAAGCTGAATGCCCGGTTCGATAACATGTTTTTTCTGCAGAATACCTTTTACGAGGCGGAAGGAACGGCAATCTGCGGCTCGAGAGGCTGGACCTGCCCGGGAGATGACGATTTTACGGCCCGTGACGAGAAAATATATCTGCGAGAGCTGGGAAGGCTGAGGCTGTCTCTGGAATCCGCCGCAAAAGCCGGATTCGGCAGAAAGGCTGCAGACAACAGTATTTCAGACAGGTCTCAAAGAGGAAAAATCATAGGCGTGCTCCATTTTCCGCCCGCAAACGATACGATCAGGCGGTCCGGGTTCACCGATCTGTTTGAAGAATATGGAGCGGAAAAGGTTGTCTACGGACATCTTCACGGAAAGGATGCTTACGGGAGCGGTTTGAAGGGTATCAAAAATAAGGTCGAATATATCCTGACATCAACGGATTATTTGAAATGTATGCCATATATAATCGAATAGGGGGAGCAAGAGATGAAAAGAGCAGTATTGATCGTTTTGGACAGCATAGGAGTCGGCGCCATGCCGGATGCGGATAAATACGGAGATGCAGGCGCCCATACCCTGGACCATATCGCCGAAGCCATGGCTGATTTTAAAATACCGAACCTGGTCAAGCTAGGTCTGGGCCGGATCGACGGCGTCACGAAAATCGAAGAGGAGATCGAGCCCGCTGCCGCCTACGGCAGGCTGACGGAATTGTCCAACGGCAAGGATACGATCACCGGGCACTGGGAAATCGCAGGGCTTTATACGGAAATACCGTTTAAAACCTTTGAGAGATTTCCGGAAGTCTTTATGAAAGCCTATGAAAAGGCCATCGGGATGGAAACGCTGGGGAATTACGCGGCTTCCGGGACAGAAATCATAGAAGAGCTGGGACCGGAGCACGAGAAGACGGGCAAACCCATCATCTATACTTCTGCGGACAGCGTATTCCAAATTGCAGCAAACACCGACGTTTTACCATTGGAGCAGCTTTACCGAATCTGCGAGGTGGCAAGAGAGATGCTGGCCGGAGACGTACAGGTAGGAAGGGTCATCGCCAGACCTTATATCATAAAAAACGGAAAGCGAACGAGAACTGCTGACCGGAAGGATTATGCCGTCTCACCGAGCAACAGTACCATCCTAGATACTATAAAGGCTTCGGGTAAAACCGTCTATGCCGTAGGAAAGATAAAGGATATTTTCAACGGACAGGGTGTCAGCATTTCGGTTCATACAGAGAGCAATATGGACGGTGTGGACAAGACCATCGAAGCGATGCACACGGATTTTGAAGGGCTGCTGTTTACAAATCTCGTGGATTTTGATTCAAAGTTCGGCCATAGGCGTGACGCTGCGGGATATGGAAAGGCCATCGAGGACTTCGACCGCAGGCTTCCCGAAATCATGCAGGCCATGAAACCGGAGGATCTTCTGATCCTTTGCGCGGATCACGGAAACGACCCGGCGCATGCGGGATGGGATCACACGAGGGAGTACGTACCTGTTCTCCTGTACGGCAGAGAGGTCAAACCCGGCGTCAATCTGGGCACAAGAAAAAGCTTTGCGGATATCAGCGCTACCATCGCGGAATACTTATCAGTTCCGAAAGCTCAGATCGGAGAAAGCTTTTTGAATCAAATTCAAAGAGGAGATAATAAATAGATATGAGTATGAACATGTATGATATCATCTATAAAAAAAGAGAGGGCGGCGTTCTGGATCAAGAGGAAATCGAGTTTTTTGTCAGCGGCTATACCAATGGAAGCATTCCCGATTATCAGGCAGCAGCATTTCTCATGGCGGTTTTCTTTCAAAGAATGAATAAAGAAGAAACCTATGCACTGACAAGGGCGATGAAAAATTCCGGCGACGTGGTAGACCTGTCTGGAATAGAAGGGATCAAGGTAGACAAGCACAGCACAGGGGGAGTAGGTGATAAGACGACTCTGATTGTGGGCCCGCTGGCGGCCGCCTGCGGGGTGCCAATCGCGAAGATGTCCGGCAGAGGTCTCGGCTTTACCGGGGGAACGGTAGACAAGATGGAATCCATACCCGGATTCCGGTCTGCTCTTGAGGCGGACGAATTCATATCACTTGTAAACAGGGTGGGGTTGTCCGTGATCGGCCAGACCGCACATATCGCTCCCGCCGATAAAAAATTGTATGCGCTTCGTGATGTAACGGCAACGGTAGACAATCTCAGCCTGATCACTTCGAGCATCATGAGCAAGAAGCTCGCTTCAGGAAGCGATGCCATCGTCCTCGATGTGAAATGCGGGAGCGGAGCCTTTATGGAACGGTTTGAGGACGCCTGCGAGCTGGGAGAGCTCATGGTGGAGATCGGAAAAGCGGATGGGAAAAAGACCATCGCTGTAATCACCGATATGAGCCAGCCTCTGGGCCTTGCTGTCGGCAACAGCCTCGAGGTCATAGAAGCTATTGAAACCCTGAAAGGGAATGGGCCCAAAGATATTACCGAGCTTTCTCTGGCCCTGGCTTCCTATATTATCTTCGCAGGAGAGAAGGCAACTTCCCCGGAAGAAGGACTCCATGCGGCCGGGGAGGCGTTGAAAAGCGGAAGGGCATTGGAAAAGCTCGCGGAATTTATCGAAGGACAGGGCGGAAACCCAAGGGTAATCGTAGACCATACCTTGTTTCCTCAGCCTTCCAGCTGCTCCGAGGTTCGTGCGGAGAGTGGCGGCTATGTTGGAGCCATCGATGCGAGAGCAATCGGTCTGGCATCACAGCATTCCGGAGCAGGAAGAGCCACGAAGGAGGATCGTATCGACCTGTCTGCCGGTATCATGCTGTATAAAAAAGTCGGCGATTCCGTTCAAAAAGGTGATCTGCTGGCGACAGTCCATGGAAATGAACCGTCCCGTGTGTCAAAAGGAGCACAGGAAGCTGCCTCCTCTTTCCGGATCCAGGCCGAAAGGCCGGAGGAGAGCGTCCTTGTCAAAAGGATCATCGGTTAAACCAATGCATTCTCAATAAGCCTGATGTTGAAATCAGTCATAAAACCCCTGAAACAGCCATATCTTAATATAAGATTAATGCGAGGGGGTTTTTATATTGCTTAAATATAGAAAAGCTGCATTTCTGCTTGTGGCCTGCCTGGTTGCTGCAATGACGCCATTTGCAGTTGCTGCAGAAGAAGAAGTCCTGATAGACGTTATTTCAAGTGCGGAAGAAGCAATAGAGACAGTCCTGCCTACCTCCATTACCGGTGGTGCGGTTGGAATGTCCGTAGACGCCAAATCTGCCATACTCATCGATGCGGGGAGCGGAACCGTGCTGTTTGAACAGAATTCGCGTGACAGGCTGCCTCCCGCCAGTGTAACAAAAGTGATGACGATGCTATTGGTCATGGAAGCCATCGAAAGAGGACAGATGAGCCTGGAAGATCAAGTTACGATCAGTGAAAAGGCGGCCAGCATGGGGGGCAGTCAGATGTATATGGAGCCGGGGGAACAGCAGAAGCTTGAGACCCTTATGCTTGGAATTGCTGTTTGCAGCGCCAATGACGCCTGTGTTGCCGCTGCGGAACACCATTCGGGTACAGTGGAAATATTCGTGGAGAATATGAACAAGAGAGCAAAAGAGCTTGGCATGAAAGATACCAATTTTGTGAATACAAACGGCCTTCCGGTAGCCAATCACTACACCAGTGCATATGATATAGCATTGATGTCAAAAGAATTGGTGAAACACCAAAAGATCCAGGATTGGTTTCATATCTGGATGACAAACATCACGGTAGGTCTTCCGGGTAAAAAGCAGACGGAGCTGGGTCTGACCAACACCAACCGGCTGATAAAAACCTATCCGGGTGCAACCGGAATCAAGACCGGCTTTACGCAGGAAGCCGGATACTGTCTGTCCGCATCGGCCCAAAAGGGAGATCTGTCGTTAATTGCCGTTATTATGGGCAGCCCGACATCGAAGGTGAGATTTGCCGAGGCGGCTAAGCTTCTGGACTACGGTTTTGCCAATTATGATGCTGTGAAGCTTGCAGAGAAGGGCGAACCGATGGGGATGGTCGTCATTGAAAAGGGCGCTCCAAATCTGGTGAATGCAGTTGCTCCGGAACACGTCAGTGTACTTGTCAAGAAGGGAGAAAAAGACACCATAAAGGGAGAACTTGTTTTTCGGGATGCAATATCCGCACCGATCAACAAGGGAGACCAGCTTGGAGAACTGGTAATTTATAAACAGGATAAGGAAATTGCACGGCATCCCGTTGTGGCAGAAGAGAGTGTGAACAAAGCCAGTCTGATGCAAATCTACCTGCGGATGATTAAAACCTTGACTTAGTTCAAATAGGGGGTTCAAATAGAATGAATGAATACGTGATAGCTTTTTCTTCCTTTTACAGGGCAGCCTATGCACAAGAAAAGCTAGAGGAAAACGGAATCGGATCAACGTTGAAGAAAATTCCGCCCAATCTCCTGAGAACCTGCGGTTACGCTGTCCACCTGAAAACAAACTCCATCCGTAATGCCATGGACATATTGGAAAATCAGCAGATCATAGCCAGAGGAGTTTATCTGATTGATTATGAAAACGGAGATATCAATTATAAACAAATTGCTTGACATAATACACCATGAGGGAGCGGGGAAATTATTTCCCGGCTCCCTCTTTATGCGTTGGAATATCTGCAATTGAGGATGTTTTTCCATAGAAAATCTTGCATAATGTTAACTAATAAAGTATAATAATTTTATATAATGGATTTTAGTGTCGATAAAAATATCAGCCTGTGACATATTTTGACATATAAGAAATGATTTGGAGTGGTAGTATGCAGGAATACAAGTGCACCGTTAAAGGAATCGATGGAAAAACCATAAAAAACTACAAGCTCAAGGCTGTGGACGAAAACTCCCTGGTGGCCCAGACCAAAGCTTCCGGCCTATACCTTATAAGCTTTGAAAAAATAATACATAAAAAGGATATCGTCGGCGGAAACAGCATTAAGCTTTCTTTAAAAGATATCGCTGTATTTGCAAGACAGCTGTCCGCGATGCTGGAAGCCGGGGTGACCCTGATCAAGGCCTTGAATATTCTGTATCTTCAAGTAGAAAAAAAGAACATCAGAGAAAGCATCAAACGGCTTTACGAGAGCGTCCAGCGAGGAGATCAGCTTTCCGAGGCAATGAAAAAACAGGAAAAGGTCTATCCGGAGATTATGATCAGCATGATCGAGGCGGGGGAAGCCAGCGGCCGTCTGGACAGCGTTATAGCAAAGGTAGCGGAAACCTTTGAAAAGGATGTGAAGCTTCGGAACAAGATCCGGTCATCCATGATGTATCCGATCATACTGGCGGTCATGTGCGTGGTAGTGGTGCTGATCCTGGTCATGAAGGTCCTGCCGGTTTTCACAGGAATGTTCACAGAAGGGATGACCATTCCACTGCCGACAAAAATGGTAATGGCATTTTCCGATATTCTAACCGGTTATTGGTACATTGTACTTTTTACAGTTGCCGGTTTGGTCCTGGCGGCACGGCTATATATCAGCTCGGAGGAAGGAAAGAAAAACTGGCATACGCTGCTTCTCAGACTGCCGGTCATAGGAAACACCATCACCAAAATATCAGCGGTGCGCTTCTCCAGGACTCTCAGCACGCTGCTGGCAAGCGGTATGACACTGATCCAGTCCCTGGAGATCGTGATCCAGGTTGTAGGGAACAGAGTCATCATGGAGGGACTGGAAATTACGAAAGAGGATATCCGCAAAGGGATGCCGCTTTCCCAGTCTTTGCGAAAAGCAAATGTTCTCCCTCCCATGGTCTATTCCATGATCGGGATCGGCGAGGAATCCGGTTCCATCGAAGATATGCTTGCCAAGACTTCCGAGTATTATGACGACGAGGTCGAAAATGCGATTCAGAAGATGGTGTCGCTGCTGGAACCCGCACTGATCGTGTTTATGGGTGTCGTGGTGGGCTTTATCGTCGTATCGATTATGCTGCCAATGCTTGAAATATACCAATCAATCGGATAGCCCGGACAAAAAACATGTATGGAGGTGGAGAAGCTTGGGTTCAATCGTATCGTTAGATATCGGCAAAAGAAACATCAAAGCGGTGGAAGGAACATACCTAAAAGGCAGTCTGCAGATCGAGAAGGCCGTTACATTCAGTGTCCCTGAGAGCAGTTTCAACGGGGAACTGATTTCCGGCCCTGATTTTCTGGTTGAACATATCCGTACGGCGCTGAATAATGCCGGCATAACCGCAAAGGAAGCCATCGTGACGATCGACGCAAAAAGCTCAGTAATAAGGGATATCGAGCTGCCTTTTGCAAAATCGAAAGAAACGGCAGATATGATCAAGGCGGAGATGGTCCAGACCTATCATATCCTCCCAACGGATGTGGTCCAGTACAAGAAGGTCGAAAAACATGAGGAAGATGTCGGCAGCAAGCTCATCGTTTATCGTGCAGCTGCTATGGGACAGGATCTGGTCGAAGCATACTACAATTTGCTGATGGAAGCCAAACTGAAACCTGTGGCGATGGACCTCAACGTCAATGCCATGGACAAGCTTCTTACAGGTGAGTTGATCATAAACGATAAAATATTGAATGGCGGCGGAACGATGCTGATCGATTTCGGCGATTCGCTGACAACCATACATATCATATCCTCAGGAAGACCCGTGTTCTTCCGGCACTTGGATTTCGGAAGCGGAGATATTGAGCGGATCATCAGCAGTGAAACCTTTGCGCCGGAAGAAGATGTCCGGAAAATGAAGGAGGAAGGCTATGATTTCTTTGACATCGAAAATCAAAAGTATTACGATATCCTGAAGCCCTTTTTATACAACATGACAGAGGAAATCCGAAAAATCATCGGGTTTCACGCAAACCGTTCAAACACGGGAAGCATCGATCAGATCTATCTCTTTGGAGGAGGAAGTTCCCAGAAGGGCCTTGTTAAATTTTGTGAGGCCAATTTCGGAGTGCCTTCGGAGCAGATTGTTAAAATATCGAAGGTCAAGACCAGGGACCCGGATATGCCAATTGCTTTCTATCTTAATGCAATCGGCGCATTGATCCGATATTAGAGAGGAAAGCAGGTGGTGCATATGAATGATTATAATTTTTTCGAAATATATACCAAGAAGAAAGAACGGACCATCAACACCAAATCACCGCTTTTTCTCGCGGTGATCATCATCGCGGCCTTCGCGGCATTAAGCCTTGGTATTTTAGGCAGAAATATGTACCTTGCCATGCAGCTCAGCAGCCTCAGTGAAGAAATCCAGACCATGACCGCAAGCAAGGAATACAAGGAAGCCAATGATCTGCAGGAAAAGCTCGACGCGATGAAGCAATATGACAAGACCGCCGAGGAGATCCAGAAGAAATTTCAGGAGGTCAACCTGCTGGGAACCGAGATTTTAAAAACATTGACCGGCTCATTGCCCGGATCGGTCACACTGACCTCAGTGACCATGGACAACGCCAATGCAGGTTTTGTATTCAGCGCTCCGGACAGAAAGGCTGCCGCAGAGCTCCTGCTCAACCTGAAGGAAAGCGGTTTGTTCCAGGAAGTTGAACTGACTACGATTACCAGCGATCCCAACAGCGGTATGATGAGTGTTAACATTAACGCTGTCATGAAGGCGGGTGAGTCAATATGAAGAAAAGCGCAATGAATATCAGCCCCAGAGAACAGAGGATGCTCAGCATCCTTGCAGCGGCAATTATCGTTTTCCTGCTTTTTAATTATGTTATCAGCCCTGCGCTGGTGAACGGCGCCGTGCTTTCCGATGAGAAAAATATGCTGGAGGCGGAGCTGACCAGGGTCAACACCCTGATCGAGCAGTATCCGACCCTGAAAAAGCAGGAGAATGCAGAGAATCAGCAGCTGACGGAAAAATACCGGATGTTCTTCTATGACCTGAATCAGGAACGGATCCTGTACAAGCTCGATTCTCTTTTAGCCGAAAGCGGCCTCAATATCACCTCCTACGTGACGGCAAAGGCCTCGGCATCACAGATTACTGCCGTTATGCCGGAATTCATGCCTCTGTACTATCCGCTCCTTGGCGTGGCGTCAAAGATCAATCCTTCCCTGATACAGGAGCCCGTATCGGGACCGCAGGCTGGCAGCCAGAATCAGGAAGGCGACAATATCCCGCTGGATGTAATACCGACTGCTGATATCACGCTGAGAATCAGCAATGCAACCTACGAATCGGCAACGGCATTTATAAAATCGCTTGAAAATATGGACAAATCCGTATTTGTCAGAAGCATTTCCCTGTCAAAATCCGATACCGGAATCGGGGGTCAGATCGTACTTTCGTTCTATTCCCTGCCGAAACCGGATGATTCGGACAAGGATCTGCTAAAGTTTACGCCGGTTATACCGAAAAATAAAGTGAATCCTTTCAGCTGATGAGAGGACAGCCTTTAAAATCCATCAATCGGGGGTGATAAGATGGTACTGAAAAACAACAAGGGCATCACAATGGCCATCGTGATCATGGCCATGCTGGTTCTGTTTTTAATAGGAACCGCATTCATCAGCGTCAGCGCATATCAGACCACGCAGGCGGTCAATCAGGATAAAGGGATGAACGCGCACTATCTAGCACGGGCGGGCGCAGAGGCAGCTCTGGAGGCATGGATGGATGCTCCGAATGGTCATAAACCTTCGGGGAACCTGGATCCGGTCTACCTCAATTCAACCAATGAATTCACCGATACAAACTCAGGCAGCAAGGGTCATTTCAGCGTCACCATCAACCAAGACTTGCTGGACCCGAACAAAACCACCATAACATCTGTAGGAACCGTTGGGAACATGCAGAAGCAGGTTACTGTCACAATCAATACGATCCAGTCGATGATCCCGGCACCTGACCCTGCTTATATATCAGGAGAGGGCTTTTATGATTACAACAGCGGACAGATCAACGCAGTTAAGGGCGCCGATTTTAAATGGCCCCCGCCGGGACATACGACCACAGGCGTTGTCAAAAACGAAGCTAAAAAAGGAAAGGGGCTGAAAATCCCGAATAAAAATACAGGATCAGCAACTCAGGAATTTGAAAAGATGCTCTTTACAAGCACATTGCAGGTTCTGCACAACAGAGTTATCCTGATATCCAAAGTGATCGTGTTTATGGATGATGTGGATTACAGCAGCAATCACAACTCCAAGGGCACTCTGGAATTATTGGTTTATTCATCAGGAGTCGATGGGCCGGTTCCCGATCCTTCCGTTCGATGGGGCGTTGTGGTCTTTAACGGAGCGGGCTACTATTTCAGGGATGGAGTTGTTCTAAAACAACAGAGTGATATTGAATATTGGGTTGACCAGGATTACCTGGTGCCGATTACTGATCCCAGCAGACTGGCGCTCTTTCTTAGTGAAGTGATGGGAGAGCCTCTAACAGTCACAAGCTATTCTATCCTGTGGAGTAAGCAATAGCGGGAGGGTCATATGGAAAAAAGGAATCGAAAAATACTAAAATGGAACAAGGGCTTTACTTTGATCGAAATCATTGTCTCCCTCGCGATTACAGGCCTTATTAGTCTGACGTTTTTCACCCTGTTTGGTTTCGGGATGAAGATGGTCATCCTATCCGGACACAACAGCATTGCGGGTTTTGAGACCCAGTCGATTCTGGAAAACAGAATCTCCGGCGATACGACTGTGAATGCCCAGCTTGAAGTGACTACCGGAGCTATCACTCTCAAGCAGGCAGGCGTAGAGGTCGATACCGTTCATGGAAATGTGCTTCGGGTTGACTATCCGTACAATCACTCGACAACCAAAACAGCGGTCACTTTCATACCGGACTAGGCGCCGCTGACGGGAGGGGAGTTTTATGAATCATAACAGAATCAAGTTAAACAACAACAAAGGCTTTACCCTAATCGAGCTGATGGTGACGGTGGTTCTGATCGCACTGATCCTGACTACGGTATATGGAATGATGTCCGCCGGCAATCGTATTTTTGCTCAGGGTGATGCAAAGGCCGACATCCAGTCCAGCCTGAGGACAAGCGCGAACTTTATCAGTGATCAGATCCGGTATGCCAGCAATGTAAAGATTCTGGATGCGCCACCGGCGAGCATGACGACCGGCGCGATACAATATATTTACGAGAAAGACGGTGTCCTGAAATATTACGACGGAGGCACCGTAAATGATGTTCCGGGTCTTCTGGAGGGCGTAACGGTTGCATTGGAAATGGAGGATAATAATTCTCAAAACGTTCGGATCCGATTAACCGGAGCATTGAAAGGTCAAACCTATGAGGTTGAAACCGCCGCTTTCCTGCTCAATATCGGCACAGGGGCGTTGCCGGAAGGCATCGGAAAAGCTATTGCGTTCACACAGGGGGTTCCGGTTAACGCCGATGCAAATGCACGGCTTATCACAGGTATCGCGATCTATACTGATCACGCAGGAATCACAGAGGTTGCTGCAGGAGGAGAGGTAGCACTCACCGCGGACGTGACTCCTTCTGATGCATCGAGAAAAACAGTGAGATGGGTTGCGGAAGGCTCAGCAGTTGAATCCATCGAAACAGTCTCTGCCACCACCGGTTTGCTCAAAATTCGCAGCGATGCGGAGCCGGGGTTAAATGTAAACGTACATGCCATAGCCCGTGACGGTTCGGGCACCGTATCAAATACTATTGTATTATCCGTGACCGACGGAGCTATCGAACCCGGAATCACGGTCGATGTCCAGTCCGACTATGGGTGCATTTTTATGACAGGCGGTGAGCTGCAGATGACTGCGAAGGTGACACCGGAGAGCGCATCTGGATTGGGGGTCAAGTGGAATACAAATGTAGGGTCTAGTGTTGCGACAATCGGCGAATCTGACGGTATGCTGAAAACAAACCCTTTTAACAGCAGCACCGAAAACATCATTGTTAAGGCGACTCTTGCAACGGGAGAATACGATACAAAGTCCATTCAAATTATAAAAAACATCACTGGAGCTACATTGCAAAAAGTCTCACAAGTAAACGTTGGCAGTTCATACAAAGTTAGAATAAAGTGCACCGTTTCTCCGGATGCGAGACTCGCCACGGCAGTGAACGGAGTGAAATCCGTAACCCTGAATATAACGGAGACTAAAAAATGCACAGTTGATTCGATTGTAAACAACGGCGACGGGACATTTGACTTGATTGTCACTCCTACTCAATCGCAAAATGCCTACTTTTATGTACTGGCTGCAGTTAATCCGATTTCAGGTTCCGGTATGAGTACTAATGCATTAAAAGTAGAGGTGAACTAATAGTTAACCCAAGATCGCTGGCAAAACCGGCGGTCTTTTTAAATGTCTAATTTCACGTGGTGAATTTACAGTGCTACAAAATTTCATTTATGTAATAGGTAGATCGTTACCAGAAAATCCTGTAAGTTCCACCTATACTGGTATGATTCTGAAAGAAGCCCAATAAAAACGGTAGGCAGATTTCTCTGCCCACCGGAAAGCTAAGCTTTTTGGTTTAATAGGTTCAACCGGAATAATTAACATTTAATCTGTTATTGTTAAGTTCAGCTGCTAGAATAGTACCTGACTTTTCTCAGCAGATTTGATATTGAATCATTTAGAGGATCGATCTTAACAATTGACATTGAGCTACAGTAAAATTACCAAGTTGTTGTAAATTGACCAGTAGCCGCATCTCGTGTTACTGTGAATGATGTGCCACCAGATGGAACAGCCTTTACATAGGTGAATCCTACATGACCACCACTTACAGATATATTAGCATCGGCTATAGTTCCGGTAACATCTGCCCCAGCCATATCAAGAATATCAGCTTTTGCAGCAACAACTGCAGCCGCGTTCGAACCAGGATGCTCTGCTAACCATCCATCCGCAGCAGTTGCAAATTGCTTTGCTTCAACTAAAACTTGCGCGCTTCTAGCCTTATCCTGGAATCCTGAAAACTGCGGAATCAAAATCGCTGCCAAAATACCTAAAATAGCGATAACGACGATCAGCTCAATGAGCGTAAAACCTTTTTTGTTCTTGAGATTCTTTCTTTTCTGAATCATTTTGTACATACGAATTACCTCCATTTTTAATTACGCATTGATATCCGAATTATGGGAATGTACATCTATTGACTAAATTATACCATGAAAAGATAAATTTAGACATTAATTTATAATAATAAATTATAATTCTACAGCATACGAAGAAAACGTATTTAATAATGGGAAATATAATGATATAATTAAGTACGAAAAAATGTAATATCTTCAATATATTCATTTTGAGGAGGTTCCGGATGAATATTTTATCAGTCTTGGCTTGGCTAAAGCCGGTTACAACAGTGGCAGCATTGATCCCTTTTCTGATTGCCGTCATGATGTGGCTGCTCTTTTATATCCGCTATGATATATTAAGGTTGAAAAAAATCAGGAGCACGTTCACACTGCTGTCCGACGCAGGGAAGAAGCTCGATGATTGCAGTAGGGAAAACATATCCTTTTTAGATGAGTTGACGGACAGCATGGCTCCTCCACATTTTCTGGAGGCCCGGCGGAAGATGCAGATGCAGCTCAAGAATAACTTCATGGGAGCGTTTATTCCGGAGGGCCAATCTTTTTATGATTTTGATGACATGATAACAGTTCCGGGCTGCAGAAGCAGATTGGATATCCTTTGGAGAAGCTTCTGGGTTCTTAGTATTCTAACCATTGCCCTGCCAGCCGGCACCGTCTTTTTTCTTGATCGAGATCTGTTCGCCCACGCCCTGGCTTTTGGCGGCATTCTTTTCACTCTTCTTTGTTTTGGAAATCTAATTTTCACTTTGGTTGATCAGAAAATATATTTTAGTACTACAAAAGAATATCATCGTTTCATCAGTACCTTCAACCGTGTGCTTCCTGTGGCCAAGGCGGAAGTCGCTCTGCTTCTGGAGGCGAATCAGAGAAACCGCGAGGTTTATAAGGATGCCGCGGACAGAATCACTGGCAAAGTTGACAGCATTGTCGAGGATGCTCTGCTGCCTGCCCTGAAGGATTCTATCAAAGCAATCATGAGGAACAACATCGCTCCTGCCTTGCAAAAAATCGACGAGTCCTTGGATACCAATTTGAATAAGACTCTGGAGCTCCAGGATAAGGGAATGGAACGGATGACTGCCGCATTTGCAGACAGGCTTGGAAATACGGTAGCAGCAAAAATGGATGGTCTATCAGACATGGTCGGAAATCTGACCGGATCCATCGGAAATGTTAATACCAGATTAGAAGAGCTGAATGCCGATCTGGGTCAGCATGTGAATGAATTACAGGAAGCCATGTCACGGAATGTTGCCATGCAGGAAGAGAAGGCAGCAAAATTGATGCAGCTTCAGGACGAAAGAATGACACAGGCCCTGGAGCATCAGGAAGAGGCGATGCAGCGGATCAGCTTCGCTTTTTCTGATTCCCTGAACCGTACTCTTGATGATCAAATATCCAGTTTGGCAATGGCCAGCCGCGAAGTACGCGGTCAGATGGTGGAATTTAATTTCAGTCTGGGAAATCATTTGGCGGAATTGATGAATACAACGGAAAAGAGTATCGAACTTCAGAAGCAGCAGGTAGCAGCCTTTGCAGATGATCTTCACAAGCTGATGAGTAGTCTGAACACCAAGATTTCTGACAACCTGGATACGATATCGGGAATGTTCATGGAGCAGCGTCAGCTGATGGAAGAGTCCGCAAGGATTCTCATCGATACAGGGGAGGCTCAGGAAAGAACCATTTCTGAGAACAAGGAAATCCTTCAAAAAGCGGTTGAAAACAGCGAGTTCCTGAATCAACAGATCCAGTCGATGGCGGCTACCGTGGACAAGCTGACCGAGCAGACCACGGCCTTCAGCAGGGAAGCCTTCACCTTTACCCGTGAAACCAATGAAGCCCAGATTCGTATGTCAGAGGATGTAAAGATCTCTCAGGGCAAATTGGAAGCCGCAGTCAATGAGACAATGAGCCAGTATTCAAAGATGAACTCTATGATCTCGGATATGATGGACAATATCACAGAGCGTATGAACGAAGCTATGACCAATGCCGGAAGGGAAATCGCCCTAGGCATCAAGGAGGTCACTGCAGACAATGCGGAAGCCATCGGCAATCTGACGGAACAGGCTCAGAATCTCAGGAGCGATTACGACAACTATTTCACCCGTCTGGAGAGCAGTACCTCTCAGATTCTTGAGAATATGGACTACCAGATCAAGGATCTTATCATAAGGATCACTGAGGATATAGGGGCGATGATGAAGGAGAATATCAGCGCAAATGCAGAAATCCTCAACCAATATAAGGATAACACCTCGGAATTGCTCCAGTCCTTCGATGAGCAAGCGAGGAGCATTGGTCTTTATGCCCATGAAATCAACATGGACATCACAGATCTTTCCAATAATCTGCAGGCATCTGCGGCTGAATTCGGAAAAAGCATACAGGAAGGGGTTCGTCTAACCCTTGGCGAGTTTGACAGCGGACTATCCGAACTGAGCGCCCGAATCGCCAACACGGTTGAAAGCATCAGCGATGCGGTGGAAGCTCTCCCGGAGGCCTTGGGCAGGAGATAAGCAGATGGAAAAGCTGAAATCAATACTGGACAGCTTCAAAGGCCGGTTTTTTACTCTGGAGGAGTTTCCTCTGCTGAGCAGGGAAGAGCGACCTCAGAATGTCCTGGACGATGCCATGAAATTGCAGGAGTCTGCCGTCCGGAGCTACGCAGTCGGCCTTACGGGAAAGGAGCTGGAAGGATTGATCCTGGAGTTGCAAAACCCATTGAATACGGATCAAATCCTTAGAGCCTCTCAAATCCTGATCGCACGCATTACGCCAAGGATATGGAAGCTGCTAACAGTTCTGTACCAGTATCATGACAATTCGACCGCCCTAAACAACGTGTTGAAAGCGGTATCGATCCAGGCAGAGGAACGAGGCGACAGCCCGAGGGAAGCTGCTTTCATCAGATATTTCGGTGCAGTGGAGGATAAGATCGGCGCCTTCTGCGTGGCCATCGAGGAGAGGGAAAGGGATATCGAACGCTGCTTTGATGAGTTCTCTGTAATCCGGAAAAGTCCCTTTGCAAAGAAAGCGGCACTTGCGTTTCTGGAAACCACATCAAAAGAAGGGCTTCTTAATAACCTGAAGTGGATCGTAGCTACGGTGGAGAACCATGAAAAGGAAGAATTGCGATGCCTTTTTACCAATTATTTATCAGGACTGAGCCTGGAAGAATTTCACGACGGCATCAACCTGTCCATCATGAAAAAGATCGGACAGCCATATCTCTCGCCCGACTGGTCGGGTTATGACAAGCAGCAGAGGGATAAATTCGCCCAATGGTGTTATCTTCATCAGCTGAAGCTTCATTCCATCGGATTCCCGAGGAAATTTGCCATTCTGAGGAAATATTACGACCAGGTCAGAAGCAGTTATGAAATCAAGGAAGAAAACCTGATGATCATCGATTTCGGTGATATCGTGGTTGCAGATATTGAGGACTATCCCTACTCATTCTTTTACGAAAAATATATCTTTGAAATGGAAATGGCCGAATGGGTAAGGAGCAGGGAAGCGGAGGCGGCGTGGCTGCCGGAAGCGGATGAGGATGAGGAAAGGCCCCAGGTACTTTTGCCGGCTTTTTTACGGCAGGACAAAAAGAATGCCACTGCCCGGGATTTTATCATCGAGGAGCGGGAGGAGTCCTGTGTTAAGCTAAGTTATGATGGAGTTGATATCCTGTATATCCAGGAAATGCTAGATATAAAAATGGGCCTGGAGCCGGATCTGCGAAGAAAGCAGCTGGCCAGGCTGAAAAAAGAGCATTCCAGAAAATAAATCAAAGAAACAGGGAAAAATATCGGGCAATGATCTCATTGCCGAAAAGAGCGCTTGTCACCATTCCCAGCGACAGCAGCGGTCCGAAGGGAACGGCGCTTTTCAAAGAGCCCTTTTTCGCCAGCAGGATGAAAACAGACACAAATAAGCCATAAAGCGCCCCGAGGAACAGTGAGAGAAGGATCAGCTTCCAGCCAATAAAAAGACCGGCTGCTGCCATCAGCTTGATATCGCCGCCGCCCATGCCATCGGGAAAAATCAAGCCAAGAATCAGCAGAGGTACCGAAGCCGCAAAAAAACCGATGAGAAAGATATACCAGTGAACGTCTGCTGCAAGGATCTGATAGAGCCCGTTGGCGGCGCCCAGGATCAGGATTGTAAGAACAAGCCCGTCAGGGATGATCTGATACTTTAGATCAATAAAAGAGATTACAATAAGGACCGAAAACAAGACCGCAAGGAACAGAGCCGTGATCGTCAGACCAAAGGCCTTAAAGACCAGAAGATACAGGCTGGCGTTTAAAAGCTCGACGGCAGGATAGACCAGGGAGATTTTTTCACCGCAGTCCTTGCAGCGCCCTTTCAGAAAAAGGAAGCTGAACAAGGGGATATTGCAGTACCAGGGAATCAGAGAATCGCATGACGTACAGTAGGAACGGCCTTTGACTATGGTTTTCTCCAGAGGAATCCGATAGATACATACATTGAGAAAGCTGCCGATCACAAGGCCGATAATAAATATTATAACTGGGATTGCTGCAGTGATCATAGAACTACCTCTTTTACTGAATGATTAACTCTATTTTACCATAAAAAATTATGAAAAAGGAAGTGAAATTATGGCATATGATCTCATGGAAATCCTCTTAAAGGCGGTGGAACTAAAAGCTTCGGACATTCACTTTACTGTTCAAAGACCGCCAACCCTTCGAGTCAGGGGGGAACTGGTGCCCTTCGGTGAGGAGCTGCTGACTCCGGCGGAAACAAAGGATGTCTGTTATGCGATTATGAATGAGGATAAGGTAAAGGTTTTTGAGGAGAAGGGTGAGGTTGATTTCTCATGGTCACTTCCAAGCACCAGCCGTTACCGGGTGAATGTATATCGGCAGAGGGGAAGCTGCGCTGCCGCCCTGCGTATGATCAATACCAGAATCCCCACCGTGGAAGAACTCAAACTTCCGCCCATCCTGAACACATTGGCTCTGAAACCCCGCGGTCTGTTTCTTGTGACAGGACCCACAGGTTCCGGAAAATCAACGACCCTGGCCGCCATGGTAGGGCATGTCAACAACAACCGATCGTGCCATATACTGACCATAGAAGACCCGATCGAATACATGCACAAGCATAACAAATGCATGGTCAACCAGAGGGAGATAGGAAGCGATTCGGGCAGTTTTTCCAATGCGCTGCGGGCCGCCCTGCGTGAGGATCCCGATGTGATTCTGGTCGGTGAAATGCGTGACTTTGAAACCATTTCCACCGCCATATCCGCTGCAGAAACAGGACATTTCGTCATGTCTACCCTGCATACGACCACCGCAGCACAGACCGTTGACCGTATCATCGATACTTTTCCGCCGCACCAGCAGCAGCAGGTGCGTACCCAGCTGTCTTCCATCCTGCAGGGAATCGTATGCCAGCAGCTGATCAAATCGGCGGACGGAAAAATGGTGGTTCCGGCCATGGAGGTTCTGGTTGTCAACGACGCGATCCGGAATCTGATCCGGGAAGGAAAGAACCACCAGATTGATACCGTATTGCAGACCAACATCAAGAACGGAATGATGCCCATGGATTATTCTCTGGCACAGCTTGCCAAGTCAAAAATAATCACCAACGAGGATGCTTATATGAGGTGCGTTGATCCGGAGATTTTTAAACGTTATATGACGATGGTATAAAACAGTAAGCGGTTTTTCCCGCTTTCAGACAGGATGGAAAGTGCGGAGATTCATATGACTCATACAAAGATCGATATAATACATCAGGCATATTTGCAAAGCCCGGATGAGGAAAATATGACGCTTCTGACAGAAGCCTGCCAGGGACTGATACGCTATTATGCAAGGCTTTACGGCGGCGGGTACTGCTTTGAAGACCTCTGCCAGTCCGGTTATGAGGGACTTTTAAAGGCTGTCTACAACTATGACGAAAAAATGGGTGTAAAATTCAGCACCTATTCCTCCCATTTGATTATCGGTGAAATCCGGCATTTTGTCCGAAGGGAGCGCAAATATTACTATCCGCCTTTTCTGGAGAACTACCAGAGGAAACTGGATGATATCGTCGAGTCGAAGCTGGAAGACAATGATAATGAGCTGCCCCCTGAGGAAGAACTGGCATCCATGCTGAACCTGCAGACCGCGTCGATCTTCCCCGTCATGAGAGCGGGACTCGTGAGGCTTGGGGATCTGGAAATCTCTAATATCAAGGCGAAGGAACAGGAAAGCTTCACGCTTCCAATTGAGGACAGACTTCTCCTGAGTCAGATGATGTATCGCCTGACCGATATCCAGAAGGATGTGATTGTCATGCTGTTTCATGAAGGGATGACACAGGAAGAGGTTGCCAGGAAGCTGGGATTGACACAGAAGCAGGTTTCCAGGATCAAGCTGAAAAGTCTGAATAAAATGAGGACAGATACGGAAGAGGAATAACAAAAGGATACGATGGAGAAAACATGATGAGCAAGAAAAACAGAAAACTGGGTGAAATCCTGATAGAGGCGGAGGCCATCACACCGCAGCAGCTTGAGGAGGCACTGGAAATTTCGAGAGAGAAGGGAACCCTTCTTGGTGATACCCTTCTGGAGCTGGGTTATCTTGATGAAAAGACACTCTACAAGGGGTTGGAGTATCTTTTCCGCGTCCCGTATGTCGATCTGAACGAAACAGTCATCGATAAGGATGCTGTCAGCATGATCCCGGAGCGCATGGCTAAGAAGCACGTTGTGATCCCCATCAAGAAGGAAGAAAAAAGTCTCACGGTTGCCATGATGGATCCGGTTGACTTTTACGCCATCGACGATATAAAAAATGTATCCGGCATGGAGGTGATAACGGTCATATCTCCGAAGCGGGATATCATAAACGCCATTGACCGATATTATGGCAGTGAGATCGCCGAAAAGGCCTTTGAGGATCTGAAAAAAGAATACAGCAACTTCAACCTGGCGGGGTTGTCCGAAATATCCGCATCTGAGGTAGCCAATGCTCCCGTTGTAAGGCTGATCAACTCTATCTTGCAGCATGCGATTAAATCAAGCGCCAGTGATATTCATATTGAGCCGACGGCTTCCTCATTAAAAGTACGATTCAGGATTGACGGACAGCTGCAGGAGGTGATGACCTCAGCCATGAGCGCTCATCCTGCTGTAATAACCAGGATCAAGATCATGGGCGGAATGGATATTGCGGAAAAGCGAATCCCGCAGGACGGTCGTGTGGAAACAGAAATCGACGGCAAAAGCATCGACTTGAGAATTTCTCTTCTGCCGACTGTATATGGAGAAAAAGCGGTAATCAGAGTTCTGGGAGGTTCATCCGGCGCACTGAGCCGTGATCAGCTGGGCCTGACAGCGGGGAACCGCATTTTGTTTGATAAGATCACACAAAGTCCAAATGGTATCATCCTGGTATCCGGACCGACTGGTTCCGGTAAGACAACCACTCTGTATTCATTGTTGAAGGAAATCAACAAGCCCGACGTGAATATCATCACCGTGGAGGATCCTGTAGAGTATAAACTGGAAGGAATCAATCAGGTACAGGTTAATGTAAAGGCCGGCTTGACCTTTGCCAACGGATTGCGGTCCATACTTAGGCAGGACCCGGATATTATCATGATCGGGGAGATCAGGGACAGCGAAACGGCGCAGATCGCGATCCGTGCATCGATAACTGGACATCTGGTGTTAAGTACGATCCATACTAACGATTCGGCATCCTCCGTTGCCAGACTGATCGACATGGGGGTGGAATCCTATCTGGTCTCCTCGTCCCTTGTAGGAGTGATCGCCCAACGTCTGGTTAGAAATATCTGCCCCCGCTGTAAAACCGCTTACCGTCCGTCCCACAGCGAAATGCTTCTTCTGAAGATGAAGGAACCCACCTCGATTTATCGCGGAGCGGGCTGCCCAGCCTGCAATTTTACAGGATATAAGGGGAGGAGCGGCATCCATGAGATCCTGGTTGTCACGAGAGAAATTCGCGATTTGATTAATCGCAGAGCTACTACCGATCAGCTGATGCAAGCCGCCATTCGGCAGGGAACAAATACCCTGAGAGACAGCTGCATCCAGCTGGTACTGAATGGCATTACAACGATGGATGAACTTTTGAAAGTAACATACAGCGTAGAATAAATAGCAGGAGCCGCAGCAAAATGCCACGGCTCTTTTTATGTATGAAATATGTACGAAAATGGTACGGACTAATTCGGCAGTGCCTGCTGCCAGTCCAAAGTCTCCAAATACAGCTCCATAAAGCGTTCACCATAGATTTCATACTCAGAGAGCAGGCTGCTGCAGGCGTCCCATTCGCCGAGCTCGTAAGCGATGAGCGCGTCAAGGATACTGCGCACTTGATTTTTCTTACCGAGAAGTGCGTCTCGTACCGTATCGGTGAATGGCATCTCCGATACAATTTGTGACATATCCTGTCCCAGGAGCAGATCGATCAGGGAGAAGGTCCCCACCAGGAAACAATCAGACTCCGATATAGCAGGTTTGATTTCTTTTGACAAAAGAGACATAAGCTTTCCACGGATGAGGGACATTTTAATAATCTCAGAATTTTTACTATGCTGAAATCCTTTTAAATAAATAAGATTTGCCCATCGCAAGGTCTCTTGAATGCCAAAATGAACGACAGCCTGGTGAATGGACTGAATCGGTAGCCGGGTGCCGTATGCAACGGAGTTTGCCATTCTTAACAGCTTATAAGATAGGCCCAGATCCATTTCGATGATATCAGATACCGTTTTCAGATCGGGAAAAGGCTTATTTAGCTCTTCAATAATTCGAAGGAGGTTTACATCGATGGAATGTATGTCTCGTGCTTTTACTATGACCGGACTGCTGAAAAAATTGCCCTGAAACAGCTGATATCCAGCCTTGACGGCTGCTTGGTACAGATCTTCAGTCTCAACCTTCATAGCAAGAAAGGTCTTTACACCTCTGTATTTCTGTAGAAAGTCGTGCTGCCCTGCCGAATTTCCCTGGGAGATATCTATTTTTACGATATCGGCAAGCTCAACCAGTTCATCCTGCAGATACCAGTCATCTCCTATTTCCTTGCTTGGATCTGCAAAATCGGGAAGTGTGCCCAGTGCTATGGTATAACCAAACCGGCTAAGCTTTCCGCAGGCATCTAAAACGTCCTGTGTGAGCTTTATGCTCTGTGGGATTTCAATCACAGCTTTTTCCTTCGGAAGCATAAGAGCGATGTCATTTTCCAGAAGTGAAGCCGAAAACTTAACAAATCCTTTCGTACTATCGATCAGATGGTTAAAACCAAATATGAGAACCGTATTGTTGATCAAGGAAACAGTGGCGGCGTCTTCGTCGATATCACCATCGACGAAGTCTGCATGCCTATAAAGAAGTTCATATCCGCATAATTTCATTTCTTTATCAAAAATAGGCTGTCTTGCTACAAATATGTCTCGTTTCATAGAACATCTCTCTTTCGTACAACTTCTAATCTCATTTAGCAAGATTAAGACAAAGCCTCGCTAAAAGTATATTGAGGCATTATCTTAGTCCGTTTATCACTGTAAGATTATCATATTATGCTAAAAAACTCTATATTAATCAGGATTATTTATTTCAGATTTTCAGGATTTAAACCCTCCAATTCCGGCAGGACGAAAAGACCATCCTTTCTGATCAGTACGTCGTCGAACCAGATTTCTCCGCCGCCGTATTCCGGTCTTTGGATGAAAACCAGATCCCAGTGGATCGCGGATTTGTTGCCGTTGAATGTATCTTCATAGGAAGCCCCGGGCGTCAGATGGATGCTGCCTGCAATCTTCTCATCGAAGAGGGTATCCTTCATGGGATGCAGGATGTACGGATTTACGCCGATGGCAAACTCTCCGAAATACCGGGCGTTTTCGTCGGTATTGAGCAGCTCGTTGATTCTTTCATTGTCGTTGGAAGTCGCTTTGACAATCTTTCCGTCCTTGATTTCAAATACGATATTGTCATAGGTGAAGCCGTGCTCTTCAGATGGTGTGTTATATGATATGATTCCGTTCATGGAATCCCGCACCGGAGCCGTGTAAACCTCTCCGTCGGGTATATTGCGCTCCCCGTCGCATTTGACTGCACCGATTCCTTTAATGGAGAAGGTGAGATCCGTATCCTTGCCGGTAATTCTGACTTTGTCTGTTCGGTTTATCAATTCCACGAGCGGATCCATGGCTGCAGACATCTTTTTGTAATCCAGGGTGCAGACGTCATAGTAAAAGTTTTCAAAGGCCTCCAGGCTCATGTTTGCCAGCTGAGCCATGGCGTTGTTGGGGTAGCGTAAAACCACCCATTTGGTATGGTTCACCCGGTAGTCGAGAACCGGACGCAGGGCTTTATTATACATGTTCATCTTTGCAGAGGGAACGTCAGACAGCTCTGAGGTATTGTCACTGGCGCGTATGGCAATGTAAGCAGCCATACCCTGCATTTGAGCAAGCTGATATTCGTTCATGAACGCCAGCTGATCCTCCTCGCAGTGCAGCAGTATTTCCCGAGTAAGGGACGAATCTCTGATTTCCACGTATGGCAGACCGCCGCTTGCATATACTTCTTTGATCAACTGCTTGGCAAGAGGCTTTGTGCTCTCTCCCTCGTAAGAGATCAGAACGCGTTCTCCTTTTTGAACATTACAGGAATAATGAACCAAAACATCGGCTAATTTTTTTACTCTAGAATCCATATGAAAATCTCCTTAAATAAATTTCGTCATCATGAATATTATTATAACCCAAAATAAGGAATTTTAAAAGAGCAGCAGTAGAAACACAATTCTCTTTTAACAGAATAGATATTATCGGTTTGAAAGAACAGCGTTTCCTTAGCAAATTAACATTTTACCTGCCGTTTCCGTTATGTTAGAATAAATCCATGGACAAAAGTCAATATGAACAGGAGCAACGAATGAGGCATATTTTTATCATGAATCCAGCAGCAGGAAAAGGAAAAGCAGGCAAAGTCTTTCTGCCGAAGATCATTGAGACCGCGAAAAGGATGGGTATCGATTATGAAATTCATCGGACCATGGCGCCCGGAGATGCCGGGAAGTTTGTGAAAAACAGGTGTAAAGCGAGGGAAGCCGGTCTGGAAAAGGAAGAATTTCGATTTTATGCATGCGGCGGTGACGGAACTTTGAACGAAGTAGTTAACGGAGCATTCGGGTATGATCTTGTAGAAATTGCAATGATTCCTGCCGGGACCGGCAATGATTTTCCGCGCTCGTTTGGTTTACTGAAAAACTTTGAAGACATTGAAAAGCAGATACTTGGCGCAGGCAGACCGGTAGATCTCATCCGTTATGAAGCCCTTGTACCAAATCCCGCAAACGCGTCTCTATCCTATGACCCGGATAATCTTTTTGAATCTGATCCGGAACCGGTTGCCGGTTACTGTGCAAATATGTTCAACATCGGTCTGGACTGCAATGTAGCGGACCTGGTATCAAGAATAAAAGAGCATCCCTTTGTTCCCGGCCCGCTGGCTTACGGATTGGGAGTTGGCATCGTCCTCGGGAAAAAGGAAGGAGTAAACCTGGAAATCCGACTCGATAACGGGGAGTTTTTTAACGGGGATCTTATGCTGGTCGCCATTGGAAACGGAAGCTACTGCGGAGGAGGATTCAAAGGTGTGCCCCTTTCCAAGGTGGATGACGGTATGATCGATGTCAGCATCGTAGGCAATATCAGCCGGAGAACCTTCCTGTCATTGCTGGGAAAATATCGTAAGGGAACTCATCTGGAGGATCCTTCTGTGAACCGATTCCTGACCTATCGAAAATGCAGAAGCTTGACCATTCGTTCCAGCGACGCCCTGAAGCTATGTACAGACGGCGAAGTTTCAATGGCCGTAGAAATAACTTTTGAAATTATACCCGGCGGCATGAAATTTTCTGTTCCGCAGGGTTGCGAATAGATGTCGGAATGTGCTATAATCTGATTTGTCCGTCTCTGACGGAAGAGTGCTTCTGATCATATCAGTCACTGATACAGAGCGGACGAAATAAATACGGAGAAGTATCGAAGTGGTCATAACGGGGCTGACTCGAAATCAGTTTGGGAGCAATCCCACGTGGGTTCGAATCCCACCTTCTCCGCCAAATTTTATATAAAACTCAAAAAGACCCCAGTGGGTCTTTTTGTTATAAAGCCATAAATTTTTTGTAGAAATCTTGCTTTTTTTCTAGTAGTTCTTTAGAATACACCCATTTCTAGGAGTAACTTTTCTGTATTCCTCTAAAATCAATAATGCTCGATTTTTCTTTCTTTCAATAACTAAATATGCGACTATGTGTTCAAGTAACTCCATGGCTTGATTATACTTAATGTTAAGAGTGTAAGAATCCTTGTGATATCTCGGGTTGTAATTCTTTTTCTTTATAATAGTCCCAAGGCCAGTCGTCTTTTGAATCCACTCTACCAACTCTAAATCAGAAGAAGAAATACTTATTAGAGGAGATGGGTGTTGATTATTATGGAATTGCAAAATCGAGAAATTTAAAGCAAATGGGAATAATTATCAAATAACCTTGTACTTTTAAAAAGACTCCTTTATAAAATACATGGCAATATCTTATGCTGTTAAATCAGTTTTCTGCAGGTCAATTTCCATAGAAGACTCAACTAAATATTTATTATTGCAACACGTCGCTTAAACGACTATAATAAAACTATAATTTTCCATAAGAAAGGCTGTTTGAGGATGGAATACATATCCGCTTTAGAGGCTTCTGAAAGGTGGGGCATTTCTCCCAGGCAGGTACAGCGGCTTTTAGCCGCCAAGAGGATACCCCACGCTAAAAAATACGGAAGAACGTGGATGATCCCTGGGGATGCTAAAAAGCCCTCCGATCCCCGCATAGAAAAAAAGCCGCCGGAACAATCGCTATCCTCCAGGCTTGCCTATGTGATGGAGGCCACTTCCATACCCATGCCTGCCCATAATCCCGATGCTATTTTGGACATGGTAAAGGATGAAAAGGTCCGGCTTCAATATGAAGCAGAGCTTGCCTATCTACGGGGCGATTTTGAGCGGACCATGAACTGCTATTATAAAACTGAGGAAGACGAAGGAGCAAGGCTGCGAGCATCCCTGACAGCAGTAGCGGCGGCTATCAGCCTGGGAGATTACCCTGCGTATCTGAATATTGAAGCATATCTCAAAGGCTATGTGGAAAAAGGCTGTGGCAGTGATACTTCCGCAATCGCGGAGCTTGCCCTGGCCAGCGTCGCCGTCAGTGTGATTGCCCCGAAGATGGTTCCCGAATGGCTTTCTGATGGGGATTTCAGTGCATTACCCCCGCAGACGAATCTGCCGTATATGCTCTATTTGCGGGCGAAATATTTTATGTGTATTGGTAAATATGAAATCGCGCTGGCTGTGGCCCAGACTGCACTGGCTTTTAGCCAACCGCAGCGAGGGATAAGTTTTCCCGATATTTATCTGCGGGTCGTATGCGCTCACGCTTGTTATTGTCTTGGGCGAGGGAATGAAGCAAGGTGTTGGCTGTTGGAAGCCATGGGTATTGCTCTGCCTCACGGATTTATCACCCCCTTTGCAGAAATTGTTTCCAATTTTGGCGGCCTTGTTGAGCAGTGTCTGGAGGAAGCCTTTCCTCATTGTTGTGATACCATCAACGGACAGTGGGAGCGGACAGTTAAAAACTGGATCACTTTTCACAACCATTTTACTAAAAATAACATAACACTGATACTTTCCCTGCGGGAATACCATCTGGCACAGCTGGTGGCTCAGCGTGTTCCTTATGAAAAAATAGCAAAGCAGTTTAACATTTCCATCGGCAGGCTCAAGAATATCATGCTGGAAATATACGAGAAACTATACATTTCCAGTCGGAACGAGCTTGCCCAATATGTTATGGTAACGGACAAAGAAGATTACATATAAACAGGAGCTGACATTTTATCAGGTCGCTAAAGCGACTACAAAAGAACATCTGTCATATATGGAGAAAATGGCTTAAATAGGCGGTTTTACGGTAAAATACCACTGAAAATTATGGTAATTTATGTATAAAAAGCTCTAAAAAACGTGACTTTTTGAGGGTAAAAAGTCACTCCCCAAAAAGGAAATTTTCCTCTATGATAGTATTGTAAAGCTATCATAGGGGTTTTTTATTCCCATTGAAGAAGGAGGTCTCAGAGAATGGATCTTGAACAAAAGGAGCCGTACAAGGTATATCAGGCGGGAGGCCGCAAATTTCCCGTTTATCTTGAATACGACGAGCATCTTGACCAGAGCTACCCGGCCTACCCGGACTTTGAGGAACACCCTGAGTATTCCGACGAAGGACGACCCTTCGCCACAGCCGAGCAGGAGAGCTGTACCCATTGTAAACCCAACGCCCCGGATAGGCCGCTACCCGGCGACTGTGGAGGCTGCGGCTGGTTTTACCGGGAGCAGACGCACTACGACCCCATTGGCGTCTGCATGTGTGATGCACGTCGGCGGGAAAATGAATCAGTAAAGGAGGATGAGAAAATATAATGAAAACAAAAAGATTTTTAAGCCTGCTGCTGTGTGCGGTACTTATTTTTACCATGCTTCCGGGGGTAGCACTGGCAGAAGAAAATGGAGATTTTGCTGGGGGAAGTGGAACCGAAGCCGATCCATGGAAGATTGGAAACTGGCACCACTTGAATAATGTCAGAAATCATTTAGATGCCTATTTCAAGCTGATTAATGATTTGAATGAACAATCTGTTGGTTATGCTGTTTACAACACTGACGCTGGCTGGGAACCTATTGGAACTAGCGGGTCTCGCTTCACCGGCACTTTCGACGGAGACGGGCATACCATCAGCGGCCTTTTCATCAACCGTCCTGGTGAAAATGGTATCGGCTTGTTCGGTTACACCAATAATGCTGCCATAAAAAATCTGGGGCTGGTGGACTTTGACGTGACCGGCAATGATAATGTGGGCGGTCTGGTGGGGGTTAATCATGGTAATATTACAAGCTCCCATACCATGGGCAATGTCACTGGCCAAGAAGTCGTCGGCGGACTGGTGGGGTATAATGACGGCACCATCGAAAACTCCTATGCCACGGTCAGCGTTGAGGGCAAATATTACGCTGGGGGTCTGATTGGGAGAAATATTGGCGATATTTTAGACTCCTACGCCACGGGCAGTGTGACCGGCAGAGATGCGGTCAATCTCAGTACCGGCGGACTGGCGGGGTATAATGACGGCACCATCGAAAACTCCTACGCCACGGGCAATGTGACTGGCAGAGGTGGGGTCGGAATATATTTCGGCGGCCTAGTGGGGGTGAACTCATCTGACAGCACCATCAACAACTCCTACGCCACAGGCAGCGTCGATGGCAATGGCAGAGGACTAATCGGGAATAACATGGGAACCATCACCAACTCCTTTTACGATTCTGAGACTACAGGTCTTGGGGAAACTGGTGTTGGCGGCGGCAATATCGAAGGTGTCACCGGAAAAACCACCGATGAGATGAAAGAACAGGAAACCTTTACAGGTTGGGATTTTGATACCACCTGGCGTATAGAAGCGGGACAAACCTACCCTTATCTCGCATGGGAACCCAGGCTTGCCACTATAACACTCAGCAGCGGCAGCTTAAGCCCGGCCTTTAACTCTCAAACTTCAAGCTATACAGCAAGTGTGGCAAACAGCATCAGCAGCATTAATATCACTGCCACACCCACTGCTGACCATGAAGATGCAGCAATTACAATAAACGGTACTGCGGTATCAAGCGGAGTACCATCAGACTCCATCCCGCTTAGTGTAGGAGCAAATACCATTAACGTGGTAATAAAAGCCGCGGACAGTCCAGCCAACAAAACCTATACCATCACAATCACCCGGGAATCAAGCAGTGATGCCGCACTTTCCGGACTTGGCATCAGCGATGGCACTCTCTCGCCCGTTTTCGAGAGCGGTACTTATACCTATACCGCATCGGTTGGCAACAGCGTGACCAACCTGACTGTGACACCCACGGTAAGTGACATCAACGGAACAATTACGGTAAACGGATCAGCAGTAGCCAGTGGCACGGCTTCCTCGGCTATTGCCCTTGCGGTAGGAGAAAATACAATTACAGTTATCGTCACCGCCCAAGATAACAGCACCACACAAACCTATACCATCACCGTTACTAGGGCGACAGCTCCCTCGACAGGTGGCAGTGGCGGTGGCGGCGGCAGTGTATACTCACCCCCGACTTACAGTGCCGCTGTTGCTGGGGGAGGAGCCCTTAACATCACCGTTAAAACTGCATCAGGCTCTGCTTCTGTAATGGTTAGCGATACCTTGGGTGCAGGCATACAAAACGGCAGGAATGAAACCATCACCATGCCATCCATACCAGGTGTCACAAACTATACCCTGGGTATCCCAGTAGCGTACCTTTCCACACCCGGCAGCGGCACCTTGACCTTCAATACCAATATAGGCAGCATGACACTCCCGGCGGGTATGCTGGCTGGTATAGCAGGTGCTGAGGGCAAAAGGGCTGGTATTACAATTGGTCTGGGAGATAAATCCGGTCTGTCTGATGCAGAAAAGGCGGCAATTGGCGACAGACCGCTAATTGAGATTTCCTTGACCCTGGACGAAGTGAAAACCCATTGGAACAATCCCAGTGCTCCAGTGACCATATCCATACCCTACATTCCGACCCCGGAGGAGCTTTTGAACCCGGAAGCCATCGTCATCTGGTACATAGACGGCAGCGGCAATCCCATCTGCATCCCCAATGGTCATTATGATCCAGTAACTGGTATGGTTACCTTCAGCACCACCCACTTCAGCTATTTCGCAGTGGCATATAATCCAGTGAGCTTTAACGATGTGGCGGAGGGCTCGTGGTACTTCAAGGCAGTAAACTTCATCGGGGCAAGGGGCATAACAAGGGGAACTGGTGGCGGCAACTACAGCCCCAATAACAAGCTGTCACGGGGTGAATTCATTGTCCTTCTGATGCGGGCATACGGCATAGCTCCCGACACTAATCCAGAGGATAACTTCTCTGACGCAGGAAATACCTACTATACAGGTTATCTGGCGGCGGCTAAACGGCTCAACATATCAGCAGGGGTAGGGAACAATCTATTCGCACCTGGTAGGGAAATCACCAGACAGGAAATGTTCACCCTGCTGTATAACGCCCTTAAGGTCATCGACCAACTTCCACAGGGGGATTCCGGCAAGACACTCTCAGGCTTCACTGATGCAGGAAAGATTGCCTCTTGGGCAAAGGATGCCATGAACCTGCTGGTTAAGACCGGAACCGTTGGTGGCAGCAACGGGGCACTTAATCCCACCGCTACTACCACACGGGCTGAGATGGCCCAGGTGCTGTATAACCTGCTAGGAAAGTAATTTATCAGAATTATAAGCAAGCCATTAAAATCAGAAAGCCAGCCACAGAATTAAACGTGGCTGGCTTTTAGAGATATGATAATTTACAAAGAATTGAATACCCCCTGAAGAAAATGCATACCCCCTCTTGCAAATCGTTTAACATTAGACAAGGGGGTGTGCATTGTATCATTTGATAGTAGATTAGCCAAAAATCAGGGCACCCTTGTGGTGTCCTGATTTTTAAGATTAAAATTATTTCTGAAATTGGAACTTGTGTCTATATAAATACATGAATAAGAGCAGAAAGAGAATAATTATTCCACATGCTAGAAAACCTGCTCTGGAACCGAATCTGTCGGTTATTGCTCCCGCATAGAGGTTTCCTATAGGTGAAGCACCTCCCAGGACCATCGTATATACACTCATAACCCGGCCTCTATATTCATCCTTAGTATAATACATAAGAGTGGAGTTGGCCGTTGAACTAAAACTGACAAAAAAGAAACCCATTGCAACAAGGCATAACGCCGTTTGTTCATATACCCTTGTGAAGCTTGTTATGATCAGAAATACTGCGATTACCGCAGGAAAAATATTAATAATAGATGTTTTGGGTTCGGCCTTACTCATCGTTGCTAGCAGCATTGCACCAATAAAAGAACCGATACCCATCAGGGACATTAAAAGCCCGAAGCCTGTCTCCTGTAGGTTTAATATTTCCTTGGCAAATACCGGAAGCAGAACTCTGAAATTCATTGCAAAAGTGCCCATAATAGCAGTAGTAAATATAGTTTTCAAAAGTATCCTATTCTGCCCAATATATTTAAAACTATCTTTCATTTGCAGTAAAACAGTACCATCTGCTTTCTGCCTATGTTGCGAAAAGACAGGCTTTATAAATAATAGCCCGACTAAAACGGCGCCATAGCCCACGGCATTAGAAAAAAAGCAGAAGGCCATTCCCCAAGTTCCCATGACGATGCCGGCAATTGCCGGCCCAACGATCATTGCAATATTGAATACTGATGAATTTAAGGCAACTGCATTCATCAAATCCACTTTACCTACCAATTCAATGATAAAAGCCTGACGCGCCGGCATATCAAATGTATTTACTATGCCAAGTAAGAAAGCCGTTACAAGTATGTGCCAGTATAAAACTGTTTTTGTTGCAACCAATATTGCAAGTACCAGTGTAATAATCAGAGAAGCGGTTTGCGTAAGCAGAAGAATGGATTTACGCGGGAACATATCTATCACTGTTCCTGCAAATAGTGAAAACAGCAACACCGGGGCGAATTGGAGCGCGCTTGTAATGCTCAGCAGAAGAGCGGAGTCGGTCAAAGTATATGCAAGCCACGGTTGTGCTGTGTTCTGCATCCATGTTCCTATTAGCGATATACACATACCTATCCAGTAGTACCTGAAATTCATATGCCTTAATGCTATAAACGGACTGTTGAAATAGTGTCTAATATTAAGTAAAGCTTTCATGATGTCCATGATCAATTATTATTGATTTTTAAATGTTCAGCAAATTTAGCCCCCAGATCAAAGGCTTTTT
Organism: Anaerovoracaceae bacterium; assembly: GCA_036677845.1. Classification (GTDB taxonomy): domain Bacteria; phylum Bacillota; class Clostridia; order Peptostreptococcales; family Anaerovoracaceae; genus Anoxybacterium. The sequence goes on along the minus strand of JAVBVR010000087.1, from coordinate 37,476 downwards.
GACAATCCATCAGAAACTCTATCTTTCGTTTCTTTACACTATCTTCAATATTACCATCTGCTGAATGGGGCTTGTAATTGTCTCTTAATGGATTGGTATCTGTAATGTATAAGGCCTCAACGGCGCTTGATCTGACATTTGTAAGATTTTCAATATTTTTGAAATATAGATCGTATCCCGCTTCTTTTATTTTTCTGTCGATTGTACCCATTGTAAAAATAAAACCTGTGTATGTTACTTTTTTAAAAGAGCCGGAACTTATGTAGGGAATTGTTAATCTTTCAAAAAAGGACTTGGCCGCACCCGTGATAGAACCACAATAGATAGGTGAACCAATAATTACTGCATCAGCTTCTACTATTTTTTCAAAAACCGGTGTCAATTCATCTTTTATCGCGCATTTCCCGTAAGAATTCCCGTTTGGATTTTTACAGGATAAACAACAAAGACAGCCTTTGTAATTTAGATCATAAAGATTTATCAACTCCGTTTCCACTCCCTGAGAAACAACTCCTTCAACAGCATTATTCAGCAGGGTTGCTGTAGTACCATTTTTTTTTGGGCTTCCATTAATTATGAGCACTTTCATAAATATACCTCCATTTATTAAAATTGATATTGCATACAAATTATACTTTAATATAATAAATAGTTGAAGTATGCACTTTATTGTTATATACTAGGTAAAAAGTAAGTAATGGAGAATTATGATGACAGATAATACACAATTAAGCGGCAATTGCCCAATAGAGCGCACGTTGTCAATAGTCGGAGGAAAATGGAAATGGTTTATATTGTTTATTTTATATAAGTTTAAAATTGTACGGTATAGTGAAATAAAAGTGAGACTGCCGCGTATCGCACACAAAACGCTCAGTCAGCAGCTAAAAGATTTGGAGAATAGTGGAGTAATTCACAGAGAACAATACAATCAAATACCCCCCAAGGTAGAATATAGTTTAACCGACAAGGGGAAAACTCTCATTCCCATGTTGGAACTCATGTATCAGTGGGGGAAGGATAATAGTTGATTTTATTGAGAGGATCGTAAATAGTTTGCAGATTAAGCATAACGTGAGAAAGCCAATGGCATCTATATTCACCTAACTTGCCAACGCAAAAAAGACACCCACGCGGTGTCTTTTTGGGTTTCAAAAACTGAGGTGGGATTCGAAGCCGAAAGGGCATTCACCGAGAAGAAAACAGTCGGGGGACTGTTTTCCGGAATCCTGCGCATCAAATTAATCTGTTAGCTGCCAATCTGGCTTCTGCAGTTGTAGAACGTCCAACGACTGCCCATGCCAGAATTGCCGCCAAGATGGAAAGAGGGAGAGCAACCACAATCGCATCAACCATGGATAGTGTCTGCAGCGGCGTGTTTTTTACGATGGATGTGGTATGGAACAGGATATTGCAAATCTGAAGACTCCCTGCTGTTTTTTCCTGCACAAAGAACAACCAGAATAAACTTGCTGCAGATCCGGTTAGAATGCTTGCAATCGCAGCTTTTCTCGGAAATTTCTCCAAGTAGAGCGCCGCAAAATAGGTAGGCAGGAAGGTTGAGGCGCAGAGTCCAAAGAACATGGAAGTTCCAATGGCAATGATCGCCATACTGGCATCCAGCTTGCTGGACAGCCATGCCAGCAGTACGCTGATACTGAGTCCAATCAGCATAGATACTCGGGTTAACAAAATTGTTTTAGCCTTTAATTGAAGTGATTGTTTCAGAAAATCCCGTCCGAGAGCGGTTCCCATCGTATGGGCCAGGGCGTTCAGCGTGGATATTCCGGCCGCCATCAGCACCACAAGAAAGATACCACCGAACCATTCCGGCAGAAAAGTCTTGATGAATACAGGGATGATGCTGTCGTTGGAACCAGCCGCCAGAATTGATACCTGACCGGTTGCATTATAAAATGCCACATTGGAGAGCGCACCGACAGTAAACGCTACGCCGGTCATAAACAGGATGAAAATGCCGCCGGACAGGACGGCACGGTTCAGTTCTCTGCCGCTTTTTACCGTCATAAATTTCACGGAAAGCTGTGGCTGAGCTAAAACTCCTATGCCTACGCCTGCAACCAGTGTGGTAACGATATTCCACCAGACAGGCGTCCCTGTTTTCGGCATGGAGGTCCAACCCGCGAACCCTCCCTTTGCAAGGCCTGCCACTTGTTCTGCCACTCCCGGTTTTGATGGAAGATCAGTGAGGGCCAGATGTGCAGTGGAAATACCTCCCAGCATGGAGTAGGTATAGATAATGAGGAAGGCCATGCCGGCAAACATGAGTGCTCCTTGAAAAGCATCCGCGTACATGATGCCTTTCAGTCCGCCCAAAATCACAAAAACTGAAGCAAGAACACCTATCACAAGAAGCACCGTGTCAAAGTTTGCTCCGATGTATTTCGATACAAAATCCACAATGCCCTTGAGCACCGCTGAAGCGTAAACCGGCATAAATAAGAAGATCAGGATACCGGCATAACCCTGGATGAATTTGGATTCAAACCGTCGCGCGAAAAATTCCGGCATTGTGTTCGTACCGAGTTTATGTCCGATTTCTCTCGTCTTTTTTCCGAATACGACAAAAGCAATAAATACACCCACAAAGATATTGAGCGTTGTAAGCCATAAAAGTCCCATTCCAAATTGACCCGCAGCACCGCCGAAACCTACAATGGCAGAGGTGCTGATGAAGGTAGCACCATAGGACAGCGCCATGACGATGGGGTGAATCTGTTTCCCGGCCAAAAGATAATCGCTGGTGCTTTTTGTTCTTTTAAAGCCGGTGTAGGAGAGGACCGCCATCATGACGATATAAATGCATAAGCTTACGATAACATAGATCATTTCTCATCACCTCCCGTATTTTCGCCGTTACCCTTGTTCCAGTTCACGATTCCGTAAATGATGCAAAGCACAGCTCCGCCGAGAGACAATAAATAAGCAAGCAATATTGATGGGTCTGATAATCCTAACATAATTTCCTCCTTAAACATTCTGTCCGACTCTTTAGAGTCGCCTTTGCTCGCTATGAACACCTTCAGAAAAACAAAAAGCCCTTCATCCCTGAAATAGGGACGAAAGGCCTGATTTGCTTTCCGCGTTACCACCCTGATTCGCATATCAAAAATTATGCGCACTCAATTTCGGATACAGAAGAATATCCTATCCTTTTAACGGTGGAATACCGCACCTGCCTACTTATGCAGCATCTGCTTGTTCAGCGGGCGCGCTCAAAAGGGAACTTCGGCGGATTTCTCTTCGGATCTGCTTCCAGTCTATGACAGATCTTCCCTGGCAAGATTGAGCCGCGTACTTTCCTTCATCACAGCGTTTCACATTTTGTTTTATTGGAGATAATTATAATTGCAATACGCTTGTAATGTCAACTAAAATTTACTAAGATTAGTGTATATCTGCAAATATTTATTTAGAGTAGTCAGAAAACGAGAAGAGGAAGATTTTTATGATTGAAGTGAATGCTATGACAAAAAAGTACGGTAAGCTGATAGCAAATGATAATATTTCACTTACCGTGAACAAGGGTGAGCTTTCCGTGCTGCTCGGTCCAAACGGCGCGGGCAAGTCAACCCTGATCAAGTCAGTCTGCGGACTTTTGCGGTTTGAAGGATCCGTTACCGTCGGAGGACATGACAACCATACGAAAGAAGCAAAGAAGCTTCTTGGATATGTGCCCGAATTCCCCGTGCTGTACCCGATGCTCACCGTTGCAGAACATCTTGAATTCATAGCAAAAGCGTATCGTTTGGATGATTGGGAAGGAAAAGCCAAGGAGCTGCTTGAGAGATTTGAGCTGGACGATAAAAAGATGAAGCTGGGCAAAGAATTATCCAAAGGGATGCAGCAAAAGGTAAGCGTATGCTGCGCGCTGCTGCCTGAGCCAAAGGCAGTTATCTTTGACGAACCACTGGTAGGGCTGGACCCCCATGGGATTCGTGAGCTGAAAGCAGTAATTTCTGGGCTGCGCGATAACGGCTGCGCCCTGCTGGTGAGTACCCACATGATCGAAAGTGTGGAAGAAAACTGGGATGTTACTTACATTATGGTAAAAGGTCGGATTGAACGTGTCTGCAGGCGTTCTGACATTGGAGCAGAACAAAGCCTGGAGGATGTATATTTCGCTATCACAGAAGGCAAAACCAGGGAGGGAGTATGATGGCCAGTCTTGTTTTTCTGATCACGCGAAGCGCAAAAAACAGATTTCTGGAGCTGTTGAGAAAGCCTGCCAAACTGATTCTGTGGGCACTTGTCATTGCCGGGATTGCAGGGATCTTTCTGCTTTCCGTTTTTACCCGGCAGAGTGCGGACAGTTTTACAGAAATAATCTGGCTTAAAGGCTTACTTTTTTTGCTGATTTTACTTTTTTTCATAATCGCAGTACAGAAAGGTTTGTCAAACGGAGATGTCATTTTTGACATGAGTGATGTCAATTTGATGTTCGTCTCTCCGGTCAACCCCCGTTTGATTCTGTTGTACGGAATAGTCCGAATGGCCAAAATGGCGTTTTTAGCAGGTTTTTTTATCCTGTTTCAGAGCAACTCCCTGAGCTCAGGCTTTGGCGTTGGCTTTGACGCAGTGCTGGTTGTGCTTCTTGGATTTATTCTGGCCGTCTGCCTTCTTCAAGTCATTTCACTCTTAATATATAGTGTAACAAACGGAAAACCTGGACGGAAACTGGCGGTCCGGCTGATTGCAGCAGCGGTTTTTCTGCCACTGGTTGCGTACCTCTGCGTTCAATACATTAAAAACGACGATTTAGTGTTGGCACTGTTTAATACCCTGCATTCACAGGTTTTCGCCTGGACACCGATCGTTGGCTGGGCTTCAGAGGGAGTTATCGCACTGATTGCAGGCAACGCAGGAAAAGGCTTCCTGTTCTTCGGACTTCATGTGCTGACCGGAACGATGCTGATCCTGTATATCGCATTCAGCAATCCCGATTATTACGAAGACGTACTGGTTGCTACCGAAACCACCTTTGAGAAAAAACGCAGCCTGGCCGAGGGGCAGATCAATGCGGAAGCATCTTCTGCGAAAAAGATAAGAATCACCAGAACAGGTATCGGCGGATTCGGAGCAAATGCCGTCTTCTATAAACACATGCGGGAATCATTCCGTGCAAACAGACTCGGACTTTGGGGGCTTTCCTCTATGATCCTTGTAGCCGGAGCGGCAGCAATCTCCTTGTTTCTCCGTGATAAAGGAGGAATCCTGATGATTTTGCAGGTTCTGATGTGGTTGCAAATCTTTCTGATCGGAACCGGCCGGGGTTTGAAAGAACTGTATTCCCATTACATTTATTTAATTCCGGAAAGTTCATTTCGTAAGATTGTCTGGAGCAATCTGGAGATCATTGTCAAAGTGTTGGTGGAAAGCCTGGCTGTATTCTGTATCGCAGGGGTTATAGCAAGAGCGCCTTTTTTGCTGGTCGTTGCATCCATTACGGTTTACGCACTGTTTTCATTTCTGCTGCTCGGTATCAATTATCTTTCGCTTCGCTGGACGGGTGCCGATATCAGCACAGGACTCTTAGTCTTTATTTACATTACTGCGGTTATTATCATCATGCTACCGGGTGTCGCTGCCGCCATTATCGTCGGCAGCATGCTCGGTGATATCGGCGTCCTGATCGGGCTGACAATTCTGTCATTATGGGAACTCTTCGCTGCCCTGTGCTGCTTTGCACTGTCGAAGGGTGTTTTGCATCGTACCGATATGCTCGTGATGAAACCCGGAAGGTGACAGGAATGATACCGACTTTAAAATTTAGGGGTTAAATACGACCTGCGGGGGTATTAATTTGTAAGTATCCATTCAATGTGATGCGAAAGGAGGGGGCAAATGTATAATTTATTAGTCGGCGGAGCAGCAGGACAGGGTGTAGATACCATGACTGCGATCCTGGAACAGCTGCTCAGGCGATCCGGCTGTGATATTTTTACCATGCGCGATCTGATGTCGCGTATCCGCGGAGGACACAACTTTTCCCGCATTCGCTTCGGAGATAAAGTGCCCAAAGCCCACAGCGAGCGGTTGGACGCAATCGTTGCACTGAACGGAGAAACCGCTGTGATTCACCTGGAAAACTTGCAGCCGGAAGGCTTTCTGCTATGTGACAGATCCGTAGAAACAGATGACAGCCGTGCGATAAAAATGGATCTGACGGCTGCCGCGAAAGAGCTGGGTGATTCTCGTGTTGCAGGGAGTGTTGCGATTGGAGCCGTGTTAAAGCTCTTTGGAATTCCCATGGAACAGGATCAGGTTCGGAACGTATTTGTAAAATCGGTAAAACCGGAGTATGTGGACCTTAACGTAAAGGCTGTACATAAGGGCTACGACAGTATGGAGAAGAAGTTTAGCCGTACCGGAGGCCAGTTTACCGATCAGATGCTGATTTCAGGGAACAAGGCTATAGCTTTGGGGGCACTGGCTGCCGGCCTCAAGTTTTATTGTGCCTATCCCATGTCTCCTTCCACCTCCATTATGGAATATCTGGCAGAGAAAGCGGATGAGGCGGGCATTGTCGTGGAGCAGGCGGAAGATGAAATTGCAGCAGTCAATATGGCGATCGGCGCATCCTTCGCCGGAGCCCGTGCGATGACCGGGACTTCAGGAGGAGGATTCAGCCTGATGGTGGAAGCCCTGGGGCTGTCAGGCATGGCAGAAATTCCTCTTGTAGTGGTAAACGTTCAGCGTCCCGGGCCCACTACGGGGTTTCCGACGCGAACCGAGCAGGGGGATTTGAAGTTTATGATATCAGCCTCCCAGGGAGAGTTTCCGCGTATGGTAATAGCGGTGAAAAATCAAGAAGATGCATTTTACCAGACAGCCCGAGCATTTCAGCTGGCGGAGAAATATCAGATTCCTGTGATCCTGCTCAGCGACCAGTATTTGGCTGATTCGACTGCAACCATTCCTGTTTTGGATCCATACCGAATCGAGCCCTATGAACCGGAAGACGTTTCCGGGTCAGAATTTTATGCGCGCTACCGCTATACAGAAACAGGGATTTCTCCGCGCTGTTTTCCCGGAACAAAAGACGGTTTTGTAACGGCAGACAGTGATGAACACAATGAAATCGGGCATATTGTTGAAGATGGCGAAACCCGCACTCGGATGATGGAGAAACGAATGGGGAAAATAAAGCTGATCGAACGGGAGCTTGAGGAACCGGAATTGCTCGGGGACCCGAACCCTGAAATTCTGCTGCTGGGCTGGGGCTCTCTGCTCGGTGCCCTTGAAGAAGCGGTTGACCTGCTGAACAGCAGAAAAACAAATCGTTACGGTGCATTGGTCTTTGGAGATGTATGGCCGCTTCCCCAGAAGCTGTTGATTAAAACGGCAGCGTCAGCCAGGGCCGTCATCAATGTAGAACAGAATTATACCGGACAGCTTTCAGCAGTTATCCGTGAAGCAACCGGCATTAAAACAGAGGCAGCAGTTCTAAAATATGACGGACGACAGCTCTGCGGCGAAGAAATCGCAGAGCGAATTGCTATGGAGGGATTCTGATGGACGGATATGAATACAAAACATATGAAACCGCATGGTGTCCCGGCTGTGGAAATTTCAGCATATTGAATTGCCTCAAGGGCGCCTTGGAGGAATTGGGAAAGGATCCGCACGATGTGCTGATTGCGGCAGGGATCGGTCAGGCTGCCAAGATCCCTCAGTATATCAGTGTTAATAGTTTCTGCGGACTCCATGGTCGTGCGGTTCCGCCTGCTGCTGCGGCAAAGATCGTAAACAACGGACTGACGGTGATTGTCAGCAGCGGGGACGGAGATACCTACGGAGAGGGCGGAAATCACTTCATTCATAATATTCGCCGCAACATCGATATGGCGCATTTTATCCATGATAATCAGGTGTACGGCTTGACGAAGGGACAGGCCTCCCCCACATCGCAGGAGGGAACTGTATCAGGTGTACAGCCGGACGGCAGTCAGAGTGCTCCGTTTAACCCGATCCTGATGGCGATAGCGGCCGGGGCCGGATTTGCAGCCCGTAGCTTTACCGGTAATCCGGAGCATTTGATGGAGATGATGAAACGCGCCATCGAATTTAAAGGATATGCAATGGTGGATATTCTGCAGCCTTGTGTCAGCTTTAATAAAGTCAATACATTTTCTTGGTACAAACAGCGCGTCTATGAGCTGGACAAAACCCATGATACCGGTAATCGGCTGCTCGCAATGGAGCGGTCCATGGAATTCGGGGACCGGATTCCCATTGGTGTTTTTTATGAAATGCGGCAGCCAACTTATCACGACAAGCACCCCGTACTGAAAGACGGGCGGATTCTTGCAGGAAGGCAGAACGACCCGGCCCTGATCGAGAAATATATCAGGGAAATGATTTGACACGATGGAAAAATCATGATTGAATGAATCAATCGATAATGCAGATATACTCAAATATTGAAAGGATGTGATTCATATGCACTGCACAAGAGAAATCGCTCCGGGATTACACTGGGTAGGCGGGAACGACAGGAGACTTGAACTGTTTGAGAATATGTTTCCGCTGCCCAACGGAGTTGCATACAATTCCTATCTCTTAATGGATGAAAAGGTTGCGCTGCTGGATACGGTAGATTCGTCGATCACACGGCAGTTTTTTGAAAATATTGAGCATGTATTGGCAGGAAGAGAAATCGATTATCTTGTCATTAACCATATGGAGCCGGATCATTGCGCCAATATCGAGGAGCTGAGCCGCCGATTCCCTGACATGAAGATTGTCGGAAACCAAAAGACTTTCCAGATGATACGCCAGTATTATGATTTTGAATTAGAAGAAAGAGTTTATGAGGTGAAGGAAGGGGATACGATAAGCCTCGGTCGCTGCAGGCTGAGCTTTTATTTTGCTCCGATGGTTCATTGGCCGGAGGTCATGTTTACCTATGAAGAACAGAATAAAACGCTGTTCTCAGCAGACGCCTTTGGTTCCTTCGGTGCTTTTTCGGGTAATCTCTTCAGTGATGAAGTGGACTTTAAAGATGTGTTTCTGAATGAGTCGCGCCGCTACTACACCAATATCGTAGGCAGATACGGCACACAGGTGCAGGCTGTCATGAAAAAGCTGTCGTATCTCGATGTCAGAATGATCTGCCCGCTCCACGGACCCGTTTGGAGGACGAACATCGATTATATTCTGGAGAAATATGACCTTTGGAGCCGGTATATTCCAGAACAGAAGGGAGTTGTGCTGATATACGCCTCCATGTACGGAAATACTGAGAATGCCGTCAATATCATCGCAAACCGTCTTGCAGAGAAGGGCGTTGAGGATATGAGAATCTATGACGTTTCGAAAACCCATGCATCCTATATCATTGCCGATGCATTCCAATACAGTCATCTGATTTTTGCTGCGCCGACCTACAACAACGGATTGTACTTCGGTATGGAAGCGCTTCTGCGAGATATGGCTGTCTTGAACCTGCAAAACAGACAAGTCGCAGTCATCGGCAACGGTTCCTGGGCTCCTGCTGCACATACGGTTATGGAAAGATTGATTTGTGAAATGAAAAATATGGAGTTGGTTGCGCCGCCCTTTGTGATCCGATCAACGATGAAGTCTTGTCAAGTGGATGAATTGTTTGCGCTTGCGGATGCGGTTTCCGATTCACTTAACCGGAATACAAATATCTAATTCGGATATACTGTGATCCGGGCCCAGAAAGCGCCCATCATAGAACTCAAAATCATCCCGCAGGTCAAGTTCGTACCCTGAACAGAGAACCCAGGTCCCCCAAATATAGTCATAGGTCATGGACAGGGTGTCGAGCTTTCCTTTATTACCGGGATGGATCTACATCTTTTCCCCAGGGTTTTTCCGATATTACGGCTGCTTCCTTCCAGAAGAATATGATATGCCTTTCTTTCCATAATAAAACCTCCTTTGTCTTAATCCGGGTCTTACTCTATCAGATTACTTGAAAGGATATTTGATATTTTCTGCGGTCTCGCCCAGAAATGATTTACTTTCCGTTTCCAGAGCATTTCTTTCCGTAATATGCTATAATTTGATCGGGATATCTTAACATAAGGGAGTTTAATATGAACGGGCGAGTCATTACGGTAACAATGAATCCTTCCGTAGACAAGACAATCACATTGAAAGAAATAAATCTTAACGGACTAAACCGGCCGGAAAGCATCCGTTCAGACCCGGGTGGAAAGGGGATCAATGTGGGGCGTATGCTCCACGGTTTCAATATTGATGTGACAGCAACCGGAATCATTGCAGGAGGGCAGGGGGCATATTTGCTGGAAATGCTGAACCAGGAGGGCTTGAATACCGAGCTGATTGAATCCGAAGGTGAAACGAGAACAAACCTTAAGATTCTTGATCAAAGTACAAATCAGATTACTGAGATTAATGAGCCTGGGTGCATGGCCCGGAAGGAGTCTGTTCAGAGAGTACTCGAAAAGCTGGATCAGCTGTCCGAACGGGCGGAAATCATTGTCCTCAGCGGAAGTCTGCCGCCGGGCGTTCCGAGTGACTTTTATGGGCAATGCATCGGAATTGCGAAGAATCGCGGTGCCAAAGCGATTCTGGATGCGGATGGCAACGCTTTTTCAGAAGGTCTTAACGCCGTACCCTATGCGGTCAAACCGAATCTCCATGAGCTGGAGTTGTTTTATGGCAGTAAGTTTGATTCGCTGAAAGAAATTGCTAATGCAGCTATGGATATTGTTTCAGGAGGTGTTGAGACCGCCGTCATATCTTTGGGGGCAGAAGGAGCAATCGTTGCGAATCAGAGCGAAATTTACAGGACCGTATGCCGGGATGTGCCGGTTCACAGCACGGTGGGAGCAGGTGATGCAATGGTCGGGGCGCTGGTATACTCCATTCTGAAACAGAGTTCTCTTTTTGAAACCGCAAGGTTCATCACAGCGGCGGCGGCAGCTGCCGTTACAAAAAGCGGAACCCGTTTTTGCACTCTGCAAGAAGTTCTGGATTTACTGGAAAAAGTGGAAATCACAAGTCAAATAGTCTGAAAAGAGGGAGATTACGACGTGATCGGAGAGGTGAAAATAATGACGCAGCAGTGGAAGGTCGGAATATTATTGTTTAACGAGGTCGAGGTGCTTGATTTTGCGGGACCCTTCGAGGTGTTTTCCGTAACTGCCCGAAAGCTGAGCGCAGATAAACCATTCCATGTCTATACGGTAGCAGAAAAACGTGAAGCGGTAAAAGCCAGAAACGGATTGACAATCCTCCCTGATTATTCATTCGGGGACACACCGGCTTTTGACATTCTGATCATTCCGGGCGGATACGGTGCGGAAGAAATCGAGATCTATAATCCGAAGACCATAGATTGGATTAAAAAATCTGCGAAACAAGCCTGCTTGACAGCATCTGTCTGTACCGGCGCATTTCTGCTTGCAAAGGCCGGTCTGCTTGATGGAATAACAGCTACGACTCATTGGATGGATCTCGAACGACTGAAAGATGAATATCCTGAAATCAAAGTTGCCGAAGGCAGAAAATTTGTGGATCAGGGAAGCATTATCACTTCAGGAGGAATTTCTGCCGGTATCAACATGTCTCTGTATCTTGTAAGCAGACTGCTTGGAAGGGAAACGGCGGAAGCGACGGCCAGGAGAATGGAATATGACATCAGTATGAATGATTTCAGCAAATGATCGGTTAGGAGGTTTTCAATGAAGATAAGAGATGACTATACATGCCCTCTGGAAATTGTTCACGATATGATCAAGGGCAAATGGAAGACCATAATCCTGTTTCAGTTGAAAACCGGAAAGACATCGCTGGCAAAACTGGAACGGGATATTAATGGAATCAGCCAGAAAATGCTGCTTGAGCAGCTGAAGGAACTTCAAAAATTCGGTCTTGTGGATAAGACCCGCTTTCCGGGGTATCCTTTACATGTAGATTATTTTCTTACAGAAGATAAAGGAAAAAGGATCCTGAAAGCAATAGAGATCATGCAAGAAGTCGGTATCGAATATATGGTTGAAAATCATATGACGGAATTTCTTGACCAGAAGGGCATCAGTTATAGGAAATTGTGAAGCACTCCGGGTGCGATGAATACCCACTTAAAAGTGGGTAATTTACTCTTTTAACCATCCGTATTACTCTTATGGGAGAGAAAGGAGTGCTGTTCTATGAATGAAGCATTGATATTAATTGATATTCAAAACGATTATTTTATCGGAGGAAAAAACGTGCTGTTTCAGGCGGAACAGGCAGCGTTCCGTGCAAAGCTTGTGCTTGATTACTGGAGACAATGCGCCTATCCGGTTTACCATGTGAAACATATCAATCCTGAAAAAGAGAGAGGTTTTTTTATCGAGAATACAATAGGTGCGGAGATTAATGATGCAGTAAAACCCTTGGAGAGAGAGAAGATTATCGTAAAGCACGCGCCCAACTCATTTTACAAGACAAGTCTTATGGATGAACTGAAAGAAAAGCAAATTGTACGGTTGACGGTATGCGGAATGATGAGCCATATGTGTATCGATACAACGGTCAGAGCCGCAAGAGACCTGGGGTTTGAAACAACGTTAATCCAGGATGCATGTGCAACAAAGGACTTGATATGGCACAAAACAATGATTCCCGCATCCACGGTGCACTATACTTTTATGGCAGCTTTGCAGGGAGGATTTGCAAAGGTAGTGTCAGCAGAGGAGTGCTTGAAAACACAAAAGAATCGTTCGAAATGCCGCTATTGAGTGATTAATAGTACATCATCAGATAGAGCATTGCCAGCGGAATACCTTGCTCTTTCCCAATGTGCTGTCTGATAAATCCGCGGACCTGTTGCATAGCCCCTATTGCCTCCTCAAACATGGGCGCCATAAGAGGGAAGCAATGGGACATTCCTTTCCAAACCTTCACCCGTATATCCACTCCAAAAGAGTCTGCTCTTTCAGCGAAGCGTGTGGAATCGTCTCTTAATGCCTCATCATATCCAACCTGGATCATGATGGGGGGAAGACCGGTCAAATCTGCTTTGGCAGACTCACCGGAAGCGGTCATATCAAGGCTTGGAGAAAAGGCAATACAGGCCGCAGGCAAAGGATTCCCTTCATCCCTCAGCTTGATCAGAGTGGCGATCTCAATTCCGCCGCCGGCTGAATCTCCGGCAAAAATGATGTCTTTCGGGTCGTAACCATTTTCGAGCATCCAGGTATAGACGGCTGCAGAATCATGAACTGCCGACGACGCAGGATATTCCGGAGCAAGCCGGTAATCAAACAGCAAAGCCTTGTAACCCATCATTTTAACAAAATTACCGACAATCGACCGGTGCGATTTCAAATTGCCCAATAAAAAGCCTCCCCTATGGAAGTACAGGATTGCCTTGTTTTCTTCTGCTCCGTCAGGTATGAGCCATTCCGCGTTAACCGGCGGAAACTCTGCTTCTTTCGATGTGACTCCGACGGGCATTTCAGCCGGCCGCTCCGCAGCCTGATCGCTTTCTGATCTCAGTCTTTCAACCGGCTTCATTTTGCCGGTCATTCTTCCTTTTACACTCATGATTTCATCTCCTATCTCACGATACAACCTTTTGATATCTGATTCGTATAACCTTTGCAGTAACCCGGTCAAGACTTTATCCTTTTAATCCTTAGACTTGAGAAACATTGATGCAAGGTGTTTGTAGTCCGGGAGCTTTTCGATTTTTTTTAAAGAAGCGCAATAGATGGAAAGCCCGTTGATGCTGGTCCAGAACAGGACTGCCAATTCATCCGGATCGCCGTAGAAGACACTTCCTTCTTTTTGTCCCTGACGAAAAATCTCTGCCATAATACGATAAGGGAGTTCCTGCTTATCAAGAATTGATTCACGTGCATCTACCGGCAGTTCTGCGGCACTGGTTGCCTGTGCTATCAGGCTGCAGGTCTGGCGGAAATGGTCGCTGGTCTCTATAGTCCGGAATAGTTCCTGCAGAGACAAGAGGATCTTATCTCTTGCAGATGCTGTCATGTCCCTGACAGAAATGGCCGCTTGATTTGTTTTATCAAGTGCATCATGGATCAGGTCCAGATATATGGCTTCCTTGGAGGAGTAATAGTGGTAAAGGAGGCCCTGAGACATGCCCGCGCCTTTCGCAATGTCCTGAATGCGGGTAGCACACAATCCTTTTTGAGAAAACTGATGTAATGCTTCGAGACGGATTTTTTCCTTCCGAACCTCTCTCATCTGTTCGTTCTGTTCGTCTGTTCTAGCCATGCATGCTGTCTCCTTTATATATTGAATCCTGATTCAATATATAAAATGAACGAAAAAAAGTCAATTAAAATATGATTAGAATTGGATTAGATTTTATAAAAATATAACGAAAAGATAACAAAAAAGTCTTCAAAAAATAAAAGAAACCACCCTATAATGGATTGGGTGGCTCTTGAATGTGGAGGAATCATTTTCTGTAGCTTCCGCCCGAGTTTTCATTATTCAGTGCCCCGCATAAATCGATCAGCAGGATTTTTGTAAGATCGTTGATAATCGGCCGGTGTCTTGTTCCTTTTGGTACGATGATTAGATCGCCGGTATTCATTTTTATTAGTTCCTCTTCCACTTCCAGAGTAAAGCATCCCTCGATCACATAAAATAATTCGTCTGATTCTTCGTGAATATGAAAGTCGAGCGTGCGGTTCGCAACCTGAATAACATTCAACATCTGACCGTTCATGGTACCGATTTCGATGTACTCATAAAGACCGCCGCAGTTCACGGCCTTCTGTAAATTAATCTTGGATATCATGGTAATCCTCCTTGTAACTGTTTTTTTTATATGGTACCATAATTATAAAAATCAATAAAATAGATTATTACGATTAGAACAATCGAAAATATTGATTGTTGGAGAGACGACGATGGATATAAAACAGCTGAATACGTTTTTAACGGTAAGTAATCTGTTGAATTTTACAAAGGCGGCGGAATACCTGGGATATGCGCAATCCAGTATTACCGCTCAAATCCGGCAGCTGGAGAATGAGTTGGATGTCGCACTGTTTGACCGGATCGGGAAAAAGGTTGTTTTGACAGGCTCCGGAAAAAGGCTGATTCCATATGCAACTCAGATTCTACAGCTATCAGTGGATCTTAAAAATGCAGTTTCCGGTTCCGAAAAGCCTGAGGGTACTCTTATCGTGGGCACTGCTGAATCTTTAAGCATTTACCGCCTTCCGGAAGTAATAAAGGAGTATCGAAGACTGTATCCCCAGGTGGATATTCAACTAAAGCTTTTAAGCAGCGGTGACTTTTTTCCGTGCCTATCCGACGGTACGATCGATATCGCATTCACCATCGGAAAAAAATCGGAGGCAAAATATGTTCAAAAAGCGGTTGAATTGCAGGAATCAATACAGGTTCTGGCTTGTCCCGGCCACCCGTTGACAGAAAAAGAGCACTTGTCGCCAAAAGATTTTGAAGGTGAAAGCTTGCTTCTGACAGGACCCGCCTGCAGTTACAGGGGCGCTTTTGCCAACCGACTGGCAGAGGCTCGCGTGGTTCCGAGAGTTGTATTGGAGACCGACAGCATTCAGGTTATAAAGCAGGCAGCGATGAGCGGCCTTGGCATTTGTGTTTTGCCGGCAGTGTCTGTCATACAGGAGATTGCGGAAGGAAAGCTTCTGCCTCTAAAATTTGATACCTCGGATTATCAGATTTTTTCTCAGCTGATGTACCATAAGGACAGGTGGATTTCCCCCGCACTTGAAGAATTTATAAGATTGTCGATTCTTTTATTGCCTGAAGGGCAAAAATATGATAATAAAGTAAGTAAACCCATAGGATGATGAGGAAAGGGGGAGGAAGGATGAAAACCATCGTGATTTATTACTCGCTGACAGGCAATACAGGTCTGGTTGCAAAAATGATTGCGGAAAGACTAGGTGCGGAGACGCTCGGGCTGAAGCCGGAAAAAGAGATCCCGAGTAAGGGAGCTTTGAAATATTTCTGTGGAGGCAAGAGTGTAATGCTTCATGAAAAGCCGAAATTGCTCAATGAGAGGGTGGCGTTGGACGGATATAACACACTGGTGATTGGAACACCAGTCTGGGCCGGCAGTTTTACCCCGCCAATCCATACGTTTCTTTCCGAAAATGTGATCAAGGATAAAAGTATTTATCTTTTTGCGACCTGCAGTCCCGGAACGGATACAAAAAAATGTTTCGGCAATATGAAAGAAAAGCTTTCCAGAAGCCGTGTCAAAGGTACCGCAGGATTTGAAGATGTTAAAAAGATGAGTGCCAAGGAACTGGATGACAGGGTACGCAGGTTCTGTAAAAACATCACAGATCACAACTGAAAAATCTGTTTCCGCGCTGATTCCAACTGAATGAAAACCCCCCGGAAGGGACTGGACGTGCAGGCCTTTGTACCGGGGGCGTCTTTTTATGTTTAGGCAAACCGTTGTTTATGAAATTGCCGTATCCAGGGCAATCTTCATCATATCGGTAAAAGTCTTTTCTCTCTCTTCCGAGGTGGATTGCTCCGATGTGATAAAATGGTCACTGATGGTGACGATACAAAGCGCTTTCGCACCAAGATAGGCTGCGTTCATATACAGCGCCGCCGCTTCCATTTCAACAGCCAGAACACCCATTTGGGCCCATTTCTGCCACCACCCCTCCTGCTGTTCGTAGAATACGTCGCAGGATACGATGTTGCCGGCATGGACCGGAATTTGCAATTTGTCGGCGCATTCCTTCGCCTTCATCAGCAGGTCGAAGTCCGCACAGGGAGCGTAGGTTCCGTTGATTCCGAAGGTGTGGACATAGTTGGAATCCGTTGAGGCGGCGACTCCCAATACGATATCTCTGATTTTGACCTTTTCAGAAAAAGAGCCGGCGGATCCAATCCGAATCAGATTTTTAACACCGTAATCCTTGATCAATTCCCAGCTGTAAATACCCATGGAAGGCATTCCCATGCCCGTTCCCTGAACGGAGACGGGAACTCCTTTATATGTTCCGGTATAGCCAAGCATTCCTCTGATTTCGTTGTAGCATTTTGGGCTGTCCAGGAAATTTTCCGCAATAAATTTCGCTCTAAGCGGATCTCCGGGCAGCAAAATCGATTCAGCAATTTCACCTTTTTGTGCAGCATAGATATGTGCAGTCATATTGAAACGACCTCCTGTTTTTTCTATTAGTATAGCATACCCTTCGGAAAGGTGGAAATACCTAATTATTATTTACTTATCAATACAATTCATATATGATGGAAATGCATTATATTGTATTGTATAATATATAACGTGATAATTCATACTTTGTTATGCAGTACAACAATTCTTTTCAGAGGAGCAAGTAATGGAAAACAAGCTGAAAGCCAAATATCATGAAATCAGAGAGATTGAAACATTGAAGGACATGCTGGATTCCAGCGTGCGGCTTTACTCGGAGCGACCGGCTTTTCTGGTCAAGAAAGAAAAGGGCGGGGAGTATATTCCGATCACGTATGCACTATTCAAGAACGATGTGGATGCACTGGGAACAAAATTAATCTCTATGGGTTTGAAGGATTCCAAAATCGCTGTGATCGGTGAAAACTGCTATGAATGGATCACTTCCTACTTTGCGGTGGTAAACGGAACAGGCGTTGTAGTCCCCCTGGATAAGGAACTGAGTCGTGATGAGATATACAATATCATCAGGCAGGCCGGATGCCGGGCTATTTTTTTCACAGAGAGCTATGAGGACTATTTCAAGGATTATGATATTGAATATAGAATTTTGATGAAGGTTTACGGAGACAGAACCGATCTCTCGGAGGCATTAAAAACTCCTGCGGTTGACGAGGTTCGGACAGGAAGCATCATATTATGGGAAGCCCTTTTAGCTGACGGGGAAAATCTTGTTGCGAAAGGTGTCAGGGATTTTGTCGATGCAAAAATCGATCCGAATGAAATGAAAATCCTGCTTTACACCTCGGGCACAACGGATTCTGCGAAAGGCGTCATGCTAAATCATTTCAATATTGCATCCTGCGTTATGGACACCTGTAAAATTGCTTATGTGACTCCCGAGGATAGAACACTTTCCATCCTTCCGATACACCATACCTTCGAATCGACGATGGGGATGTCCCTGGTACTTTACCGGGGAGCGTCCATTGCGTTTTTTGAGGGATTGAAGTATATCAATAAAAATCTTGCGGAAGCAAAGGCAACTATATTAATCGGCGTGCCTTTGATCTTCGAATCGATTTATGAAAAAATTTGGAAGCAGGCCGAAAAGTCGGGAAAAGCCGGTGCATTAAAGAAAGCGATCAAATTGAACCGAACTTTGAAAGCCATGGGAATCGACGCGAGTAAAAAGCTATTCGGGAGTATCCATGAAAAGTTTGGCGGAAAGCTGAGAATGGTGATCACCGGTGCGGCAGGAATCGATCCCAATGTGCTGAGAGGGTTTGAGGATCTTGGGTTTCGCATGCTGCAGGGCTATGGGCTGACAGAGTGTTCTCCCCTGGTTTCCGGAACGCCTGATTTCTGCAATACTTATAAAAAAGCCGGATCCGTCGGGCCTTCGGTTGAAAGCGGCGAGATCAGGATCATAGACAAGGATGAGGACGGTATCGGAGAGATCATTTATAAAGGGCCTAATGTGATGCTGGGGTACTACAATATGCCGGAAAAAACAGCGGAAGTGCTTAGGGACGGATGGTTTTACACGGGAGATTTGGGCTTTCTGGACGAGGAAGGCTGGCTGTATATTACAGGAAGAAAGAAGAATGTCATCGTGACAAAAACAGGCAAAAATATCTACCCAGAAGAAGTAGAGTACTATATCAACCGGAACAAATACATCCAGGAGAGTCTTGTTCATGGGCTGTTTGATGAAGAGAGCGACGATACCCAGGTCAGCGCGCAGATCCGCCCGAATTATGATGCCATTTACGAAGAGTTCGGCGAAAGCTTCGGAGAGGAAGAAGTCCAGTCTCTGATCAGAAGAGTCATCAACGAGATCAATGAGAAACTGCCGATTTATAAAAGAATCAGAAACATAGCAGTCAGAAAGGACGACTTCATCAAAACGACGACCAAGAAGATACAAAGACATAAAAATGTCTAGGAAAGGAGGCGCTCTAAGCCTCCTTTTCCTGTTCTTATAAATGTAAATCCCCTTCGGCCTCCGGCTGATATAGAACTTTTTTAATATGAATTTCAGTTTTTCCGGACGGAACAACCCAATCGATCCGGTCTCCTTCCCTGTATCCAAGGATGGCGGTACCTATCGGTGATAAAACAGATATCCGGTTCTCCGTAAGATCTGCTTCTTGTGGGTAAACCAGAGTTATTTCTTCTTCGCTATTGCTCATGTCAATCAATACTTTTGAATTCATAGAGACAACATCCTTCGGCAGCTGCATTCCATCAATAATCTTCGCCTTATCGATCTCCAGATTCAGTGCTGTGAATGAATTATCCGACGGCAGTCCTTCTCTTAATGCAGTATGGATCAATTCTTTCAATTTAACATAGTCATTCTCAGTTATGTATATCTGCCTTGTCACTGCGCACCTCCACAATCTCTTTCATGATAAAAAAATAAAGGGCCCTTATTTAAATGTTTTTCAAATCACATTAAACAAAAGCCCTTCATAGCAAAAGTGTAATCTATGACGGTTCTTCTCTTTAATGCTATTATACCATAAAATCAGAGACAATCAAGCCGGAGTCTTGGATCGCGTCAAGTCATGTCGTGGAAAAAGCTGGAGTTTCAGCATTCTTTATCATTGCGTGGCAGCCTCCAGGAATGCAACTGTTCCGTTTGAGGCGTTCAGTCTGGTTTTCACCCCAAGGGGAATCGTGAATTGCGGATAGATATGTCCGGCTCTGAAATTGTTGATGACGGGCTTCCCGCAGGGCTTAACCACCTCGTCAAATATCTCTCTCAGTGTAAGGTTTTTTTCGGGAGGAAGCTCCGGATCACCCACGTCAGCCCAGGTGCCGAGTATGATTCCTGTACAGTCAGAGAATTTGCCTGCCAGAGCGAGGGAGGTCAAACCTCTGTCAACTTTATAGTTTTTTTCCTCCACTTCCTCAATAAACAGGAGTTTGTTCTTTGTATCGACTTCATAGGAAGAACCCAGAGTAGCCGTAAGAAGTGACAGATTGCCCCCGGTCACCGGGCCCGTCGCTGTACCGGGGTTGATGATTTCAATAGGCTCATCTTCGATTTTTGGTACCAGTCCGGCAGGGAGCGTGGAAAAAACCATGTCGGTCAGACTTTGCAGCGTTAAGGCATCCAGTGTACTCCAGCCTCGTGAAGGCATGGGTGCATGGAATGTAATTAAGCCGCACAACTGGTTCAGAGCCACATGCAGCGCGGTGATATCACTGTATCCTAAAAAAAACTTAGGATTTTCAGATATCATATTAAAGTCGATCCGGTCCAGGATCCGTGTCGCTCCGTAACCTCCCCGCACACAGAAAATACCGTCAACATTCGGGTCAGCAAAGGCATTGTTCACGTCGGAAGCCCTGACTGCATCGGGGCCCGAAAGATATCCGTGGCTCATGGTGGCGGAAGGAAAAACGACCGGGCACAGGCCGAGAAATTTAACGGATTCGACGGCCTGAATCAGTTTGCTTTCATCGACGGGAGAGGACGGAGCGATAAGCGCAACCCTGTCCCCCGGTTTCAGATGTTTCGGCTTGATCATGGAAGCCATTCCGTAAGAACCTCCTCATAAATTTGACTCGCCCGGTTTGCAGACGGTCATTTAAAATTCTGATGCTAATTCCGCTATTACCATAATATTATATTATTACAGTCTTCCGATTAAAACCTTGGGGGAGGGATTTTGCTTGATCAATATCTTGGAGATAGAGGAACTGGTTAGGAAAGCCGGAAAGCGCGCGGTTAGATTAAGGCAGGAGCTTCACAGGTGGCCTGAACTCGGAAATGAAGAATTTCAGACATCTGACAGGATATTGTCAGAACTGGAGGAACTGGGCATTGAAACGAGAAGGATGCTGGCCACAGGTATTGTAGGGAGCTTAAACCATAAGCAGGGAAAAAAGACGGTAGCGCTGCGTGCGGATATGGACGCACTGCCGGTTACTGAGACGGTAAACCTGCCATTTGCATCAGAAAGGCGAGGAATCATGCATGCATGCGGACATGATGTTCACATGGCGGTATTACTTGGAACTGCAATGGTTTTGAGAAAAATTCAAGATGAAATTAATGGGAATGTTAAATTTATATTTCAACCCGCTGAAGAAACAACCGGAGGCGCGCTGCGGATGATCAAAAAGGGCTGCCTGGAGCCGAAGACGGATTATGTTCTTGGTCTTCACGTAAAGCCGGATCTGCCAGCCGGCACCATCGGAGTAAAATACGGAAAGGTTCATGCATCTTCCGATATGTTCCGGATTACCGTGAAAGGAAAACACAGTCATGGCGCTTATCCTGAGATGGGGATCGATTCCGTTGCGGCCGCCGCTCAGATTGTAACAGGAGTCCAGAGCATCGTATCCAGAAATGTCAGCCCGCTGAATTCTGCGGTGATTACAGTCGGAAGCATTAGGGGGGGAACGGCAGTTAATCTCATCGCCGATTCCGTTGTCCTGGAAGGAACGATCCGGTCTTTGGATCACAACTGCAGGGAGCTGCTGAAGAGCAGGCTGAAGGAAATGACCTTATTGACTGCAAAAGCCTATGGGGCAAGGGCGGAGGTAAAATTTCAAAAGGGATATCCTGTTTTAATCAATGATAATCTGGTTGTGGAAATGATTAAAGATGCTGCAATTTGCGAAACTGCGGTTGAAAAGGTCGTTGAATTAAAGGATCCAACGATGGGCGTTGAAGATTTTGCCTATTACCTAGAGAAGGCTCCGGGTGCTTTTTTCTTTTTGGGCAGCGGATTTAAGGGCAGAGAAAATGAAGGGATTCACTCCGGAGGATTTGAGGTGGATGAAAAATGTATTCCGGTTGGGATCCAGGTGGAGGTCATGTCCGTCCTGAGGCTTCTCAATGCCTGAAGAAGAAAATTAAATCGACATAACAAAATGCATATAAACATTGATTATAGAGCAAAAAACAAATCATGCCTCAAACCGGGAGACACAGCCGGCTAGGGCATGATCAAATTTGTATTGATTTGTGCATTTAACTTATGCACTGTGGGGACGGGTGAGATTATTCTGCTTTTGATTTGTTGAATCTGGTTGTCATTCTGGAAACTTTTCTGGAAGCGGCATTCTTATGAATGGTTCCCTTTGCAGCCGCCTGCATAAGTTTCTTTTCCGCCAAAGCCAGCTTTGCCTTAGCTGTATCAAGATCTCCGGCAGCTATTGCGCCTTCAAAATTCTTGACGATCGCCTTCAGATGAGATTTCACTCTTCTGTTGATTGCTGTCTTTTTTGCGATAACACTGATTCTTTTCTTTGCTGATTTGATATTTGCCATTATTTCACCCCACTTTCGCAAAATATCGCAACATGAAGTATATATGAATAGAATGAAAATTGCAAGGAGAAAATACAAAATAACGAAAAAGGGCGTATGCCGGGGCAACAATACAAGAAAAGAGGGTAAGATATTGAATTTCAGAACAGATTTGGCGATTGAAAACAAAGAAATGTATGATTCGGAAAATCAGGGGAAGGGAGTTGAAATATCCGGTGTGGAAGTTGAAACAGAAACCTATGAGGATGTTGTGGATATTACAAGGATCAAAATAACGGATGAACATGGAAGCAAAGCGCTGCAAAAGCCCATAGGAAACTATATCACGCTGGAAGTTGAGGGGGTTGTAGACGGACCTGAAGAAACAAAAGAAAAGGTTGCTGTTGCTCTGTCAAATGAGTTAAAGCGGCTGATCCGGTTCCATAACAAACTGAAGGTATTAATCATCGGCTTGGGAAATGACAAGGTTACTCCCGATTCGCTGGGTCCGTATACTGTTTCAAAAGTCAGAGTGACGAGGCATTATTTTCTGATGTATGAAGCGGAAAGCGATGATGATATGTCCTGCGTCAGCGGATTTATACCGGGCGTTATGGGTTCTACCGGTATGGAAACTGCCGACTTGATCAAAAGTGCGGCAAAAATTGCAAAGCCGGAGGTTATCATTGCGATAGATTCATTGGCCGCTAGAAATGTTAACAGGATCAGTACGACGATTCAGATCAGCGATACCGGCATTTCGCCGGGAGCCGGTACAGGAAATATGCGGAAGCAGCTGACAGAAGAGACGCTTGGAACAAAGGTTATCGCAGTGGGCGTCCCGACCGTCATCGATTCCAAGACTCTGATTCTGGACAATCTGATCGGCTTTCTGAAGGACCCGTACGGTGCTGAACAGTATATTGATGAAAACGGAGTTCCTATGATTGTAACTTCAACGGAAATCGATCAGGTAATCAAGGATTATTCCGACATTATTTCAAATGGAATTAATATAACACTTCATCCGGGCATATACTCTTAGTATTGCTGAGGTTGATGAAGGGGTTGAATCAATGAACAGGAGATACAGGGGAAACTATAACCGGAGACGGTTCGGAGGCAGGAAAGTCGCGATACTTACAATTCTGTTCTGGGCCATTTCCGGTTTCATCATGATCGGCTTTCTTCACGGCGGTCCGCCAAGGATCATTGAAGCAAAAAGCGAGGATGTTGCAAAGATGTATATCGGCAGCATCTTCCCGTCAGTAAGCAGAAGCGCGGAATATGAGTCGAGAGAGGCGCTGGGACGTGCGATGGATCCCGTGAAGGAAGCACCTGAACTCGTACTGGATGATAAGAAGTCGAAGACTATATTGAAGTCTCTGATGGGTTCCATGTTTCCGGCTGCAGCAGTAATGGATGATGACCTGGCGGAAGAGGATCCGGGGATCATCTTTGATACGGATTCCGGAGGTTCCGAAACGGCAGATCAGGAAGAGCCTTCGCAGGATGCAGAAGATATGCGGGATGCGGCCAGAAAGGCTGCTGCAAATATGGATTACTCCAAGCCGGTTGTCATCATTTACCACACCCATGCAACCGAATCCTATCAGCCTGTAACAGAAGGCAACTTCCATTCACTGAAAGAGTACGGCACCGTTCGCGAAGTTGGCGATGTATTAGCCAGAGAACTTGAAAAGTCAGGGATCCAGGTGGTTCATGACAAAACAATACACGATTCTCCATCCTACAATCAGTCTTATACACGATCTCTGGAGACGATAAAGCAGCTGATGGGCCAGAATGAGTCTGCCAATTTGATTCTGATCGATTTACATAGGGACGCCGCAGGTTATGTCGGTAATGTACCAAAGACGATTATGATCAATAAAGAGACGCTGGCGGGCTACAGCCTGGTTATCGGAACCGGAAATCCAAATGTTGATGCATTGCGGCAGTTTGCCGGTCAGATCAATAAAACAGCCGAGAAACTGTATCCCGGCTTTGGCGGGAAAATTATCGAAAAACAGTATAAGTTCAATCAATATGTATCGGATCACCACCTGCTTTTGGAAGTTGGAAACAATGAGAATACCATCGAACAGGCAAAGGTAACGGGACAGTACTTTGCCAAGGTTCTGGCTGAAGTAGTCAAGGAACTTGAATAATCCGGCAAAAACAAGGCAAAAACAGATAAGGATAGACTGTTTTGAAAAGAAGGAATGAATCGGGAGATACCATGCGGAAAAAGAAATTACTTGTCTTCATATTGGTCTTTACGGCGGTATACGGAATCACTGCTGTGGATGAGGCATATTCTGACATGATGGACCGGGAAGGGAAGATCGCGCTGCGCATAAGGCGGGTCAACTCCGAATATGTGACATTTTCCATGTTGGGGAAAAATGCTGTTGTCAATACGAAAGAGTTGAAAAAAGACTGGAGAGAAATCAGCCATACGGTTGTGGCCGGTCTGGATGATGCGGTTAACGGAATCCAGGACTTTCTGGGCATTGATGAGCCGGTCAGGGATTACAGTGTATTTAAAACGGAGATCTTGTAATAAACCGTACCGGTATGATATAATTAGGGGCTGTGAAGCAGCCCTTATTCTTTTTTCGTGACAACCCGGATTATATCCGGTACGGACAAGCTCTGCGCGGCTAGTAACACAACTCTGCGACGATTTGGAGGAAACATGAACGCATACCAGCAGCAAATCAGAAACTTTAGCATTATTGCGCATATAGATCACGGGAAGTCAACCTTGGCAGACCGCATTATCGAGAATACCGGCCTGGTTTCCCACAGGGAAATGAAGGAACAGTTTTTGGATAATATGGAGCTGGAGCGGGAAAGAGGAATTACCATCAAGCTCCAGACGACACGGCTTGCTTATAAAGCGAAAAATGGCCAGGAGTATATTTTCAACCTGATTGATACGCCCGGCCACGTAGACTTTACCTATGAAGTGTCAAGAAGCCTTGCAGCCTGCGAGGGTGCCTTGCTTATCGTTGACGCTACGCAGGGTGTGGAGGCCCAGACGCTGGCCAATGTATATCTGGCATTGGACGAGGATCTGGAAATCCTTCCTGTTATTAATAAAATCGACCTTGCCAGTGCCAGACCGGATGAGGCAAAAATGGAGATCGAAGAAATCATCGGAATCGACGCACACGATGCGCCTCTGATTTCGGCCAAGGAAGGAATTGGCATCGAAGAACTGCTGGAAGCCATTGTAGAAAGGATTCCCGCACCGGGCGGTGATGCGGGAGGCAAGCTGAAGGCGTTGATCTTTGACTCCTATTATGATAATTACCGAGGCGTTGTCATCTATGCCCGTATCTTCGACGGCAAAATTAAAAAGGGTGATATGATACGCCTGATGAATACAAAGAAGAAATATGAAGTTACTGAGGTTGGTGTTTACGCACCGGGTCCCGTTCCTGTCAGCGAACTATCCGCAGGCGAGGTAGGGTATGTCTGCGCCAGCATCAAGCAGGTCGCGGACGCACGAGTCGGCGATACCATCACGCTGGACAGCGACCCCACGGACAATCCGCTTCCCGGTTACAAGAAAGTCCAGCCCATGGTTTACTGTGGTATATATCCCTCAGGAACGGAAAAATATGAAAACGTCAAGGATGCGCTGGAAAAGCTTCAGGTCAACGATGCTGCCTTCCACTTTGAACCGGAAACCTCGACAGCCCTTGGCTTTGGTTTCCGCTGCGGCTTTCTTGGACTGCTTCATATGGAAATCATTGTAGAGCGTCTGGAACGGGAATTTGATCTGGGAATCATAACAACATCTCCCAGCGTCATTTATAAGGTGATTATGAATGACGGAGGAGAAGAGATGATCCAGAATCCTTCCAACCTGCCTCCGCTGATTGAGATCCGCCATATTGAGGAGCCAATTGTAAAAGCGGATATCATGATCCCGAAGGATTATGTAGGGAGCATTATGGAAATCTGTCAGGAACGCAGAGGCAAGATGCTTCATATGGAATATATTACGGAAAACCGGGTTGCTTTGCACTATGAAATGCCATTGAACGAAGTCATATACGACTTCTTTGATGCTTTGAAGTCAAAGACAAGAGGATACGGCTCCCTGGATTATGAGTTTATCCGCTACGAAAAGTCTAACCTTGTCAAGCTGGATATTCTTCTGAATAAGGAGCTCGTGGATGCCTTTTCCATGATTGTTCACGAGTCGAAGGCATACAGCAGAGGACGTTTCGTCTGTGAAAAACTGAAAGAAATTATTCCGCCTCATCAGTTTGAAGTACCGATTCAAGCATCCATCGGACAGAAGGTGATTGCCCGTGAAACGGTAAAGGCCTACCGAAAGGATGTACTTGCCAAGTGCTACGGAGGAGATATTTCGCGGAAAAGAAAGCTTCTGGAAAAGCAGAAGGAAGGAAAGAAGCGAATGAGACAGTTCGGTACCGTAGAGGTGCCACAGGAAGCCTTTACGGCGGTGCTGAAATATGACGATAATAAATAGATCTGCAGGAACCCTAGAAGCCCCAAGGAAGCCCTTGGGGCTGTACCTTCATATTCCGTTCTGCATCCGCAAGTGCAATTACTGCGATTTTTTGTCCTTCGGAGATGTTCCGGCAGAGGACAGGGCGGCATATGCCGAAGCACTGGTGCAGGAGATCAGGTACAACGGAAATGTTTACGGTAATAAATATTATGTTGATACCATCTTTATCGGGGGTGGCACTCCGTCATTGGTTGAGGAACCGCTGATCGAAGGGATAATGGCAGCCGTCAGTGAAAGCTTCTGTATCGCCCGAAATGCGGAAATCTCCATAGAAGCGAATCCCGGAACACTAACCGGAGATAAGCTGACAGCATGGCGGAAAGCAGGAATTAATCGCCTGAGCATCGGAGTTCAGTCCCTGGATGATAATTTGCTCGAATCGATGGGAAGGGCCCACACTGCCGGCGATTTTTTGCGAAACTACACTTTGGCGAGGGAATGCGGGTTTGAGAACATTAATATCGACTTGATGTTCGGGATCCCAGGCCAGACGCCGGACACATGGATGGAGACTTTAGACCGGATCGTGGGACTGGGGCCGGAGCACATCTCCTTTTACAGCCTTCAACTGGAGGAGGGAACTCCTTTCTTCGAGCTGTTTTATCAAGGCAGCTTGCAGCCGGCCGACGACGAAACAGACCGGAGCATGTATCATAAAGCCTCAAAGACCTTGAAAGAAAGCGGATATACTCATTATGAAATCTCAAATGCCGCAGTAGATGGCTATGTCTGCAGGCACAATCTGAAATACTGGTCCATGGAGGATTACCTTGGGCTGGGTCTCGGCTCTCATTCTTTCCTTGAGGGAATCCGTTCGGGCAATCTTACAGACCTGAGCCGCTACATCCGGATCGGAATGAAGGAAGGGAGTCTCAGCCAGGAACCGGACAGTCCGTATCTTGCATGGCGTCATAAAAACACGCAGGAGGAGAATATCTCAGAATACCTGATTACCGGCATGCGACGGTTGGAGGGTATCGATTTGATTGATTTCAGGATCAGGTTCGGACGGCGTTTGGAAGACGTGTTTCCAGATAACTGGCAAAGGATTCAAAAATACATGGATGAAAAATACCTGATTAATATAAACGAAACGTTACGGTTTTCAGAAAAGGGAATCGATATATCCAATGCAATTTTAACAGAATTCGTTTAGCTGATTTCAGTAAAGAGTTTTTCGGCTGCTATATTTAAAATCATTATGCTTTCTGATTTGACGGTAGAGTTGGCATAGATGCCTATCTCGGCATATTCCATGGCCATCTGGGAAAAACGGGCTGCATCTCGATAATCGGCCTCTTCAAGAGCCTGTTTTGCAAGGCTGAGACAGGCATGGGAAAAGATGGCTGAAAACTCGTCCCGTAACCGTTTAGGAAAGTTTTGTTCCATATCCATAACTTTATCGCAGGCTCCCGCAGAGAGAAGACGCTTGGCTTTTACCAGAACGGAAATATCATCCTCCTCCGGATCCAAATGATCCGGCATGAGCTGGAATAAGGGAACGTCCAGTACACAGGAGAGGTATTCCAGCGTTTTGATAGAAGGTGTTGCGGTACCGTTTTCTATCTGACTCAGCATATTTCTCGTGATGAAATCCCCGACCACTTCACTTTGTGTCATCTTCCTCGCGATCCTTGCTTCTTTTATTTTTTTCCCCAACTCATTCATAGAAGCTCCAATTAGTAAATATAATTTACTGTTATTGTACCAAAGAAATTTCCCGAAATCAACGTCAAATAGCGATTAAGTAAAACAAAATCATAAGGATTTGTTGAATTTAAGTAAAAAACATCATTGACAGATATACCATATTATGTATATAATCACTGGGTAAATGACATTTACTATTTTTTATCGCAATTTCATACGGTTATATGCTATAATGATTTCGTATCATGGAAAAAGGGAATTCGTATTATGAAAAAGAGGGAAAAGGAGTAGATTTATAATGGTTGAATGGTGGAACGGCCTGGATATGGTTCTGAAAATACTATACTGCATTGCGATACCGGCAACTCTTGTATTGGTGATTCAGACAGTTCTTTCTCTGCTTGGGGGCTTTGAGGGCGGAGGAGGAGTGGATTTCAGCGATACATCCGGTCTCGATTTTCAAGGGGGTTCTGATATAGGAGAAATAGCAGATGCTGCTGATATGGGAGGTTCAAATACCATTGGTGACGGCGGAAATCCTGCAGATTTTTCCATCATGAGCATGCTCACGCTGCAGGGCGTCGTGACGTTTCTGACTGTAATGGGTTGGTGCTCAATCGTAGCGATTGCTTCCGGTACGCCGCCATTTATGAGCATCCTTGTCGGCGTCGCACTCGGTTTTGTCGCCATGTATGCAGCAGCAAGGCTGTTGCATGCGTCAGCAAAACTGACGGAAAGCGGAACATTGGATTTACGAAATGCGATCGGAGAGACCGGAAGAGTTTATATACCGATCCCCGAAGAGGGAAAGGGTATCGGGAAAATTACGCTTCAATTGCAGGGAAGATACATAGAGGGCACTGCAATGGCTTACGGAGAGAAAATGCTTCCGACCGGAGAAGTCGTTCGGGTGGTAGATGTCAGAAACGATATTTTTATTGTAGAAAAAGATCAATAGTGTTTTATCAATAGGAGGGAAAAAGTATGGGAATTCAAGTATTAGTTGCAATTTGTATAATCGCGGTGGTTCTGCTGTCTACGATCATCGTGATATTATCGCGCTACAGAAAATGCCCGTCGGACAAAGTCATGGTCATTTACGGCAAAGTAGGCTCCGATAAAAACGGACAGACGAAGAGCGCAAGGTGTATCCACGGGGGAGCAGCGTTTATTATTCCGGTCCTGCAGTCGTATCAGTATATGGATCTGACGCCGATCTCTATCAGCGTCGATCTGAAACAGGCACTTTCCAAACAGAATATTCGTATCGATGTTCCTTCCCGGTTTACTGTCGGGATTTCCACGGAAGCGGGTGTTATGCAGAATGCGGCGGAAAGGCTGTTGGGTCTAAAATTGCAGGAGATCCAGGAACTGGCAAAGGATATTATCTTTGGACAGCTTCG
This sequence comes from Anaerovoracaceae bacterium, assembly GCA_036677845.1. Lineage (GTDB taxonomy): Bacteria > Bacillota > Clostridia > Peptostreptococcales > Anaerovoracaceae > Anoxybacterium. The sequence continues at coordinate 7,447 of JAVBVR010000087.1, read as the reverse complement.
TCTGGTAATCGCTACGATGGATATCGAAGAAATCAATACGGACAGAGACAAATTTCTGCTGGCCGTTTCGAATAACGTTGAAATTGAACTTAAAAAAATCGGACTTCGGCTCATTAACGTAAACATAACGGATATCAATGACGAATCCGGATACATCGAAGCCCTGGGTAAAGAAGCTGCCGCCAAGGCAATAAACGATGCGAAAAAGAGTGTTGCCGAGAAGAACAGAGACGGTGAAATCGGCCAGGCAAATGCCCAAAAGGATCAGCGAATTCAGGTTGCCGCGGCGGATGCGAGCGCGATAGACGGCGAAAACACAGCCAAAATTGAAATTGCTCAATCTGAAGCAAGGCGAAGAGAAAAAGAAGCGGAAGCACTGAAACTGGCCACAGCGGCAGAAGCGGTCCAGGCAGCAAAGGCAAAGCAGGAATCTTATATCGCGCAGCAGCAAGCGGAGCAGACTCGTGCACAGCTTGAAAAAGCAACCCAGACAGCAGACATCATCGTGGAAGCCCAGATCATGAAAGAAAAGGCCGAAATCGCCGCGGAAGCGGAAGCGGAAGTCATGAGGCGCAAGGCACGAGGTGAAGCGGACGCGATCTATGCCAAGATGGAGGCGGAAGCACGCGGTGCCAGGGAAATACTTGCAAAGCAGGCAGAAGGTATGAAGCTGCTGGTAGATGCTGCAGGACAGAATGCGGATGCTGCTGTCAAGCTGATCGTCGCGGATAAACTGGAGGATTTGACCAGAATCCAGGTTGAAGCGATCAAGAATATAAAAATTGACAAGGTTACCGTTTGGGACAGCAATGGAACAAACGATCAGGGAAAAACAGCAACTGCCAATTTCCTCTCAGGTATGCTGAAATCCATCCCGCCGATGAACGAGCTTTTCCAGCAGGCCGGTATGGAGCTTCCTTCTTATCTCGGGAAAGAAATCAACGAGGATAAAAATAAGGAGACCATTGGAAAACATCCCCAGCCGGTTGATCTGACTGTTGAGGTGCCGGAAACAAAAGAATCGGTTGATCTGACTGTTGAAGTGCCGGAGATAAAAGAACCGGTTGACAGCACTCCGGAAAAAAAGAAAAAATAGATTACATATACTGTTTCGCCGGCAATCCGATTGATTGCCGGCAAACAGCTGCCCGGAAGCCATCAACTATGGAAAGGGGAATGCTGTATGGATAAATATATCATGGCACTGGATCAGGGAACGACCAGTTCCCGATGCATTCTGTACAATAAAAGGGGTGACGTGGTCAGTGTCGCCCAGAAGGAATTTACGCAGATCTATCCGAATCCGGGGTGGGTTGAACATGACGCCATGGAGATCTGGTCAACCCAGATCGGGGTGGCTCAAGAGGCGATGTACAAGATCAACGCAAGCTTTCAAAATATCCAAGCCATCGGAATCACCAACCAAAGAGAGACTACTGTCGTTTGGGATAAAAAAACCGGGATACCGATCAGCAATGCGATCGTATGGCAGTGCAGGCGTACGGCCGATTATTGTGATATATTGAAAGAAAAAGGCTTATCGGAACCGTTTCGCCAAAAGACCGGCCTGCCGATCGATGCGTATTTCTCTGCAACTAAAATCCGATGGATCCTGAATAACGTAAAAGGAGCGAGGGAACGCGCGGAAGCAGGAGAGCTTCTGTTCGGAACCATAGAAACCTGGCTCATCTGGAAGCTGACAATGGGAAAGGTTCATGTTACGGATTACTCCAATGCTTCTCGAACCATGCTGTTTAACATCCATACCCTGGAGTGGGACCAGGAGATATTGAGTGAGATTGATATCCCTCGCTGTATGCTGCCGGAGGCCAGGCCCTCGAGCCAGATATACGGCATGACCGACAGTACGATTTTCGGCGGTGAAATCCTCATTGCCGGTGCGGCAGGGGATCAGCAGGCAGCCCTGTTCGGTCAGACCTGTTTTTCTGCAGGTGAAGCGAAAAACACCTACGGAACCGGTTGCTTTCTGCTTATGAACACGGGGAAAAAGCCGGTATGTTCTGAGAAAGGGCTGGTCACCACCATTGCCTGGGGAATGGACGGCACGGTAGATTATGCTCTGGAAGGGTCCGTCTTTGTAGCGGGCGCGGCGATTCAATGGCTGCGGGACGAACTGAAGCTTATTGATACGGCTGCCAAATCCGAATGGATGGCGGAACAGGTTACGGATACCAACGGAGTCTATTTTGTGCCGGCTTTTGTCGGCCTTGGCGCACCGTACTGGGATCCTTATGCAAGAGGAACCATTGTGGGGCTTACTCGCGGAGCCAATCAGCACCACATCGTAAGAGCGGTGCTGGAATCGCTGGCATACCAGTCAAGCGATGTGTTGAAGGTTATGGAGGAGGATTCCGGAATTCGCCTGACATCCTTAAAGGTGGACGGAGGGGCCAGCATGAATAATTTTTTAATGCAGTTCCAGGCGGATATTATAAATGTTTCTGTAAAAAGACCCATATCAGTTGAGACGACCGCTCTGGGCGCCGCCTATTTTGCAGGGCTTGCTGCGGGATATTGGAAGAGCAGAGACGAGGTGCTGGAAAACTGGCAGGTGTCCAGAGCTTTTGAGCCGATGATGGAAGAAGGCGTACGCAGTGAGCTGCTGAAAGGATGGAAAAAAGCCGTAAAGACAAGCTTCGGCTGGTCGAAGTAAAATTACTCTGTTTCTGAGATGATCAGATCATTACGAAAGGACTTTACATAATAAAAGTGGCAATGAACGTAGGCATATCTGAAAATACTGGTCTGAAAAAGAAGGAAAGAAATTACCTCTTTGATAATATTAAAGCAATTTTAATATGCTCGGTCGTAATCGCTCATTACTATAAAATGAGCGGTTCTTTTGCACCGGGAACCTTCGGCGGAGTAGTTTATACCGTTTCGTTTTCCTATATCATGCAGGGGTTTCTGTTTGTATCAGGATATTTTTCAAAAAACCCTGATCAATGCAGGGCAACAGCATTTCAATCGTTCCTCTTTCCTTATCTCATCCTGATGCCTGTCATGTGCGGTGTCCGGTATCTGAATTTCGGGAGTGCAAATCTGGATTTTACCATGCCCACAATGGCACTTTGGTATTTGCTCACACTGTTCTTTTATCGCTTTATGCTAAAGAATCTAATCAGGCTGCAAAATATTCTGCCGCTGAGCATTGCTGTATCTCTGGCTTCCGGCTTCGTACCGTTTCTTGATTCTTCGCTGTCACTGGGGAGGACATTCAGTTTTCTTCCATTCTTTCTGATGGGGTTTTATTTCAAAGAAGAATGGATCGGCAAGATAAGGATAATACCAAAAGTGTATGGGCTTTCGCTTTTGGTTGTACTTCTTGGCGTCTGTACCTTCGCCGCCTTTTCTGGAATCGTTCCACTGGCGGCGCTCTACATGAAAGCACCATATGCAGACACAGGATTGTCCTGGTTTGAGGGAATTATTGTGAGATTTGCCATCTTGCTGTTATCAATTGCTTGGATCTTTGTTATCGTAAACCTTGCTCCACAGCGAAGGTCATTTCTGACGGGAATCGGCAGAAATACCATGACGGTTTATGTAATGCATATTATTGTTCGGTATGTTCTTCAATACTACGGCAGCTTATTTGGCCAGGATATCATATCCTACCTGTTTTTGACTGCTGCAGCCGTTGTTTCATTGTGGATATTCTCGAGGCCTGCTGTAGCATTCTGCTATCAGGCTGTCATGGACATGCTTTATCAAAGGATTATTGTCGCTCCTCTTGTATTAAGCAGACGAATTTTATGATCAGATCGACAGCACCGTCAATCCCCGAGGCGCTCGAGTTGATTGAAAGATCATAATTATCCGCCCGTCCCCATTTGCCGCCGGAATAATAATTATAATAAGAGGCACGTTTCTTATCCGTTTTGGTCATAACTTCCTTTGCATCCTTTTCATCCACTCCGTAGGTGTGGATCACTCGGTTCAGCCGGTCCTGTTCACTGGAATGGATGAAAACAGGCACCGTAGATACATCATGGCGCAGGATATAGTCCGCACAGCGTCCAACGATGACACAGGAGCCGTTGTCAGCAAGTTTTCGGATGATATTGGACTGAATTATAAAGAGTTTGTCATTCATCGGCATTTCATTGAAAAGGGAGATTCTGTTTCCGTAATATCCGGCATTGCCTGCCGAAGCCGTCCAAAAACGATGGAAAGCCTTTTCATCGGCAAAATCAAATAAATCTTCATCAATGCCGCTTTCCTTAGCTGCAAGATGGATCAGCGATTTATCATAAAAGGGGATTCCAAGCCGTTCGGCCAGCTTTTCACCGATTTCTTTGCCTCCGCTTCCAAACTGCCTCGCAATGGTAATAACGACTTTACTTTTCATAACAGCGCTCCTTTCCGTTATCTCGTAACGTTGCAAATAAATACACACATGAAATTTACCCGCTATGTTTAAAATTATAACATATGAGGTACATATATCACGACAATAGCTGGAAAAAATTTATCATGAATTTGTAAAACACTGTTGACATTACAGTTCAACAGTGTTAAATTAAAACTAAGGTTTAGCACTCACCAGTTAAGAGTGCTAACAAACCAAGCGGATTTAAACGGTTACCCTTGAAAAGTGGTGATAAATATGGATTTGTCGGAAAGAAAATTAAGGATACTGCAGGCGATTGTGGGAGATTTTATTCGATCAGCAGAACCCATCGGATCGAGGACTCTTTCCAAAAAACTGGATATGAATATCAGCCCAGCCACAATCAGAAACGAAATGTCGGATCTGGAAGAAATGGGTTTTTTGACGCATCCCCATACGTCGGCGGGAAGAGTACCTTCCGATAAAGCGTATCGTCTGTATGTAAACAATCTGATGCAGAAGTATGAACTGCCGGAAGAAGAGAAGCGGATCATTTGTGAGAAAATGACGAGAAATGTCAGTGAGCTTGAGAAAACCATCCAGCATGCGGCAAGCCTTCTATCGGAACTGACCAACTTGACGTCCTTTGCCATCACACCGAATCAGGAGTTGAATCATTTGAAGTACGTTAATTTTGTTCCTGTGGATGATTCGACAGTGATACTGATGATCGTAACGGAAAGCGGCAAGGTTTCCAATACTGCTATCAAGATGAAAGTCCCCTATAGGGAAGAAAATCTTTCGTTGCTTTCAAAAGTAATGACTTATAACTATAAAGGGAAGAAATTGAGTGAGATCCTGAAGCTGGATATCATCAAGAACTTTGAATCCGATATCGAAGCCATGAGCCGCCTGGTAGAAACCATTCGGCCGAACTTCATCAGTACGCTGGAAAACATGCTCAATGTGGAGCTGTTCCTGGATGGCCTGACTAATATCTTCTCCATACCGGAATATAATGATATTGAAAAAGCCAAAGTATTTCTTGAAATGATCAATAAAAAGAAGCATTTTACGGATGTGTTGCTGAACCGGGACAATGGAGTCATCATCACAATCGGGAGTGAAAACACCGAGGACCTTATGAGAGACTGCAGCCTGATTACCGCAACCTACCATATCAACGGAAAAATGGTTGGGAAACTGGGGGTCATCGGTCCAACCAGGATGAAATACGATGAAGTAACCTCAATCATCGAATACATCACGGAAAACATCAGCCAGACTTTTAAAATTACGGGAGGAGACGAGAACGATGAGTAAGAAAAAAGTACCCGAGGACACGATCTACAATGAGGACAATGAACAGGCAGCATCTGATATATCCTCACAAGAAACAGAATTAAAGGAAGCTTCAAAAGAAGAAGAAGAAATCAACATAAGGTATTTAAGGCTGGCCGCCGATTTTCAAAACTACAGAAAAAGAGTAGAAAAAGAAAAGGGAGACATTTATGCATACGCTAACGAGAAGCTCGTAGTCGAATTGCTTGATGTAATAGATAATTTTGAAAGAGCGCTGGAACACAGCGGGGAAAACGAAAGCTTTGCTGAAGGTATGAATATGATCTTCAAACAGTTGAAGGGGGTACTGGAAAAAAGCGGAGTTGAGGAAATAATTGCGATAGGGGAACCGTTTGATCCGAACTTCCACCATGCGGTACTCACTGAGAATTCATCGGAGTATGAAAGTGGAAAAGTAACACAGGTATTGCAAAAGGGGTATTTACTTAATAAAAAAGTGATCAGGCCATCCATGGTGAAAGTGGCCGAATAATGCAGTAGAATACCGAATGTTAATTGATTTAGTGACAAGAAATAGGAGGATATTACAATGGGTAAAGTGATAGGAATTGATTTAGGAACTACAAATTCATGCGTTTCCGTTTTAGAAGGCGGCGAACCGGTAGTGATTGCCAATGCGGAAGGAAACAGAACAACCCCATCCGTAGTCGGCTTCGCCAAGAACGGAGAAAGACTGGTCGGTGAAACTGCAAAACGACAGGCGATAACCAATCCCGACAGAACAATTGCTTCTATCAAAAGACATATGGGAACAGATCATAAGGTTGAAATAGACGGAAAAGCTTACACTCCACAGGATATTTCAGCAATGATTCTTACAAAACTGAAGACCGATGCGGAGAGCTACCTGGGCGAAAAGGTTACGGAAGCGGTAATCACCGTTCCGGCATACTTCACAGACAGCCAGAAGCAGGCGACAAAGGATGCGGGCAAGATTGCAGGTCTTGATGTCAAAAGAATCATCAACGAGCCGACAGCAGCGTCTCTGGCATACGGACTTGACAAGGAGCATGAGCATCATAAGATTTTGGTTTATGACCTGGGCGGCGGCACATTCGACGTGTCGATTCTGGAATTGGGTGACGGCGTATTTGAAGTACTGGCGACAAACGGTAACAACAGACTCGGCGGCGACGATTTTGATGAAGTAGTAATCAATTTTATTGCAGACAGTTTTGCAAAAGAAAACGGCGTAGATCTCAGGAAAGACAAGATGGCGCACCAAAGGCTGAAGGAAGCTGCGGAAAAGGCGAAAAAGGAGCTTTCCAGCTCACAGACAACTAACATAAACCTGCCTTTTATCACAGTGAACGCTGACGGCCCGCTCCATCTGAACATGGACATCACAAGAGCTAAATTTGATCAGCTTACGGCCCATCTGGTGGAAAAGACCATTGAGCCGATGAAAAAAGCTATGTCAGACGCCGGAGTAACCAATAACGATATTGCGAAAGTTATTCTGGTCGGAGGATCAACTAGAATCCCAGCCGTTCAGGAAGCGGTAAGAAAAATCACCGGTAAAGAACCGTTCAAGGGCATCAATCCTGACGAATGCGTGGCAATCGGAGCTGCAGTCCAGGCAGGCGTATTAACCGGAGAAGTAAAAGACGTACTCCTTCTTGATGTCACCCCGCTGTCTTTGTCTATCGAGACTTTAGGGGGAGTGGCGACAAGGTTGATTGAAAGAAATACGACCATTCCGACAAAGAAGAGCCAGATCTTCTCGACTGC
>JAVBVR010000086.1:0-90834 GCA_036677845.1 Anaerovoracaceae bacterium | reverse complement strand
ATGGGTGTCCGTTTTGGATATCCTTTTTGTCGTGCAATTATCAAGGTTCAATCTATCCTAAAAAATTTTGCTGCTTTTTCTCATTTCTCTGTTGACTTTTAATAGTTAGTCTACGTTTAAGCGGCATTATTTCTGATCGTGCAAGGTACATTGATCATCTGGAATAGTATTAGATGCATCTTTATTATTACTAATTCACAAGATAGAAACCTATCATCCTTCTTTACTGGGACCGGTAAAATCCAGCATTACCTTCGCATGCCAGCCGGTGGCTTTGTCTGAAAATGCCTCTGCAGCCCTGGCAAAGGGATAAATCCCTGTTATGACAGACTCCAGGTGCAGTCTCGGCAATACGTCCAAGGCCTGGAAAAATAAATTGTTCGGTACAGAAACGCCATGAATCGAAGCATCCTTCCAGTATAAATTGAAAAGATTTACCGGCAGATTGTATTCCATTCCGTATAGACCGAAAAAAACCAGACTGCCACCTCTGGCTACGAGGGAAAAAGCCAGTTCTGCAGACTGCTGACTCCCGGAAGCTTCTATGACGGCGTCAAATCCCTTTCCGCTTGTTAGTTTTAATGCCTCCACAAGCACGTTGCCATGCTTTGAGTCGATGACCGCACTGGCACCCGCCTTTAACGCTAAGGTGAGTTTCTCTTCATTAGGATCCACTACTACCACAGAATCTATGGGATAGATAAGAGACAGGCGCAGAATGATCTGCCCCATGGAACCACCACCTAGGATCAATAATTTTTTACCCGGGTTCAATTGAGCCTTGCGAACGGTATACAAAGCCATGGTCAGCGGTTCCGTCAGACATCCCTCTTTCAGAGAGGTCTCGTCATGCAATTGATATATCTGCAGATAATGAGTAACGATATATTCGCTCATCATACATGCTGCTGACATTTCGGCATTTTCGCAATACATACCCTGGCCGGTCAAACAGCTGGAACAGTGGTTGCAGGTTAAAATTGGATTTATAGTCACCCTGTCGCCTATCTTGAAGAATTTTTTTGCTTCTGAACCCAGGTCAAAAATGATTCCGGAAGCTTCGTGTCCAACTTCCCCGTGACCTGCCAAACTGGCCTTTCCCCGCAGAACCATCATGTCATAGCCACAAATAGAAGCATAAGCGATTTTGACTTTTACATCATTAGGACTGCAAATTTGCGGTTCGTCAATATCTATCAGCCGGACTCCGCCTTTTGTATTAATCCTTACAGTTTTCATCTGAGCAACCTCCCTTTCTCAACATCCTTTTATTTTAAAATCATAAGGTGTACAGCCGGTGATTTTTCTGAAAACCTGACTGAAATATTTTGCATTTGTATATCCAACTTGATCCGCAACCTCATTGATCCTTATTTTTCGGTCTTTCAGAAGTTCCTGAGCTTTTGAAATACGAATCTGGTTCAGATGATCAACAAAGGATAAACCGGTTTCTTTGCTGAACAGCCTGCTGAGATAAGCATTGCTGACGTTCACGTGGTTCGCCACATCTGCCAGAGACAAGCATTCGGCATAATGCTTCGACATATAGATCAAGGATTTTTCAATCAATTCATTTCCTACATATAATTTCCGCCGGATCCCTGCAAAGAGTTTATGATACAGAACAATCAACGCCCGCATGGCATCGTCAATGTTGTGGAAGTCGTTTTGCCTTATATCCGGCGAGAATTCCTCTTCCGGTAAATGAAATTTCTGCATCTCAAGGTTATAGATGAAGAGCAGACGGTTCCAGGCGTAGGAAAAAACACGGAAAGATGCTGCGGCACAAAGCTTTTGCACCAGATCTTGAAACGTCGACATCAAAGCGTGTTCATCATGTTCGCTGGTGAGAATGGCAGCCTGGGACAGCAGGTCCCTGATAACGGGATCTTCCCTCATGATCTCATCAGCACTTGCCTGCGAACTTTTAAGAATCTGGCTTTCATAATGAAAAAAGCGATATTTAGAAAAATCACTGATTGATTTGTATGCTAGTGCAAGCTGACTTAATGCCACCGGTTGGTCAAAAAAGGTGAATACGAAAGACGGCAGACTTAACCAACGAGCTAATTTGCTGAAATCTTGCAAAATAGGTTCCAGGTTTCCTGCGTGTGCGGCTGCAGCGGCAGGCGAGCCCGGTTCGATGACCATACATAACTTCTGGTCATGGACGATGAAGATGTCTACTCCCTGATATAGGTTTGCCTGTTTCCGCATTTTTTCCTGGAGGGCCTTGATCGATTCAAGATGCAGATAGAAGGTAAAGCCTGAATCCGTATCCTGAGAAACTTCTACCAGCACCAGCCAGAAAACGGCTGAATTCTCGTCGTGAAAGATCCTTTTCAGTCGTTCCTCCCCGGAATAGATTCCGCTGATCATTTCACTAAAAATAGTTTGACGGTCAGATTGGATCATTTGCGGCGAATCCTGCAACAGATCCTCATATTTTTGAACAATCTGATAGAGATCCTCGGTTTTTTTCATATCAGCGATTGCTTTTCGGATTGCTTCATGAAGAGTATCAAAGGTCAAATCTTTTTCAAAAAGAATGGAGCTGATATCGTTTCTTAAAGTTAAACTGGGAAATTCGTTTTCTAGATCCTCACTGAATATGAGGATATATTGGGTGCGGACTCCCATGGATAAGACTTTGCGTAAAAATTCATGGCCGTTCAAGAATGGCATGTCATATTTCAGAATCACGAGCTCCGCTCTCAGGTTGTTCAGAAGCTCCAAGCCAACAATGCTGTTCTTTGCTTCCACAACAGGATAAAGCTCAGGGTAAGCCGGTATAACATTTTTAGCAACTGAAATCACGGAACGGGCATCATCTATGATCAAAACAGAGTGAGTCATGTCATGCTGCCTCCTTTATTCAAGAATAGAATAGTAGAAATCATGAATTATATTTTCTTCATTATACACATCCGATATCAAAATATCAAACCTATTTTAAAAAAAGTCTAAAAATTGACAAAATAACTTACCTTTTCGTTCGCTTCGAGGAAGTAAGTCGCCGTCAATGATGCAAAGATAAAAATATTGAACCATTTGGACAAATCAAGAAGTCGACAGTCCCATTGAAACAATGCTTAATAGATATAATAAACTTTTGCATAAGCTCGCCGACAATTCACTTCACAAATTGGGCGAGCAATAAGGGAAGGAGTGTAACAATTGAAAGCGATCTTTTATACAAAACCCGGTCTCCAGATGGCAGATTGCCCTGAGCCGCAAATTAGCGAGCCTGATGACGTCAAAATCAAAATTGCCTATGCTTCCGTCTGCGGGTCCGACTTGCACACATACAAAGGGGAGTTGGATTTGCTATACGGAGAGGCCAAGCAGATACCGTTGGGACATGAGGCCTCAGGCGTAATCGTAGAGCTGGGACCCGATGCAACCAACAAAAGCCTGAAGGTAGGAGATAAGGTTACATATTATTACAATCTGCATTGTGGAAAGTGTTACTATTGCAGAAACGGCCAGGAACAGTTCTGTTCAAATATGAAATTAAATATGAGTGCTATGGCCGAATATCTGGTTGTCAATGAACAGCAGGCGTTTAAGCTTCCCGAGGAGGCGGACTTGAGGAAGGCCGTCTTTATTGAACCCATTTCCGTTTGTCTTCACGGTATTGATCTGTGCCGCATCAAGCCAGGTGCACGTGTTGCTATTTCGGGTGGCGGCGGTATGGGACAGATTCTGCTGCAACTGGCAAAACTGTCAGGGGCCGTGGATCTGACCATGATCGAACCTGTGGCCGGTAAGCGTGAGATCGCTTTGATGCTTGGTGCATCTCATGCTCTTGATCCATTCACCCAGAACATCCAGGAGGAAGCATTAAAAATCACTAACAATCTGGGATTTGACGCAGTCATTGAAGCTTCCGGATCCACAGGTGCATGTCAAGCCGCTTATGACATAGTCGGTCGTGGAGGTGTGCTGGAATTTTTCGCTGCGCTTTACAACCCTGCCTACAATTTTCCATTGAACTTATTCAACGCATTCTTTAAGGAAATTACGATTATTGGAGGCGTTTTCCAATCGCCTTATGCATTTCCGCGCAGCGTGGCTCTTTTCAAGCAACTGGATATTGACTCTTTAATGGAAAACGCCATCTTTAATGCCGAGGATTATGAAGCGGCTTTCAAAGCTCAAGTGGATAGCAAATGTGTAAAAGCAATCCTTAAGTTTTAGGATGATAGGATTAAGCTCAAAAGTATTAAGAAAGAGAAAGGTTAGGTGAAGAAAATGGCTGATCAAGCCACAATAAAGCGCCTTGAAAAGGCAGCCTTGGACGTCAGGTTCCAATTGTTGGACCTTTGTAACAAACAAGGCATCCATATCGGCGGTGACATGTCCGTTTGTGACATTATGACTGTGATATGGCAGTACGCTTTGAAATACGATGTTTCAAATCCCTGCTGGAAAGAGCGGGATCGTTTTGTACTTAGTAAAGGTCATGCTGCCGCGGTGACATCCTTCAGTCAGGCAGCCATTGGTTGTTATAATCCGGAAGAGATTCATACGGAATACGGTGGGGATTATGGACGGTTCGGGATGCATTCCTGCAATTTGTGTAATCCTTATGTCGATGTTTCAACCGGTTCTCTCGGGCATGGGTTTCCCATTGCCGGTGGTATTGCAACCGCATTGAAAGCAAAGGGTTCCTTCAGTCGTGTTTATGTTGTCATGGGTGATGGTGAGCAGGCAGAGGGCAGCATCTGGGAAGCCGCTATGTCGACAAGTCATTATAAGTTAGGAAATCTTGTGGCGTTTATCGATTGTAATGGGTTATCTTTTGATGGAAAGACCAAGGATTTAATGTCTGTGGAACCTCTGGCAGACAAATGGCGTGCCTTTGGCTGGAATGTAGTTGAAGTCAATGGCCATGATTTTGGAGAGCTAATTGAGGCGGTAGATGCACTGCCTCCTGCAGATAGTGGTATACCCACAGTGATTATCGGGCATACGGTGAAAGGACACGGGATCAGTTTTATGGAGAATGTTGCCGGATGGCATGCCGGCATGATCTCGGATGCCATGTTAGTTCAGGCAAAGGATGAATTACAGCAGGCTTTTGACAAGAAATGGGGTGAACAATAATGGGAGATATTACCTTTAACATGCAAGCACTAGCCGCTATGCGTGATGTTGTGGGAAAACATATGGAGGACATGGGCAGCCGCTATCCGAATATGATCGTTGTAACCGCTGATGTTGCCACATCTTCCAGGGTCAATGGATTTATTGAGAAATTTCCTGAACGTGGATATAATATCGGTATTGCAGAACAAAATTTGATGAGTTTTTCGGCAGGTATGGCAATAGAAGGATTTATCCCTTTCGCCTTTACCTTTGCACCTTTTGCTTCCATGCGGGCATGTGAACAAGTTCGGACAGATATCTGCTATCCCAACCTGCCTGTGCGAATTATCGGCAACGGAGCCGGATATTCCAATGGTTTCTCTGGAGTGACACACTGTGCTCTGGAAGATTGCGCGATCATGACCAGTTTTGGAAATATGACAGTGATTGAGCCGGGGGATCCGTTCCTTGTTGCGAAGGTTCTGGAAGCAACCATGAAATGGGATGGGCCGATTTATATCCGGTTAGGCCGTGAAGCGGTAGCTTCCCTGTATCCGGAAGACACGGAATACCAGATCGGAAAGGCACTATTTCCAAAAGACGGTGATGACGGTGCATTTATTGCGGCCGGTATAGTTGTCCATCATGCTATGGAGGCTGCAAAAAGAATCAAGGAAGAATTGGGAGCGAATATCAGAGTCGTTGATATGCACACAATTAAGCCTCTGGATAAAGATGCAGTGCTGAGTGCAGCGAAAACCGGCAGAATCGTCTGTGCCCAAGACCATAATATTATCGGTGGTCTGGGTTATGCGGTTGGAGCCGTATTGGCGGAAGCTGGTGTGACTTGCAAATATAAAATCCTTGGCTGCCCGGACAAATTTGTGCCACTGGCAACTCCTGATTTTCTCTATCACGAAAATGAGTATGACGCAGAGGGCCTCTATAAGCATATGAAAGCAATGCTTGGATAGGGGATTAAGGTATTGGAACGGATTTATATACAATTAAATTCTGATGAAATAAGGAGGAATTATTATGAAAGCATTGATGTGGACTGATGGAAAGAAAGTTGAATTGAAAGACATTCCGGAACCTCAGGTACAGCCTGGGACAGCGAAGATTCAAATTAATTATGCGGCTCTTTGCGCAACGGATGTCCATATAGTGGATCATGGGCTTTATGGATTAAAACCACCCATGCCTTTGGGCCATGAATGTTGTGGGACAATCGTTGAATTGGGAGAAGGAATGACTGAGTTGGGTTGGAAGATCGGTGACAGGGTAGCAGTGTCCAGTGTTGCTTCCTGCGGTGTTTGTGATGATTGCAAACGTGGTGATGATATTTTCTGCAGAAACCTGTATGCTGTGCCCAGATTTACCGAATATGCAGTATTGAAGCCTTTGATGATGTTCAAAATACCGGATCACATAAAGGATCTTGCACCTTATGCACTCGCTGAGCCATGTGCTTCTGCGATGAGAGGAATCGATCTGGCCGATATAAAAATCGGTGATAACGTCGCAATTTCAGGTACGGGCGGAATCGGAAGCATCCTGCTCAATATGATCCTTTTAAAAGGCAGCACCCGTGTCACGGTGATTGAGCCTGTAGCGGCAAAGCGCGAGCTGGCACTGAAAATGGGAGCTGATTACGCCATCGATCCATTCAACGAGGATGTTGTTGCCCGTGCGAAGGAAATTACAGATGGTCGAGGTTATGATGTAGTCTTTGAAGCATCCGGTGTTCCTGCAGCAGCGCCGCCTATTTTAGAAATCATCGCAAATAAAGGAACCGCGGTTTACTTTGCTGTATTCCCAATGGAATATGAATTGCCGGTGAACCTTTACAAGCTATATTCGAAAGAAGGGCGCATCCAAACCGTATATACCACAAACTACAATTACCCACGTGTCATTGAATTGATTCCGAAACTACAGATGGATAAAATCATCGGAACAATCTTACCTTTGGATGAGGGTGCGAAGGCGTGGGACTTATTCCATCAATCGATTTATCCTAAAATAGTGTTGAAGTGTAGTGAATAATTGCCTTGTATTTCAGAGATAAATAAATTGAAAATTATTGCTAAGATTTGGAGGATAGTTTTATGAATGATACGAATCCCGCAGTAAATGCTGCTGTTGATACAAAAATCAAGCTGCCGCCCTGGCGCAAAATCGCTTATGCAGTAACTGATGGAGCCAATAACCTGAGCTACACCTTTGTTGCATCGTTTTTCCTGTTTTTTGCCACAAATATCTATGGGATTAGCGCGGCAGTTGTTGCAACATTGATATTGATCGGCAGATTATGGGATGCTGTTGCCGACCCATTCATTGGAGGGCTAGCGGACAGAACAAGGACAAAATGGGGTTCATACAGACCTTGGATCCTATTTGGATCCATTCCACTATGCGTTCTCAATTTCCTGGCTTTTTCCAGCATACCGATCGAAAGTCAGACTGGCAAGACAGTTTTTATGTGTGTTGTATTTATTGTTTTGGTGACCTGCTATTCCTGCGTAAATATTCCATATAGTGCAGCGACTGCTGTATTGACGACAGATACAGATGAAAGAGCCTCTATCACCTCATATCGTCTCATGGCTGCCGTTTTGGTAGGCTCCTTGATCTTGGGGCAGGCCACACTTCCCCTTGTTTCGCATTTCGGTGGTGGATCACCGATGAGTGCCGTGGGATGGCGGACTACCGCATTGATTTACAGTGCCTGTGCTCTTGTCCTATACATAATCAGCTTTTTCGGTATCAAAGAGGTGGTAAAGCCTCATGCGGAGAAGCAGTCTTTCCGTATGATGTTTAAGGCGATGACAGGAAATGGTCCAGCATGGATATTAGGTTTCGGGTTTTTGGTCATGGGCCTATTCATAAACGGCAGACAGGCTGTCTTAATGTACTATTTTACTTACAATGCAGGAGACCCCAATCTGTTTACTAGATTTATGCTTTTTTATGCGGCTGCAAATATTCTTGGTGTCTTCCTTGTTCCACTGCTTGGGACTAGGATGAAAAATAAGGCAACACTGCCGAAATGGGGTTTCATCTTTTCCGGAATATTAATGGTAATCCTTTTCTATATAAATCCGACAAACAGTTGGGGATTGTTTATCGCTCTGAATATGCTGCTCTCGGGGGTATCAATCGGAGCCATGACAATGATGTATGGTATGATGCCCGATTGCACTGAGTATGGCGAGCATAAGACGGGGACCAGAGCCGCAGGCTTTATTTCAGCCTTTATGACTTTCCTTATGAAGGTTGGTATGGCGGTGGGAATCTCGGGCGTGGGGTTTGCCCTTGCTGCAACCGGATTTGATGCTGCTAAACCGGTACAGTCTGATTTAACCCTGGGATGGATCAATGCAATTATGAATCTTCTCCCCGGAATCCTGTCAATTATAGCAGGGCTTATCTTCTTCGGATACAAACTTGACAGAAAATCATACTATCAGATGTTGGATGAAATTGAAGCGAACAAGGCATAATGTTTATACCGAAGTTTGATTTTTTACTATCATAACGTTTCATATGCCATATCAACAGACGCAGTAATGATCGATCATTATTGCGTCTGTTGATATGAAGCAATAACACTTGGAATAAAAGTAATTCGTTCTATGAGCTGAACGTCTTCTTCTATGACATAGGGTTTACTGAAAGCTATTACGAATAAGGACTTTAGGAAAGAGGCCCTAGTAGTGGGACTTGCTGTAAATCAATCTTAATGCTTCGACCAAGTAATCGAATTTTTGTTCCTTGTTGTAAAGGTCCGCAAGGAAATAGTCGCTCTCAATTCCTGACTTGCTGAGTTCTTTTGCCAAAGCAGAAAGGTTCTCTTCGTTTCGTGCAATCATGAATAAGCGAAAGCCCTCTTTGCCAAATCGTTTTGCGAACGATAGCCCCAATCCTTTTCCGCGCCGACAATAACAAGTGTTTTAATTTTTTATACCTTCTTTCTATGGATTTATGGTACAATCCTAACATAATAACCTAGGGTTTACTACTGTCCCCCGTTACTGTTGAGTATTTTGCTGACCGAGAAGGGAAAAGACTTCGAGCAAGTGCCAAGTTGATAAATTAAACTCACATTTATACAGTTTGCTAAATTTGGAGGTCGGCATGGAAAATATACAGAATCATAAACAATTGTATGAAGAATCAATGCAGCGGCTGGAGATAATAAGCAAAATCTCAGGCGCAATTGCTCTTGACAAAAATTCAGATGATGTATGGCAAAAATCGTTAGAAGATATCGTTTCTATTATGGGTGCCAATGTCGGAAGCATATATTTGCTTAAAGATAACAAAAAGAGCTTTTATTGTGCCTATGAATTCTCTGATTCGGGGAATGCAAGAATGTCGGTTGTAAATGAAATAGATGTAAATTTGCTTAAAGATATGCCGATAATGGATTTGCTGGCGAATGGTAAAAGCATAAAGTTAGATGATATCTCAAATGATTTAAATCAGAAATTGAATTTATACAGTGATGACAATCCTTATCAATATAAATCCTCGATCTGTTCTCCGATTGTCATTGGCTCAACAATCGACGGTGCAGTTGCTGTTTCATCAAAAAAACCACGTCTATTTAGTTCGGATGATTTAAAAGTATTGGATTCCATAGGACGGATCATTGGGACAGCCTTTTACAATAGACAATTGCTGGTGGAGTTGATCGAAAATAAAAATGAGTTGAATAAAGCATTTATTGCGATAAAAGAAGTACGGAATTCTGAACGCACGCGTTTATCAAGAGAATTACATGACGATATCGGACAGCGGCTGACTTCGCTTTCGATTCGATTAAAAGCAATTCAGCAGGAACAGGATATTGATATTATATCCGATCGGCTAAACAGTGTCAGATTCCTTGTCGATGGCGCTCTGGAGGAATTGAAACGTATCCTTCAGGACCTGCGTCCTTCTAAACTGGCGAGTGATCAAACCGTTAATATCTTGAGGGAATTAATTAGTGAAATAGCCTGTGATAGTGGTATCCCAATGTTTTTTGAAGCGCCTGAAAATCAAATCAATATTCCTCAGAGTGTGGAAATAATCATTTTCAGAAGTATTCAGGAAGGTGTTACTAATATTATTAAGCATTCAAAGGCTTCTTTGGCCCGCATCACACTTTCATGTGAAGATCAATCTATATTATTAAATATTCAGGATAACGGTATTGGTTTACCGAATGGGGCATATGAAAACGGTACCGGATTGATTGGGATGAAGGAAAGGGTTTTGGAAGCTCAGGGTGAACTTAAGATCAGCTCGACGAAAACAGACGGTACGGCCATTACAATCAAACTGCCGATCATTATTTGATAATAGGAGTTTATTATGGAAAATATACGCATTTTTATTATTGACGATCATGTGATGGTGCGCAGCGGACTTCGCCTAATCCTCGAGCAAGTCTCCGATATACAGGTTATTGGAGAATCCGGAACCGGGGAAGAAGCAATTAAAATAGTGCCTGATTTAAAGCCCGATATTATTCTGATGGATATATCTTTACCTAAAATGAATGGGGTAAAAACAACGGAGACTATAAAGAAAATATGCCCGGATACGAAAATCATTGCTCTCACAATGCATGCGGAAGATGAATATCTTGCTGCATTTATTAAGGCTGGCGGAGTTGGATATATTTCCAAGTCAGCAGCCGACCGTGAATTGCTTCATACAATAAAGACTGCTATGTCCGGTGAATTTGCACTTCAGCCGCAAGGAATACAGATATTGGCGAAAGAATATCAGAAAAATTCCAAGGCGTTTTCACCGGTTGAAAAACTGTCGAGCCGTGAATATGAAGTGTTGGTCCTAACGGTTAAAGGCTTCACAAGCAAGGAGATCGGGGAACAGCTTTTTTTGTCCAGTCGTACGGTGGAAACATATCGGCAGAGAATCATGACCAAATTGGAGATTAAGCATCGCTCCGAGCTGTATGATTTTACGCATAAACATAAAATAATCTAACCATATAAGTAAAAAACACTACACTAATGTCCGTAAATATTGGTAATTAAATCCGTATATTTGATGATATTATCCAATACACCGATAAGATATAATTTGTTATATGATTCACAATTATATCTTATCGGTGCTTTCTTACCGAAAGTAATGAAAAAGAGGAGGAATATCAAATGCCAAACGAATTCAAAAAACTATTTGAAACCGGGCGCATTGGCAATATGGTTTTAAGAAACCGCTTTGCGCTTGCTCCAGCAGGTACGCATTCTTGTGAGCCGGATGGACGCTATACACAGCGAACCATTGACTACTACGCGGATCGGGCACGCGGAGGAACAGCGCTTATAATCCTTGAAGGACACAAGGTTGAAGTTAAACTGGAGCCGCGTGCTGGATTTGTAGTTTCCGCTCATTCAGATGAATATGTTCCAGCCATGGTTGAAATGGTGGAAGCCATTCATAGCTATGGTGGTAAGGCGTGTATCCAGCTTCAGACAGACATGGGTCGTGAAAACTTCGGCATATATACTCAGGAAAATCCGCCAATTTCGGCATCAGCAGTACCGGCTTACTGGAACCCAAGCATATTATGCCGTCCGCTGGAAGCTGAAGAGATCCAAGAAATTGTTAAAGCTTTCGGTGCCGCCTGTCAGAGAGCGCTCAAAGCCGGTTTTGACGCCATTGAGATCCATGCACATACCGGATACCTGCTTGACCAATTCATGAGCTCTATTTGGAACAAACGTACGGATGAATATGGAGGAGACTTTGACGGCAGGATGCGTTTCACAGCCGAAATAATTCAGGAAGCGAGAAAGGTTATCGGTCCCGATTATCCGCTCATCTTCCGGTTCAGCGCAGATCAAAAATATCCAGGCGGGAGAGATATCGCAGAATCACAGAAAATCGCCAAGAGATTGGAAGAACTTGGCGTTTCGGCTTTACATGTTGACGCAGGCATTTATGAGAGCATTTATTGGGCGGCTCCGCCAAACTATCTTGGAGATGCCCCGCTCATTGACACAATTGCCGAAATCAAGAAGGCTGTCAATATCCCGGTGATTGCTGTCGGCAGCCTAACGCCTGAGACTGCTGAAGCAGCTTTACGGGACGGGAAGTGTGACTTCGTCGCCTTTACTAGGCAGCTGCTCGCAGACGTCGATATGCCCAATAAACTGTATGAAGGGCATCCTGAGGATGTTCGCCCGTGTATCCGGTGCAATGAGTTTTGTATCGGACATGTGTTCGGCGGCAAGATCGTGACATGCGGTCTGAATCCTGAAGCAGGGAACGAGAAGAACAACAGGATCCTGCCAGCCGAAAAGAAAAGAAATATCGCTATCATCGGCGGAGGATGCGGCGGTATGGAAGCGGCCCGGGTAGCGGCTCTTCGCGGGCATAAGGTCACTTTGTTTGAAAAATCAGGTGAGTTAGGAGGGCTGCTGGGGATCATTGCAACGCCGGAGTTCAAAAATCAGCTTAAGAAACTGATCGATTGGTACAAGGTTCAGTTAAGCAAATCATATGTAGATATTCGTTTGAACACCGAAATTACAGCAGATTCACCCGAGCTTGCAGAGGCGGATCATATCATTGTTGCTATCGGCGGTAATTCGATGCGGCCTAATATTCCCGGTATTGATACAGAAAACGTCATCGATGTGATCGATTACCATAAGGGCGTAAAGAAGATCAATGGACAGAAGGTAGTCGTAGCCGGAGGAGGAATGTCCGGATGTGACGCCGCGCTGGAATTGGCCATGGAAGGCAAGGAAGTCACACTTGTTGAAATGCTGGACGGTGTGGCAAAAGAAGTAAATCACTTTACCAAGATGGCCATAAACAACATTTTGCCTGAGCATGGAATCAAAATACTGACCAGCCATAAAGTCAAAGAGTTTCGACCGGATGGCGTGCTCATTCAGACTCCGGAGGGCGTCGACATGCTCATCGAGACCGACGCCATCATTACATCCTTTGGCATGAAGTCAAAGAAAGAAGAGGCCGAATCCATACAGAACAAGTATTATGATGTCCGGGTAATCGGCGACAGTGCAAAACCCGGCAGAGTAGGCGATGCAATTCGTGCAGCTTACTTTAATGCGATGTATATCTAGACTCAAACTGGCAAACGGCGGCTTGTTAAAAGTTGTCGTTTGCTAAATTTTGTATTCAACTTACATCCCATAATTTTATAGGATAAAAACTGCTTGTAACAGTCTTCTCCGTCCTCCAGATTCATTCCGGTTATTTCCGATGCGATGAACCATTGTGTCGCTCCTTTAACCAGCGGGTATGGATTACCAACTGAATTATATTTTATTAAAAATAGCAGGGAATCAATTTTAAATTGCACTTTCCTGCTAAATTTATTTTAACTGTTCAGATTACGCCGGCTCATGTTCAATTTTTACCACTTTAGCACAACCTAATTCCACAAAGTGAATGTTATTTTTTACAGATAGATATAAATTTAGAAAATGTTATTGTAATATTTGTTACACGGTGATATGGTATAAAAGAGTAACGAATATTACAAAGGAGAATGGTATGGAAAAAATTAAATGGCTTATTATAAATTATAACCTTCCCACAGAACCTTCAAGGCATAGGGTATCTATATGGAGGGGACTAAAAAAATTGGGTGCTGTAAATATACAACAATCCATGTGGGTTCTCCCCTTTAGAGAAGAGAATTACAATGCCCTGATGCAGATGTCCAAGGATATTGAAACAAACAATGGTGAAGCGCTCCTTATGGAAAGTGTATTTTTTGAAGACAGTCATGAGCAAAGAGTAATTTCACTTTTTAATAATTTGCGTGATGAAGAATATACGGAATGGATCAATGAGAGTGAGAAATACTTAAAGGAGATTGCAAAAGAAATTTCAAATGAAAAGTTCACATTTGCAGAACTTGAAGAAGAAGAGCAAGAACTTGAAAAACTGATTTCGTGGCTTAAAAAAATTGAAAACAGAGATATTTTTAATTCCTCTGAAGGGGATAAGGCAAGAGCAATATTGGCTCAAACAAAGCAAGCATTTGAAGAATATAGCGAAATGGTATGCTCGAAGGAAATAAGAGATTAAGCGCTATAAAACAGTGCCCCGTTTGCAAAGAATAGTAAAATTTTTATAAAAAAGGTGTGGAGTGTTGTGGCAAAATTAAAAATTGAAACGATAGAAGAACCGGATAAAATTATTAATTACTGGAAAAAAGAAAAATTAATTGTAGTGAGTATCGTTATTTTTGGTCTTGCCTTTAACATTTCGACTATATTAGGACCAATTTACCAAGGTAAGCTGATTGATTCTATTGCAAGGGGCGACAGCCTTTCAGAGGTTATAAGACTTGCATCCACATTTGTAGGGATAATTGCAGCAATACAGCTCATGCGCTATTTCAAACGTTTTTATATCAGACGATTTGCAAATAGCACAAGCGCTACAATGCGTCTTATGATATACAACAATATTATGCATAAAAGCCAGAAAGAGCTGGACAGCGAAGACACCGGAAACTTAATGACTCGTGCGGTCTCCGATGTAGATCTTTGCGTAGAAGGGATGCGAAAGTTCACGACAGAGGTGTTTGACACGGGTGTATTGATGGCATCCTATTTAATTTCATTGTTGTTGTACGACATTAAAACGACACTGCTTTCGATCATATTCATTCCCATAGCGATGATAATTGCAGAGAAATTAAAAAGTATAATTTACAAATACAATATAAGCTTTCGCACGAAAAGCAGTGAGATCGCGGGACTTACCCTTGATGCTGTTGAAAATGCAATGTTCTACCGCGCAAATGGAATGGAGAATCAGAACTCGGTAAGATATGATATCGAGTTGGAAGATCTCCAGAAAAAGGCTGTCAAGGCAACAATACTTGAAAACTCTATGCAACCAATTTATAACGTAATCGCAATGGTTGGGGTTATTTTAGTGATTTATCTTGGAGGAACAAAAGTAATTCAAAGTGAATGGACTCTAGGCGTTTTCATCACTTACATAACAATGTTTACGGCAATGGCCAACAAAGCGAGCAAAGCGGCTAAGCTTTTTAATTCGGTGCAGAAATCCCAGGTTTCTTGGAAGCGTATAAAGCCTTATCTTACGGAATACAAAAACAAAGATACAACCTTGAATTTAAAAACGAATGGCACAAATCTCGCCGTTGAAGGGCTTAGCTTTAGCTGTAGTGAAGCGGATAACGTGATAGAAAATATCAGCTTCTCGGCGAAACAGGGGGAAATCATCGGCATCACAGGCTCAATCGCTTCAGGCAAATCAACTTTGGGTCTTGCATTGACAGGCCTGTATCCATACAAAGGCAGCATAAAAATAGATGGTAAAGAGCTCAGGGATTATTCCGAATATGAACGGAGCAGGCTGATTTCCTATCTGGGGCATGACCCTCAGCTTCTTTCTGATACGATTTATAACAACATAACCTTGGGCGACGATCGGGTTGCTGCTTCAACGCAAAATGATGTCGATGAAGCCTTGAGATTTGTATGCTTCAACGAAGATTTGGCTAAAATCACCAAAGGCACAGACGCTATTGTCGGCAGCAGTGGTGTAAGGCTTAGTGGCGGACAGCAGGCGAGGATTGCACTGGCCAGAACTTTATTCAACAAGAATAAAATAATCATTCTGGACGATCCGTTTTCAGCAGTGGATATGCAGACGGAGGAAAAAATCATTGAAAACCTCCGAAACAATTTTCAGGACAGCATTATAATCCTGATTTCACACAGGCTGGCAATATTCAATAAAATCAATCATATCGTACTGCTCAACAGTGATAAAACCGCAGAATACGGCTCTCACAGCGAACTTATGAAGAGTTCTGAAAAATATGGAACCATATTTAAACTGCAGTGTACAGAGGACGGTGAGTCTGATGGAATCTAAACAGAATATTGTAAAGAAATCTTTTTTCAATGTGATTAAGAAAAACAAGAGGATCAGTGTGCTGCTGGTGTTTGCGGTCTGCGGCATAGTTGGGGCGAGCCTTGTTCCGCCGCAGATTCTTAAGCTCGTTATTGACCGGAATCTCGTACCCAAAAGCACGGATGGCCTCCTTGACTTTGCAGTGGTCTATATGGCTGCATTGCTGATGACCGGAGTTTTTGACTTTATGAAAGAGGGCGCTCTTGCGGTGCTCGGACAAAGAATCACAAAGGAAATCCGGCACCAAATGATGCAAAAGCTTGGGAAAATTAATGCCCAGTATTTCACCCGCAATGACACAGGTGTGGTGGTATCCAGGTTTACTAATGATGTGGATGCAATCAATTCTATGTTCACCAGCGGCATCGTTGGAATGATAATCGACTGCTTTAAAATCGTTGGTATTGTGGTTTCTATTTGTATATTCAGTACAAGGCTTGGAGTCATAACTTTGGTACTAATTCCGATCATCTATGCAATAACAAGGCTTTTCCAGATAAGCATGCTAAAGGCACAAATCGAAAACCGTATCATAATCGGCAAGGTTAACGGACATATTACAGAAAGTCTGAAAAATGTACGGATGATAAAATCCTTCAGTAAAGAAAATTATATGGAAAAAAAGTACAAAGAACGACTCTCGGAAAACTATAAAATAGTCGAAAAAGTAAATTTTTATGATTCCGTATTTTCGCCCATCATACAGATCGTCAGAGCAGTTGTTATCGGCACAATCGTGGTACTGTCGTCGAATCAGATGAATTATCTCGGAATTTCACTTGGAATGATTGCCGCGTCAATTGACCTTATTTCCAATCTGTTTGTGCCGATTGAAAATCTCGGCATGGAGTTTCAGAACATTCAGGCCGCAGTATCTGGAATTCATAGGGTGAACAATTTCCACGGTGAGCCGGAGGATGATTTTAAGAACAGCGGTCTCAAAGCAGACAATATTTTGTCTGCTCGTGAAGGGGTCGAGATATATTTCAATGATGTACACTTTAAATACGAAACGAGCCCGGAGATTCTGCAAGGCATAAACTTTCAGATTGATCCGATGGAAAAAGTCACCTTTGCAGGAAGAACCGGTGTGGGGAAATCGACACTTTTTAAATTGATAATTGGTCTGCTGAAACCAACGTCCGGGAGCATCACGATAAACGGAAGAGATGTATATGACATCCCGAACAGTGAAAAGCGCAAGATCTTTGGCTATGTCGACCAAAAGTTCCATTATATAAAAGGCACCGTTTTCGAGCAGATCAGCTTAAAGGATGAAACCGTTACGAGGGGGCAGGTTGAAAAGGCGCTGCAATTTGTCGGAATGATGGGTTATATCGGAACCCTTGAAAACGGCTGTGATACGCTGGTGACCGGTGATGGCCTTTTTTCGCAAGGGCAGAAGCAGTTGCTAGCCATAGCCAGGGCCATAGTGATGAATCCTCCGATACTGATGTTGGATGAAATCACAGCAAATCTTGATTCCATTACTGAGGAAAAAATTGTTTCGGTCTTACAAAAGGCTGTAAGTGCGCACACGATACTTTCAATATCACATCGCCTTTCATCGATTATTGCCTGTGATAAGGTGATCATACTAGAAAAAGGCAGGGTGAAAAATTCAGGATCTCCTGAAACGCTCATTAAGACGGATGATTGGTATAGAAGCCACATCGCATTGGAGAAACTGACTTGGAGTTAAACGATACTTGGTGGCTTTGGCATTTTTAAATAAGTGAACCACGGAGCATCTTGATAATATCATTTGTTTATTACAATGTAAAATATTTGTTGTAATATTCGTTACAATGTGATATGATTTTTGTAACGAATATTACAAAAGGAGTATGATGCAATGATACAAACAATAATCACAGCAATTGTAACCTACATTGCTACAAGCATCGACGAAATACCAATTCTTTTTATGCTTTATACAAAGCAAAGTAATAGGGGCAAAGCAAAAACAATTACTCTTTCGTACTTTTTAGGAACATTCATTCTAATAAGCATTGGGCTTTTGGGTTCATTAGGACTCGGGTTCATTCCTGAACAATGGATAATGGGATTATTCGGTTTAGTCCCGTTGGCTTTAGGGATAAAAATTTTAATTAAAGGTGAAGATGACGAAGAGGAAGAGGAAGGTATAAATAAATCCATTCAACGATATAAGTCATTGGGTATTCAGGTACTGGCAATAACCATAGGGCTGGGTACGGATGATCTGGCTGTTTATATTCCCCTTTTTACAACACTTGAAGGATGGGAAATCATTTCAATGGTATTGGTTTTTGCGTTGGGCACGGCAGTGCTTTGCAGAATCAGCTATAAATTGACATCGATCAATAAGCTTACTGAATTTATCGAAAAGTATGAGCGTTTCATAGTAGGTATTATTTTTACGGTAATTGGTTTATTTATAATGTTTGAGTGCGGAACATTTGCTCACTTTTAGAATGATGAAAATTTATTACTGAAACGTTTGGAATATGTATTTCTAATTTCTGTATATGTTTATGCCAGGGACAATAAAGTCCATAACTCCTTCAGTGAGAGCTTCAACAGTAATTACACGGCCGTCTCTATTCCACTTGCTTGCTGCAGCATATACAGAACTACTTATCATGGCAGCGATTAATGCAGACTTTTCATCTTTTTTATGTTTAGCTGCATTTTCTTTATTAAGAATAGTATATATAACATCATACAACTTTAATTTAACTTTTTCCTCCATTAGCGACAATATGGTTGCATAGTTGCGTTTACATGAATTACTTACAGTTTCAACATATTCGCAAACAAAAAGAATTATATTACGTAAGGTTTCTTCATTTAATATTGCTTCAACATCAATTCGTTTTGAGATAAGATTCATAAATGTATCAATAACCATGTATTCCAAAATATCATACTTGTCCTGAAAATGTGCGTAAAAGGTAGCGCGATTTACTTGCGCGTATTCAGTAATGTCTTTTACAGAAATAGATGTAAAATCCTTTTTCCTAACAAGAGCTACAAATGCATCCAGCAAAAGGTGACGTGTTCTAATAACACGAGGATCATTTTCATTAATTATTGTTTTCATGGCAATTTTACTCCTTCTCTTAAAAACAATTTAGGTCGAATGTTTATTAAACATCAATTCTTTCATTTTGTTGGTTGATAGAATATCCTCTGTACTTTATTATAAACTACAGGAGTTGCTTTAACAACAACTGTACTTTTAGGGGGAAATGTTAATAATGATAGGAGGAGGAAAATAAATGATTGTAGTGACTGGAGCGAATGGAAATCTTGGTCGACAGGTAGTGAACTTGCTCAAAGATCGTATTCCGGTTTCGGAAATAGCAGTGAGTGTAAGAGAACCGGAAAAAGCTGCAGATCTTTCTGCTGCCGGAATTGATGTACGGCAGGCGGATTTTAGAGACCGTGCGTCAGTGGTACGTGCGTTTACCGGAGCAGATAAAGTTCTTATTATTTCAACAAGCGGTGCCTCTGACACGGTATCTGAGCACCGTAATGCGGTGGAGGCAGCAGTAGAGGCAGGCATAAAACATATTGTCTATACCAGCGGCACCAAAGAGAGAATAAGCCATATTGGCTTAACGCATGAAAAGACGGAAAAAGCAATTATAGAAACTGGTCTTAATTATACAATTTTGCGTAACAATCTTTACGCTGACGTGCTGGTGAGGGAAGTTATTGGTGCAGTAAACGCTGGAATATTGAGTATTCTGGCCGATGATGGGAAAATGACTACAGTCACCAGGGCTGATTGCGCGGCAGCCGCAGCTGCTGTTCTAGCGACCGATGGACATCAAAATAAAATCTATGACATTACGGGTCCAGAGTCGCTTAGCTGGAGTGACATTGCGGAGATTGCTTCAGAGATAGCAGGAAAAGAAATTGCTTTTATACCAGTCTTGGCGGAAACTTTTCGGAAGGGGATGATCGCTAAAGGTATGCCAGATTCTAGGGTCGGGTTTTTGCTGGATATCTACAAAGCCTATTCCAGCGGTGCCTACGATGTCCCGAGCGACGCAGTGGCTGTACTGACAGGGAGGCCGGCTGCGCCGGCAAGAGACTTTATACTCCGGACAGCACGAGAGGCACTTGCGCATTAGATCTTTGAGTATATTGGAGTATGAACTTTTCTGCCTTCAGATTTTTATGAAGTTGTATCTAAAAATAAGTATTTGCATTAAATGCCGATCGTGTTTAATGCAGGAAAATCCTCTGTAGGAAATATTGAAAGAAGCATATAAGTTATGAGTGAATCAAAGAAACAGAAGCTTATTTTGACTTGATTGGAGAAGAAAAAAATGAAGGGGAATTCTTTTTGAAGCCTTTGACAGCAGCAAACTTCAAAATTTGATCAACAGTAAACAGTAAGAAAGTTGAAGATTAAATGGAAAGCTCAAATTCAAGTCTGGACCTGCAATTGTCTTCTTATTGCTGACGGGGTTTTATATCTTGCTTTCTATTAAAGAATTAAGTCCGTTACCAATCAGAATGCTTAGTGATTTTGTCAATTGTTCCAATGAAACATTTCGATCTGAACTAAACCATTCTTTGTAAACAGAGGTTATTCCTGATGAAATAAAGTCAATCACAAAGGAAAGGGTTTCTCTGTCCATTTTTATTGTTTCATTTGATAATTCTAAAAATCTCTCTTTGAAAATACCTTGTATTTTATTTAAAAGACTATTGTAATTCTTAGATTGTACAAGTAATTTGTAGAATTCAAAATCCTTATTGATTTCGTTAGTTAGTTCTTTAAACAGTGGGTACGGATTATACATACTCTTCAGAATGTCTGCATTATCTAAGATATGAAATAACTTTTCAATCAAATCATTTTCAACCTCATCCAGAATGTCATATAAATTCCTATAATGGGCATAAAAAGTTTTTCGATTAATGTCTGCTTCTTCGGCAATCTCAGTTATCGTAATATCTGAAATATCTTTTTCACACATAAGCTTTACAAGCGATGTCTTTATTGCCTTTCTTGTTTTTCTGCAACGTTTATCAAGAATATCTTCACTATTCATAATTTTCCTCCAAATAAACATAACCTTTGATTTTTGTAGCATAAGTAACATTTATGATTATCTTTAGCCATTGCATTAATCCCACAATAGTATAATAATATACACATGAGGTAAAGGCAACAACTTTTACACAAAATTACTTGGAAAATAATTTTTGGAGGATGTACCGGATTGAATAATCAGGAATCGACTATACTGATTGATTGTATTGAAAATCTGTCCCAGAATGATTCTTTTGTAAATATGCGAAAGTATATTCAACATGGGAAAACTGACTGTCTCCTTCATAGCATTGCGGTTGCTTACTTCAGTTATGCAACCGCAACGTTTTTAAATTTAAAGTTGAACAAAAGGAGCCTTGCCAAAGGAGCATTGCTTCATGACTTTTTTCTTTATGATTGGCACGAGCTGGACGTTTTTCATAAATTTCACGGTTTTACCCACCCTAAAACCGCTTTGGAAAACGCCCTTCGTGAGTGGGAGTTGAACGATACAGAAAAAGACATCATCACGAAGCATATGTTTCCACTTACTCCTGCGTTACCATGCTATAAGGAAAGTATTCTTGTATGTATTATCGATAAAATTTGATCTATCACAGAAATGCTTTCCTTGCCACCATGTAAAAAAGTCAAATATCTATATAACCGCGTAATTAAAAATAATATTACATAAAAAAGGAGTTTGAAAATGGGAAAGACGATTAAGGAAAATATGAAAAGTATAGCTGTAAAAGCTGCCTTGTCCTATTTGGACAGCAATCCAGAAGAGAATATTCCAAAGCTGATCAATGCGGTGGAAAAACTGGATGTGAACCGGAATTTTGAAAGCCAGATCAAGGTGGTTAGAGATAGTTTTAAGAATAAATCAAGCAATTGGCATAAATTGTTTGAAAGTCTTTATACCGATGTTAATACTGATGTCAGAAAAAAAATATTTGAGAACTTTGTAATAAATGCAACCGTTATCGGGATGGAACGTCAGAGTATGGTCAAAGATGAAAATGGCTGTAATGTACCCTGGGCCGTCCTTATGGATCCGACCAGCGCATGTAATCTGCATTGCAAGGGATGCTGGGCGGCAGAATATGAAAAAGATCTCAATCTCCCGATTGAATTATGGGATTCCATAATCCACCAGGGAAAGGCCCATGGAACTTTTGTATATCTTTATTCGGGGGGAGAACCGCTGGTACGTAAAAAGGACATCATTAAGATGTGCGAGGAACATAGCGAGTGCATTTTCGCTGCTTTTACAAATGCAACTCTTATTGATGAAGAATTTGCCGATGAAATCTTAAGGGTAAAAAACTTCGTCCCGATTATAAGCATTGAAGGATTTCAGGAGGATACAGATTTCAGGCGCGGAGAAGGAGTATATGCTTCCACTATGAAAGCCATGGAGATCTTAAAACAGAAAAAGCTGTTATTCGGCGTATCATGCTGCTATACCAGCAAGAATGCGGAAGTGATAGGCAGTGAAGAATATTTTGATGAGATCATTGAAAAAGGTGCAAAGTTTGCCTGGTTCTTTACCTATATGCCGGTTGGAATTCATGCGGATCCTGAATTGATGGCAACTGCTTCACAGCGTGAATTCATGTACAATCAGATCCGTTCCTTCCGTCAGACAAAACCGTTGTTTACGATGGATTTCTGGAATGACGGCGAATATGTACATGGATGTATTGCCGGAGGTCGGTCATTTTTACATATTAATGCAAACGGAGATATCGAGCCTTGTGCATTTATCCACTATTCCGATTCAAATATTAGAGAAAAAACATTGCTGGAAGCCTACAAATCACCGCTTTTCATGCAATATCACAATAACCAGCCATTTAATGAAAATCATCTGCGCCCCTGTCCTCTTTTAGATAATCCGGGGCGTTTAAACGAGATGATAGAAAAGTCAAAAGCTCATTCAACCGATATGCAGAATCCTGAAGATGTAATCGCACTCAGCAGAAAATGTGAGCATGCTGCAGAACAATGGTCCGAGGTTGCTGACAGACTATGGGCTACGAGGGGCAATTCAATTAAAAATGAAAACTGTCCGGTTAATAAAGGTATGGCAGAAATACAATGATGATTTATGAATATATTTGCTGGTTTTTCTTTTACAGTGTAATCGGATGGATATACGAGTCGATATTATGTTCTGTAAGCGAGAAAAGATGGGTTAATCGAGGCTTTCTGAATGGCCCGTATTGCCCCATATATGGTTTTGGAGCAATTTTGAATATCCTAATTCTGGACGAAACAAGGAACATTGCCATACTGTTTTATTTGGGAATGGTAACAGCCTGCACGTTAGAATATTTTACTTCATGGCTTCTGGAAAAATTATTTCAGGCCAGATGGTGGGATTATTCAGGGCGCAGATACAATTTGAACGGTAGGATCAGCTTGGCCGGCGGTATTGTTTTCGGCACTTTTTCGGTGCTGCTTGTTCGCCTGATCCACCCGGAAGTATTACATCTTACCAAAACTCTCCCGAATACGGGGATACTTGCAATTACATCAGTTATACTGCTTATTTTTATATTGGACTGCAGCATTACCGTTATTAATGTTTTAGGTTTTAACAAGAAGCTCAGGCTTGCTGAAATCAAGCTTCAAATTACTGATATTCGACTTCAGCTTGCTGAAATCAAATCGATGATATTAACGCTGAACCTACAGGAGATACGGCTATTAAGGGCCTTTCCAAAACTAAAATCAATTCTATATGATGATGCGCTCCAATTGATCAAGGAGGCATTTAAAAATACAATCTGGAAAAATCAAAAAAATTGATATTAAGAGGTAATGTAAAAGGAGTACTGAGTAGTCAATACTCCTGAATTTATAATAAAATTGTGCCAATAAAATTATCAGGAATGATTAAATAAATTTAGACAGCGATAGAACAGGGGATAAATAATGAATATTTTAGTAACCTTAGATTCAAATTACATAAAACCATTAAGAGTAATGCTGAAATCTCTTTTTCTTAATAATCCGTGTGAGAAGTTTAATATATATTTATTACATACAAGCCTTAAAAAGAAAGAACTCGAAGATTTAAAATTTTTCATCGAGACACATGGCAGTAAATTGAATGTCATTGATGTTGATGAAAACTGTTTTAGTGAGGCTCCGGTATTATTTCATTATACGAAGGAAATGTATTTCCGCCTTTTAGCATATCAGCTGCTGCCGAAAGATTTAGACCGGATTCTATACTTGGATCCGGACATACTTGTTCTGAATCCGGTCAGGAAATTATATGAAACGGATATTAAAGAATATCTTTATGCTGCAGCTTATCATGATAAAATATCAATAAAAGAGATCAACAAGATAAGGCTATATCCTTATGAGATAAACGCTTACTATAATTCGGGAGTATTATTGATGAACCTGGAACTATTAAGAAATGAGGCGGATGATAAAGAGATCTATCGATTTGTTGATGAAAACCGTGCTAAGCTGATCATGCCGGATCAGGATATTTTAAATGCATTATATGCGAAGAGGATCAAAGGCCTTAATGAGCTGTATTACAATTATGACGCACGTTACTACACTTATAATAAGCTGGCGAGTAATGGTTCCTTTGATATGGATCAAATCATTAACAATACAGTAATACTGCATTTTTGCGGAAAGAAAAAGCCATGGAATAAAAAATATACAGGAATATTCCATGCACTTTATAAACACTATGAAAAGCAATCAAATACATAAGATTATAATTAGGGCGCACTGAAAAACGCAAAATGCGTTTTTCAGACACAAGAGAAGCCTGTCGGCAGGCAAAAGAAAATGAATTTTGCCTGCTGCACCCTATTTACGGCGTTCCAACCCAAAACCGCTGGTTTTGGGTTGCCTGAAAACCCTGTAACGCCACTCTGTATCAGGGTTTTCAGTTATTCAGGAAGCCCTAATTAGGGGGTACTGAACAAACCCTTCAGAGGGAGCTTTGCTCCTTCTGAACGCGAAGTCGTGCAATCCAGGGGTATCCAGCCTAATTAAGAATAATCCTTCAGCAATTCAAAATTTCCTTTTAAATAGATTTGATACAGCGTATCTAAGACATCCGGCGTTGAGATATTATTTTCTTTATCAAGCCAAAGGTTAATCACTCCAACAAGTCCTGATGTCATGTATTCCGTATGAATTTTTAAAGTAATCAGATTTTTGCCTTTGAATTTGCTTTTTCGCTGTATTCCCTGACTTATATGGTCAGAGATAATCGTTTTGAGCAGTGTCTTAAAATTTGGGCATTCGCACTTCCCCATGAAAGACTGATAAACGGCTAGATTTTGTTCTATGCTTTGAAAAACAGCCTCTATTATCTCCAGAAAATCGTCAGGAGAAAATTGTTCTGATTTGAATCTGGACTCATTCAAGCATGCTTTTAGATCATCAAGACAGGCAATGGATATTTTTTCGAGTAAATCCGCCTTGTCTAAATAATGCAGGTAGAAGGTATTTCTATTAATCATTGCCTTGTCAGCGATATCCTGAATCGTTATCTGTTCGTAGCTTTTTTCCTGCAATAATTGAATCAGAGCGTCTTTTATCCTTTTCTTCGTTCGTGTAATGCGCAGATCTTCTTTCTGTTTCATTCTATTACCTCCAAAGCAATAGTGACAATTCATCAGCATGTTCATTATGCATCGTTTAGAATTATATTGACTATTGTGTAGTACATTTGTTAATCCTATAATAACATTGTAAACCTTAAAATAAAAGGAAATCATTTCAGAAAGGATATTATGATATGAAAACAATTGCCATTATCGGAGCCGGCGAAGGACTGGGGTTTTCTCTTGCCCAGAAATTTGGATCCAACGGTTTTCAAGTTGCCCTGGTAGCCCGGAACAAGACGAAGCTGGATGCGATGGCGGAAAAGCTGAAAAGCAATGGAATCGAGGCCTCTGCGTTTCCGGCAGATATCACCAATAGCAGGCAGATGGCAGATGCATTTGCAGCAATCAAAGATAAGTACGGTGTTGTCGATGTGCTTGAATTCAGCCCTCTGCCGGGTAGTCTTCCCCCTGTTTCAACATTGGAATTGACGGAAGAAAACTTAGATCAGCAATATAATGGTTTGCTGCTCGGAGCACTAAGAAGTGTAAAGCAGGTATTACCGGAGATGCTGGAGCGCGGAGAAGGCGCACTGTTATTTACAACACCACTTTCCTCTATTTATCCGGTTCCTCCAACTGCATCAGTCGGGATCATTGCATCCGCGCTCAGAACTTATGCGCGTACTTTGCACATTGAGTTAAAGCCAAAGGGAATTTATGTGGGACACCTTTCCTTAGGTCTTTTCATGAAGCCCGGGGAAGAAACACCATCCCTTGTTGCAAACGCTTGGTATGATATGTATTTAAATAAGGAAAAGGACGAAGATGTTTTTCCACCCGGCGTTACTCCGGAGACAATCGCTTGGCCGAAGTGGGCAAAATTCCAGTCATAAATCATGACCTCGGCAACAGGTGACAGATCGCAGATGCTTTAATGATCAGCGCTATGTCAATCCGGTGACGCAGGCAGTTATGAGACGCATCAGATCTCTTTGCCTGCCGTATATGCAAAAAGGAGCTACCAACTGGAGCTTAGTGCTGAAATTAAAAAGGCTTTCCTGAAGCGAGAACTTCTGAGGGAACCGTATCGGATAAGCTGCAAGTATGGTGCGAAAGTAATCCCTCAATTGACACATCCCGGACCCGGCAGCATGAGAGCATTGCTTTACAATAAGGAAGTGTTAGGTCCATCGGATGGCGTCAATACACAGATGGGGAATTTTATCAGAGAGCTTACGACCGCTGAGATAGAAAAAATCATAGAGCAATATGAGATACCGCGAAAAAAGCGAGGGAAGCGGGTTTTGACGGAATTGAATTTCATTGCGGACATTTTTATATGCTGTGGGTTGTTCATTTCCCCTCTGAGGAACAAACGGACCGACAAATAGGCGGTACAATGGAAGGACGGATCCGACTCCTGCTGGAGGTAATCAGAAAAATAAAAGAGGACGCAGGAGAAGACTTTCCGATCATCATAAGAATGTCGGGAGATGAAATCCTAGAAGACGGAAATCATCTGAACGATATGATGTATGCCGCCCGTAAATTCAGTGAGGCCGGTGCCGGATGCCTTGGCGCTGTATCTGAAACCCACGCAACCTGCGTGATCAACCCGATGCTGGGTGAAGAAAAAGAAATGGAGTTAATAAAAGCGGAAACTCCGAAAAAGGTGCTGTCATCGATGGCGGGATCGTAGGGCCCCGGCTTTGCGGGCTGTTAAATTCTTTTAACCATCACAATGTCAGTTATGGAAGCATAATATAAGGGGAAAATATCTAAAGGAGATCGATTACATGATAACTGCAAATCAGGCCAATACGATAACATTTGGACAAATGAACCTGATCAATAATCTAAGGATGCTCTGGATGGAATTTATTACATGGTCAAGGGCGTTAATTACAAGTGAGACGTCAGGCTTTGGGGACCTGGAAGCTGTTGGTCTGAAATTATATCAGTTACCATCTGAATTTGGAAAAATTTTCGAACTATTCTTCGGACTGGAAATCGGTAATGAAGTTGAACGTCTTTTTACAAATCAATTGTTGCTTGGAGCAGAAATAATCAGAGCGCAAAAAAAAGGTGGAACGGCGGCTGTTGATGCAGGAACGGCAAGGATGTATCAAAATGGAAGTGAAATAGCGGCTTATCTGGCCCAGATCAATCCTTACTGGAATGAACAAATATGGTTAGATTTATTCACAGAGTTTATTAAAACAAAAATTTTTGAAACACTGGCAATTGCCACAGGTAAATATACTGAATCGATTGTTTTATCAGAAAACCTTCAGTATCAGATGTTGAGAATGGCCGATTATATGTCAGAAGGTTTAATTCGGTATTTTTGTCAGTAAGCCCGCCTGATCATTTGGGACAAAGTGTAAATCTCATTTATATTTCATACGGTGAGAGTGCTTCTTTATGAACCTCTACAAAAGCAAAACCTTCTGAGTGAGCGATAGTTTCTCAATGTTTTCAAATCACAGTTAATTAAGAAAAGAGTGTGATTTAAAGACTACGAAAGTAT
This sequence comes from Anaerovoracaceae bacterium, assembly GCA_036677845.1. Classification (GTDB taxonomy): domain Bacteria; phylum Bacillota; class Clostridia; order Peptostreptococcales; family Anaerovoracaceae; genus Anoxybacterium. The sequence continues at coordinate 62,621 of JAVBVR010000086.1, read as the reverse complement.
AATAAAAAATATAAAGATACTTCGAGTATCCGACCTTTTAGAAGGCGGATACTCTTTTTTTCGCAATCTATATATCACCCCTTAAATACATACATATGAGAGACGTTGATAGCCGTATGCAGGCTGAAAGTCTATGGCACATTTCTAATAATTTGTACCATTTTATTATTTATGAGACATATTGTATATTTCCAATCGGGCAATGTGAAGCTATTATAAAGTAACAATAAAAGAAGGAGGATTATAGTATTATGTTTGACAGTTCGAAGTACCCCCTAGCCGGAGAGTCAGGTTATGGAAATTTATACCCTTTGCAAGTTGATCACATTGTTAACGAATCGGCGGCTTGGGGACAGTTTTGGATTATGGCCATTATCTTTACATTATTCTTAGTATTTGCTATCTATCGTTATGGAGTCAAAAAAGATTCCGTTCCATTCTTTATGTCAGCTACGGGAATCATTGCTTTTTTTAATGAAGGTAATTATGATATCCTTGTGCATTTAACACAACCTGCCAATAGCATTAATCCTGTGTTTTGGACAGGCGGCCAACCAATGGGTTTGGGCTTTATGGTTGGTTATTGGGGTGTGTTCACTCTTATGACATATCTCGCATACCGCTCTTTATCAAAGGGACTGACCAAAAAGAAATTTTGGAAATTATGGGGTATTATTGCACTTGCGTGCCTTATCATCGAAATCCCGGGAGTCCAAATGGGTGTGTACATATATCAGGGAGAGCAAACCTTAAGAATATTTGGATATCCTGCTTATAATCTTTGGATCAATGCAACAGGATGGCTATTATCTGGATTACTCATTGTGATTATGGATCCAATCCTAAAGGGATGGAAACGATGGCTTCTTTCGGTTCTTCCATGCTGTGGTTTTGCCATTTGCTGGGGAATCAGTGATATCCCTGTTGCATGTGCCCTTAATATAGCAAATCTACCAGTATGGAGCATGTATCTATTAATGTTGGTATCCTTAGCTCTGTCTCTAATGTTGATGAGAATGATTGTGTCCATGTTTGCAGTGGACTCATCCAAACGATGGACGATTCCTTGGGAAATTTACAAGAAGTAATATCTATTGTGGAAATGTAATAAGAGAACTCAACCGGGAAACTAGTAATAGATTCGACCGTTGAGTTCTTCTCATTTTACCAGGTAGTGATTTGTATATTTCCTTTTTATAAAATCAGTTGATTCTATAGACTTAAGCCTTTCATCATCTTCATCAGGACATCAATCATATCTTTTGAACTTGCTTTAAATTGATCCAACAGCCAGCTTTTCACGCATCCTGCTTCCGATATTGCCAATACCTTGACAATTAACTCTTTCTTTTCTTGTGGAAGTTCTACCCACTGTGAATTATTTTTGCAATATTCATTACGGATAATATTTTCCACCTTTTCATAGATGATTTGTTCGATCTGTAAATGATATTTGGATTCTATAATACTTTTACAGAGATTTTGATTTGAGCGAAAAAAGTCGATCATTTTCATAGCATTCTCTTCAACAGATTTGTTACTGTCTTCTTCTGAAAATGTTTCATTTAAAATTCGCTCGAATTCCCAATACACAGCATCATAGATATTATCAAAATGATAGTAAAATGTATGTCTGCTGATTTGACAATCTTCAATGATTTCATTTACTCGGATTTTGTCAAGGGGTTTTGTTTTCATTAACTTTAACATGGAAGAGATAATTAATGATTTTGTTGCATTGTTCAACTGAGTGGATGACATTCAAGGGGTCCTCCTCCTTAAAAGTTTATTATTTTTTGCTCACTTTTCAGCATCCTGCAGGAAAACATGATATGTTCCCGCACATCCATGTTATCCAGATCCAATTGAACCAGATCATCAATCCGGCTCAAGCGGTGAAGTAAAGTATTGCGATGAATAAAGAGCTTGTCTGCGGTCAGGGACAGGCTTCTTTCATTAGCAAGATAAACATACAAGGTATTCAAAAGCTGGGAATTCTTTTTTTTGTCGTTTTCGGCAAGGGTGATCACCGCGGGATGGTTTAGCTGAGACATTCTGGCGATGTGCTCCATCTGTTCTGCTATATAGGTCCAGATATGGTCGGCGCAGAGGCTGATCCGGCTTTCTGTTTTACAGTATCTGATGGCCGCTTCGGCCTGCATGAATTGTATATGAATATTATCCCAACCGGAAAAAGGCATAGAAACGCCACAGATGGAGGAAAGCTCACTGATTACCTGCTCGATTTCCGTTTTTGCTTCAGCAAAGTCGGACTCACGGATCAGCATTATAGTATGTCCACTCCAGATAAAGCTGTGCCCTCGCGTCATAAAGTTTTTCAGTTCACCGCACAGAACCTCCACCGTAAGTGCATCCTCGCTGTTCCAAAAGTATAAGAGAAGAAACTTTTCACATATTTCCCAGCCGAGAGTCGCCAATGCCCAACTGAGTTTATCCTCTTCCACGGGAGCGCCGTTAAGAAGTTCGCAGAATAATTCGGATAAAGAAGTTGCTTCTTTGGGCTGGTTTATAAAAGTCAGCGCATTAAGCATATCGGTTGCCAAGACACAAGTTGTATCACTGACAGGCGTTTGATATTGCATGACCTGCAGGTATAAATGGTAGTCCTGCGCTTTGTCCAGCTTGCCAATAACACACGTAAAATTCTTATCAGGGAATTGGAAGATCGACGTGGTGTTTTTATGCGTAACGGCGTAATAATGGGGCGAATTGCGCAAGTTTCGAACAGCAGACAAAGGGAGCCGGAGCTTCGTAACGATATGGCTCCATACGGAACGGAAGTCAGCGTTTGCAAAACCTTTTGTAAACGCGAAGACTTCACCGTGCCAGTTTGCAATAAATGCCGGATTACCGAAGTAAGGCTCTGCGATATCCAATAGGCCTTGCATATCTGCACCGTTGCAAATCGCCTGCAGAAGTTCATTTTCATAGCTGCGATAATATTGATAAGCATCTGACGCCATGTTGAAGATCCTGGGCAAACAAAGATCATCCACAATAAAATAGACATCTTGCAGAGTACATATAATTTGCCTGCTCTCTTCCGGAATTGCGCGATCCTCCTCGGGTATGAACCGATGTAAGTCGCTCCAGTGTCCGATGGTAAGGTAATCAGGCAATAGCGCGCCGTCAAACAATTTTACTCCATGAAGCGGTGCATCGGAGCTTCCGGTTTGCAGCAGCAGTTTACAACCTTGCAGAATGAGTCTGTCTTTGATCATAGCAACTGTAATATCCATATATACCTTCTTTCCGGCATAGTGCTATATGCACAAAGTTTCTGCCTTTTGCATTTGTTTTATTATTCACAAAGTACATTGTCTTTTTATTAACTATATATATAATACAAAGTAAAGTCAACTGTTTTCACGGCAAAGCCGGAAGTGGGGTAAATATTTTACGCCTATATCTGGCTTGCCCGTGGAATGGGCAGAATATACAAAGTTTTGACTTTTGCAATGTCCATATGCCGGTGATGCCTGCATAGCGCAGGCAGAGACTTAAGAAATTTATTGTAGAGAGAGGGGAGATAAAATGAAACCAAAAACCCGGACCGGTCATGAATTGCGGAACGCGATTGCCGCAATAGTCGGACCTCGATACGTAACTGATGATTATTTTGCACTGATTCCATACGCGAGGGATATCAGCGCTTTTCCCGGCATTCTGCCGGGGATTGTAGTGCGCCCGAAAACGTCCGAAGAATTGTCTGAAATTGTGAAGCTGGCAAACCGTACAGGGTACCCCATTACCGTAAAGGGCGGCGGCCAAGCGGGGGGAGGCGTAACAAAAGGTGAGGCGACACGAAACATCTTGATCGACATGGGCCGTATGGATACGATCAGAGTTGACGCCGAAAACCTGAAAGTAACGGCCGGCGCCGGTGCACGCCTGAGTACGGTGGACGACGCGCTAAGACCCTATGGTCGTTACATAAATACAGTAATCGGTCCATACTTCACAGCAACGGTGGGCGGTCTTACCAGCGGTATCGCCGGGGCAGGATTTGGTAAAAACGTAGCCAGCCTGGGTTGCAACTGGACATCTGTACTTGGACTGAAGGTCGTACTTCCCAATGGTGATATTATCACTACCGGCGCAGGCCCGGATTCTAATGTTAACAGGGAGGACATTTATTTCCGCGAAGTGACCGGACCCGACCTGACAGATCTGTTTGTGGCAAGCGGCGGCGCATTTGGCCTGATTACCGAGGTTGTCTACAGAACCTTGCCCATCTCTAAGCACATGAGGGCGATCAGCTATGTAACCCCCACTATGGAAGCGACATGGGACATTCAGCTGGAGCTGAGCTTAAAGGAGCGTGTCCCTTATTCCAACACGATCATGTTTGAAATGAGCAACTACATGGTAAAGGCCATATCAGGCGGCATCGAAGGATATGGGGCTATCTTTTACGCTGTGGAAGGCGACAATGAAGCGGACATCGACAGCAGGATCAAGGAGATTTCCGAGGTTTGCGAGAAGCATGGCGCTAAACATGGAAATGAAAAGATGGACTATTTTGCGTTGACCGGTACGACCGGCACAATGCAAGCAGTGCATGATGTCCCCGCAAATTCATGTCCGTTCATGACATGGGAATCCATGTTCCCTCGTGAGAAATCCCTTGAATTCACAAAGGGGCTGCAAGCGGCTTTCCAAAATGTGGAAGGGCACAGAGAAAATGCTACCGCTGCAGGACTTTACCTTGTACCGATGGGACACATCTTCCTGACCGGTATTACAATACGAAGCGGATTTTCGACGCCCGAAGCGGAAGCGCATCTGCGCAAGACCTGGCGCGCCGGCGAGGAATACATGCGGAAAGCGGGAACCAGTTCTGCTTATGCACAGGGAACAAACTCAAACTTTATCGCGGAGTCCTGGTCGCCTGCACACTCCAAATTGATGAATGCCATCAAGAAAACTCTTGATCCGAACAACATCATGTGCCCGGGGCTTTGGAATTTTTAAGAAGGGAGATTACAAATCATGTTGGATAAATATAAGAAAATGGCCTTTCTATGCAGTCGCTGAGGCATGTGTATCGTAGGTGAAGCAGGTTATATCTGTCCTGTGCAGCAGCATTCGGGAGGCTTTGATCAATATGTCGCGCGCGGACGCAACCAGATTGCAAAGGCAATTTTGAACGGTGAACTGGAGTACAGCGACGAACTGATGGAAAGCACATTCACCTGTCTTGGATGCAACAGCTGTCACGAACAATGTACAAGAATGGATCCGTTGACTGGAGAAAAAAAAGTAATTGAGGAAACCAAACTCACCAACGCGTTGAGAGTCGATCTCGTCAAAGCAGGCTTTGGTCCTCCGGAGGCACTCAAAACTGTAGACGCCGGCGTTCAGTCATCCCATAACGTATTTGGCGAGCCTGCAGAAAAGCGGGCGGCGTGGGCGGAAGGACTCAATCTTCCCAAGAAAGGCGATACCGTTTATTTTGCCGGCTGTTATGCATCTTACAGAAACCAGAAAATCGCAAAGGCCACCGTGGCCATTCTTAAGGCCGGCGGTATTGATATGGCATATCTTGGAGAGGATGAATGGTGCTGCGGTGTGCCGCAATTGGCCGACGGCAATATCGCTCTGGCGGAAGAATTAATTCAGCACAATGTGGAAGCGTTGAAAGCTGCCGGTGTAAAAAAGGTTGTAACATCTTGCGCAGGCTGTTTCCATGCCCTGAAATCGGAGTATCCTGAAATCATCGGCAGCCTGCCGTTTGAAATCGTACATAGCAGCGAAGTGATTGCAGACTTGATCGAGAGCGGAAAGATCAGTCTTGATACAGAAATGGTCAAGACCTTTACTTATCATGATCCCTGCCATCTCGGAAGGCATGAGAGCGTGTATGAACAGCCAAGAAAAGTCCTTAAAGCGATCAAGGGAGCCACGCTGGTTGAAATGCCAAGGAATAAGGGCAACGCCTGGTGCTGTGGCGGCGGATCTGTAGTTTCGACTGCATTCCCCGATCTTTCAGGCGAAATTGCCGCCGGTCGTGTGGAGGAAGCCAGGGGCACAGCCTCAGAAGCAATTGTTTCGGCTTGTCCATCCTGTGAGAACGGCCTGACTGCAGCGGCCAGAAAATCGAAAATGGAAGTTTATGATCTGTCCGTTCTCGTGGCCAAAGCCATGGGGATACAGATATAACGAAGGAGGAGTGTCAGAATGTCAGAAGAATATGAAGTAAGAGGAATCCCCGCTTATACAAAGGAAGACACCTGGGCCAGGGTTATGGCTGACGGTTCGGTTAGAGTAGGTATCACAGATTATGCTCAGAAGATGCTGAAAGAAATTATATTTGTCGACCTTCCGGAAGCAGGCGGCGAAGTTGTGCAGATGCAGCCGTTTGCATCCGCGGAATCGAGCAAAGCGGTATCCGATGTCTATTCTCCCGTCAGCGGAACCATCAAAGCAGTAAATGATGAAGTGATTGGAGATCCGAGTATTATAAACCGGGACCCTTATGATGCCGGATGGTTTGTGGCGATTGTTCCATCAAACCTGGAGGAAGAGATGAAAAACCTTCTGGATGCGAACGCTTACAAAGAACTGATCAAAGAAAAGGCTAAAAAATAGGCGATTCTATGATAACAAAACTTAACTATTACCGGTCGCCGCAGACGGTTCCGTACTGGAACCTTGGTATGGAGGCTTTTCTAATGGAATCGGTTCCTGAAGGCGCTTGCACACTTTATCTTTGGCAAAACCGGAAGACAGTTGTTGTCGGAAAAAACCAGAACTGCTGGGCTGAATGCAGGATAAGCAGCCTGGAAGAAGACGGTGGATACCTGGTACGTCGGTTGTCTGGAGGCGGCAGTGTATACCATGATGAACAGAACCTCAACTTTACTTTTCTAGTAAACGAAGAGGATTATGACGTTGAGCGCCAGCTGGAGGTCATTATCCAGGCGGTGCGCAGCTTTGGTCTGGATGCTCGGAAGACCGGCCGCAACGATATCACGATTGATGACAGAAAGTTTTCAGGAAACGCTTTCTACAAGAGTGGATCGAAATGCTATCATCACGGAACCTTGCTTGTCGACGTCGACACACAGGCCATGAGCCGCTATCTCAATGTCGCTGCAGATAAATTACAGAGCAAAGGAGTTGCTTCAGTCAAAGCAAGAGTCGTCAATTTAAAGGAGTTGTATCCGGATATTACCATCCCGGCTCTTTGCGGAGCATTGGTCGACGCCTTTGGCCAGGTCTACGGCTGCCAGCCGGAGCCGATACAGGACGGTAGCATCGATTTCGCCCGGGTCAAAGCGCTGGAAGCCGGCTTTGCCTCCTGGGACTGGAAATTCGGACGCAATGTTCCCTTCAGCTGGCAGGCGCAGCACCGTTTCCCCTGGGGCGGAGTGCAGATTCAGATTTCAGCGGAAAAGGGCATGGTGGCTGATGCCGTGATCTATTCGGACGCCATGGAGGGTGAGTTTATTGCCTCTCTTCCCGCGCTATTGATCGGACGCACCTTTGACGCATCCTCGCTGGTTCGGGCGCTGGTTTTAGATGCTGCTCCGGAAGAGGAAGCTATCCTTGCCGATCTCAGGCAATTAATCAAGGAGGAATTACTGTGAATCAATATCAGTTGTTGATTATAGGAGGCGGCCCGGGAGGCTATGTGGCGGCCATTCGCGCCGCTCAGCTTGGACTTAAGACTGCTCTGGTTGAACGCCGGAAGCTGGGCGGCACCTGCCTCAACCGCGGCTGCATCCCTACGAAAGCAATGCTGCATTCAACTTCAGCATATGCAGAGTGCGCTCACTTTGAACAGCTGGGCCTGTCGGTCACCGGCCTTACCTACGATATGGAGAAAATCCATGCGAGGAAGGATCATGTGGTCGAGACGCTGGTCAGCGGCGTTGCGCAGCTGCTGAAGGCCAACAATGTCGATGTGATTGCCGGTACGGCAACCATTACCGCGCTGGGTACTGTCTCTGTTGACGGTACCAGGTATACCGCCGACCGAATTCTCGTCGCTGCCGGCTCTGTCCCGTCACGTCCGCCTATTCCGGGTCTGGAATTGGAAGGTGTCGTAACCAGCGATGAGATGCTGGAAGGACCTGTTCACGATTACCATTCTCTGGTCATCATCGGAGGCGGTGTGATCGGTGTGGAAATGGCCTCTATTTATTCCAATCTTGGCTGCACCGTCACTATTATAGAGGCGATGGACCGTATCGTGCCCACCCTGGACCGCGAGATCGCCCAGAACCTTACAATGATTCTGAAAAAGCGCGGGGTGCAGATCTTCTGCTCTGCCCGAGTGGAGAAAATTGAAAAAGAGGAAGGTGGACTTTCCTGTCATTTCACCAGTAAAGAATCGAACCAGAGCGTTACTGCCGAGGGTGTGCTGGTTTCCATCGGCCGCAGGCCAAATACCGCAGATCTATTCTCACCGGAGATGATTCCGGAAATGGAGAAAGGCTTCATCAAGGTGAATGACCGGTTTGCCTGCAGCATTGAAGGAATTTACGCTGTCGGAGATGTCATAGGCGGAGTTCAGTTAGCTCATAAAGCAGAGGCAGAAGGCCTGGCGGCGATTGAAATGATGTGCGGCCACGCACCTGCGACCGATCCCCGTCTGGTTCCGTCCTGCATCTATACGAATCCAGAAATAGCTTCTGTGGGCATTACTCCAGACGAAGCCAAATGGGAGGGGCTGGCAGTTAAGAGCGCCAAGTATCTTATGAGCGGCAATGGAAAGAGTATCATTGACATGCAGGAGCGCGGTTTTATCAGGGTAGTCTTTGATGAGAATACCGATCAGCTGCTGGGTGTCCAGATGATGTGCGCGCATGCTACCGATTTGATCAGCGAGTTCACCGGCGCCATTCTAAACGGAATCACCCATTCCCAATTGCTTCGGGGAATGCGTCCCCATCCGACCTTTAGCGAAGGGATCACCGAGGCGCTGGAAGCTGTGGAAGGCAAATCCATTCATAGCGCTCCGATAAGGAAATGACAGAGTGGGATTATCATAACTTAAGTATTCTTATTCATCCAGTGATGCTGGACAAAGGAAAACAAGGAGGTAAGACATGTCGGAAAAATATGATTGTATTGTTGTGGGGGCGGGCCTTTCAGGCTTGACCTGTGCGGGGTATCTGGCCAAGGCGGGTAAAAAGACAGTGATCGTAGAACAGCTCGCTGAGGTAGGAGGCCGTACCATCCCTTCAAAGCTGATGGGAGTAACCGTTTCTATGATTTATCCTATCGTCGCTAAATGGAAGTATGGCAATTCCAACGGTTGGGCAAAGGCGGCGCAGGATTTCGGGGCGGATGTGCGCATGCTGGCCAGCTGCGCGCCGCTGATCTATCTGAAGGGGGCGGAAAAGCCCTTTATGAAGATCCCGCAGTGCCTCTCCCCCGAGGGGGCTGCAAAGTGGGTGATAGAATTGCTGGCCGCCGCGCGCCCTGATCTGGTGGAAGAAGGCATCGAACAGCAGCTTGTCCCCATTATGAGAGAGATTTATGAGTCTCCCTTGGAAAAGCTGACTGTGGATTGGGGAGAGACTTCGGTTGGGGATTGGATTACTTCACGCACAGAGAGCAAAGGGATTCAGTTTGTTTTCAATATGCTGATGGCAAGCTGCATTTTCACTTGTGACGCGGATTACACCTGGAACTACGGATCTGCAGGCAAGGGCATCGTACTGCTCCGCATGTGGCTTGCCGGTGACGGCATGATGTCGATTCCTTACCCGGATGCCCAGAAAGGAATCAGCATACCTTTAGCGGAAGCCATTCAAAAAAATTTCGACTGCGAGATCCGTACAGGAGTTGATGTGAAGAAGATCATCATCGAGGATGGCAAGGCGAAAGGAGTTGAGGTGACCGGCGCAGACGGAGAAGTCCGGAAGATCTTTGCTGACGACGTAATCGTTAGCACCAGATGGGCCTGTTACGAAAATTTGTTTGACCCGATGCCGGACTTCCTGCAGGAGATCGTCAAAGAGGCTTCCTCTCCGACTCACAATATCGGAAGTGCCTTCAAGATTTACATCCTAAACGATTCCATCAAACTGGACGGGGCATATTTTATGGAATTTGATCCGAAGACTGGGTCACACCTTCTTGGTGGAACCGCCCAAAGTACGGAGCAACCTTGGAATACTGTCGAAGGAAAGCAGTTCATATGGGCATTCCGGATTCATCCTGAAGAAAAGTTCGAAAAGATCGGATTGAGTCGCATGGAAGCTGAAATGAAGGAGGATATGGAAGTCCTATACCCGGGATTTGCGGATGCGTTAATCTTTGAATCCCCTATACAAAAAAGACTGGCTCCGTCTCACTACTTTTACAACATTCAGCCCAAAGTGGAACACAGCTATCCAGCAGTAAAGCATCTTTATTTTGCAGGTGACTGCACCAAACCAATGTACAGTATGATAACAGATGGTGCGGCCAGTACCGGATACATTGTTGCGGAGGAAATCCTGAAGGACGGAAAATAAGGAGAGCAAGACGGCGACATTACCGAAAACGGTAATCATATGACTTCACAAGCTGGGGGTGACTCAAATCATTTTGAATCACCCCCTCAGCTATAAGTATGAATCAACGGTACCCATCAGCGCCTCCTGATTCCGTTGCTTTAACCGATACATTGGCCACCATCTACACATATAATTTGCCCGGTTACGTAACTCGCCAAATGTGAGGCTAGAAATAAAGCAACCCCTGCTATTTCTTCCGGACGACCTTTTCTGCAAATTGGGAGTTTGCTGACCAATTCATTCATCCATGATTCTGGCGCCTGCTGCCAAATCGGTGTATCGATGACACCGGGAGCGATTACATTGACTCGGACCCCTCTTGCAGCGTAATCACGGGCTAAAGTTTTGGAATACATATTCACGCCGGAATTTGCAGCACTATAGGAATATTGATAGGCTAAGACAGGCTTAACAGCGGCGACTGACGAGGTGTTGATGATCGATCCTTTTGACTCTAGAAGATATGGCATTGCATACTTCGTTGTTAGAAAAACAGATAATAAATTAACCTCCAGAGTACGCTGCCACTCTTCAAGGGTATCCTTTTCCAAAGGTGCCGATTTCCCGCCCCCGGCAACATTATAAAGGATATCGATTTTCCCATAAGCCGCTACTGTTTTTTCAACTAACTGCTTTACATCTTCCTCTTTTGTTGCATCCGCTGAAATCAAGATCGCTTTTCCTCCATCTTTCAGGATTTCTTCCACGACTTGATTGCCTCGTTCAGCGCTGGCTTCATGGCCGCGGCCAACAACGACAACCTTCGCCCCCTCTTTAGCAAATAATATTGCAGAGGCTTTCCCCATACCTGAGGTGGAACCGGTTATAATTGCTACTTTTCCGTTTAACAGTCCCATAAGTACCTTCCTTTCACTATCTTGCTGTAGGTTTAATAAATATTTACCTAAATATGCTCAGCGGCTTGAATCCATACAGAAGCCGCCGTCTACCCAATAGGTGTAACCGGACAGGAAGCTTGCATCCTCACTGGTTAAAAAGACCGCGACCCTGCCGATATCTTCCTCAGGGCGTCCTTTCCTCAGCAGGACGGGAGAACCGATTTTCATAGGGGTACCGTTTTTCGAGCTCCACTCCTGCATTTCTTTTATTGACTCTGCCTGTGCATTCGTTTCCGCGGCAGGTGCGATGCAATTCACATTGATCCCTAAATGTCCCCATTCTTTGGCGGCAATTCTGCTTAATGCCCGTACGGCTTCTTTTGTAGCGGCATAGGCGGTATAGCCCGGAAAAGCCTGGGTAGCAATTGCCGAGCCCATATTAATGACTTTTCCTTTGCTTTCTTTCAGATAAGGGAAACATTCCTTCATGAACCAGAAAGAAGCCATAAAACCTGAATTAAATACCAGGGAGATCTCATCGTCTTCATAATCGATCAAGGAATGCGCAGGAACAAAGCTTTGTGCATTATTAACCAGAATATTCACCGTCCCATAATGTTTTACTGTCTCTGCAACGGCTTTGACCACATCTTCTTTTTTGCTGACATCGCATGATATTGCGATTGCCTCACCTCCAAGCGCTTCAATTTCTTTCTTAACGTCTTCCACCTTGGAAGGGGTACGAGCGGGCAGAGCCAATCTGGCTCCTTCCTTTGCAAACGCCAGAGCAATCCCACGACCAACTCCCTGACCTGCACCGGTAACGATAGCAATTTTGCCTTCCAGTTTTCTCAATTTTTCCATCTCCTTTTTTGGTGCTTCCGCATGATGTTTGAGTGATTTATTAAATGAATCCTTATTAATTAATCTTATTCTAAAATTCTTAACATTCAATTATCAAAGACAGATGGAATATCCAATTTGCTACCTTATGATAAAGATAGTATAATAAACATAAAAATATTGTTCAAAGAGGGTTATTATGGCCAGAGATGAATTTAAAGTGATACGGAAACAGAGGGCGCGTACAGAATTTAAAAAAGCGCTTGGAAGGCTTCTGAAGCAGAAACCTTATGATAAGATATCCGTTAAGGATATCTGTGTGGAAGCGGATTACAGCAAATCAATCTTTTATGCATATTTTACAGACAAGGATGCGTTTCTATACCGGATTGCTGAAGATGAGATAGAAGCCTATTTTGATACCTGGATGAACAGGTTAGATGAGAATCAAGGAGTTTTCATCGAACAAGATAAATATGAGCCTTTGATCGGCATTTACGAGGAAATTTTCAATGATATCTATCAAAAAAAGGATATTTATCAGATCATATTCTTACATAAAGCCCTGCCGGATATTGAAAATTATTTTATGAAAAGACTGATTGAAAATCAACAGCGTCTGATGGATTTTAGACGGATCGATGAAAAAGAATTAGAGAGCGATCATTATAAATTCATTATCCATATTATTGCTTCTGCATTTGTATCCAGCATAAAATTTTGGATTGAAGACGATTTCAAATATTCGCCTTTATACTTAGCGACGATGTTCTCCCGTGAAGTACTCGCAATGAATGTCAAAATTAAAAGACAATAAGACAAACAAAAAAATATTGCCATCTGCAGCGGTGCAGATGGCTTTTTTTATGTAGTCAAAGTGAAACGCTAAATTGATTTAATATGACTGTCGTGGATAATCAGTGAGCAGACCAGTGAAGCAAGTTGGTTGCAATTGTGGAAGTCGATATGGAACAGCTCCTGAAGTCTTTTGATTCTGTATAAAACTGTGTTTTTATGAATAAACAAAGCTTCTGCCATATCGCTGACATTCTTATTATAATGCAAATATACCCTAAGCGTATTTAAATACTCGGAGTTATTTTTGATATCAAATTGCTCAATTTCCTTGATCCGATTCATCATATATTCTGAAAGATCCTGATTATCATTGACCAGTGAAGCCAAATGGAACAGTTTGAAATCATCAAATTTAGCAATTCCTGAGGTTTTCCCTGCCATCGCAGCATAGCGCAGAGCATACTGTGCATTGGTGAAGTTTTTTTTCGTATTTGTAATATTGTAAAAGGCATCACTGATACTTATGAGAATATTCTTTTTCGCGGCGGCGGTGGATATCTGCTCCCAGTGCTTGTCATCACTTCCATCGGTAAGCACAGCATAGCCTTCTTCAAACAATATACTCAACTTATAATTCAAGCCATAGAGCAGTTCCTCAACATCCTGATCGTTTAAAAGTTTTCCGTCTGTGGTATTTCGTAAAAACCAAAGCATACGATATTCCTTTAGATTTCCAAAAGAAGGAATTAAGACATTTCTATTTAAATATTCCGAGTTAATCCTATCAGTTAAAAGTCCCCAAAGAATGCTGTGCTCACTGCTTTTTATATAAGAGCCTTCGTTCATGATTAATGCGATTCCATAGGTCCTCGCTATCAGCTCGACGAGTTTTGGATTGATTTCATGAAGAGGATGCCCGATTTGAGGCATCGTGATATAACCGACCAAAGACCCTCTTATGCTGCTGCCGCAAACAAGGTGCCGATAACGCATATATGGCCAAGATTGTATACCAGGTTTACAGTTTGCAATCGAAGTATTGAATGCTTCGGTCCACTTTGTAATTTCCTCTTCGGTACTGCTCGCACGGCAATTCACAAAATCTTCAATCACTTCTTTCGGGAAATCATCAGAACAAACAAATTCGGTCAAACTCAATAAATGAAAGGCGATAGGATTGCCAAGCAGTTTTGCTGAAATATTCACAAGAGACTGCATATCAGCATCATTCATCACTTCCTGCATCAGTAAATGCTCTGCATTTAACAATTCATCCATAGTGTGGTTCCTCTCTTATTTGTCATTTTAATCAAAGTAGAATGCTTTTATTTGTAGTATTGCACAACACAATGAATTTGTCAATTTGGATCTACTTATGAGTTATACCATTTTAAAATGCTCAAATTATGACGTTGACAGGCGTTTTAATTCTGTGTATTCGTTTAAATTGTCTAAATATTATTAATTAAAGACGAATATGACTATTTATTCTTATAAATTAAGCCAGTTCAAATTAGCTTACGGCATATAACACATCTTTTTTAATTCTGATAAGATAAAAATGTGAATAATTTCACGCAATGAAGAGGAGGTATTATATGGACAGCAAGTATGCACCCTTATTCCAAAAAGGCAGGATCAACTCCCTGGAGCTTAAAAACAGGTTGATCATGAGCCCGATGGGAACTCAATTCACAGAACCTGACGGGCGTATGTCTGAACGGAGCATAAAATTTTACCTGGAACGAGCAAAAGGCGGAGCAGGAATGATCATCACCGAGGCCATGTTTCCTACAAAAACAGGAGGAGCAGCCCATTACATAGGAGATGAAAAGTGCCTTCCAAGGCTCTCAGAGCTTACTGATTTGGTTCATGGTTATGGAGCAAAGATATGCGCACAGGTGGGAGCAGGCTCCGGACGTATTGAGCCGATTACCGCTGAAGTCCCGAACCCGCCGTCGGCTTCTGCGATACCAGCTCATTATAATCCAAATGTGCTTTGTCATGAACTAACAATTGATGAAATACACCAGAGGGTAGAAGCATTTACTCCTGCAGCAAGAAGAATGGTCGTTGCAGGATTTGATGCGATTGAGATCCATGCCCATGCCGGTTACCTTATCGACCAGTTTATGAGCAAGGAATGGAACCATCGTACAGATGAATATGGAGGTTCTGTCGAGAACAGGATGCGTTATGCCACCGATATCATAGAAGCAATAAGGAAAGGTGTTGGCCCAAATTTCCCTATCCTGTTTCGTATCGCTGTGGACCACAAATATCCAGGCGGCAGGGACTTAAATGAAAGCATCGAAATGGTAAAGATCATTGAAGCAGCCGGTGCGGACGCACTTGACATCGATGCAGGTTGTTACGGGTCAAGCTTCTTCTGGCTGTTCCCACCGACCTACGAAGGAGACGCCTCAATGCTTGACTTAGCCGTAGCAGTAAAGAAAGCCGTCTCTATCCCGGTTCTCAATTCAGGGACACATACTCCTGAAACGGCAGTAAAAGCCATTGAAGAAGGTGCGGTTGACTTCATCATGATGGGCAGACCTCTTTTGGCGGATCCTGAACTGCCAAACAAAGTAAAAGCAGGCAGACGCAAGGATGTAAGACCATGCATCCGCTGCAATGAAAGCTGCATTAACCAAAATCTGTTCCTTCAAAAAAGCTTGACCTGTTCTGTAAATGTCCAGACTGGACGGGAAGGGTTATATGACATAGTAAAATCAGACTCGAGGAAAAAGGTTGTTGTGGTCGGCAGTGGTCCGGCGGGGTTAGAAGCGGCACGTGTTGCAGCACTCGAAGGTCATGACGTAACCATCTATGAAAAGAACGGCCATATCGGAGGAAACGCAGCCGTCGCTGCGACACCGGAATTCAAGACGATCAAAAACCTTCTGGAATGGTTCGAATTACAATTGAAGAAGCTTGACGTCAGAATCTGTTTCAATAAAGAAATCACTCCGTCTTCCCCGGAATTGAAAGAAGCTGATGAAATATTTATTGCTTTAGGAGCGAACTCATGGGCTCCGCCAATTGAGGGAATCGATTTGCCGATCAGCATTGATGTATGCGATGCGCATCTCAATCCACAATTGATAAAGGGAAGCAAAATCGCTATGTGCGGCGGCGGTCTTTCAGGAGCAGACAGTGCGCTCGAATTGGCGATGAAAGGAAAAGACGTAACAATCATCGAAATGCGTGACGGGATCGCGATCGATACTGCTTTTATCAATAGACAGTCTATCATGGGGAAAATAAAAGAGTATAACGTTAAAGTACTTGTAAAGACGACCGTGAAAAAGATCACAGCGGAAGGAGTAATCGTAACAGACGCAGAAGGAAACGAAACGTTGGTTCCTGCAGACACTGTGATTACAGCATTTGGCGTCAAGTCAAACAAACCGTTAGCAGAGAAAATTCAGGAGGCATATCCTGATGCGGTGCTGATCGGTGATTGCGAAAAAGCAGGCAATATCGGCACTGCGATTCGAGAAGGATTTACAAGGGCTTACGCGATTTCCTGATGAAAGCCCAACAACCCAGAAAATTATTGATAAACAATTTATAAGGAGGATCAAAATGTCATTCGAACACTTATTCCAACCGATAAAAATCGGTAATGTGGAGATCAGAAACCGCATCGTAATGGCTCCGACGGCGACCCATTTTGAAAACGATGACGGAACCTTTACCCAGCGGGGCATCGACCATTATGCGGCTAGATCCAAAGGCGGCGCCGGTATCATCATCATCGGCTGTGTCACCGTTGATACCAGAGCAAGATATTTCTGCTCTTCCCCTTGTGCTTGGGATGACAAGTACATAGCAAACTGGAGGCTGATGGCTGACGCGATCCATGAAGGCGGCGCAAAACTGTTCCCGCAGCTTATGCATCCGGGTCCAATCGATCCACGTCCCGGCATCTGTGTCAATGCTTCACGTGTGCCTGTTCCAACCCTTATGCCTGAGGTCTGGGGCGATCCGCATGAACTTACCATTCCTGAAATCGAACAGATTATCGACGATTTTGGTGAAGCAGCAAGACGTATGAAGGAGGCGGGCTGCGATGGCGTTCAATTCCATATGGCTCACGGCGCTTATGCACTTACGGCATCCTTTGTATCCCCGATCCTGAATAAACGTACCGACGAATACGGCGGCACGATTGAAGGTCGAATGAAGTTCCCGCTGGAATGCATCAGAGCAATCAAAGCGAAAGCCGGTGAAGATTTCCCGATCATCGTCCGTATCTCCGGCGATGAACTCGATCCATACAGCAGAACTCTGAACGAGACCTTCTATGTCGTCAAAATGCTGGAAAAAGCCCGTGTAGCAGCAATCGAAGTATCCGGCGGAAGCTGCCCTGCAAACGGATGGCGCGTTGTTCCGGTTAATGGTCTGCCGATGGCCCTCAACGCACCTTACGCGGAAGAGATTAAAAAGAGAACAAAACTCCCTGTCCTGACTGTAGGAAATATCAGAACACCTGAAATGGCCGAATACCTTATCGAATCCGGAGTTGCTGATATGGTCAGTACCGCACGTGCCTTCATTGCTGACGCAGAATGGCCGAAAAAGGCTGCCGGAGGTCGTTTGGACGATATCATGACTTGCTGCGGCTGCGTTGGCTGTAACGTTCTGTTAAACAACAACAAGAGCATCGGCTGTACAATCAATACCGACTGTGGTAAGGAAACCAAAGATACCGTGATCATTCCGGCTGAAAAACCTAAGAAGGTCCTGATCGTCGGTGGTGGTCCGGCTGGTTTGGAAGCTGCCCGGGTTGCAAGGCTGCGCGGACATGACGTCACTATCGTTGAAAAGAACGAAAAACTGGGCGGTCAGCTAAACCTCGCTACGGTTTCTCCATCCAAGCAGAGCCTGACCCTGATCACCAAATACTTCGCAAATCAGATGAAGAAGCTTGGTGTAAAGATCATATTCAATACAGAAGTCACACCGGAATATGTTAAGGAATGTAATCCGGATGCCGTTATCATCGCTACCGGCGCACAGCCAGTCGTCCCAAGCAGCATTCCCGGCTTTGACAAAAAGAACGTTGTTACTTCATGGGAAGTTCTGTCAAGCGAGAAAAAAGTCGGTGCGAATGTCGCCATCATCGGTGGCGGCGCTATCGGCTGCGAAGTTGCTGAATACCTTGCCGGCCGCTTCACACGTCCTTTCACAAAAGGCCGCATTGAAGTCACTGTTGTTGAAATGCTGGGCGGTTTAGCTGCAGGGCTTGATTTCGGCACTGTGGCTCATCATGCTGACCTTCTTGGTGAGTATGGAGTGAATGTTTTCCTCAACAGTAAAGTTAAGGAGATCACTGACGACGGCTTGGTCATTGATGTAGACGGAACAGAAAAAGTCCTGACAGGAATGGATAATATTATCCTCGCAATGGGATCCAAACCATACGAAACTCTCAGCGAAAAGTTGAAAGCCATCGTTCCGGAAATCCATGTCATAGGCGATGCCAAGGAAGCTCATACTGCAATGGAAGCTACGCATGACGGTGCTGACATTGGCAGATTAGTTTAAATTTCACCGAATAAGCCATTCCTCCAATTATATTTTATTAAAAATAGCAGGGAATCAATTTTAAAATTGCACTTCCCTGCAAAATTTATTTTAACTATTCAGATTCCAAGCAGTGAATGTTTTTTTCGCGATGGCTCCAATACTAAATTCTATATAGTAGATTGGCACCTGTTGCAATTTGTGCCGCAGGATATATCATTTTGCATGTTTTCAGCACCCCACGTCGCGAACTGCACCAGTATCGGCACAATACTGCTTCCCTTTTCCGTCAGAGTGTACTCAACTCTGGGCGGTACTTCATTGTATTGTTCGCGGTGTACAACGCCTACAGCTTCCAGTTCTTTGAGGGATTGTGACAGCATCATATTTGTCACATTCCCAAGTTTACGTTTGATGGAACTATATCTCGTCGGCTCCCCGGATGCCAGCATACAAAGTATGGGAAGCTTCCACTTGCCCCCGACAATATCCAGTGAATAGCGAATCGGGCAAAGCAAATCCTCTGAGTTGGTTGTGATTTCGTTTGTGTTTTTAGCCATGTAAACTCTCCCTGTTCTCACGTGGTATGAATTTTAATACTTTATCAGTAAATACTGCGTACTTGTAATCAAATGATTTTGTAATATAATCATACTATAAACGAATAGGAAAAACAAGCAAATTAATGGGGGATTAGCATAGTAGAGGCAAATAAATCTGTAGTTGACGAGCAAATCAAAAGCCGTGCATTGCCCGTGCCGGATTGGAAAGGACAGCACCACACGCTGCTCCTTTGAGGAGTTTGTCTGGTAAGGCATCTGCAAGTGCAGTCTGTTCGTAAAAATACTGGCGTAAAAGCATTCAAATATGGAAAATATATTAAAAATAAGGAGCGATTTACTATGAAACAGGTACTTGATTTTCTGAACAAGGTTGGCGTGTATTATCTCGCCACAACTGACGGCGACCAGCCGCGTGTCCGCCCCATCGGGTTTGTCATGGAGTGCGGCGGCAAGCTGGCTTTTTGCACCGGTAACAACAAGAGCATGTGCAAACAACTAATGGCAAGTCCTAAAATGGAGATTTGTTGTTACGATGGGGAAAACACCCTACGTATTTGCGGCAAGGCGGTATTTGACACCTCTGAGGAAACTCAACAGAAGGCACTGGAGGTAATGTCCACACTGAAAAACGCTTATTCGGTTGGAGATGGCATATTTGAAATCTACTATCTGGATGAGGCTAAGGCTGTTTGCTCCAACATGAGTGGCAAAACTCAGGAATTACCCATTTAACTATGAAAAGATAGGAGAATCACGATGAGTATTTATAATTTTGAAGTAAAAGACAATCACGAAAATATGGTATCAATGGAAGAATATGAGGGTAAGGCCCTGCTTATTGTCAATACAGCCACCAAATGCGGGCTGACACCACAATATACAGCTATGCAGGAGTTGTACGATAAATACAAGGATAAAGGCTTTGAGATATTAGATTTTCCCTGCAATCAGTTTATGGAGCAAGCACCCGGCACAGATGAAGAAATCAGCGAATTTTGTTCGCTTAATTACGGCACTACTTTTCCCCGGTTTGCGAAGATTGATGTTAACGGTAAAGACGCCAGCTCACTTTATGTGTGGCTCAAGGAGCAAGCGCCGGAGGATTTGAGTAATGATGAGACAAAAGCATTCGAGGAAAAAGTAAAAGCCTTTACCCTCGGGAATAAGGCCGGTGATGTCAAATGGAATTTTGGTAAATTTCTGATTGGCCGCAACGGCGATGTGGTGGCCAGATATTCTCCCGCCTATCCGCCGGAAAAGCTGGAGCAGGATATTGAAGTGTTGCTGTAAATGATGGGAGGTAATGGTTATGACAGACAACCGTGAACAGGAATTAACTCAAGCCTTTCAAATGATGTGGGGCAATTATCATGAGCCAGTTAGATTGATTCACCGCAGCTTTCGGGTGGTGGCAGGAAACGCCGCATACTTAAATATGAGTGGACAGATCGGCGAGAAATGCAATGCCACCAACCCGGAATTACACAGAGGTTGTCAGGCAATGGCTTCCCTAAAGGAAAAAAAGACAAAATTCCACACCACTTCGTTTAACGGTGTAGAATGGATTTCCTATTGGGTTCCCGTGGATGGATGCGATGATTACTTTGTCCACTTCACCAACAGCATGAATGAGTTTTTGGAGAAGGTGGCTTCACCTGGCGAATAGGAAGGATATTACCATGAAGATTGAGGTTCGTTATTTTAGCCGTTCGGGGAATACAAAAAAGGTGGCAGATGCTATCGCTAAGTCAGTTGGAGTAACTGCGAAAGATTGCTCCGTGCCTATCTCCGAGCAGGTAGATTTGCTCTTTCTCGGCGGTTCTGTTTATGGCGGCGGGATCGACAAAGCATTAAAAGAATTCATTTCGCAGCTTGACCCGGATAAAGTCAAATGTGCCGCGCTGTTTGGGACATCCGCCATCAAAAGGGAGCCTGACCGCGAGATGGAAAAACTAGTACGTGAGAAAAGGATTCCTGTATCCGAGAACCGCTTCCATTGCCGAGGCGCATTTTCGGTTATGCACCGAGGGCATCCTAATGATGAGGATTTGAAACAGGCAGCTAATTTTGCTCTGTCTGCGTTTGAGGCGGTATGGATAGAGATTGACAAATAACATGAATGTAGATAGAATATCTATCAAATTAACTGTTAAAAGCTATGATAAAGACGTATGTATAAAACATGGCTCAGAGAGAAAGGGTCTGAAGGCTGTAAGCCCTTTTGCTACTTGTTTATGCATGAACCACTTTGGAGCCGCCCACCGAATTGAGTAGGCTGGGACGTAACCGCACGTTACAGCGGATGTGAGCGACGGCGATAGCCGTACGCAGGGTGGAACCGTGCTGATGTTGTCCGCACCCCTGATTTGGGGAGCGGATTTTTTCTATTTAGGAGGAAACAGAAATGTCCAATGAAAAATTATACTCGTTTGAAAATGAAGGGTATCGCAGTATTTACTGGCATACCTGCTCACATATTCTTGCGCAAGCAGTGAGGCGTATTTATCCTGACACCAAGCTTGGAATCGGACCGGCAATTGATACAGGCTTCTATTATGATTTTGATTCAACCGTATCATTTACCCCTGATAGTCTGGAGAAGATCGAAGCTGAAATGAAGAAAATCTGCAAAGAAAATCTAAAATTGGAATACTTTAATCTCCCTCGTCACGAAGCGCTTGAACTAATGAAAGATGAACCTTACAAGCTTGAACTGATCAATGAATTACCTGATGGTACAGTTATTTCATTTTATAAGCAGGGGGATTATATTGACCTCTGTGTTGGCCCCCATCTTGATTCAACAGGACGAGTTAAGGGCAACGCGATTAAGCTGACTTCCAGTACCGGGGCATATTGGCACGGAGATTCAAAGCGGAAAATGCTGCAGCGAATTTACGGGACCGCATACCCCAAAAAAGAAGAGCTTGTCGAATATTTGGCTTCTATTGAGGAGGCAAGAAATCGGGACCACAATAAAATCGGCCGCGAGCTTGCTTATTTCACCACTGTCGATTATATTGGTCAAGGGCTGCCAATATTACTGCCGAACGGCGCCAGAGTCATTCAGCTGCTTAGCCGGTTTGTTGAGGATGAAGAACAGAGACGCGGGTATCTGCTAACAAAGACACCATATATGGCGAAACGTGAATTGTATAAAATCTCAGGCCACTGGGATCATTATCGAGACGGTATGTTTGTTTTGGGAGATCCCGATGACGAGACAAAGGAATGCTTTGCGCTTCGGCCAATGACATGCCCTTTCCAATATCAGGTGTTTTTAAACAGCATGCGTTCGTATCGCGATCTCCCAATGAGGCTGGGAGAGACATCAACACTGTTTCGTAATGAGGATTCGGGAGAAATGCACGGCCTGATTCGTGTTCGGCAATTCACAATTTCAGAGGGGCATCTCATACTGAGGCCTGATCAACTGGAAGATGAGTTCCGAGGCTGTCTGGAGCTTGCTAAATACTTTTTGGAGATACTTGGGTTGGATACCGACTGCTCCTATCGATTCTCGCAATGGGATCCGAATAATACCGAAAAATATGAGGGTACTGCAGTACAATGGGATGAATCCCAGGGGCTGATGGCTAGGATTCTTGAAAACCTTGGCGTAGAATACGAGGTAGGTATTGATGAAGCCGCCTTTTATGGGCCGAAGCTCGATATACAGATTAAAAATGTGCATGGAAAAGAAGATACATTGATTACCATCCAAATCGATATGCTACAGGCTGAAAGATTTGGGATGGAATACGTTGATGCGGACGGACGAAAAAAAAGGCCGTACATCATTCATCGTACTTCAATAGGCTGTTATGAACGAACGCTCGCGTTGCTGCTTGAAAAATATGCAGGAGCGCTGCCGACATGGCTGATGCCCGAGCAGGTCCGTGTTCTTCCAATTACCGACCGAAACGCAGCATATGCGGAAAAAATTATGCTAAAGCTGCGTGCGATGGGATACCGGGCAGAAATAGATAAGCGCAGAGAAAAAGTCGGATATAAAATCAGAGAAGCCCAAAACTGTAAGATCCCATACATGCTACTTGTCGGTGATAAGGAAGCGGAAGGAGAGCAGGTATCAGTAAGGCACCGCTCTGAGGGAGATCTGGGTACGGTATCGGTTCAGGAGTTTATTGATATGCTCCGAACGGTTGTCGAAGGAAAGCTAAAGGAATAACTAATATATTTGAGTTGCGATTGTGCGATGAAGGCAGGAAGAGCGGGAGGTCTGAGTGAAATATTGTTTTGAATGCGGCGCGGAGTTAACCGAAAAACAACTAGAAATTGATGGAATGATACCATACTGCCCCGATTGCGGACAGTTCCGTTTCCCACTTTTTAATGTGGCGGTATGTGTAATCATATTTAACCGTATGCACGACAAAATCTTGTTGATTCAGCAATATGGGCAAACAAGAAATATTTTTGTGGCGGGATATATCAACAAAGATGAAAATGCGGAAAACGCTGTGAAACGCGAAATTTTAGAGGAAGTCGGGCTTGAAGCCATTGAGATTCGTTATAACGAAAGTGAATATTACGAAAAAAGCAATACACTAATGTTCAGTTATTCTTGCACCGTAACTCATGATAACTTTGTTATCAATAATGAAGAAGTTGACCGTGCAGCATGGTACACGATAGCTGAGGCAAAGGATAATATCGCAGGAGGATCCTTAGCAGAAAAGTTCTTACTATCTTTTTTATCCCATTAAGGAATAAAAAAAAGAGTGGGCTTAATAAAATGAATCCTGTGGAATAGGCACTATAAAAAGCTCCCATCCTCAAATGCTGAAAGGGACGGGAGTATTAAAGGAACTTTCTAAATATCTCAGGAATTAACTGAAACGTCCATTCTGAAATATCTTCCACAGATTCTTTTCTGCCGTTTTTTAGCCATTCCTTTACAATATGAACACCTCCGATGCAGTTGAATTCCAAAGCTACTCTTGCAGGATTCGTCAACGCCTTTTCGTTGGTCTTATTTAAATAAATATTCCGATAGAATTCATAAGAGTAATTATAAAGAAAATCAGCAAATGAATTTTTGCCCTGAACTTTGGAGGCTTGGGTATTACCTTTTTTCAATGTATTAGCTAGGTGCCTTATCTACATAACACAAAGTGGTGTTAGTATAAAAGTGTAGACACGAAAAGTTTAACAGGCTAAAATTTTTAAGTAGAAAGGTGCGTGTTAAACAGTGTCTAAAAAATGGTGTCCGATTTACGGACGAATTCAAACAACAGATTGTGGATCTTTATCGCTCAGGCCAGTCGGTCGCTTACCTGAGTCGTGAGTATGGCGTAACAAATGTGACCATTTACAAATGGATTAAGAAGCTATCACCCATTTCAGTGTCCGAGGGAGAAGAAATCTCAGCTAAGGATTACAAGGCAATGCAAAAGCGAATTGCCGAGCTCGAAATGGAATGTGAAATCTTAAAAAAAGCTACCGCCATATTCGCAAGAAAACGATAAAGGAAATCTTACATTTCATTGAAGTCCACAAATCTCAATATCCCGTAAAGTGCATATGCAACGTTTTAAAATTTCCAAGAAGCACATACTACAAAGCATTAAACAGCGTGCCGTCAAGAAGGGAACTTGAAAATCAAGCCCTTGACGAAGATATTAAGAAAATCTATTACGAAAGCAAGCAGCGGTATGGCGCTCCTAAAATTCAAAAGGCATTGGAATTCAAGGGATTTAATGCCAGTCTGAAGCGAGTTCAAAGACATATGGCAAGCATGGGGCTTAGGTCTATCGTAGTAGCAGAACATGTATCGGTATCGGGTGAAAATATTGAATTTATGGATGAGAAAAAAATGTCATTCTGGAAATCGTATTTTCAATCACATTCCTTGCCCGCCGTTGACAATTATACACCGCCGCAATTTATGATTCCTTCGGATTGGGAGTTATTTAAGGAGGAAGTCAGGATAATAGAAATGATAGCAAAAGAGCGTTCTGCTGTTATTATCGGGCGATGCGGTTCCCATATCCTTCGTGATCATCCGAACCATATTAGTATATTTATACATAGTAGTATTCCTTTCAGAACAGAACGGATTCAGAAGCTGTACAATGTGTCGGAGGACGCTGCCGTGAGAATGATTACGCGAAGTGATAAAGACAGGTCTTACTACAATCAAGCATTTACCGGAAAAGATTGGGGAGATGCAAGGCAGTATGATCTTTCTATTTATACAAGTAAGACAGGTCTTGAAAATAACATTAAATTGATTTTGAATTATATAGAATTAAGATAAAGTTGAATCGAACCGTCAAGGACTGGGGGCATGTCTCAATTGAGGAGGTATCATGGAAAAGAATTTGAACTCGGAGCAACAATTGGATCAATATAATGAAAGAATAATTACTCTTTTTAAAATTATTAAACAAGACTTGAAGAAGCTTTCAGATCAATATACTGAACAGCAAAATTTAACCGGTCTGCAAATGCTCATAATAGATGTACTTTTTAAAAACCAAGGGATAAATCTGCATGATTTAAGCGTTCAACTAAAAATGGCTGATAGTAATGTTTCTGTTGCGGTGGATCGTCTGGTTTGCAAAGGTATTGTATTACGTGAAGCTTCTGAAGAAAATCGAAGGTCAATAAGGTTATCGCTATCACCAGAATTTGAGGGACTTACCTATTCTAAAAATCGGTTTGGAATAAATATAATTCGGAACGCGACTGAGGAGGAGCTAAATACAATTATTGATGGACTTGAAAAATATCATGATCTATTAAAATCTATACATAATTAATTGACCAGTGAATGAAGAAATGGTGGTATGGAAGAAATGTGTAGCAGTAGAGGGGGATCGGGTGCATTACGAATGAAGGACAGAGTAATAGCCTCAAGCGCTGTAATAAAAAGGTTGCCTTGCTATAGGCGGACGCTTGGGGAACTTATAAAAAGAAAAATTGAGGTTATATCGTCGACGGAACTTGGCAAGAAAATGGGAATGACTGCATCCCAAATCCGTCAGGATCTACATAATTTCGGTTCGCTTGGTGTACAGGGATATGGATATAACGTCAGGGGGTTGCGGGATCAAATCAGTATGATTTTAGGACTTGGGAAATCCTATAAAATAGTCATTGTTGGAGCTGGCAATCTAAGCAGAACAATTACAAATTTTATCAGTTTCAATCAAATGGGGTTTGATATAATAGCGATTTTCAATATTAATCCAAAACGGATCGGGCAAGTTATAAAAGGTATCGAAGTCAAAGACTATGCAAAGATAAACGAGTTTTTAAACAAACATTCCGTCGATATCGGTATTATTGCGACAAGTACCGGAAACGCACAAGAAGTGGCAGACACTCTTGTTAATGGAGGTGTAAAGGGGATATGGAATTTTGAAATGTCAGATTTGACTGTACCGGCTCATATCTCTATCCAGAACGTTCATCTGAACGACAGCTTATACTTGTTGATTTATAATATCAATCAGAAGCAGTCAAGAGCCAGGAAAGAAAAGGATGTAGAATGACTGACAATAAGCCGAAAGTTTTAATATATTTAGTAGAAATTAGAGTATACCTAATATAAAAAAGGAAGGGGAAAAGTTCATGCAAGTCACAGGGACATACGCAATATCAGTTGTGACCATGAATGGAATAGGCAAAGGTAAATTGATTCTTTCTTGAGGAACATAATAGTTGAAGGCGATACCTTTAAAGGAGGTTAATTGCTTTTGCTTAGGCGATTGCTTATTTATAGTCATATATACAAATATTGTTAACGATATAGATACTCTATTTTAATTACGCGGCTTGAAAGATACGGCACGTTGTCGTGGAAACCAGTTCGCCTGTCCAGAGTTAAGAATAATGCTTGACAAATCGAATGAGCTCCTATCCTCTAGAGAGGAAGGAGCTCATTCGTTATATTAATTGAGGAAAAAAATGACCTTTATTTTTTACCGGCGTTCTTGCGCATATCGATCACAACCGCGCCTACAATGATCAGACCTTTGATCACACTGGACATATTATCGTCCACGCTTAAAAGAACCAGGCCGTTATTAATTACACCTAAGACCAGAATTCCTGCAAGGACACCGCTGATACGGGCCACACCTCCTGTATGAGAGGCTCCGCCGATTGTTGCAGCTGCGATCGCATCGAGTTCATAATTCAAACCGTATGTAGAAGGATCTGCCGAACCAGTACGTGCTGCAAGAAGCACACCGCCTATTGCTGCGCATACGGCACTCCAAATATATACTTTGATCAGGTTTCTTTCAACATTGATACCGGCAACACGTGCAGCATGATCGTTGCCACCGATCGCGTATATATTCTTGCCGAAACGGGTCTGCGTCAGCATGAAACCTGAGATTGCAAAGACGATAAGGAATATTATAACGATGGATGGGATTACTTCGAACAGCTTGCCCTTTGCAAAGATACGGAAATCATCAGACAAATTCGATACCGGCTGAGGAGAATACATTTTTGCCAGCGCGCGGCAAATTAACAGACATCCCAAGGTCGCAATAAATGGCGGTATTTTCGTATAGGCAATGATGGTTCCTACAATTGCGCCAACGACCGCGCCAACCGCAATCCCTACAAGTGCGGCCGCCCAGCCCGGAAGCGCCACCAAATCAGGAAATAATTTGTTGGCCGCGCCGATCGGTTGTACGAGTGACGCTGTAATGACGGAAACCAGTGCTACAATGGAACCCGCACCCAAATCGATTCCTCTGGATAAAATGGTCCACATAATACCAAAGGCTAATATTCCTTTAATTGATTCGCCTTCTAGCATTGTCCTCAAATTGTTGGTTGTCAGGAATACAGGATTTACTATCTGCAAACCAATAACCATAATAACTAAAACGAGCCAAATTGAATTCTGTGAAATAAACTTTTTAACATCAAAATCTCTTTTACTTGCTAGCGTATTACTCATGATAAGCTCTCTCCTTTACACGTTACTCACTTTGCGGCGCTGCATCGCCGGTTGCGTATTTCATAATTAACTCTGATGTTGCATCTTTCCGATCAAGGATACCGGTCATCGTACCTTCATGCATCACCAGCACACGATCTGCCATTCCCAGCACTTCAGGCAACTCGGAGGAGATCATGATAATCGCTTTTCCCTCTCCCGCAAGTTTTGTAATCAGAGAGTGTATTTCTGCCTTGGCACCAACGTCAATGCCTCGAGTGGGTTCGTCGACAATCAAAATATCCGGATCTGTCAAAAGCCAGCGCCCTACCAACGTCTTTTGCTGGTTTCCGCCGGAAAGGTTAGCGATCGGCGTATCAAGATTTGGTGTTTTAACATTCAGTTTACTTACAAAATCATGTGCGTCAGCACGTATTTTGGAATGCTTAAGAGGAAAGCCATATTTCTTCAAATTGGCAAGCACAGTATTATCCGCCACGCTGAGCAGACTGATGATACCATTCCCTCGTCGGTCCTCGGTTAACAGACCAATCTTGTTGGAAATGGCGTCTTCGGGGCACTTGATGTGCAGCTCTTTGCCCCCTTTGTAAATCTTTCCTGCGGTACGCGTGCGTATACCGAAAATTGTCTCGACAATTTCGGTGCGTCCGGCACCAACCAGTCCTGCAAAACATAGGATTTCTCCGCGTCTCAGCGCAAACGACACATCGTGGAACGCACGGCCAGAGCTTAGACCTTCTACCTTTAGGACAGTTTCCCCGATAGAGCACTCGACTTTAGGAAACATTTTATCCATTGTACGTCCAACCATGAGCGTAATTAATTTGTCGATGTTCAAGTTTTCTGCCCGGTCACTCGTAATATATTCACCGTCGCGATACACAGTAATCTCATCACTGATACGGAATATTTCATCCATTTTGTGAGAAATATAAATAATCGCTACATTTTTCGATTTCAAATCCTCAATAATATTAAAAAGATGCTCTACTTCTGAATCTGTCAAGGCTGAAGTAGGTTCATCCATAATGACTACAGAAGAGTTATACGATATTGCCTTTACAATTTCGACCATTTGCATCTTTGCAACAGTTAAGTTGCCCATCTTTTCATCCGGGTCAAGATCAAGACCTAATTTTTTAAAAAGCTCTAAGCAGTCTTCGCGCATTTTTTTATGGTCAACAATGATTCCTCTGCGCGGTTCACGTCCCATCCAGACATTTTCACACACGCTTCTTTCAGAAACTGGACTGAGCTCCTGATGGATCATAGAAATTCCCGCTTTCATCGCACTGAGAGTATTGGAAAAGGAAATCTCTTGTCCCTTATATATTGTTTTGCCTGAGGTTGGTTTATAGATACCGATCAAGCATTTCATCAATGTGGACTTTCCGGCACCGTTCTCTCCCATGAGCGCATGTACCGTACCTGGGCGCACTTTTAGCTGAACGCCTTTTAATGCTTTCACACCGGGAAATTCTTTAACGATATCATGCATTTCAAGAATGTATTCTTCGCTCACTGATATTCACTCCTACTATTATTAGCTCGCCCAATATGCGATGCAAATTGTTGGCCAACTTATGCAAGGAAATCACAACGTTCCTTTCAGGAACTCCTCCGCAAGCTTATAGCTTGCTACGCTGTCCTTTATTCCATCGCAGCTGAAGCTGCGATGGAATAAAGGACACTCTTTACGTTGTTGATTTCTACTGCCAAGGTAGTATGGGACCGGAGGCCCCGCATACATTATATCACTACTTTTGTGATTATGGCAGTGCAATGCCGATCTTCGAATGCACTGCCATAACTTCACTTCAATGATTCTTTATTTGAGGTAGTCTGCAACATTTTTAGGAGTTACAGGCTCAAACGGCACCCATACGATGTAAGGGATATCGGTATCGATCTGGTAATCAAGGCCTTCGTTAATCGCGTTACCTTCGATCAGATTTATTGCTGCAAGGATAGCTCCAGTTCCCTGACCTTGTGGATCCTGGAATACGGACATAGCAAGTTTGCCGGACTGTACTGCAGCGCATGCGTCAGCCGTTGCATCAATACCAACAATCGGCTTTGCAGAAGGATCCATGTCCTGCTGTTCAATTGCTTCAATTGCGCCGAGTGCCATTGCATCATTGTTAGCGATGATGCAGTCATACTCGATGCCGGAACTGAGAAGCGGCCCGATTTGGTTCATTGCTTTCGCACGGTCATAGTCGCAAGCCAACGGAGCGGACGCTTCAGTTGCTGTAATACCATTGTCTGCCAGAGCTTGCAGCACAGACTTGGTACGGTTTGTTGTAGAAACCTGACCCAAAATACCGTTAAGTAAGATGTATTTGATTTCCGTCTTGCCTGCTGCCTTAAAGTGCTCTGCAAGCCATTCACCCTGGAATTTACCAGAAGTCATTTCATTGGAGCCTACATATACTACATTTTCGTTAAGTAAGCTGGTGTCTGCAGGAGGACGATTTACAAAGACAACTTTCATGTCGCCGGCTGCTTCTATGATATCTTTGGCAATGTTAGGATCGACCAGATTTACAATGATTGCCTTTTCGCCGTTGTTACGGGCAGTCTCAACGAACTGAATCTGCTTACTTACATCAGACTGGGAATCCAAAGAGTTCAAACTATAGCCCAAATCTTCGGCCGCCTGATTTGCTGCGGCTTCTAATGTACCTAGCCACTCATCACGTTGTGACATGATCAATGTTAGCTTCTGTTTTTCATCGGAAGAACCCTCATCGGAAGGTGCCGGTTCGGAGTTGCCACAGCCTACTAACATAGTAACAGATAGTATGCCTGCTAGTAACAAGGACATAATTTTTTTTGATTTCATACTTTTTTTCTCCTTTACTCCTCTTTTTGCGTGCAATGCACACTGCAATGTTATTTAGTGCTAAACATGTGCGTTCTCGTGCACAAGCTCTGCATGGACATAGGATAGCACGTTGTTTTCATGAAATCAACAAGAAAATTTCTTAAATTTTTAATTAAATTTTTAACAAGTGTGCAATGCACACAAAATCAACTTAACCAAGAGCGAAATTACCTGAAAATAACAGCGTCTAATAAAAAATTTAAGTTGGCTATGGGATATTCTTAGAATTACTGATTGCTTTATGACGAATGATATGTTAATTTAATGTCGTGCGTGCATATTGTGCATAAGCAGACATTTAGGCTATATACCGCAATCATGAGATATTTTAACATAAATATTAATATTTTATTAAAAATTAGGAGTAAAATAATGAGCGTAACATTAAAAGAAATCGCGGAAATTGTTGGCGTATCAAGAGGTACGGTAGATCGTGCGCTGCATGATCGAGGTAGAGTAAATCCGGAAATTGCAAAATTGATCTTGAAAACTGCTAAGGAACTGGGATATCGTCCCAACCGAATGGGAAGAGCCCTCGCATTGACAAGAAAAACAATTATCATCGGAGTGATTGTTCATTCAAGCAATACACCCTTCATGAAACTAGTGATTGAAGGAATCCACAAGGCAACGACGGAGCTTCACGATATGGGCGCAGAAGTTATAACAGAGTTCTTAGATTCAGTTGATGTACAGCAAACCATCGAGGCCATAGACCGGCTCGTTGAAAGAGGGGTGCAGGCACTTGCGCTTACTGGTGTTGACGATGAAGATCTGAGGATATATATCAATAAGTTAGTAGAAAGCAGCAATATGTCGGTAATCACATTCAACTCGGATATGCCGGGAACGAAGAGGCTGTGTTATGTCGGACAGGATTCTTTCCGCAGCGGGCAGACCTGTGCGTATCTGATGGATCTGGTTTTGCGCGGCAGTGGTAAGGTTTTTCCTCTGACAGGACACTTGAAGAAAGTAGCACACCAGCAAAGGTATCTCGGATTTTCCAAAGAATGCGAACAGCATCCCGGTATTGATCTTTTACCGTTACAATGCTGTTTTGATAAGGACGACTATGCATATGAACTGACCATACATACTCTTCAAGAATATCCTGATTTAGCGGGAATCTTTGTAATTGCAAACGGGCAGAGCGGCGTTTGTCAGGCTCTGATCGATACAAAGAAAAAGTCGCAGATTCACGTGATTGCATATGATCTGACTCCGCAGAATTGCAATCTGCTGGAAGAAGGCAGTATCGATCTTCTAATCGGGCAGGGAGCCATGCAGCAAGGTTATAAGCCTCCTATCCTGCTTTATAATCATCTGATTAACGGAACCAGGTTCGACGAAGAGTTTCTCTATACCGATATTGTTATTAAAACGAAGTATAACCTGTAAATATTGACCAGCCCGAATCGTTACGGCCAGCCGAAGAAAATATGTCCTTTGCTGGAACAATAAGGTGAATGTAAAAAATATAAAAAAGTGCTTGCGTTCACGAGAACACAGAACTATAATAAAACTCAAAGAACGTATGAACATTATTAAAGACATATAGGAAACTCCAGGACTTTCTTTCTAGACTTCAATTCAAATAGGTCCTTCAAGTAGGTGAACGCAGCAACAATCAGCGCTCACCTTAATATATGCATTATGCGTTCACGAGAACATAGTAAAAGAACAATTTTAAAACACAAATTAGGAGGATAATCTTTATGCTTAAAGTAGGTGTAATTGGTTGCGGCGCAATAGGCCGCGAACATATCAAAAGACTTTCTGGAAAATTGCAGGGTTCTGCAGTTTCTGCGGTATATGATGTATTTGAAGAGAGCGCAAAAAAGGCAGCTTCGCTGGTAACGGGAAACCCTGTCGAAATCTTTACTGACATTGAGGCGATCGCAAACAGCCCTGAAGTCGATGCTTTGGTCGTTACCTCACCCGGTTTTGCTCATAAGGAAGCAGTTCTTGCGGCCATCAAAGCAGGAAAACCGGTTTTCTGCGAAAAACCGCTGTGCACAACTGCCGTAGACAGTTTAGAAGTAGTCAAGGCAGAAATGGCAGCAGGAAAACATCTGGTACAGGTTGGTTTTATGCGTCGTTATGACAAAGGATATAATCAGGTCAAGGATCTGCTTGATTCCGGTGAGTTTGGCAGCCCGCTTGTAGTCAAGTGCACCCATCGTGCGATTGAAGTGGATGAATCCTATTCCACTGAAATGGCTGTAACCGATACCGCGATCCATGAAATCGACTGCCTGCACTGGCTTCTTGGCGATGATTGGGATTCCGTGCAGGTCATC
Organism: Anaerovoracaceae bacterium; assembly: GCA_036677845.1. Taxonomy (GTDB): domain Bacteria; phylum Bacillota; class Clostridia; order Peptostreptococcales; family Anaerovoracaceae; genus Anoxybacterium. The sequence continues at coordinate 29,377 of JAVBVR010000086.1, read as the reverse complement.
ATGGGAGCCAATACTAAATTTGCTCATTCGGCACTCAAAGATCCACAGGTCATGGTTATGAAGAGTAAAAAGGGCATTACAGTAATGCTGGAAGTATTCGTAAACTGCAAATTTGGATATGACATCAATTGTGAAGTGGTCTGCGAGGACGGCGTTATACATATGCCGGCTCCATCCTTCCCGACGATTCGCAAAGCTGGAAAATTGGCGACGAACATTGAGACGAATTGGATCAATCGCTTCATCGATTCTTATGACGTTGAACTGCAGGACTGGCTCGATCATGCCGCCAAGTTTGAAGTGGCAGGTCCGAACGCCTGGGATGGTTATATTGCAGAAGTTACGGCGGATGCACTGGTAGCGGCACAAAAGTCAGGAAAAATCGAAAAAGTCATCGTAGATGAAACACCGGAGTTTTATAAATAAAAAGGAGAAATATCATGAAAATTGGTTTTAATGAAGGCTGTAACCGTTTCTGCAAAGATCATTCTGTTCTGAAGGATCTTGACTTATGCGAAAAGTATGGCTTCGATTATATTGACATTCAGTCAGAATGTCTCGATCGTGATCTCGCAGCAGGGAAATACACTCTTGAAGATCTGAGCGCATGGTTTAATGATCCAAGCCATAAGCTCAAAATGCTGTCCTACAATGCACTGATTTTTTTTAACATGAAACAAACACAGGCGGAAAAGGATGCCGTAATGGCGGAACTGGACGAAATTATACGCCGCTGCAATATGTTCAACTGCAAAACCATCGTCGTCGTTCCGTCCATGGATTTGAGCGTACATGCAACACTGGACGATATCAAAGAAGATGCAGTCGCGGTGCTGAAGGAGATGGTCACGAAAGTTGAACCTCATGGAATCAGGCTGTCCATCGAATTCATCGGAGCACCAACCATGACGATCAATCGCTTCGAGGATGCTTATGCCGTCGTTCAGGCTGTCGACAGTCCTCTGGTTGGAATTACTGTTGATCAGTATCACTTCCATGCAATGGCCTCCAGCTTTGAATTCATGGAAAAAACAGATGGCAAAAAGATTTTCATCTGGCATCTAAACGGTATGGAAAACATGCCTTGCGGAGCAGCATACAACAATGACACAAAGCGTCTGTGGCCGGATGAAACGGGCGACTGCCTCGATCATAAGCGCTTTGCCGATATACTGAAGAAAATTGGTTTCGAAGGAGATGTCTGCACGATGGAGGTCTTCCGTCCTGCTTATTATGAGCTTTCACAGGAAGAAAATGTGAAGACAGCTGCGGAAATGACCCGCAAGCATGTCGCAAAATATTGGTAATCCGTTTGAGCCCGGATGTTTCAAAGTAATTAAAAGAAACATCGTAGCTGATATCAAGAAAGGAGTATCCTATGAAGATCGCATTTGACGTCGATGTCCTTGCAAAACAAATGAGCATCAACGACATGGTGCACCAGGTGGCGGACTGGGGATACAAATATATCGAACAGTCGCCGCATCCGCGCATCAATCCGTTCTACAAGCATCCTCTCTTCTCAAAAGAATGTGAGGCTGAATACAGAAAAGCACTGAAAGAGACCGGCGTTGAGATTTCGTCCTTTATCGTTGTCTACCGCTGGTCCGGTCCGACAGAAGAACAAAGAGTGCATGCAGTGACAAACTGGAAGAAGATTATCGAAATTGCCGTGAATATGGGCGTACCGGTTATCAATACCGAACTTTCCGGCGATCCGAATCAGCAGGAGATCTGCAACGGCATGTGGTTCCGGTCCATGGAAGAGCTTCTGCCCATCATTGAAAGGGAAGGCCTCCGTGTAGAGATCCAGTCACATCCCTATGATTTCTGCGAGCTCAACAATGAGACCTGCGATATGATCAAGTCGTTCCGTTCCAAGAACCTTGGTTATGTATATTCCGCTCCTCATGGATTCTTCTATGATCAGGGTAAGGGAGATGTGAGGTCCATGCTGAAATATGCAGGCGATGAGCTGACACATGTATTGTTTGCCGATACCTTCAACCAGACTTTGGACTGCAGATATATCGCAAATCCGCCTTGGCTCAACAGCCGCGGCGCGTCCGACATCACGATCCATCAGCATCTTGCGATGGGTGAAGGCGATGTTGACTTTCCGGGGATCTTTGAGACCCTGCGCGATATGGACTTTGCAAAAAGGCAGTTGAAATCGGAAGCACCAAAGGTCGGCGGCGACAACATCGCATGCGTATCGATGTTCGGCTTCCCGGAAAAAATGGCAAAACAGGCGCCAGAGGCCAGGGAACGCATTGAAAGAGAATTATTAGCAAAATAGAGCGTCACTAAAGATTTCCTCATTTTTAGTGATTATCGATTAATTGATTAATCCAAGGGAGTAAGGGCTGTGGCAGGATAAATTGTCACAGCCCCCTCTCTATGCACAATAAAAACATAATAACGAGGCGGAGAGTCTACCTCTTCAGGTGGCTGGTTCAACTTAATTTCACAGACGGTGGGCATACCCCCCGCCTCGTTGAAACGCAAAAAAAATGTAGGAAAATTTTCTACGGATGCGTTATAAATCAAATGAATCGCAGGTGTCACACGGAAAGGAAAAGGTGTTAAAGAAGATGGAAACAAAAAGAATGACGATGGCGCAGGCACTGCTGAAATTCTTAGACAATCAATATATACAAGTAGACGGCAAAGAGATCAAGTTTGTGGAAGGAGTCCTGGGGATCTTCGGCCACGGCAACGTGGTGGGACTCGGGGAAGCGTTAGAATCAGGGGATCACAGTCTGCGCTTCATCCAAGGCAAAAGTGAGCAGGGGATCGGTCACATCGCAATGGGATATTCAAAACAGAAAAACAGGAAGCAGATCATGGCAGTAACAAGCTCCATCGGACCAGGCGCACTGAACCTTGTGACGGCTGCAGGGACAGCGACGTCAAACCGGATCCCGGTGCTGTTTTTGCCCTCGGATACTTATGCAAGCAGGCAGCCTGATCCGGTGTTGCAGCAGATCGAGCAGCCCCATGATTACAACATTACGGCAAATGACGCCTTCAAGCCGGTATGCAAATACTGGGACCGCGTGAGCAGGCCGGAACAGCTGATGACGGCAGCGATCAATGCCATGAGAGTCCTAACGGACCCTGCAGAAACGGGAGCTGTTGCGCTGTGCCTTCCGCAGGATGTGCAGGGAGAGACCTATGACTATCCGGTGGAGTTCCTGGAAAAGCGAGTCCATTACATCCAGAGACGGGAGATTGAACCTGCGGCACTGAAAAGAGTCGTACAGATGATTTCTTGCAGCAAAAAGCCACTCATCGTATGTGGCGGCGGCGTGAAGTATTCTGACGCGGCAAAAGAGCTTCAGGAGCTTGCGGAAACGTTTCAGATCCCCTTCGCGGAAACCCAGGCTGGCAAAGGAGCCGTCCTTTGGGACTGCCCGATGAACCTTGGAGGCATCGGGACCACTGGTACTTCTTCAGCCAATCGTCTCGCACTGGAAGCGGACCTTCTGATCGGGATCGGGACCAGGCTCAATGACTTCCACACCAGCTCTAAATGGCAGTATCAGAATCCTGATCTTTCAGTGATTTCCATCAACCTCAATGCCATGGACGCATATAAGATGAACGGGATGCCGATCTTGGCCGACGCTAAGCTTGCCATGAAGGCGGTCATTAGCGGTCTTGGAAAGCTCGGATACCGGAGCGGCTATCAGGGCGAGATTGAAAAGGAAAGAAAAGTTTGGGATGATGAGGTCGACCGGCTTTACACCCTGGAGAGTCCGATCCGCGAGGCGCTGATCCAAACAACGATACTCGGAGAACTCAATGAGAAGATGACCGCAAAGGATGCCATTATCGTCACCGCATCGGGAAGCCTCCCAAGCGATGTCGAGAGAGTCTGGAGATGCCGGGCTGAGGGAGTCTATCATGTGGAATACGGCTTCTCCTGCATGGGGTATGAGGTGAATGCAGCCCTCGGAGTCAAGCTGGCGGAGCCGGAACGGGATGTCTATGTGCTTGTGGGTGATGGAAGTTTCAACATGCTGCATTCTGAATTCCTTACAAGCCTTCAGCAGGATCTGAAAATCAATATCGTGCTCCTTGACAATCACGGCTTCCAGTGCATCCATAACCTGCAGAGAAGTCAGGGGATCCCAAGCTTCGGAAATGAATACCGGAAGAAGGAGGAGAAGACCGGCCGTCTGACCGGCGAATATCTCGATGTGGATTATGCAATGCTCGCCAAGGCCTACGGCGGAAATGGCTACACGGTGAAAACAGTCTCCGATCTTCACAAGGCAGCGAAGAAGGCGGCCAAGGAGAAGGAAACCTGCCTGTTTGACATCAAGACGATCTCAGGAACGATGACGGGAAACTACGACGGCTGGTGGAGAGTGGGTACCGCCCAGGTGTCAGCCCATAAGGAAGTTGAAGAAGCTGCAGCGAATATCAAAGAAGAATTAAAGCAAGCAAGACAATACTAGGAGGTATAAAAATGGATAAGTTACTTGAAATGACACAAAAATTCCCAATGACCAAGTACTGGAACGATTCCTGTTCCATCAAAGAACTCACTTATGCTATCGAGAGAGGCGCAGTGGGAGCCACAACAAACCCGGTTATCGTAAAGGGTGTTCTGGAAAAAGAACTGGATGGTTATCGCGATTACATCGCACAGCTTGTGAAGGACAATCCGACTTCTTCGGAAGACGAGCTTGCATGGACCGTCATCGAGAAGATGGCTGTTGACGGTGCAAAGCTTCTCGAGCCGTTGTTCGATACGGAAACCGGAACCGGAAGGCTTTCTATCCAGACCAACACAAAGTATTTCAACAACTGGGAAAAACTCGTCGAACAGGCAGTCTACTTCAATACATTGGCTCCGAATATGCAGGTCAAGGCACCGGCGACTTCCGCAGGCATCAGGGCATTTGAAGAAATGACCTACCGCGGCATCAGCATCAATGCGACGGTGTCCTTCTCCGCGACTCAGGCCATCGCTGTAGGCGAGGCTGTGGAAAGAGGATTAAAGAGAAGAGAAGCAGAAGGCCTTGACAATTCAGAGATCAACCCCGTCTGTACCATTATGGTAGGCAGACTGGACGACTGGCTGAAGGAAGTGGCCGACAAGAAAAACATATGCGTGGATCCATGCGCGCTGTACTATGCCGGGATCGCCTGCGTAAAGAGAGCATACAAGATCTACAACGAAAGAGGATACAAGACCAAGATGCTTTCCGCGGCCTACCGGACACCGCTCCAGTGGCTGGAGTTCATCGGCGGTGACATGATCATGACCATCCCTTACAAGAACCAGGTGCCGTTCAACAGTTCCGATTTTGAGATCAAGGCCCGGATGGACAACGAAGTGGATCCATACTACATCAAGGAACTGAGAAAGATCCCGGACTTTATCAAAGCATATGATGAGATGAGCATTACTGAATTCGACACCTTCGGACCGGTCAACAAGACGCTGGACCAGTTCGCAGGCGGCTATGACGATCTTGTCAAAATCATCCGTAAGTTCATGATCAAATATTAGGAGAAAATTATGGTTACAGTTTACGGTGAAATGAAAAAAGGTTATAACGAGATCTGCAATATGGAGCATAATCACCCTGACATGCTGATGGACATCGGCATCCAGGTGATGGAAGCAGGCGAAACTCTGGTCATCTCAGAGCCTGAGAAGGAAACGGCAGTCCTGCTGCTGACCGGTGAGGTGACGTTCCGGTGGGAAGGTCAGGAAGCGAATGCGGTGAGACGCTCCATCTTCGACGAAAACCCTGTGGTGCTGCATGCGGCAAAGGGAGTTGAGATCACAGTCACCACAAAGGACGCTGCGGAGCTTTTGATCCAAAAGACGACCAACGAAAGCAGTTTCGCTTCGAAGCTGTATACCCAGGATGATGTTGGCACCGAGATCTTCGGCGACGGAGTCTGGGAAAATACGGCCCGTCGTGCCTGCAGAACGGTTTTTGATTACAGAAACGCCCCCTATTCCAACATGGTCATGGGAGAACTGATCAACTATCCGGGACGCTGGTCCAGCTACATCCCTCATGGACACGATCAGCCGGAGGTATATTTCTATCGCTTTGACCGGCCGGAGGGCTTCGGCGCGGCATTTCTTGGAGATGAAGCGTTTATGATCAAGGATCGGAGTGCATTCTTCATTCCGGGAGGACCGACCCATCCGCAGGCTGCGGCACCCGGGTTTGCCATGTATTACTGCTGGATGATCCGGCACCTTAAGGATAATCCGTGGGTATCCAGAGATAACGACCCGAGATACACCTGGCTCCTTGAGAATGACGCAAAGATCTGGCCGAGGAGATAAGAGCATGAATCAATACTATACATTACAAAACGGCGTCAATATCCCGGCGATCGGCTTCGGTACCTATCGGACTTCGGAGGATGCTGCTGAGCAATCCGTCAGAGAAGCCCTAAAAGCTGGATACCGATGCATCGACTGCGCGGCGATCTACCGAAACGAGTCAAGCGTGGGGTTCGCTCTTAAAGAGTCGGGGATCGCGAGAGACGAACTGTTCATCACCAGCAAGCTTTGGAATGATTTCAAGGGCTATGATACAACTATGATTGCTTTTGAGAAGACGATGCAAGATCTGCAGCTTGACAATCTTGATCTCTATTTGATCCACTGGCCTATCGCCAAGGCCTCGAGAACCAACTGGCAGGAAGCGAACAATGAGACTTGGAGAGCCTTCGAAGAGCTCTACAAGGCAGGCAGGATCAGAGCGATCGGAGTGAGCAATTTCCGTCAGCATCATCTGGAGCCGCTCATGGAATATGCATCGGTGCAGCCGATGATCAACCAGATCGAATACCATCCGGGATTTTTACAGGATGATACAGCAGCCTTTTGCAGACAGCACGGGATTCAGCTCGAGTCCTGGGGGCCGCTGTCAAATGGCGGGATCTTTGGGAACGAGACCCTGATAGCTCTTGCGGACAAATATGGAAAGTCCGTGGCGCAAGTCACGCTGCGCTGGATCTTCCAGAAGGGATTTGTAATCCTTCCAAAATCAGTGACACCGGCCCGCATGACGGAAAATCTGTGTATCTTTGATTTTGAAATATCGGAAGAGGATTCCAGACTTATCGACGGCGTGACGGATTGCGGATATTCCGGATTTGACCCGGACAACCTGGATTATTGATAAGGAGAACAAGGATGAAAGGGCTGAAAGCGGGAATCCTCCCATGCGGGTTTGGAATTGTGGATTCCAACTTTATGATCAGTTTCAATACCGTCATGACATGGGATGATCCTGACATCAAAGCGAAATGGTTCAGGTCGCCCCATTCCATGGTCATCATCCGGCATCCGGACGCCGGATGGATTCTTTGGGATCTTGGGTCCCGACCCAATTCGGCAAAAACATGGCCGATGCATATTACGAAATATGATAAATATGAAGGTTCAGATGAGCTGGCACTGGAGAAGCAGCTGGCATTACTGGGACTGAAGCCGGAGGACATCCGCTATGTGATCTTTTCCCATCTGCACATGGATCATACCGGCTATATCCAGATGTTCAAAGACACTGCGGAGTTCTTTGTAAGTAGGAGAGAGATGATGTATGCATGCTCTGTTGTTATGAATTCAGCAGATGCGGAATCACATGGGTGGTATGTAAGGCATGAAGTGCTCTGCCCTGTGAAAAAGTATCATTACATCGACCAAGATACGGAGATATTTCCGGGGATCAAACTGATCACACTACCGGGGCATACGCCGGGCAGCCTTGGCTGCATCCTTGAACTTGAAAGTGGCACAAGGATCCTGACAGGAGATGCGGTTACGTGCAGAGCGATCTATGAAGGCGCATTGCCAGGATTTATGAATGATTCCGCCGCTTTTCAAGAAAGTGTTGGAAAGGTTCGGGAATATCAGAAGAAGTATGATGCTGAGATCTGGTTCTCCCATGATCCGGCGCAGTTTGATAAATTGCTGATGTTTCCTAATTTATACTGATACATCTGAGCTTCTGCATTTCTATGATGGTCAGATGTGCAGCACAATCAAAACAAGTTTGAATAGTAGTTTAATAAACGGAGTCAATGAATAAGTAATCAATAAAGGATGGTAATGAGATGGAAAACAGAAGAATCAGAATTGGAATAGCCCCGATTGGATGGACTAATGACGACATGCCTGATCTTGGCAGCGAAAATACTTTCGAACAATGCGTCAGTGAAATGGCATTGGCAGGGTTTAAAGGAAGCGAAGTTGGAAACAAGTACCCGAAAGACACTGAAGTACTGAAGAAGGCTCTGGCACTCCGAGGCATCGAAATCTGCAACGCATGGTTCAGTGCTTGCTTTACAACGAAGTTGGAAGAAGAAGTTCTGGAAGAATTCGTTGCACAAAGAGATTTTCTTTATGAAATGGGCGCAAGAGTAATCGGAGCGGCAGAAGTCGGCAACAGTATCCAGGGGTTGAATAAACCGATCTTTGATGCGAAACCAGTTTATACAGAAGAACAGTGGGATAAGGTGGTAAAGGGATATAATAGAATGGCAGATTTGGCAGATGAAAAAAGAATGAAGCTAGCCTGCCATCACCACATGGGAACAGGGATCCAGACAATCGAGGAAATCGACCGTTTCATGGGCAGTGTTCAGAAAAATGTATATCTCCTTTATGACACAGGCCATATTTACTATTCGGAAGGCAATGTCGATGCATGCCTCACGGTGCTGAAGAAGTACATTGACCGGATTGCACACGTACATCTGAAGGATGTAAGACCGGAAGTGATTGTAAAGGTCAGAAGCGAAAAAATGAGCTTTCTCGATGGGGTACGTGCTGGTACATTTACAGTTCCGGGTGACGGAGCTATCGATTTTACGCCGATTTTCAAGATAATCAATGATAGTAATTTTGAAGGCTGGATGGTCGTGGAGGCGGAGCAGGATCCTGCAATAGCGAACCCTCTGGAATACGCGCTGAAGGCCAGAAAGTACATCGAAGAAAACTCCGGCAAGTAAATAAGAGGAACTGAAATTTATATTTTACTTAGCAAATCAAATAGTATAAGGAGGGTTTCCATCATGTTTGAACAGCTTAATTTCAGGGTCAATTTCAACACTGCCGACTATTCTGATCCGGTGGTTCCTGAAGCAGACAAGATGATATTGAAGGAATTGGCGCTGCAGGTGGCTGAAATTGCGGCACGGCCAATCATGGCAGAGCGTAAGACGCTTTGGAAGCGTCACAACAAATTGGAATTGGTACGACCGGTCATTCTCTGCGATCCTGAAAATGGTTGGAACGAGATCATCCCCGAAAGTACAATCCGTTGTACGCACAGCGTAGCCAGGCATTGGGAGGATCACTTGCGCAAACAGATCTTCTGGGGAAATGAGATAAATGACGATTATGTTGTAGAAGCCGTATTCTCAGTTCCTTATATCTACAAAGAGGCTCAATGGGGCGTCGCCGGCAGCTCCCGTGCAGTTACCGAGAAGAAAACGGCCGAAGATGGCAAGGCTTATCATATAGAGACCATTTTGGAAGATTACAGTCAGATTTCGCAGATCACGCAGCCTGCTATTACCATTGACCATGATGCCACTGATTGGTCACTTGCACTGGCTCATGATATGTTCGACGGAATCCTGGATGTGCGATCGAATACCGTTTGGTTCTGGTCCGTTGGCTTGACTGACGACCTGGTATTCCTGCGGGGTTTGGAAAGATTGATGTATGACTTCTATGACGAGCCCGATAAGGTGCACGAAGTCATGGCATTGATTTATCTGGGTGTCAACAATCGGCTTGACTGGCTGCAGAATAATAAGCTGCTATGCCTCAACAACGATGGTACATATGTGGGCTCCGGCGGGATCGGCTACACCGATGAACTGCCCGGACCGGACTTTGATGGACATGTGATTACAAAGCACATGTGGGGATTGGCTGAAAGCCAAGTGACAGTAGGAATTTCTCTGGCAATGTTCAAAGAATTTATATTTCCATACCAGAAGAGTCTCATGGATCGGTTTGGGCTGACTTGCTATGGTTGCTGTGAACCGATGGATCAAAGGTTTGACATTGTAAAGACTGTAAAGAACCTACGCCGAGTATCCGTATCACCATGGGCCAATATGGTGATGATGGCTGACAAGTTGAAACATGACTATATTTATTCGCTGAAACCTTCACCTTCCCATCTGGCAGAACCGGTAATGGATGAAGTTTTCATACGTGATAATCTGCGCAATTCGCTGCAAATAACGCGGAACAACCGGGTTGAGCTGATCATGAAAGATAATCACACCTTGGGGAATAATCCGGAAAATATCAAGAGATGGGCTCAAATCGCACGCGAGGAAATCGAACGTTAGGCGGTTGGAATCCGTCGGTAGAGCTCAATTTATAAATGAATCAAAGTGATAGTCTATGATTGGATAAGGAGGGTATATATGAGTATTCTGAATGAAATTTCCGAAAACCTTCAAGACGGCAATTTAAAAGGCGTCAAAGATCTGGTGCAGAAAGCACTGAACGAAGGCATTTCTGTGGAGAGCATCCTAAACGACGGCTTGCTTGCCGGTATGGAGATTATCGGAGTTAAATTCAAAAACAACGAAGTTTACATTCCTGAAGTTTTGATTGCGGCGAGGGCTATGAACTCCGGTTCCGAAATCCTGAAGCCCTATTTGGCCGCCAGCGGTGCCAGAGCAACAGGCAAAGTGGTGTTAGGTACTGTGGCTGGCGATATGCACGATATCGGCAAGAATCTGGTTCGCATGATGATGGAAGGTAAGGGGCTTGATGTCGTAGATCTTGGGATGGATGTCTCTGCGGAAAAGTTTATACAGGCTGCCATCTCGGAAGGGGCGGAGATAATTTGCTGCTCAGCTCTTTTGACGACAACGATGAAAGAAATAAGCAATGTGATTGCTGAGGCTGTGGCGAAGGGCATTCGGGAAAACGTGACATTTATGATCGGCGGGGCTCCAGTAACGGAGGAATTCGCGAAACATGTAGGCGCTGATTATTATACTTCTAATGCTGTATCAGCCGCTGATGTGGCGGTCAAAGTTTGCGCTGCACGACACGCTCATTAAATGATAAATTCTGTTCAGAAGCAAAGAGTAACTCTAAAAGTGAAGATGAAACAAATGAAGCAATTAAAAAGTTAAACGGAATAATCGATAAGGGCAAACCCGGTGAAAACCGGGGGCGCAAAGCTACAGGGTCTAACATGCCGAACAGCATTATGACAGCCTGGCCGCCGTAACGAAATCCAGAAACGGTAAAAAACCTGCCCTTCTATGAATGAAGCGGCAGGTTTTTGTGTCTCAATATATCGTCGGCCGGCAAATTGCTTTCGATACGCTTAGATCCTAAATCCAAGACTCAAAAGGGGTAAGCAATGGTGAGCAGGCTACAGTAAGAGACGCTTCACAAAATGAACTAAGGTCTATTGAAAGCTCCCGGCGCCTAAAAGGCATTGGCTGGATTTCTGCGGCCTTTTTTCGAGAACCATTTCCATTCATATATTATTCTCCCTACGAAATAAATCAAAATCGTGTCCAGGACACCGCAAGATATAGACAGTATCTTGCGGTTTTTTATTTGACAAATTTCTGTATATTTCGACCCTATTCAACAAACAAGCGGCCTCCAGCGTTTTCACTTGGCTGCCGCGCTCCTCCGCTTCTGATATTTTGACTCATTATCAAAATTTCAGAAAACGGAGGACAAGTCTATGAGAGAGTTCAAACATTGCTTTATTATCGAAAACGGAACATATCGAGAAATTTCATATACGACTTTATATCTTGGAACAGAGCGGAATCCGGAATACGCGGATCGATATTTTTTGCCCCTTCACGGCTGCCTGATGGAAGTTCCTTTTGAGGATTATAAAAAGGAATATCAGAACAGGCGCAGGAGCAAGTACATTCAGGAGGAAGCCAGGCTGAACGGAGAGGTGTCGTATCATGCGCTTGAGAACGAGGATCGGAACGGCGAAGAAATCCTCCGGGATCTCTATACGGATGTGGAAAACGAAGCCATCACGCACATTATGTGTGCGAGGCTTCGTCAGGCGCTCAAAAAATTGACAGAGGCGGAGCTGGAGCTGATAGATACCCTGTACTATCACGGCCTGACAGAACGCCAGTACGCAAGAATTCACGGCGTTTTGCACAACGCGGTTCATAAAAGAAAAATGCGTATCCTCGGCAAGCTGAAAAAAATTATTGAAAAAATTTAAAAATTCAGGGTGTGCAGCCCCCTCGTTTTTCGGCATGAAAAGCGAGGGGTTTTTTATTTCTCCCTTTGCACTTTGAAAACTTCATATCCAGCGACCTGAATACTTTAGCTGACGAACCCTAAAACGGAAAGCGACATCGGAGGATGCGCCAGGACCACCTGTAAAAGATCGGAAGAAATACGAAGCTACTTATAGTTGTTCGTTCCTTCTCTCTCATTTTTTATCAAAGACGGCCAATTAAGGTGCAGAGCGGCACCCATCTGTCCGGAAAACAGCCGATGGCAAGCTGTTTCGCAACGACCCCGTCAGCCTATATTGATACTTCTGTCCAGTCACAGCCCCCCTTGACCGGGGGATCACGCAATGAGGGCAGCCGCCAGAGATCCTGACGGGGGTGGGATACCCATGAAGCGGTTAAGCCAGCCGCTGTTCAGTTCGCTGCCCTGTGAGCCCGGTGAGACCGGAGCTTTGTGCTTGGGGAGTAGTGTCGAATAAAGCACAGAAGAAAAAATTTAATGTCAGAAGCCATGGGGATCGTTCTGTCAAAGCGAAAAGTCAAGCCATCGCAGAGCGATCCCCATTTTTGTGCCATTAAGCAAACAATCAAAGGAGGTGCGAATATGTATGCAGAAAGCCGATCCATCCGCCGCGGCGATGTTTACTATGCCGATTTGAATCCCGTGGTCGGTTCCGAACAGGGCGGTGTCCGCCCGGTGATCATTTTACAGAACAACATCGGCAACCGCTATAGCCCCACCGTTATTGCCGCCGCCATTACCGGAAGGCCGAAAAAACTGCTTCCTACCCACGTTTTCATCGGCTGTGTGGGCGGTCTCTACAAGGGCTCCTTCGTCTTGCTGGAGCAGATCCGCACCCTTGACCGGGAGCGTCTTTTAGACTATGCCGGCAGAATCAACGAACGGAAAATGGAAGAGATCAATGAAGCGTTGGCAATCAGCGTCGGGCTGGATCCGACGCTTTATTAATTATGAGGAGAAAGAAGATGCAGAAGACAGCAGCACTGGAAAATTTGGCTCCCAACCAGTTTTCACTGATTTTAGAGATGATGAAATTTCTGCTGGATGCCGGAAAAATCAGCAGGGAAGAAGCAGATATCAGCGCACAGCGCATAGCCGCAGAATATGGACATCAGCTTATTTATCTTTGGTAGATTTGACGCTAGACTTTGAACTCTCATCGTGATATGGTGTTGTGCTAAGAAAGGAGGCAAAACCATGAACACGTTGGAAACAATGGGATCAAGCGCATTGCGCAGCCCACAGCGCGAAATTATTAGAATCAAAGCCAATGCTGCCATGGAACCCGTAAAACTGCGGGTAGCAGGATATGCCCGCGTCAGCAGCGATTCGGCGGATCAGCTCAACTCCTTTTCAGCACAGGTCCGGCATTATACCAAGCTGATCGAAGGAAATGAGAGCTGGCAGTTTATCGAGGTTTATGCGGATGAAGGTATAACAGGGGTCTCGATTGAAAAAAGGGATGATTTCAACCGAATGATCGCCGACTGCCGCAAGGGCAGAATCGACCGCATCATCACCAAGTCAACAAGCCGATTCTCCCGAAATACACTGGACACCATCCGTACCATTCGGGAACTGAAAGAAATCGGCGTGACGGTCTTCTTTGAAAAGGAGGGCATCGATACCGCAAAGATTACCAGTGAAAACCTGGTTACCCTCTACGCGCTGTTTGCGCAGGAAGAGTCATTGAGTATCTCAAAGAACTGTAAAAAAGGCGTCCGTATGCGGATGAGCAGCGGAACCTACGTGCAGCCCAATGCTCCATATGGCTACCGCATGGTAGATAGACAGCTTACGGTACATGAGCCGGAGGCCGAGACGGTACGGAGGATTTTTTCGGAATACCTTGCCGGGAGCGGCTTCTCAGAAATCGCAAACGGCCTTACCGCAGACGGCATTCCCCGCAAGGACGGCAAGGCAAAATGGCGGCATCAGACAATATCCATCATCATTAAGAACGAGCGGTATATCGGAGATATGCTCATGCAGAAGAAGTACAATGAAGATGCCTTGCCATACCGCGAGTGTAAAAACAACGGCGAACTGCCTCGATATTATGCAAAAAACACCCATGAGCCGATCATCAGCCCCATCCAGTTTGAACTGGCAAACATTCTGCTGCGGGAACGCACAAGGGAGCATAATGGCATTCGATACGACCAGTATCCACTGAGCCTGAAAATCAAGTGCGGAGAGTGCGGATCAACCTATCGGCGCATGGTTTGCAGAGGAAAAACCTATTGGTCATGCAGAGTTCATGACCAGGATAAAAACCTCTGCCCTTCAAAACAAATCGCCGAGGAAGGGATATACAGCGCTTTTATAAGGCTGTACAACAAGTTGAAGCAAAACTATGCAGAGATCCTCCTGCCGATGCTTTCCCAGCTCGAAAGGCTGAGAGGGGCGAAGGCAAGAGGGAATCTCGAAATCAACACCATCAACAAGCAAATAGCGGAGATTACAGAGCAGAATCATGTGATGAACGGACTACTGTCCAAAGGCATCCTGGATTCTGCTCTTTTTATATCCCAAAGCAATGAGCTGGCCCGCAAGCTGCGCGACCTCAAAGCTGCCAAGAGCCGCCTGCTGGAGGAAGATGAGACGGGAGACTTAATCGACAAAACAGAGGAACTGATTGAAATCATAGAAAGCGGCCCCGACTTTATCACCGAAATGGATGCGCCCCTGCTTGACGATATGGTGGAAAGCATCATCGCCGGCGACAGCAGTTGCGATACCATCGATTTTATCCTGCTGGGCGGTATTCGGCTGAGAGAAAGGCTGTGATCTTATGAAACAAAACAGAACCTTGCCCTACGGCTACAAGATAGATAGCGGAAAGATTGTGACAAATGATGCGGAGGCCGAAACGATCCACCGCATCTACCGAAGCTACGCCGAAATGATGTCTTACAAGGCAATTGCCGAAAGCCTGACCGCGGAAGGCATCCGGTATATGCCTGAGAAACCTGCATGGAATAAAAACATGGTGGCGAGGATCCTGCAGAATAAGAATTACCTCGGTACGGAGAAATATCCCCCGATCATAGAGGAAGCTCTCTGCCAGCAGGCAAAGCTGGCGCAGAAGCCCTATACTCAAACGGAGTCAAAGGAGATCAAGGACATCAAGCCCCTGCTGGTGTGCGTAGTCTGCGGGAAACCCATCAGGCGAAGAATCAGGAAAAACGGAGAGGAACGATGGTACTGCGAAGGGGATGCAAAGCACATCGGTATTGCAGTTACCGACACAGTCCTGCTGGAGAGTATCAGAGTTCTCTGGCACGGTCTCACGGAAAATATATTGCTTGCCGATGCAGGAGATAAAGCCGATGAGGGCAATCCAATCTCCCTTGAAACCATCCGGCTGAAAAATGAGATCGATCAAATGCTGAAGGAGGGAGAAATCAACGAGAGTGAAGTTACGGCCAAAATCCAGGATCTTGCCGCCCTGCGGTATGCTTCCTGCGCCACGCCTCTATATCACAATCAGGAGCTGATGCAAAGGCTCCGGCAGGTACCCCAGGGATTCCATATGAAAACGATTCTTGAAGTCACAGCAGAAATCAAGGTCGCCTGCAGCGAAGCGGAGGCCATGGTACTGAAAAACGGAAAAATCATAGAGAAAGGAGAGGACAGCCATGAGCATAGTAAACCGTGAGGTAATTTTTATCGAGCCCACGATTTCTTTGAACGTGCCTGGAAATGGGAAGAGACAGCTGCGGGTAGCATCCTACAGCCGCGTCTCCACCGACTTTGAAGAACAGCTCGCCAGCTTCCGTGCACAGAAAGCATATTACACCGACCTCATCTTACGCACACCGGGGTGGACGCTCGCGGGTACATACGCTGATGAGGGATTGAGCGGGGCCTCGGCAGAGAAGCGGCCCGAGTTTATGAAGATGATCCGCCACTGTAAAAAAGGCAAAATCGACCTGATCATTACCAAGTCCATCAGCCGCTTTGCAAGAAATACCCTGGACAGCGTCGGCTATGTGAGAAAGCTAAAGGAAATGGGCGTGGGGGTGATCTTCGAGAAAGAAGGCATCAACACTCTGGAGGAAAACAGCGAAGTAGTGCTGACCATCCTTGCCAGTCTGGCACAGGAAGAACTCGTCTCCCACTCAGGAAATGTCAAAATGGGAAAACGCATGGCGGTACAGGAGGCAAAGGTAGTTTTTCAATATAAAAGGATCTATGCTTACCGGCGGGGAGCTGACGATGAGCCGGAAATCATTCCTGAACAGGCGGAAATCGTCAGGCGGATTTTTACGGGATACCTTACAGGCAATAGCGTACAGAAGATTGCCGATGAGCTCGCGGCTGAAGGAATTCCGTCCCCGTCGAATAAAGGCGAATGGTCGGAAGGTTCGGTTCGAGGAATCCTGCAGAATGAGAAATACTGTGGTGATGTGATCCTGCAAAAGACCTACACCACTGATCCAATCAGCAAAAAAGTAAAGAAGAACAACGGCGAATTACCCAAAGTTTACATCAAAAATAATCATGCGCCCATTATCAGCCGTGAAATTTATGAACGAGCACAGCAGGAGAAGGCACGGCGGGGAAGCAAACGGAAAATATCTAAATACAGCATCACCGAGCAGAGTAAGTACAGCAGTCTCCACGCGCTCAGCGAAATCCTTGTATGCGGAGAATGCAAAACCCCGTACAGACGTGTGGTATGGAGAAAGAGAAACGGCGAAAAACAAGCCATGTGGAGATGCATAAGCCGATTGGACCATGGACTCAAATACTGCAAAGACTCGGTTACTTTAGATGAGGAAAGCCTCCACGCCGCAATTATGCAGGCAATCACTGCCGCCCGCAATGACCGTCAGCTGCTGATTCCTGTACTGACCTCACATCTGGAACGAACCGTGCGGGAAAAGGCAGGCGGCACCATCAATGTGGAGCAGGTTGAAAAGCGCATTGCAGAGCTGAAAGATGCCACGATGGAGCTGATCTCAGAAAGCGTCAACAACAATACGGTAGGCGAGAACGAGGCAAGGCTGAAGGCCATGTCGGATGAAATCAAAGAACTTCACGATATGCTGGTGCAATACAGGCAGACCAGCGACACAGAAAATACGATACAGAGCAGGATGGATGAAATCAGAGAACTGCTCCTTCAGGAACCGGAGAAAAGTGAGTATGACGACATCCTTGTCCGCCAGATCATCGACACCATTCTGGTCATGGATGAGAATACACTCCTGATCACCTTTAAGTGGGGGTTGGAGTATAGGCAGAACATCGATCTCAAAGTGCACAAGCAGAAGCGGTCGGCATAAGGGTCAGTTATAGGAGCAATCAAGGATCAGTTTAAAAAATTGACCAGAGGGCAGAACCAGTTGCGGTTCTGCTTTTTATTCTGAGGAAAGAGGAAGGAATATGGAACTGCAAATATTTGAAAACCAGGAGTTCGGGAAAATCCGGACGCTGTATGACGAGATCGGAAAAATATTGTTTTGCGGAAGCGATGTAGCAAAGGCATTAGGATATTCCGATGCAACGAATGCCCTGAAACAGCATTGCAAGAAAGATGGGGTGGTGTTTCACCACCTCAGTGACAGCCTCGGCAGAAAACAGAGAGCAAAATTTATTACCGAGGGCAACCTGTATCGTCTCATTTTACGGAGCAAGCTGCCGTCCGCTGAGCAATTTGAAAAATGGGTGGTTGAAATCGTTCTGCCCTCCATACGTAAAAACGGCGCGTACATTACACCACAAACACTGAATGACATCCTCGCCAGCCCTGACAGTGCCGAGAGGTTGTTCTGCCAGCTCAGACAGATTGAGGACAGGATCACGGAAATGCAGCCAAAGGCTGATTATTTTGACGCCTTAGTAGATACCGGCGTCCTTACGAGCATCCGGCAGACTGCCAAGGAGTTGAATCTGCCCGAAAAACTGTTTACTTATCTGTTGGTGGAGATGAAATTTGCCTATCGAACACCAAATAAGCTCTTCATACCCTATGCATTTATGGTCAATTCGGGATATGTGGAGCTGAAGGAATACACCAACGGCAAGCATGGCGGCGTGTATATGCTTTTTACCCCCAAGGGCAGACTGTATCTGTTGAAACGGATCAAACAGCGTCTGGCAATTAAAAACATGGGAGATAAACCGGATAGGAGCGACAATGAGTAAGAAAAAGATAACGGCAGTAGTGTATTGCAGAGTTGGGAGCAATGATCAAGCTGGAATTGCACTGGAATCTCAGCAAAAGCGTTTGGAGCTCCGCGCAAAGGAAGCCGGATTTAAAATAGTTGACATAATTTGGGACATGGGTACCGGTTCAAGCATGGAGCGTCCGGGATGGAGGGCGGTTCTTGGGGCAGCCCGGCAAAGGAAGATGCAGGCTCTGCTGGTCGATTCCAGTAGCCGCATAAGCCGTAATTACCAACACTGTCAAAATGAGCTTCGGAGGTTAGGAGAACTTGGAGTTCTGAGCTATTCCCATAAAAATGATTTATTTATGGCTCAGATCCCACGGATGGCAATTAAAACAGGTGGAGGAACTGATATGCGAAAAATATCGACGGAAGAACTCTGTACAATGAAGGATGTTGAGGGTCTGGTCATTCAGGACTGCGGAGGTGATCTAAGCGCATGGGTGGAGGGTATTAATAGTATGCTTACCGAGCAGGGCATCCTGCGAAACGGGTCAGTCTTTCAGAATGTCTCAGTGTTCGAGCATGGCGGCCGCACCAATCTGCTCTTTCATATGGATGGAGTGGACTTGGATATGGGCAAGCTGGCGATGTGGCGTATTGTTACTTATATCCAATTCAGCGGTACATGGCTCAGTGATTATCTTCCTGAGCAATTAGGTGTGAATATGGATGAGAAGCCGCAACAGAAGGAAAAGCCATCCTGTCCGCTGATCGGACAGGATGGTAATATTTTTAACCTGATGGGCATCGCTTCCCGCACTCTGAAAGAAAACAGTCTTGCAGATCAGGCTGCGGAAATGTGGGATCGCGTTACGTCCAGCGGCAGTTATGGTGAAGCGCTTTGCATCATTGGGGAATATGTCAACATCACATCCGCAGAAGATGCCCAAGAGCAAAGCAGCAGCTTTGAAATGAAGCAAAGCAACTGATGGCTGATGTTTCCCGACGGCAGATCTCTGCCGGATACATATATAAAGGAAGGCTTTATACGTTCTTGACAGGATATATGTGCAAATGACAAAAAATATGGTATCATTATTTCGCAAGTACGGGAAAATTAAGAAGGCTGTATGGCCGTGAAGAAAATGCAATGGCCAAAGATGATAAACCGACAAACAGGAATTTGCGGAGGACTATATGGATGCATATGAAATGGAAAAAGAAATGTTACATTTGATAGCACTGAAACAAGAAGGCGGCTATTGGGATTTTAAACGCGAATGGCATCATGATTTAACGGATTTACTTCATGATATTATCTGCATGGCTAATAACCTCGAAAACAAGGATGCTTATATTATCATCGGGATAGATGAAGCTAAAGATTTCAAAGTTATTGATATTACCAATGATCCAAATAGAAAAAGCACACATCAGATAGTTGATTTTCTGCGAAATAAAAAATTTGCAGGAGGAATTCGTCCAACGGTCTATGTCCAACCTATTGTTATATATTCAAATACTATTGATGTTCTGATCGTAAAAAACGATTATAATACCCCATATTATTTAACTGAGGGTTATAAAGGTATCTTTTCAAACAATATTTACACTCGAATAATGGACTCTAATACACCAAAAACATCCTCTGCCGACAGACAACATATTGAACACCTTTGGAAAAAGCATTTTCGCATAGATATGGGGCCAGCAGAGCGTGTTTTATATTATTTGACAATGCGTGAGGATTGGGTAAATGCGCACGCAGAAACCTCATCAATTGAATATTATAAGTTTTTCCCAGAATACACTATAGAACACATCTCGGCAGCAGAGGATAGAGATGGTTATGAATACTACTTATTTAATCAAACAGACAATAGACCGCATTGGTATGATATAAATATTCGATTTCATCAGACGATCATCGCTTCGCTTGGGGGCGTTGCATTGGACGGCGGACGATACTTCACCTCAACACCACAAACAGATGGGTTTAATTTTTACCGAAATTCGATGGATTGGGACATAAGTTATAAATATTTTATTAAAGGAACCGTAGAGTATGCCGTTCATTGTTTTTACTATGTTGACGACGGAGACGAGGCAAGGCATGCCCACAATTGCCTTCTTGAATGTATACTAGTTTTTGAAACTGAACAAGAAAAAGAAAAGTTTGAGAAATTCGTACTTCAACATAAGGATCAACTATCAGAATTGGCTCAAAAAGTACATCTGCCACATTTTCCCGATTTAGAAGGTTATCGGATGAGCGCCTTCAAGAAGCAATATGCGGATGTGTGTGCATTGAAAAAGATGCTTGATGATTTTAGAGAGGTTACATAGTTATGAAAGCGAGAATTGTAAAAGTAAATTATCAACTTGTGCGTGCAGTATTTGAGCGAGATGACGGGGAATATGGGTGGCTTGAAGTATTAGATTCAACTGAACTCAAAGAAGATGAGATTGTAAAAGGCGATTTCTCGGGTCTCGGTGGAACAACCATTCTTAAAGAAGATGGCGAAACTGTCGACGTTTTTATTGAGGACTTCTGCTCACTATCTATTGCATTAGATATGTCATTCCCGAAAAATTGAGTAATGAGTAAATGTAATTGGATAAGTCACAAATTCCAATTTATTCCGATTGGAACTATGATGTGATGCAACAATAAACAGGAATTTGTTTTAATTTAAGGGGTGATAATAATGAGCGAAAACATGATGAAAAAGTATTTAGAAAATAAATATTCAGAGAATCATATTATTAATTATATCAATTATTGGATGGATAGTTATGAGAAACCAAGAGCAGAGAATGATATTGATTGCCTTTATTTTGCAGGCGATTTGAGGGCAGATACTATTTTCTCAGTATGGACACTGATTATCTAAACACCTACAATCTTTCAGCCCATGAGCTTGCTACGAAAATGATGATGTCCTTAAAACGACTGGCATTACAGCATCAGCGGGAATCGGTACAAACCTGTACCTTTGCAAGATCGCTATGGATATTCAGGCAAAGCGCATTCCGGTGGATCGAAACGGCGTGCAGATCGCTGAATTGGACGAAATGAGCTATCGTCACTTGCTGTGGACATACCGGCCTCTAACAGACTTCTGGCGCGTTGGTAAGGGATATGCAAAGAAGCTGGAGGAACAGGGTCTATTTACAATGGGAGATATCGCAAGATGCTCTCTCGGTAAGTCCAACGATTATTACAACGAGGATTTGCTGTACAAGCTGTTCGGCATTAATGCGGAGCTGCTGATAGATCATGCGTGGGGCTGGGAGCCATGCACAATTGCCGATATTAAAGCGTATAAGCCAAGCACAAACAGTATTGGCTCGGGGCAGGTACTGCAATGCGCCTATACCTTTGACAAAGCGAAGCTGATCGTGCGGGAAATGACCGACCTGCTGGTGCTTGATCTGGTGGATAAAAGGCTTGTGACCGATCAGATTGTTTTGACGGTGGGATATGATATTGAAAATCTGACAAACCCGAAGATAAAAAAATCATATCACGGGACGATCACCACTGACCACTTCGGACGTGCCGTTCCGAAATCTGCGCATGGTACAGAAAATCTTGGCAGACAGACCTCCTCTACAAAGCTGATTATGGATGCTGTCACAGAGCTGTTTGAGCGCATCGTTGACAAAAATCTTCTTGTCAGGAGAGTTAACATCGCAGCGAATCATGTTGTTGATGAGGGAACCGTTCAAAAGACGGACTGCTTTGAACAGCTTGACCTTTTTACGGATTACGTGGCTGCACGGGCGGAAAAAGAGGAAGAAGAAGCCGAGCTTGAACGAGAAAAAAAGATGCAGAAAGCAATGCTGGAGATAAAAAAGAAATACGGCAAGAACGCCGTTCTAAAGGGTATGAATCTGGAGGAAGGCGCTACTACATTAGACCGGAACAAGCAGATTGGAGGGCACAAGGCATGACAAAGACATATGATGATATCTTCCATCTACCACACCATGTCTCTACGACACGCCCGCATATGGCAGCCATTGACCGGGCAGCTCAGTTTTCCCCTTTCGCCGCACTGACCGGCTATGGTGCCGCCGTCAAAGAAACAGCAAGACTCACTGATGAGAGAGTAGAATTGGACGATTACATGAAGGATGATTTGAGCAATAGGCTGCAAATCATAGCAGACCGGCTTAAAGAGCATCCCGAAATCGCAATCACCTACTTTCAACCGGATGCGAAAAAGAATGGAGGTGCCTATGTAACTGCTGCCGGTACGGTTAAAAAGATAGACGAACGGGTTATCGTTATGACCGATGGCACAGCGATCCCCATTGATGAAATAATCAGTATAGATGGGCAGATATTCGAAACTATGGTGCTTCATTCGTGTGATGAGTGAATAAACGATAAACAGGAATTTGTTAATCAAAAAAAATACTACTTATGTTTTGCCTTGAAATGACAAAAAATGCTATTTAAATGCTGGAAAAAGTGTTACAATCAATCAGGATAATTAAATCTAATACAACGATATTTAGCTGATTGATAAGGGCTATCGGCTAACGAATGCTCTTAAATTATATGTATAAGCATCTCAATATGTAAATAAAATTAATTAAAGTAAGGCTTGGTTTATAATGGATAAAATTACTATAACTACTATGTGTGCACTTATTAATAAAAACAATGAGGTATTATTTATTGATCGTAGAAAAGACTGGAAAGGACTGGCTTTTCCAGGAGGACACCTGGAAGTGAATGAAAGTGTTACTGATTGTGTAATAAGAGAAATATACGAAGAAACTGGATTGACAATTAAAAATGTGAAGTTTAAAGGAATTACACATTTTTTTAATGCAGATACAAATGAAAGGTATCTAGTATTTAACTATATAACACGTGATTTCAAAGGTACTCAGAAAAACCACTGTTCTGAAGGGTCTTTGAAATGGATACCAAAGTCTGAATTAAAGAATATAGAGTTTGCAGAGGGTATGGAGTTAAGGTTTGATTTGTTCTTTAATGAAGGCATCTCTGAATTATTTGTTCAGTGGAACGAAAAAAGTGGTTATGTTAAAGTGGATAAAAACACATTTTAGATAACGAGAGGGTACGAATGGGTAAGTCATTTAAAACAGAACTAGAGTTATTGAATCACACATTCCATCAAGTGCTGAACTGCGATGTTAAAAAAATTGAGCGATTCCTATCAAATTCGATAGACAATTCTTTACTGATTGTTGGATCTGGTGGCTCATATTCTGCCGCGCGTGCTTTCGATTATTTTAGCCAAAGAACTATGTTAAATAAACTATCTAAAGCCATTACTCCATTTGAACTTTTTAACTATAATGAGTCACTTAAAGGTAGTAATGTTGTACTGTTAACTGCAGGTGGGAATAATCCTGATACTGTTAATTCATTCAAATATATTTCGCAGTTTGAGCCAAAATCTTTTTTAACCATTTGTCTATCTAAAAAGTCAAAAATTCATACTTTGTCGAGCAAGTTTGAAAGGAATTCTCTTTTTGAAATAGATAACTCATCTGGAAAAGATGGTTTTTTAGCGGTTAATTCTTTAATATCAATGATGTCGCTAGTCTCTAAGGCGTATGGAAATGTAACCGGTGATAATTTCTTTGACCTGAATAATGATTTTGGTTTCAATATACCAGCATTTACTTCAGATATTAATAATGTATTAAGCAAAAAAACTATAATAGTATTACATGGTGGATTATCTACTTCAGTAGCAATCGACTTAGAGTCTAAATTTACTGAAGCAGCATTAGGGAATATTCAATTGGCTGATTATCGAAATTTTGCTCATGGAAGACATCATTGGATTGCAAAACATTATAATGATACTTCAATAATTGCACTTGTAAGCCCGAAAGAGGAAATAATTGCGAATAAGACATTGTCATTAATCCCCTTAGATATTCCGGTGTGTAAATTATGCACACAAAAGGATAGCTTTCTGGGTATGCTCGAATTGTTTTATCAAGCTTTCGCAATTGTTGACTTAGCCGGCAAATTAGTGAATATTGATCCAGGAAATCCCAGGGTACCGGAATTTGGGAGGAAGTTGTATCATCTAAGCTTCACCCCCCCTATAAATAAAAAAGTTAAAGCTCTGACTTTACAAGAAAATCGTGCGGCATATAAGAAAAGCGGGTCGGTTTGCGGAGATCTTTTTACCAAATACAAATTGGGTTTTAATAAATTCTATAATACATTAAAGGAAACTACATTTAACGGACTTATTTTCGATTATGATGGTACTATAAAAGACAAAAATAAAGATTCAGACATAGAAGATGAGATATTCAATAGATTAAATTTATTGTTAGATAATGGGATTATTATTGGAATCGCAACGGGAAGAGGTCAGTCTGTAAGGAAAGAACTCCAAGAAAAAATACATAAAAGACATTGGAAAAATGTTTTGATAGCATACTATAATGGGGGTGAAATTGGGTTTTTAGATAATAACGAAATGCCTAATAAAAATGTTGAGACATATCAGTCATTAAGCCTTTTATATAATGATATTACAAATATGTTAGGCATGAGTGATAATATTGAATTGCGCCCATATCAACTTACTATTATGCAAACCACTTATAATAGTGAGGTGATAAAAAATATTGTATTGGATATGTGCTTAAAGTATTCAGATTTGAAATATTTTGAGTCCGGACATTCAATTGACATAATACCTAAGGTTAATTCTAAAATAAAAATAATCCCTCATTTTAATGAGAATCCCAATTTTTTATGTGTAGGTGATTCGGGCCAAATCAATGGCAATGATTATGAATTATTATCGCATCAATTTGGGATAAGCGTGAAAAATGTTTCACCATCAATTAGTACATGCTGGAATTTTGCTCCTGTAGGTACTGAAGGACCAAGCGCAACTTTATATTATTTAAATTTAATAGAAGTAACAATTGAAGGTAGTTTTTCATTTAAGGGATAGGTATTAACATGAAAGAAGAAATTGCAGAAGCATTATTAAGTAAAATAATGGGCTGGTCAGAAAATGAACTTTCCAAGGAACGATTGTCTATTCAAATGATGGAAGAGATAAAGTTTGATGATTATCAACAATATACTCAAGGAATGAGATATATTGAAAGCTTGGCGTTATGGTTAAGCAAAATAGAGGAGGAGGATAGATGTCTGCTGTATGAATTTATCAAGAATAATCTCATATTTATTTCGGAAACTCAAATGAGACAGTTAATCGATATGTCCTTCTATTGCTGTATCAATCCAATTTTAATTAAAGATTTAACAAATACATGCAATAAATATGGTATCAATGATGTAAATGAAAGAAAAAATGCCTATAAACTCTTTCGACGTAGATCACTTTTTTTGGGATTAAGTGACGGAGCACATATAGATATTTTCCGGCGATCTCATCCGTTTTTATCAAACGAACAAATTAATATTCATTATGATTTTTCAAAGAATAAAGTCGATGAATTAAAGAAAGAATTGTCTAAAGATATAAAATCCGTTAAGGTAAATAAAAATTTAATTAGGAATGAATTCGAATATATATTTTTACTTGACGATTTTTCAGCTAGTGGGATTAGTTTTATCAGAAAAGAGAACGATGAATGGAAAGGTAAAATAGCTAAATTTTTAGATACATTAAAAGAAAACGATTTGGATTACAGTAGGATGAATGTATATATTATTCTGTATCTTGCTACTAATGATTCTTTAAAATACATAAAAAATCAACTTGACTTATTCAAGAAAGAAAGAGGCTTGGATGTAGAATTTAATGCGATCGCTGTTCAATTGGTGGAAAAGGTAGACATGCAATCTAATGAGAAAATAGAAGAGCTTTTGAATAAATATTATCAAAAATATGGCATGAAACAGATTGAAACTACGCATTATACGAAGGGTGAGCATAAAAATCCATATCTCGGCTTTAATGAATGTTCATTACCTTTAGTAATATATCATAATACTCCAAATAACTCATTGCCAATCATTTGGTTTGATAATTGGCCATTTTTTAAAGGATTATTTCCTAGAGTTACTCGTCATAAGGAGGATTAATAATGATCTGGAAGAATCCATTTTTAATTAGGCAAACTGAAAAAATCGATTCAGAAACACAATTTTTATATTTGTTTAGTGCGGAAACATTAAAGATCATTGAAGAAGATAGCCTAAACACAGTACAGTTTATTAGAAGTTCGCCAGGGGCTGGCAAGTCAACGATCTTTAAAGCTTTATCTTCAAATGTGTTAGGTACTTTAAACAATTTGAAAGAAAATGATAATCTAAAAGATTTTTATAAAATTGTTTCTGACCATAAAATGATTGAGAATAATCAAGTTAAACTTTTATCTTGTTTGATTTCGTGTGCAAAGAATTATGACATTCTTGATGAAATCTTTCAGAATGGAAGAAGGCAGCAAGTTCTTTTTGCGTTATTAAATGTTCGAATTACGATATTAGCTCTGAAAAGTATAATGAGTATAAAATCGTTACAATCGTTCGACGAATTAAGAAAAGTTACATTTAAAGAATTACCGGAAGAATTTAGCCAACTTGCTGAGAGAATAACCGATGGGCATGAGCTTTATGATTGGGCACGAAATGAAGAAAAGAAAATATGTGATTATATAGATAGATTGTCTGATGAGAAAACTAATTTTAGTTTTTATTATAGTTCACTATTTTTACTAAAAATTTTTGAACCTAATAATATTATGTTTGATGATAAAAAAATAATTAATCACGCTTTAATATTTTTTGATGACATGCAAAAGTTAACAATGCACCAAAGAAAAATAATAATTGAAAGTCTATATACAATGAGACCCAATATTGGGGTTTGGATTGGAGAAAGGCTCGAAGCGTTGTCCTATGATGAAATTATTTCATCAGACGCAATTGAAGGGCGTGAGTTTAAAAAAATAATACTTGAAGAATCTTGGCAGAAAACAAGAAGTGACTCATACTATTATAAGATTTTAAACAATATTGCTGACAGAAGAGTCAGATTATCATATTCCGACACAATAGGTAGTTATATGAATTGTGTTGATAATTCCTTAGTGATTTCAAAATACGAGAAAATTTTAAATGAATCAATAAAAAATATGAGTGATCTTATTAAGAATAACTCTCTATTCGAAAAAAAATATAATAAAATCATTAATTTTTTAAATGAAAACTATCAACAAGATTTATATAAAAAGGCAATAGCTTGGAAATGTCTTGAGATATTATATAACCGGGAATTAAAAGGACAATTGAGCTTCGATATAGAAGAACTATATCCAGTAATTGATTTCGAAGATTTTGTTCAAAAAAATAAAAATGCTGCGGAATTTTATCTATGTATTCAAAGCAAGATCCCATATTATTTTGGAATGGAAAGATTGATGGAAATATCTTCATATAACATTGATCAATTTTTATCATTTGCAGGAGTAATATTTGAAAGAAGTATTGCCAAAAGCGTAGTTCAAACAGGCAAAAAGATTAGCTACTCAATTAACCCCGAGGATCAAGAAAAGTATATTAAAGAAAACGCTGAACGTAAATGGAACGACATTCTGCAACGATATATTAATGGAGCAGAAATTCAGAACTTTTTACATAACCTGTGCTTATTAGCGCATGAATCAAGAAACAAATGGACCAATTCTTATACAGGAGGCAGTATCACAGGAATTGGTATTGAAATTAATGAAATGTCTTTTTTGAAAAAAGAAAAATATTCGAATTTGGCAAAAATTGTTAGCCAATGTATTGCCTCAAATTATTGCGAGAAAAGAACAATAGAACATAGCGGCAAAACATGGACAGTATTATATTATAACAGATGGCTCTGTGTAAAGTATGATTTGCCTTTAAAATATGGAGGATGGCGTAGAATTAAAGTCAATAAACTTGATCAATTATATAAAAAGAAATTAAGTATTAATGATAATATATTTTCTCAATTAGATCAATTAAGTATAATGGATGATGTTGAGGTGGCGAATGAGTTTTAAATGGGAGGATTGTCTTTATTTAAAAGATAATGAAATTACAAAATACTTTCTGGGTAAGGGAAAGAAAATCCTATACTTTATTGGTAAAGGGTTTGATCCAAGAATGTGTGAAGGCATAAAATTATTAAGTAATACAGAGGTCAATTTTGAAGTGTGCCTTTTACATTTTACAGAAGGGCCAAACTCAACATCGAATAATTATAACGATTACATACAACAAAACTATGAAGAACTAAAAAAACTTAGTAAAACCATTTATGACGTTCATATCAGTACACCTTTATCACGCTTGCCTATTTTCTTGAAGAAAGAGTTCACAAAGGATTTTTTTCAGAATTATGAAGAAGTAATTATAGATATAAGTTCAATGCCAGTAACAATAAGCTTTAACTTAATAAAGTATATTATTAACTTAAACCTGTCTTCGAAAGTAAGTATTTTAACATGCGAAAATAGTGAATTTGATGACGCCATTATTCCAACGGGATTTTCAGAGACCGCGAATTATTTAAATGGATTCAGTATGTTTTCAATGGACCTGGATTCACTTGATAATATCGTCACTGTATGGCTGCCAATTCTGGGTAAAAACTGTAAAGAGGAACTTGAAAAAATCCATGCATTTATATCTCCAAATGAAATTTGTCCGGTTCTTCCGTTTCCATCGAGAAAACCTAGAAGATCTGATGAAATTTTATATATTGTCGGGGAATTGCTATTTTCTTCCTTTAAAATTGAAAAAAAGAATATCCTATATGTTACAGAAGATAATATAATACAAGTTTATAAAAAACTCTATAATGTCGTGGAGTATTATAATGAGGCACTTGGTATTATCGGTAATACCAAGTTTATCTTTTCTATTAGTTCAAGTAAATTAATTGGCATAGGTGCACTATTAGCAAGCATGGAAATTTCAGATAAAAAGAATATACAAAATTCATTT
>JAVBVR010000085.1:0-3878 GCA_036677845.1 Anaerovoracaceae bacterium | reverse complement strand
CGAATCGTTCACGGACAAGGTAATCGAGCACTTTATGTGCCCGAGAAACGCTGGCAGTATGCCTGACGCTGATGCAGAAGGAACTTGCGGAGATCCAAGCTGCGGTGACTCTCTCACGCTCTATATTAAGGTAAAAGATGACGTCATTGAAGATATAAGCTTTCTGGTATTCGGCTGTGTTGCTGCTATCGCGACAAGCAGTATGACGACAGAGCTCATAAAAGGAAAACCCCTGGAAGAAGCGCTGAAGCTAACGGATACCGACATAACGGAAGCCCTCGGTGGATTGCCTGAAAACAAACTACACTGCTCTGTTCTCGGCGCGACCGCGCTCAAGAACGCAATCGAAAACTATCGCAGTAAAACGCCCGGGCATCAGGGAGAAAATGCGCAATGAATTAAATGGTATACGCAGATAACGCGGCCACGACCGCGTTGTCAAGAACGGCATTCGAAGCAATGCTGCCTTATTTAACAACGGAATACGGGAATCCGTCATCGGCGTATTCCTTTGGGCACAATGCAAAACGCGCGATCCAGAATGCGCGTGAAAAAGTCGCTTCCGCGATAGGCGCACTCCCGGAGGAAATCTATTTTACGAGTGGTGGAACGGAAGCTGACAACTGGGCAATCAAATCAGCGGCTAAACTCAATCAAAACAAAGATAAGCATATTATTTCTTCTGCCATTGAACATCACGCGGTTTTACATACCCTTGACTCTTTGAAAGGGCAAGGTTATGAGATCACCAGCCTGGGAGTGGATGCGTACGGTCAGATATCACTTCAGGAGCTTCGCTCTTCCATAAAGAACGGTACGTCACTCATTTCAATCATGGCAGCGAACAATGAGATCGGCACGATCTTACCCACAGCCCAAATAGGATCAATAGCAAGAGAGCACGGAATTGTTTTTCATACCGACGCGGTACAGGCGGTCGGACACATCCCGATTAATGTTTACGCAATGAATATCGATATGCTCTCCTTGGCAGGGCACAAATTCAGAGGTCCAAAGGGCATCGGAGCGCTGTATGTTAAAAAAGGCCTCAATCTGCCTGCGATTATACATGGCGGAGGCCAGGAGCGTAATCTGCGTTCCGGAACGGAAAACGTAGCCGGCATCGTTGGTCTTGGGGCGGCTCTGGAAGAAGCATCTTCCAACATGAAGGAAAACATGAGAAAAGTATCAGCCCTGCGTGACAGGCTGATCAGCGGAGTGATAAAAATTCCTCGTGTCAAGCTGACCGGTGATCCGGCAAACAGGCTTCCCGGTATCGCTTCTTTTGCTGTTGAAGGTGTCGAAGGCGAATCCATGGTTATGATGCTTGATCAAAACGGTATATATGCCTCTTCCGGCTCAGCGTGCTCGTCCGGTTCACAGGAAGCGTCGCACGTTCTTCTGTCGACAGGCCTTCCCAGTCAGCTGGCACATAGCTCGCTCAGATTTTCACTTAATGAAGATAATTCCGAAAAGGATGTTGATTATATACTCGAAAAACTACCGGTGATTATTTTCCGTTTGCGGGAACTATCTCCGGTATGGAACGCAATCAAGGCGGAAGCCAAATAAATAGGAGGTTTTATGAGCACAACAAATGCGATCACGGAAAAGAAAGAGGCAAAAATGAAATCCTGCTTACAGCCTTCCCCTAAAGTCCTGGTTTCCTGTCGGGGGCTGGATGGGGAAAACAATGTGTTGGCGGTGGGCTATTGCGGCAATTGCAGCTACGATCCTCCCATGGTTATGGTCGGTATTGTCCCTACAAGGTATTCCTACAAAATGATCAAGGAATCCGGATGCTTCGTTGTAAACCTTGTAGATAGGAGTTATAAGGAAACCTTTGATTATCTGGGAAGCCGCAGCAAAAGGGACGGGGACAAGCTGGCCGCAATGAATGTAAAGCTTCAGGACGGCAAAAAGGTAAACGCTCCCTTCCTGCCTGAGTGCCCTGTAAACATTGAATGCACGGTGGTCGATTCCATTGTGACCGGTTCCCATGAAATGTTCATCGGAAAGGTGGAGTATGTCCACGCCGACGCGAAGCTTTTGGACAGCGAATGTAATATTGATTTCTCGCAGATAAACTTTCTTTAGACGGTTATTAGCAGATGCCAAACAATCGAGGAGGAAGGCCCATGTGTTCTCATCAGGATAAAGGGTATTTCCATATCTATACGGGAAACGGGAAGGGTAAGACAACTGCTGCATTTGGTTTAGCGCTTCGCGCGGTAATGGCAGGGAAAACTGTCTATATTGGACAGTTCGTGAAAGGAATCGAGTATAACGAAACCAAATGGGCGGCCTATGTACCGGGGGTAGAGATACACCAGTTTGGCAGGGGCTGCTTTATCGAGCGCGAACCGTGTGAAGAGGATGTCAGGTTGGCAGAAGCCGGTCTTATGGCGTCAAGGGAGGCGCTCGAATGCGGAAGATACGATCTTGTCATTCTTGATGAGCTCACGATTGCTCTCCATTATAAACTGTTGAGTCTTGAAGCTGTTAAGGAGGCGATTTGTGCGCGTGCTCCTCATACGGAAGCTGTGGCAACAGGACGATATGCCCCACAGGCATTGATTGATATGGCGGATATTGCAACTGAAATGAAGGAACTCCGGCATTATTACACAAAGGGCGTTTTGGCAAGAGACGGAATAGATCATTAAGAAGCCCAATATAAGATTTTTGTTTGAAGTTAATTGCGATGTAAGAAAAGGTGATACAAACAGGAGGAACAAAGACATGATTGTCGACGAGCTGATTGATCGAGCTCTGAAACTGGCTCAAAGAAAAAAGTTGAAAGATGTCCGCGCCGGCCTGGGATATACCTGCGTGATGCTTGAAGATGATGGCTGCGGGCTTGCATATACCTTCAGGGACGAGCTGGGAAGCTGCTGCGGAATTCTGGACGTTGCCGGCAGATTGATCGGAATGAATGCCGAGAATATCATCCCCT
Organism: Anaerovoracaceae bacterium; assembly: GCA_036677845.1. Lineage (GTDB taxonomy): Bacteria > Bacillota > Clostridia > Peptostreptococcales > Anaerovoracaceae > Anoxybacterium. Next base: position 922 of record JAVBVR010000085.1, on the reverse strand, counting down.
GGGCAAAAGAAAATGATCGGCTGAAAGCTGCGATCGGGCTTGCCACCATTAATGCCGTAATGAACGATCCAGGGAAAAGCTGGGACACGGGTAATGTACTGGCTGCCTTTACGCTTCATGAATCGGATACGTTCGGCATGGTCGGAGAGTTTCGCCCGATTCTGGAGAAGGTAAAGACCATGACGAAGAACATCTATGTTTTTGAGCAAAACGTTCCCGAGGGCAGCGGCTTGTACCCCTCAGAGACGATCCCACTCTATCTTCCCAAGTGCGATGTCGTCGTACTGACTGCAACCAGCATCATCAACCATACTTTCGATGAAGTTTCCTCCTACTGCAAAAACGCAAAAGAGGTTTGCCTTGTCGGGCCATCCACTCCCCTTTGTCCGGAAGTTTTCGGGAAATACCATATTACGCTTCTTGCGGGAAGCGTAGTAAAAAATCCAGAGCTTATTTTGCAGATTATAAGCCAGGGCGGCGGTACCTTATCTATGAAGTCGGCCATCGGGCAGGTTCTGGTACGGGTATAGCAGATAAAATTGTGGAGGCTCGCTAAGATGAAAAAGATCGGAATCATAATTTGCGGACGATATCAAAACTGCGGAGGCGGGAAATGCCTGCGGGCGTTAAAAGAAAGAGCAGGAGGGTTTTCAATTTATCCACCGGAAGAGGAAATCGAACTGGTGGGATACTCAAATTGCGGCGGATGCCCCGGCGGCAACATCGAGTATGTACCGGAAGAAATGATAAAAAACGGAGCGGAAATTATTCACCTAGCAACGGGACTGGTTGTTGGATACCCCCCATGCCCGCGTATAAAAGCCTTCAAGGAGTTTATTGAAACTCGATATGGCGTAAAGGTAATTGTGGGGACCCATCCGATACCTATGAAATACTTTAAGGAACATAAAAAAATGTCTTT
>JAVBVR010000084.1:0-86125 GCA_036677845.1 Anaerovoracaceae bacterium | reverse complement strand
CTTCGGTGTGGAAGCCGGCGGCACCATACAGGGGATGGGGCTGCTCCCCGCTAAAACCGTCTTCGAGAAAGAAAAGACGAGAACGCAGATCAGAGGAAGATTTCAGAGCCAATTGAGCGGACTTCTTTCGGAGCTGTCGGGAGTGGAAATAGAGGGATATGAAATTCATATGGGTCAGACCCGGAGCCTGGACGGCAGAGAAGGTTATCTGGCTGTTCTGGAAGATATTTCGGGAAAGCAGGCATGTGAAGAGATCGGCATGTGCAGAGGGAACATCTACGGTTCCTATATCCATGGAATCTTTGACAGGGAAAATGTGGCGAAGACAATGGTCCGAGCCCTTTACAGGGCCAAAGGACTGGACGCCGGTGAAATAGCCTGCCTGAACGTCAAAGAATACAAAGAGCAGCAGTACGATCTGCTGGCGCGGGGGATACGGGAAAATATCAACATGGATCTTCTCTATCAAATTCTTGAGAAGGGAGTCTGAGACAATGACCGGGAGAAGCGGATTGATCCATCTGTATTGCGGGGATGGAAAGGGAAAAACCACGGCGGCGCTGGGACTGGCGATACGGGCCTTGGGTTCCGGCTTCCGCGTTGTCTTTGTCCAGTTTCTGAAAAGCCACGCCACCGGGGAGCTCTTCGTATTGGAAGGAATGCCAAATGTAACGGTGCTGCGCGGGAAACAGGGGAACGCTTTTTCCTTCGCTATGACAGAGGAGGAAAAGGAACAAACCCGATTTCAGCAGACGGAAAATTTGATGAAAGCAATAGCGCTTGCAGAGTCGGGAAATTGTGATATGCTTGTCTTGGATGAGGCTGTGGGAGCCTACAACCGGAACCTGATCGACGGATTCGTATTGGAAGCTTTCGTTCGAAACAAGCCTGACACGGTGGAGCTCGTTCTGACGGGAAGAAATCCGGCTCAATGGATGACCGACTGCGCGGATTACGTTTCTGAAATCGGCAAGGTGAAGCATCCCTACGACAGAGGAATTCCTGCAAGAACAGGAATCGAAAAATAAAACAGATGAATTGCCGGCCTGGGCCGGACTGGAGGATCCTATGAAAATCGAATTGCAGAACGTGCTTCCCGAGGAAATCGAGAAACGGAGCTTTGAAATAATCAGCGAGGAGATGGGGAATCTCATTCTTGACCCGCTGGAAGAGCCGGTCATCAAGCGGGTGATCCACACAACAGCCGATTTTGATTATCTGGCCAATCTGAAATTTTCCGGGGATGCTGTACGAAAGGGCATCGAAGCGCTGAAAAAGGGCGCGTTAATAGTTACCGACACGCAGATGGCCCGCGCGGGCATCAATAAGAAAGCACTGGAAGCTCTGGGAGGAGAAGCGCTCTGTTTCATGGCCGACGATGATGTGGCCGAAGCAGCAAGGGCAAAGGGAACGACGCGGGCGACCGCTAGCATGGAAAAAGCGGCCCGGTTGAAAAAACCTGTCATTTTTGCCATTGGAAACGCACCTACGGCTTTGGTCCGCATTTATGAACTGATCCGGGAAGGAAGAATCAGACCGGAGCTGATCATCGGTGTACCTGTGGGCTTTGTCAATGTGGTGGAATCCAAGGAACTCATTCTGGAGCTTGATATTCCCTGCATCGTAGCGAGGGGGAGAAAGGGTGGCAGCAACGTGGCTGCTGCGATCTGCAACGCCATGCTGTATCAGTGCGGTCCAAGACCCGGAGGCATTGTATGAAGGTTGCTTTGATTTCCTTCACGAGACAGGGAGCAGGGATCTGCCGAAAAATCGCAGATGGGTTAACTGCAACAAATGGATTGACGACAGTGGATGGATTGGCTGCAGCGGGATTTGAATGCAGTGCGTTTGGAACAGCTCAGTATGCGGAGGAAGCAGGAATTACTCCCCTTCAGACCAGCCTGGCAGAATGGACGGCTTCGGCCTTTTCCGAAAAAGATGCACTGATTTATATCGGGGCCTGCGGCATTGCCGTTCGGGCTGTGGCACCTCATGTGAGAGATAAAACCGTTGATCCTGCGGTAGTTGTCGTGGATGAAACGGGGAGATATGCGATTTCTCTTTTGTCGGGGCATCTGGGGGGAGCCAACGATCTGACGGAAGTCATAGCGAAGCTGATCGGAGCGGAACCCGTCATTACGACGGCTACTGATTTAAACAAAAAATTTGCAGTGGACAGCTGGGCTAAGAAGAATCATCTTCTGATTGAAGATAGGAAGCTTGCCAAAGAGATATCGGCGGCAATCCTTGCAGGCGAGGCCGTGGGTGTGTCAAGCGACTACCCCATTGAGGGCAGGCTGCCCGGTGAGCTGGTGTATCTTCCGGCGGCAGGCACTCATGGAGACCCGGCTCCGGACACGTTCCCCCGGATCGGTTTTCGGATTACCCACCGAACGGATCCGGGTCCTTTTAAGCGGACTCTGCGCCTGATTCCCCGGACACTGACTGTCGGGATCGGATGCAGAAAGGACATTGACGCGGAAGCGGCTGAAGAACTGCTGAATCGAGTTTTCACAGAATATCGTCTATCAGAGAAATCAGTCGAAAAGCTTTGTACCATAGATTTGAAACAAGAGGAGGCTGCGCTGAAGCAGCTGGCCGGGAAGCTGGGTGTGCCGCTTACGGTCTTTACCGCGGAGGAACTGAAGCTGCTGGAAGGTGAATTTACCGCTTCCGGGTTTGTAAGCCAGGTTACCGGAGTGGATAACGTATGCGAAAGAGCTGCGGTAATGGGAAGCCGCGGAGCGCTGATCGTCAGGAAACAGGCGCTCAATGGGGTCACCGTAGCGGTTGCTGTAAGAACTGAAAAATTCCCCAAAGGAGGATGCAAATGAGCGGAGCAATGAGGCCGAGAAGGCTGAGAGTAGACAGCAGAACCAGAGAACTGGTCAGAGAGACGAGGATCGGAAAGAAATCCCTGGTTTATCCGATCTTTGTAGAGGAAGGGAAAGGGATCATTACTGAAATCGAAGCCATGCCGGGACAGAAACGATATAGTCCCGACACACTGGCATACGGGCTGGAGGAAGCAGCGAAGGCAGGGATCACAAATATCCTGTTCTTCGGGATTCCGGAGCACAAGGATGAGATGGGGAGCCAGGCGTACGCGGAAAACGGCATCGTTCAGCAGGCGCTGAGAGCTGCCCGCAGGGAGTTCCCGGAGCTTTACTATATCGGAGATGTCTGTATGTGCGAATACACGTCCCACGGCCATTGCGGCATCATAAAAGGAGACAGTGTCGACAACGACAAAACTCTGCCGCTTCTGGCAAAGACCGCTTTGTCCCAGGTGAATGCCGGGGTGGATATGGTAGCGCCGTCGGATATGATGGACGGCCGGGTAAGAGCAATCCGGGAGGAACTGGACGCAGCGGGATACATCGATATCCCGATCATGTCTTATGCGGCGAAATATGCGTCGGCATTTTACGGCCCTTTCCGGGAAGCGGCAGGCTCATGCAATTTCAAGGGAAACAGAAAAACCTACCAAATGGATTTTCATAACCGCAAGGAGGCGATGAAAGAGGTTTACCTGGACCTGGAGGAAGGCGCCGATATCATCATGGTCAAGCCGGCACTCTCCTACCTGGACATCATTCGTGAGGTATCGGACCGGGTGGCGGTTCCCGTGGCAGCTTACAGCGTCAGCGGAGAGTACGCCATGATCAAGGCGGCAGCGAAGGCGGGAATGATCGAGGAACAGGCTATTGTTGCAGAGACGGCAGTGAGCATTTTCCGCGCGGGAGCGGAGATTCTGATCACATATTTTGCGAAAGAAATCGCAGGGATGATAGACGAAGGGAGAATCGGATAATGGCAAAAGATATATCGACATCAATAAGACTGTTTGAAGAGGCACAGAAATATATTCCGGGAGGTGTCAACAGCCCGGCAAGGGCTTTTAAGGCCGTTTCGGAAACGCCAAGGTTTATCGGGAAAGCGGACGGCGCATATATTTATGATGCCGACGGAAATCAATATATCGACTATATCGGATCCTGGGGTCCGATGATCCTGGGAAACAATAATCCGGCGGTTTTAAGGGCGGTACAGGAAGCCGTCGTGAATGGCCTGAGCTATGGTGCGGCAACAGAGGCGGAAGTGACCATGGCAAAGCTGGTCTGTGAACTGGTGCCTTCCGTGGAGATGGTCAGAATGGTAAACTCGGGAACGGAAGCAACCATGAGCGCGCTGCGTGCTGCCAGAGGTTATACCGGAAGAAATAAAATCATCAAATTTGAGGGCTGTTATCACGGACACTGTGATTCTCTGCTGGTCAAGGCGGGTTCAGGCCTCATGAACAGCGGCATTCCTGACAGTGCGGGAGTTCCGGCAGGCTGTGCATCCGATACGCTGACCGCCGGATATAATGATTTCAACAGTGTGGAACGGTTGTTCGAGGAAAACAAGGGAGAAATCGCCGCGCTGATCATAGAGCCGATCGCCGCCAATATGGGAGTGGTACTGCCTGATCCCGGATTTCTGAAAAAGATCAGGGAAATCTGTGACGTCAACGGGACCGTGCTCATCGCTGACGAGGTCATCACGGGGTTCCGAATGGGTATCGACGGGGCTCAGGGCTTGCTAGGGCTTAACCCCGACCTGTCTACCTTCGGAAAGATCATCGGTGGGGGCATGCCGGTGGGCGCCTACGGAGGAAAACGAGATATTATGGAAATGGTTGCTCCGCTGGGACCGGTCTACCAGGCGGGAACCCTGAGCGGAAATCCGGTTGCTATGGCGGCTGGAATTGCTCAGCTTACAGAGCTGAAAAACAATCCCGAAATCTATGACCATATCAACAGACTCGGAGCGTTGCTCTGCAATGGATTGAAGGAGATCACGGAAGCGGCGAAAGCGGGCTGTGTGGTCAACCAAATCGGTTCAATCGGATCCATGTTCTTTACCAAAGATCCGGTAACGGATTATGCTTCGGCGAAAAAATCCGACACAGCGGCCTATGCGGATTACTTCAGGCATATGCTGAACAGTGGTATTTATCTTGCGCCTGCTCAGTTTGAGGCCATGTTTATTTCATATGCGCACAGTGAACGGAATATCAGGGACACGCTGGAATGTGCCGCCAGATATTTTGGCGCATGATGTCGTGGAGATTGGAATGAAAAAGATTTACCTGGTCGGAATCGGAATGGGAAATATTGAGACGCTTACAGATAAAGGCAGAAAGGCAATCAAATCCAGCGAGCTGCTCATTGGTGCGGAGAGAATGGTGAACGCTTTTCCGGAGTATCAGGGCGACGTCTGTTATGCGGTTTCGCCGTCAAAAATCATGGATGCAATATTGGAAAATCCGGAGCATCAAACTATCGCCGTAATCTTTTCCGGTGATGTGGGATTTTTCAGCGGTGCGAAAAAACTGAATCAGGCGATTGAGGAACAAAAGTCCGAAGACGGGAAACGCAGCGGCAGCACCTGGGGTGATTACGAGACGGAATTCATTCCCGGTATCAGCTCCCTTCAGTATTTCAGCGCGAGACTGAAGATTTCCTGGGAAGATACAAAGGTCCTAAGCCTTCACGGAAGAGAAGACAACATCATCGGCGCCGTAAGAAACAACAGCAGAACATTTATACTGACCGGCGGAGATGCCTCGGTTCAGAAGATCTGCCGGACCCTCTGTGAAAACCGGCTGAAGGAAGCCGTCGTGCACGTAGGCGAGCGGCTGTCCTATAAAAATGAGAGAATTGTAACAGGAACCGCGGAAAGCCTGGCGGAGGAAAAATTCGACTCACTCGCCGTAATGATCGTAGAAAATGAGAAAACCATAAAAAGATCCGTAACAACGCACGGGATTCCTGATGAGCTGTTTCTGAGGGGCCGCGTTCCAATGACAAAGAGTGAGATTCGAAGTGTCTCACTGTCCAAGCTTCAGCTCCGTCCCGGGGATGTGGTATACGATATCGGTGCGGGGACCGGCTCTGTTTCGGTTGAGATGGCTTTTCAGGCTTTTGAAGGCAGCGTCTACGCAGTGGAGTTCGACGAGGAGGCATTGGCGCTGATTCGGCAGAACAGAGAACAGTTTGGCTCCTGGAATCTGGAAGTGGTGGAAGGGAAAGCGCCGGAAGCACTGATCGGTCTTCCTGTGCCGGACCGGGCCTTTATCGGAGGTTCCAGGGGAAATCTCGCAGGGATTCTGGAATTATTGAAAGAAAAAAATCCGAATATCCGTGTCGTTGTAAACGCAATTACGCTGGAAACCTTGACAGAAGCAGTTAACTGCTTCCAAAGGCTCGGCTTCGGGGATATCGGTATCGTCCAGATTTTTGCGGCCAATGGAAATGAGGCCGGCAGTTATCACATGATGCAGGGGCAGAATCCAGTTTTTATCATCAGCGGCGAACTGAAAAAAGAAACGCCACCGGCGAACTGAAAAAAGAAACGCCACCGGCGAACTGAAAAAGAAACGCTATAGGGAGGAAAACCGTTATGCAGGAAAGAAGGCTGCCGAGAATCATGATTGCAGCCACAGGAAGCGGCAGCGGAAAGACTACCGTAACCTGCGGCCTGCTGCAGGCGCTGCAGAATCTGGGAAAGAAGCCCGCATCCTTCAAATGCGGTCCGGATTATATTGATCCCATGTTTCACTCGGAGGTTTTGGGAATCCGGTCAAGAAATCTGGACCTGTTCTTTACCGATGAAAACACAGTGAAATATTTATTGTGTAAAAATGGGGAAATGGCGGACCTGGCCGTGCTGGAAGGCGTGATGGGTTATTATGACGGTCTTGCGGGCAAATCGACAGAATGCAGCTCCTATGACCTGGCTCGGAAAACAGGAACGCCCGTCATTCTTGTAGCAGACTGCAAGGGAATGTCGGTATCCGTGGCGGCACTGGTGAAAGGTTTTGTGGAAATGCGCCGGGATCATGGTATCCGCGGCATCATTCTCAACCGGATTCCTCCCATGCTTTATGAAGATATCAAAAGCATCATCGAAGAAGAGACCGCTATCGAGGTTCTGGGATATCTGCCGGATATGCCTGACTGCCGGCTGGAAAGCAGGCATCTTGGTCTGATAACGGCAAAGGAAATCGGCAACCTGAAGGACATTATAGACAGGTTTGCGGATCAGATGAAGATCACGGTTGATCTTTCCAGGATTTTGACCATATCCGGGGAAGCATCGGCCCTGTTTTTTGAAATGACAGAGGAACTGAAGAAGATACGCGCTGGCGGCTCCGGATCTGCAGAGCCTGTAAAGATTGCCGTGGCCATGGATAAGGCATTCTGCTTCTATTATCAGGACAATCTGGATCTGCTGAAAGAATTGGGCGGGGAGCTTGTGCCGTTCAGTCCCATGGAGGACACCGATCTCCCGGAGGGTTGCCGCGGCCTGATCCTGGGCGGGGGATATCCCGAGCTTCATCTGGAGCCGCTGTCCAGCAACAAATCCATGCTTCAGAGCATCCGGGAGGCCGTTTACCGCGGAATGCCATGCCTGGCCGAGTGCGGCGGATTCATGTATCTTCATGAATGGATAGCAGACAGGGACGGAGCAAAGTTCAAGATGGCAGGAGTGATCGAGGGAGAGAGCTACCCTGTCGGCAGGCTCACGCGATTTGGTTATATTACGCTGACCGCTCTTGCAGACAATGTGCTGTGTAAAAAGGGAGACACGCTGAAAGGCCACGAATTCCATTATTGGGACAGTACCGAAACAGGAAACGGCTTTCGCGCCCAAAAACCGCTTCGCAAAGCGGGCTGGGATTGTATTGCAACCAGAGGAAATCTTTGGGCTGGATATCCCCATATCCACTTCTACTCCAATATCAGTTCCGCCGTTGAATTTATCAAGAAAGCAAGAGGAGCAAAAAGCCATGAATGAGAATGGATTATTTGATCTGTTGAGTACCATAAAAGACCTGGACCGGGAAGCCATGGAGGCTGCAAGGATGAGAGAGGACTCACTGGCAAAGCCGCCAGGCAGCCTTGGACGTCTTGAAGATATCGCCGTGCAGCTTGCCGGAATCAGCGGCGAACTACATAACGATGCCGACAAGTCCTGCATCGTTATCATGTGCTCCGATAACGGCGTCGTGGAGGAAGGCGTTTCCTCGGCTCCGCAGTTTGTCACACTTGCCCAGACCATCAACTTTACCAGAAGACTGACAGGGGTTGGCACACTGGCGAAATACTTCGGTTCGGATCTTCTGGTTGTGGATCTTGGGATCAATGCAGACCTGCCGAGGGAGCTGCTTGTAAGGGATGCAGTTGAAGGGGCGGGGCCGGAAGCCAGAGCTACGGATAAAATTGTGGACAGAAAGATCAGAAAAAGCACGTCAAATCTGGCAAAGGAGCCGGCGATGACCAGGAAAGAAGCCGTCCTGGCGATTCAGACCGGCATTGAAATGGCGTGTGAGATAAAAAAAGCGGGGTATACTATTTTTGGAGTCGGCGAAATGGGCATTGGGAATACGACGACCAGCTCGGCAATCCTGTCTGCGCTTACCGGTCTTTCCGTATCGGAAACCGTTGGAAGAGGCGGAGGCATCACGGACGCCAGCTTTGCCCGTAAAAAGGAAATCATTGAGGAAGCTGTGGAAATGTACGGATTCCGGGGGCAGGAGGATATCGACGTCATCGATGTCCTGTCCAAGGTTGGAGGTTTTGATCTTGCAGCCATGACGGGCGCTTTTTTAGGCGCAGCGGTCTACCGGATCCCGGTTGTCATCGATGGCTTTATTTCGATTGTTGCCGCTTTGGCGGCAACACGGATGGCGCCTCTTGCAAAGCAATTTATGATTGCATCTCATGTTTCCAAGGAACAGGGTTACGGCTGCGCACTCAATGAACTCGGCCTGCCGCCCATGCTGAATCTTGAGCTGCGGCTCGGGGAGGGCAGCGGCTGTCCTCTTGCATTTCAGATGGTCAGGGGGGCCTGCGCAATCATGAATCATATGGCTACCTTTGCGGAAGCAGAGATCAATGACGATTATCTGGAGGAAATCCGGAAACTGGACTTCTAGCGATCAGAAAGGAGAATCGCATTATGGGGAAGATAATGAACGGTTACATTCTGCCTCATCCCCCGATTATTGTACCGGGGATCGGCCATGGCAGGGAAAGGGAGGCAGCTTCAACGATCGAGGCGGTAAAGCAGGCGGCAAGCGAGATCGCGAAGAAACGGCCGGATACAATCATTGTGTCCACACCCCACGCCCCAAGCTTCAGAGATTATGTCTATATTTTGGATTCCGAGCCGTTGGAAGGAGATTTTACGGCATTTGGGAGTCCGGAGATCAGGTTTTCATTTCAAAACAATGCGGAGCTTGCCGGAGCAATTGCCGAAAAAGCAGCGTCAATGGACATCGCTGCAGGTGGACTCGGGGAAGCACAGAAAAGAAGATACGGCATCAGCGGCCGTCTGGATCACGGCGCTCTGGTGCCTCTTTGCTTTATTGCGGAGGAGCTGGAGAATTTCCGGCTTGTCTGTATCTCGACGCCCTTTCTTTCCTTGCGAGAAATATATGGCTTCGGAAAGTGTATCAGGGAGGCGGTGGAGGAATCCGGGGAGAACGTGGTATATATCGCCAGCGGAGACTTGTCGCACCGGCTGACAAAGGATGCTCCGGCAGGCTACCATCCGAAAGGACGCGAATATGACGAAGCACTGGTAGGAAAGGTGCGCAGCGCTGATGTCAAGGGGCTGCTGGAAACGGATCCGGATCTTCTGGAAAAAGCCGGCGAGTGCGGAACCCGGTCCGTCATCATGATGTTCGGAGTGCTGGATGGCTTGAAACTGACTCCGGAAATATACTCCTATGAGGGGCCCTTTGGAGTGGGTTATCTGGTTGCCAGGGTTGGAACGGAAGCGCATCAGGAAATAAATACGGAAGCGTACCCGGAAAAGAATCCAGGTGAAAATGGGGAAAGTGTCTATGTGAGACTGGCCAGAGAAACCTTGGAGACCTATGTCAGGGAGGGTAATAAAATCAACGTTCCCCAATGGGTTCCCGGCGAGTTCCGGACGAAAAGGGCGGGTGTTTTTGTATCTCTGAAAAAAGAGGGAATGCTCAGAGGCTGCATCGGAACCATAGGGCCGGTCAGAGTCAATATCGCAGAGGAGATCATCCATAACGCCATCAGTGCAGGGACTCAGGATCCGAGGTTTCCGGCGGTTAAGGAAAAGGAACTGAAGGAGCTGGTTTATTCCGTGGATGTCCTTGGAGCGCCGGAAAAGATCGATTCCATGGATGAGCTGGACGTGAAACGGTACGGCGTCATCGTCACCTCCGGTTTCCGGAGAGGACTTTTGCTCCCCGATCTGGAAGGCATCGACACGCCGCAGCAGCAGGTGGAAACCGCTTTGCAGAAGGCAGGAATCCGAAGAACGGATGCTTTTGAAATGGAGCGTTTTGAGGTTATCCGCCATCGTTGATGATGATGCAGGCCCCAAGATTAAAAAAACGAAAGGTACTGAAATCAATGAACGAAAAAAAAGAGGCGATGTTCTATGAGAAGCTTGAAAAGAAAAGCGTCCACTGTTTCCTGTGTCCGCACCACTGCCGGATACAGAATGAGGGCAGAGGACTATGCGGCGTTCGCAAAAACATCGACGGGACGCTTTATTCCCTGAATTTCGGAGAAGTTTCATCCATCGGCGTCGATCCCATCGAAAAGAAGCCGCTGTACCGGTTCCATCCCGGAAGCCCGATTCTTTCCGTCGGCTCTGTGGGCTGCAACCTCAAGTGTCCGTTCTGCCAGAACCACAGCATCGCTCAGGTGAAACCGGAAGAAATCCATACCTATCACGCTTCAAGCGATGAGATCGTAGCGAAGGCAGTGTCTCTGAAACCGCAGGGCAATATCGGAATTGCCTTCACTTATAACGAGCCATCCATTTGGTACGAGTTTGTTTATGAAACAGCACAAAAGGCAAAGGAGAATGACCTTTTGAATGTCCTGGTCACCAACGGTTATATCAGCGAGGAGCCTTTGGAATTGTTTCTGCCTTATGTCGACGCAATGAATATCGACCTGAAAGCATATAATGATCATTTTTACAGGGATCTGGTCAAAGGGGGCCTGGAGGAGGTCAAGGAAACCATCCGGAGGTCCGCTTCCCGCTGCCATGTGGAGGTGACCACCCTCGTTATTCCCGGCTGGAACGATTCCATTGAGGAAATGGATGAAATGTCGCAGTGGCTTGCTTCTCTGTCGCCCGAAATCCCGCTTCATCTGTCCAGATATTTTCCGAAATACGAGATGAACGACATCCCTCCGACGCCTCTGAGTACTTTGCAGGAACTGAAAAGGACCGCGGAACTGCATCTGAATTATGTTTATCTGGGGAATGTCTAAGGAAATCATCACAAATTCCCGTACTGAGATAAAGCATTAAAAAAGGCTTCTACATTCTCATGGCATGCATTGTGAGGTACTGTGCAGCCGCTTCCCAGAATAAAACCCCCGTTCACGCCGATTTCAGCCAGCAGGGTATGGCAGTAACGCTCAATTTCCTTTGGGTTGCCCAAAACAAAACGGGAAGCAGAGACGTCCCCCAGCAAGCAAATCCGGTCGCCCAAAAGCTGATGGGCAAGAAAAATATCCGTACTTCCGTCAAGCTCCATGATAATTTTATCCTTAGGAAGTGATTTGAAATAGGCAAGGTTTTTTGTCCAGTCACTGTCAAGGTGCAGAATGGGTGTGATGTCATGCTTAATCAGCTGGTGAATGAAGTGTTCCATGTAAGGCCAAACGAATTTTTCGAAAAATTTGAATGAGAAAAATTGGCTGCTGATACGGTTGATTCCTATGAATGCACGCGGAATACCCGTTTTCCTGGTGATTTTAATGCATTCTTCGACCGCTTCTTCCGTAGCGATCAATATGGCTTCGCATAACAAATCCGGAGATTTATACATATCACGAATAAACTCAGGAAATGACCGCAGGTTTGACAGGTAGGAAACAGGAAAATAGATATGTGCTCCATATAAAAAAACCTGATTATGGGAGGCTGCCTGGTCTATTTCTGCCAGATGCATGCTGAGTACTTCTGCTTCTGCCTGTTCAACCTCCTCTTTCGATGCCCCGTAGGCCTTTGAAAAGAAGGTCAGCATATACTCCCGATATCCCTTATCAATAATGATTTGATAATCTTCCCTGGACATCGCTTCGTATTCAACGTTTTGATATTCATAATCGGGAGGCAGATCAACACCCGGCATCTTACTCTTTATAAGACCTACTTTATTCTGATACTTTCCGTAATGGATGAAATAGATGGAACGCCGGATATCCCAGATTGGAAATTTTTTCTTGATATCCGCAAAAGCTTCGAACGCTTTCTGTTCGTTGAAGAAAAAGTCATGATTTGAAATACCTGTAAATCGGGAAGCATAACTCTCAATAAGCGGAGCGCAGGCAATCCGGTCCGCTTTTTTGTGAGCTATGGCAGCATACAGTCTTTCCTCGGGGGAAAAAACTTTTTCGTTCATGAGATGTTTCCTTCTTTACACATTATATGATTTGACCTTGTGCCGGTTTGAAATCCAATGCTGAAAAATGCTCCAGCGTCACCTCTTCGCCTGGAGGAACAATGCAGAAATCGTTATCCCAGACGCCTTTAAACAGCTTCTCGAATAGAAGGATGCTGCCCTGCTCGAAGGATAACTCAAGATCCAGTTTCTGTGCCGTTTTTTCCGCAATCTCAGTATATTGGTCCATAGGATAGGCTCCGGTATCGATCAGAGTCAAAAAACGGTAATGCGCCAGCATCACATCCATAATTTTTTTAGTTTTCTCCGGACCATACCGTTCAATATACCGGTCAAATTCATTGACCAGGCTGTATTTGCTTTTCATCCAGCCCCGGGTCAAAAAATAGCATCCCTGGCTTCGAAACTTGGTATTTCTTTGATTCTTATATAAAAACAGCTCGATGCAGTCATTGACCTGCGGAATGATCAGGTTTGATTTCAGGGATTTCAGACCCAGTATGGAATTCCCACAGTAGCCGAAAGAAAACAAAATGTTTTCTACAGAATCTTCTCTGTCCAGAAGGTCGATTTCGTCCTGAAGCTTATCGTGCAGTTTTTGAGGAAACATATGCAGTGAGGAGTCGAGCCATATAATGGAATCCTGGTTTTTTGATTCTTCGATTGCTTTTTTTATTTCATCCTCGAGGATTTCGCAGGCTAGAATGATATTACTCAACAGGATTACCCTCCGCTTGCCGGAACGATTGTGCGATTTCCAAATAGAGTTCGTAGCTTTGGACAACATCTTTTACAAAATAGTCCGCTTCTACATATTTTCTGACATCTTCATCGACCAGGCCGCAGATAATCACTGCGACATGATCCTTTAATCCCTTTTCTTTTAGAAGAGAGATGGTCTTTTTCATCGAATAATAGGAAGAGGTGATCAGACCGGATAAGAATAGAGCGACATATTCATTTTCCTCTATCTGATCAATGATCATTTTCGGCGATACGTTCACGCCGAGGTCCATCGGACTGACTCCCTTTGAATTGAAATAAGTAACCGCGATATTTTTGCCGATATCATGGATATCGTTCTCGACCGTAGCGAAAATCGTTTTTATGGGATTGTCCTGGGTCGGATTGTCTGACGGAAAGCTGATCAGCCTCATGGCCTCCTGAAAAATCAAACCGGACATAATAAGATCAGCGATAAAATATTTTCCCTGATCGTAGTAAATGCCGACCCTATTTACACCTTCCTGAATTTCCCGTATTATGGTTATCGGATTTTCACCTCTGCTTATTTTTTTGTTTACAATATCAATGACTAAATCTTCATTCAGTTCAAGTACGGCATCAATCAGTTGGTCTTGCATTTTTCCCTCCTGCATTATGGTAAAATCTTCTTTGATTATACATTTTTAAGAAAATTTATAAAGATGAAACGGCATACAGCTTGCTGTATTCACGCTTGATATGCATATGTCCCCACACGATCGGTTTTCCGTCATTATTGATACATTTCTGTTCAATCACTAATAATGGATGGGCGTCCTTTAAACGTAACAATTTGTTTGATTCTTCATTTGAGATTTCAGGCCATATTTTCAGTTCTTTTTTAACCGAAAAAAGCGAAAACTGATTTGTTACGATTTCTGGAAACGTTGCGTAGCCGATTTCTTCCTCTATGATGGGTTGTCCTTTGTCGTAAGGCAAGTATTTGATATCGTAGGCAATCGGGATATCATCTGCTAGAAAGATATTTTTTACAACGATGACCTTTTTGTTTATCGGAATTTTAAGCTCCATAGACACTTCTTCCGAGGCCGGCTCAATATCTACCCGATATAACTTTACTTCATCCACATATCTTTTTATAAATTCTGTTTCGTCAAAATACAAAATATGCTTGCTATAAGTCGGTTCGCTTACGAAATATCCTTTTCCCGGCGCTGAATAGATATATCCCTTCTCTGCAAGCAGCAGCAGTCCCTTTCTTGCACTCATCCGGCTGATGCCGTATCGACTGGACAAACTGTTTTCCGACGGGAGCATATCTCCCGGAGCAAGGGCTCCCATTTCGATTTGTTCCTTCAGATCTTCCATTATTTGCATATATTTGATTGCTGTCATTGAAAACCCCTTAAAATAATTATATCTTAGTTTGTTTATTTTATCATGCTGTATATACAAGTACAAACATTTTATTGACTTTATTCAAAAACAATTCTATACTTATATTAACATGTATATACAGGTTAATACAACTTTAAGGGAGGATCAAGCCATGACTGAGAAGTATCAGCACATTATTGATGCGCTGGGCGAATTAGATGAAGACAGGTTTATGAAAGGAATCAATGAAGCAACGGCGCAAAATCTCGGGGCAGGAGAAGCACAGGAAATCGTGAACGCCTGCGCTAAGGGCATGGAAAAGGTAGGAGATTATTTTGAAGAAGGCGAATATTTCGTGGGCGATCTGATTTATGCAGCGGACATACTGCAGTGCGGTATGGAAAAACTAAAGCCTGTTCTTGGAGCAGACGGAGGGGCTAAAATCGGAAAAATGGTCATTGGTTCAGCGCCTGGGGACCTTCATGACATTGGGAAGAACATTTTCAGCAGCATGATGGAAGCGGCCGGATTTGAAGTCCATGATCTTGGAGTTGACGTCGCACCGGAAAAGTTTGTTGAGAAGGTTCGGGAAGTAAAACCGAATATCGTTGGTATCAGTGGACTGCTGACTCTTTCTCTGGATACGATGGGCGATGTAATCAAGGCTTTGCAGGATGCCGGACTGAGAGAAAGTGTCAAGGTAATGATCGGCGGAAATCCGGTAAGTGAAGCCGTTCAGTTGAGAGTCGGTGCCGATGCGCACAGCACCAATGCAGCGACTGGAGTAAAACAATGTAAAGAATGGGTGGTGGCATAACCTATGAGTGATGTACAAAAATTATTTCAGGAAAGAGTGAACAGAATAACAACAACGATTCAGCTGAAAGAGCCGGACAGAGTACCGATCACATCCATGTTTGAAACATGGGCCGGACATTACAGCGGATATTCTGTTCCTGATGTTGCGTTCAATTATGACAAGCTGGTCGATTCCTTCTGTAAAATTGCAGAAGACTTTGAAGTTGACACACTGCCTCCTCCGCTTGGCGTACGCTGCGGAAATCTTTATAACGTGTTGGGATCGAAGGAGTTTTCATTCTTCAATCAGGAGGGAGTTCCCCATAATTCTGTTCAGCACGTGGAATGCCCCAATATCATGTCGGTGGAAGAATATCCGGAACTGATTGCCGATCCTTATAAATTTATCATCGAAAAGCAATTGCCGAGAAGATATAAGGCGCTGGCTCAAAGCCCGTTTAAAACCGCAGAAGCATATGCAAGAGCAGTATTTGTTTATCAAAACTATTTTGGTAGCGGTGTCGGCAGACTGGTCGGAATACTCGCTGAGAAATACGGTATCCCAACGTTGTTTCAGGGCAGTACGGAAATGCCGATGGATATCCTGATGGATTATTTCAGGGGTTTCAAGGGATTGACAATTGACATAAAGAGAAACAAAGAACAGGTGCTTGCAGCATGCGAAGCGCTGTTTCCGGTTATGCTGCGAAATGCGGCTCATAACAAACAGCAGGGGCCGTTTCCGTTTATCTTTATTCCGCTGCACATTCCAACTTATTTAAGACCGAAAGATTTTGAAACCTTCTACTATCCGACATTCAGAAAAATGATTGACAGCCTGATTGGCCTGGGATTGACCCCTGCGTTGTTCATGGAAGGCAACTGGGAGCCGTATTATGATTTCATCAACGCACTTCCAAAGGGAAAAGTTGTGGGACTGATCGAACACGGCGACTTTAAAAAAGCGAAGGAAAAGATCGGTAAAACGATTACTCTCTGGGGCGGTATGCCGATCGATGTGATCAATAACTCAACAAAGCAGCAAGCGATTGATTATGCGAAAAAAATAATCGACGACTGCGCGCCTGGAGGCGGATACATATTCGGGTGCGACAAGTCCCTGCTTGCACCAAATGATATCAATCCTGAAAATCTTAAGGCCGTATTCAGTTTTGTCAAAGAATACGGAGTATATAAATAGGAGGGAATCAATATGATAGTCAAGTTACCTGCACTGGAATCAGAATTGTTCGATACTTGGGAGAAGCATATTGATGCATATCCGGAACTGAAAAACAGTCCTGCGGAAGCGAAAGAATCATTCGAGCAATCCGTGGACGACTTTTTCGGAATGATCATGCTGATTTCCACATTTTAATCTTATAAAAATGAGAGGGGAAATTTTATGAAAGCTTATACACTCAAGTTAAGTATTATAGCAGGTCTTTTCTGCGGTATCTATGCGTTGGCATCCATGTTTTTCCCAGCACCGATGAACACGTACCTCTGGACATCTTTTGTCGGAATTGCCATTACCTTTGGTATCGGTCCTGCTCCGAAAAAGCTTCCAAACTTCCTGTGTGGAATTGTCGGCGGTATCCTTTGGGGGCAGCTGTTCTTCTTCTGCTTCGATCTGGCCGCAAGATTCGGAATAACAGGACATCTGAATATGATTGTTGTCGTTACGATACTGACGTTTGCAGCTTGTGTTGTTCACCTCATATTCCTTGCAAATACCTGGTTTGATTATCTTGCGGTAGTATTTGCCGGAATTTCATGTTTCTTTGCAGTAGGCGGCAAATCACCGATCATGCTGATTTTGGCTATGTGGTTTGGTGTTTTCCTTGCATACTCTTTCGGGCCGGCTACGAATCTTTTCCATAAAAAAAGTCCGGAAGCTCAAAAAGAAACTGCAGCAGAGGCAGCAGTCGAATAACCTTAAAGTCATTTAACTTACTTGCTCAGCGTTCCCGGTCAAATCATATGGTACAGTTTGACCGGGAGGGTTGGGTTCTTTTACTATTATCTAGGAGGTCTGATCATGACAAAAGAATGCTGCTGCAGTGGTTTCACTGGAAAAGAAAGAGTTTTAAAAGCTTTGAACCGTGAAGAAGTTGACAGAACACCATGGGTCCCTTATGCCGGTGTTCAAACGGCAAACCTGATTGGTATGAATGCGGAAGAATACCTAAAGAGTTCCGACAATATCGTGAAAGGTATTCTGAAGGCTTATGAACGATATAACCCGGATGGCCTTCCGGTTGCCTTTGATATTCAAATTGAAGCAGAGGCACTTGGCTGTAAGGTAAAATGGGCTGAAAAAAATCCGCCATCCGTACATCATCATATTCTGGATGAAAAAAGTCTGGATGAGCTGGTGCTGCCGACTGAAACAGACGGAAGGTATCCGGTCGTTCTGGATGCCGCTGAAAGGATCGTAAAGGAACTGGGTGATAAAATTGCGATCTATGGCTTAATCTGCGGACCTTTTACATTGGCGCTCCATTTGAAGGGAACGGCAATTTTCTCCGATATGAGCCGGTCCCCGGAAGAAGCGCACAAGCTGATGAAGTTTACCACTGCAGTTGCAAAGGACTTTGCCAGAATGTATGCGGAAAGAGGCGTTGATATTATTGCGGTTGTAGACCCGATGGTTTCTCAGATATCACCGAGACATTTTAAAAACTTTATTTCACCGTATATGACGGAAGTCAACCAGTACGTAAAATCCCTCGGGAAAAGGGTTGTAACCTTTGTATGCGGAGATGTTACAAAAAACTTTGAGTTGTTGTGCCAGACAAATACAGACGGAATCGCATTTGATGAAAACGTTAATTTGGCAGATGCAAAGGAAATCGCAATTGCAAATCATGTGGCCTACGGCGGCAACTTGCCGTTAACAACAGTAATGCTCTTCGGATCTCCGATGGATAATGTGCAGGAAGCGAAAAAGCAGGTTGAAATCGGAGCGGGTCCGGGATATATTCTGGCGCCTGGCTGTGACATTGCATTCGACACACCGATCGAAAACCTGATCGCAATCGGCAATTATATCAGCGGTAACTTCTCTTCATTAGATATGTTCGACACAGAGAAAGCCGCAGAAGACGAGGACGATACTGAAGAACTTGAAGTTGTCGAAATTGAAGCGGGCAAGGTGTTTATTGAAATCGTTACGCTGGATTCGGAAGGCTGCCCACCTTGCCAATATATGTGTGAGACGGTCAGAAAAGTAGAAACTGAGTACGGTGACAAGCTGTTCTGGAGAGAGACCTTGATCAAAACAAAAGCGGGAATCAAAAGAGTGGGTACTCTTGGTGTAAAAAATCTGCCCGCCTTGCTGATCAATGATGAAGTAGTATATGACAATATCATTCCGACTGAGGATGAGCTGAAAGCCGAAATCAATAAAAGGTTATAGCAGCGGCGGTAACAATATGAAAAAGATTGATCGGAAAAATCGATAAAAAGCAAAGCAGCAGGGGATGCAATCCTGCTGCTTTCTTAATCAAATTCAAGCTGTACAACGGCATGCATCAAAGCCTCTCTTGCTTGAGGTTTCATCTGATCGAGGAATTTGTTCTTCGAAAAAACAGCTTCCCTCAAGAAGGTCAATCAAATCTGTTATACTGAGCGTCTGATTTTTCAATATGACGATTTTGTCAGATATCAGACGGCATTCCCCGATTTCATCGGCAAGGGCGCGAAAACGGTCGTGATCCAGATGATCGTTTTCTTCAAAGTGAAGAGCAGGATTTAACGGCTGTTCTTTCAGAGAAACCAGGCGACTCCATCAGGCTGCCGGCAGCGTTGTGCAGCACCAATTCATAGATATTGAACAGAAGCTCTCTGTAATGCGGATCGTATCCGCGAAGCAGAACATATATATCTTCCGTCGGGAAATAACTGCAAAATTTATTTTCCTGTTCAAGTGTCCGAAGATAGCCTGAAAGATAATCGATTCTCGTTAAAATCTGAACTAACAGTTTAGCGTTCCCATTTATTTTTATATGGAATTTCCCGTTCATTTGAATCGAGCACACTCCCTTTTTCGAACGAAAGTTTTAATTCAGAATTTAGACTATAGGACGTTTCCGCTGCATATTTTTTTTGCACCGAATAAATTTTTTGCGGTTATAAAACCGTTGAAAACTGGTGCGATAAGGTATCGCAAAAAAAATATGCATCTCGACTCACGATCTATATTAATGATAATCTTGGAATTCCTTTATTTTGCATTGGCATGGAAGTTGCGTTATAAAAAAATAAGTTTTGCAGAACTGTAACAAAATCAAATGAAAAGAAAAGGAAGGAATAAGATGGACATCAAGTATATATCAGAACCATTCCGAATCAAGATGGTTGAATCGATTAAAATGCTGACTAGGGAAGAGAGAATTGAGAAAATAGAAAAAGCAAAGTATAATGTGTTTAATCTTGCTGGTGAAGATTGTTATATCGATCTGCTAACTGACAGTGGAACCAACGCAATGAGTGACGAGATGTGGGCGGGTATTCTACGTGGTGATGAGGCCTATGCGGGATCAAAAAGTTATTATAAGCTATTAGAGGCTGGAAAAGACATCTTTAATTATGATTTTTTCCAACCCGTTCATCAGGGGAGAGCTGCGGAGAAGGTTCTTTTCGGAATTCTATTAGGTCCCGGCAAATATGCAATTTCAAATATGTTTTTTGATACTACCAGAGCACATGTCGAACTGGCTGGAGCCAGGGCCATCGACTGTGTGGTAGAAGAAGCAAAAAATCCAAATATCAGAGTGCCTTTCAAAGGCAATATGGATGTGGGCAATCTCGAAAAACTCATTATCCAGTACGGAGTGGAAAATGTAGGCCTTGTGGTTCTTACAATCACCAACAATTCTGCAGGCGGACAACCGGTTTCTGTCCAGAACATCAGGGATACTGCTGAAATATGCAGAAAATATAACATTCCTTTGAATATCGATGCTGCACGCTATGCTGAAAACTCATACTTTGTGAAACAGCGCGAAGAAGAATTTAAAAACGCTGCAATAAAGGAAATAATCAAAGAAACCTTTTCTTATGCGGATATGTTTACAATGTCGGCAAAGAAAGATACACTGGTCAATATTGGCGGACTGATCGGCATAAAGGATGGAAATTCTCCTTTGATCATGGAGATTAAAGCGAGGTGCATATCCTTTGAAGGTTTTACTTCTTACGGCGGACTGGCAGGTCGTGACCTAGAAGCTCTGGCTATTGGATTGTATGAAGGCTTGAATGAGGATTATTTAAAATATCGAATCGGTCAGGCGGAATACCTGGCTGCAAGATTGGATGAAGCCGGTATAATCTATCAGGCACCGGCAGGAGGTCATGGTTTGTTTATTGATGCAGCCGCTATGCTGCCGCATATTCCGTATTATCAATTCCCGGGCCAGGCGCTTGCTATTGAACTTTACATTGAGGCGGGCATTCGAACTTGTGATATTGGTTCTTACATGCTGGGAAATGACCCGGATACGAAAGAACAGCTTCATGCTGATTTCGAATTTACACGATTAGCGATTCCTCGGCGTGTTTATACTCAGTCCCACTTAGATATCGTTGTTGATGCTTTGATGGCAATCAAAAAGAGGGCAAAGGATGTCAAAGGTTATCGCATCACATGGGAACCGCCGATTCTCAGACACTTCCAGGCTCACCTGGAACCTGCAGATAAATGATTCGCCAATGATTGCTTCTGGTCTGAATGAAAAAAAGGAAGGTGAAACAATGAGTAAAGATTTTATTGAGTTGAAAATCAACGGACGTTATTACAAGTTGTATGACGGTCGTGACTTCGAAGTTACGGATACTCTATCCACTTTGCTTCGGGAAAGACTGGGTTATACCGGAGTCCGAGTATCCTGCGAAGAAGGAGCCTGCGGTGCATGCACGGTTCTTCTCAACGGGAGATCTGCTTTATCCTGCATGCTCTTGGCAGTAGATGTGGATGGCAGTGAGATTACGACAATTGAGGCTTTACAGGCTGATGATCCGGTAATTAAGTCTTTTGCAGAGCAATGTGAACCAGGTTATGGAACTGCAACCCAGTGTGGTTTTTGCACTCCCGGTTTTGTGCTTGAGACGAAAAGTTTATTGGATCAGAATCCTGACCCGTCGACGGAAGAAATACAAGAAGCATTATCGGGTCATATTTGCAGGTGCGGGGCGTACAAAGGAATTGTTAGGGCAGTTGAAAAGGCGGCTTGCTCTTGCAGAGAGCAAAATGATGCCAAGAAGGAAGGTGGAAAGTAATGGCTTATCAGTTTAAACCCTTTTCTCCACGAGTCAACAGGAAATATGTAGGCTCCTATTGCCCAAAGATAGACGCAAGGCAGAAAGCGATGGGACGAACAAAATTCTTTGACGACATTACTACCTGGACTTCTGTTCCCCGGATGCTTCATTGTGTTATCATGAATTCTCCGTATGCTAACGGGATCATTGTTTCTATGGATACATCAAAAGCAGAAGCTCTGGAGGGGGTTCGAGGGATATTACGCTATGACGATCCGGAGGTTATGGCACTGAAGCCGACAACTCACTCCTGGTCGGATACTGCAATTACGCCTTATCATAGAGAGACCGTTCCTAGGTGGTTCGACAGAAGAGTACTGGATAAGACGTCTCGTTTTGTGGGTGATCAGATGGGAGTCGCAGTGGTTGCAGATACCAGAGAGATTGCGGAAGAAGCAATCAAGCTTATTGATATCATCTGGGATGTGAAGCCTGCTTTTCTGGAAGTAGAAGAAGCGCAGCGGCCTGAAGCCGCAATTCTCCACCCGGAGGCCAATCCAAACGGAAATCAACTTCCACATAGAGAAGACCTTGACGGCTGTGTTGCAATAGATGATATTGTCGTAGATAAAGGTAATGTTGACAGGGCTTTTGAAGAAGCGGAAGTGATCGTTGAAGTAGATAAAACATACGGGGGTAATTCAACTCAGGGCACTTTGGATTACCGAGGCTGCATGATTAAATGGATTGATGACCGCATAGAGGTCTGGACAAATCATTACAACTGTGACCAGGTACGCATGCACTTAAACCAGATGCTGGATGTACCTTTGGCTAAGGTACGTGTTCACAATACGAACTGTGGCGCTCATATGGGGAAGTGGAATTGCGGAGAGAATATTTTTTTCTTGATATCGGCAATTTTCTCGAGAAGAACCGGATGTCCGGTAAAATATAAAATGAATGTCCACGAAGAATTTGCAGAGATGCGGACGATGATCAATTTTAAGATTAAAGCCGCAGCGAAGAAAGATGGTACGATCTTAGGCTGGTTCTGGGACGGTACGGCCAACAACGGAGCGTATACCGGTGTTACAGGTTATGCCTTAACAGCTTTTCTCAACGCGGAAGGGATCGTGCGCCTTTATGCCCCAATTGAGAATGTCAGGATGAGAAGTCGGGTCTTTTTTACAAACAGAATTCCTGGCGGTGTTATGAGAAGCATTGGAAATGTCCAGCAATGCTGGGCTCTGACCCAGGCTGTGGATGAAATCGCAGAAGCGATTCAAATGGATCCGATTGATATTTATAAGAAGAACTTCAGCAACATGTATGAGGCTGCCCCAAATATGAGCGTTGCTGCTGTGCTGGACGCCGGTGCGGCAGCCATTGGATGGGAACGGCGGCACAAAGCAGGGGAAGGCGAACTAATCGATGGCTGTAAGAAGCGCGGAATGGGAGTTGCACTTCACAACCAGTGGCATGCGGAGTGGCAGGAAACCATGAGAGGCCGGGTGGAGGTTTCTATTCGCGTCAATCCGGATATGTCAGTCATACTTTTTGCACCCACAAAGGAGACGGGCTGCGGAGCCAATAGCGCTACGGTGCTGGCTTGTGCGGATCTTTTAAGTTTCCTGAATACAACACCGGATGATATCGTATGGGTTGCGGAAGGTGATACAGAAATGGGTCTGCGAGATGTACCTCCTACAGACAGCATTGTTTCTTTTCTTCTGCCCGAAGCCATGGTCGGAGCCGCAGCAGATGTCAAGCGGGAATTTTTAGACAGAGCGGGCCTTTATATGGGTCAGGATCCAAGTGAATTGGATATTTTTGATGCCAAAATTTTTAAAAAAGACGATCCGTCCATATGCATACCCGCCCGGGATGTGATGATGGAGGTTGACTGTGTGCCGATCACAGGGCGTAATATTAAGGATAATGACAATACCAAAACAGGGATTGGATACGGCGCATGGTTTGTGGAGGTGGAAGTCGATATAGAAACCGGAAAGGTGGAGGTTACCAAACTGGCAATCGCAAATGACGTTGGTCAGGTCATGCACGCCTCCGGCGCCGAAAGCCAGCAGCTTGGAGGACCATGCCTGGGGATGGGCGAAGCCTTGTCGGAAGAATTTTTCTATGACAAAGCGACAGGTACACTACTGAATTCGAACTATATCGATTATAAAATGATGACAATGAAAGATATTACCATGGACGCTACGCCAATTTTAAAAGAGGTATGGAAGGGAGCCGGTGAGTACGGGGCCTGCGGTTTAGCGGAAAGCACTCCGACAGGAACAGCAGCAGCGATCGCTAATGCATTATATAATGCATTAGGCATCCGCATCGATACGGTGCCAATAACTCCGAGAAAAGTGTTGGAGGCCCTTGCCAAAAAAGAATTGAAGGAGGTAGCGAAAAAATGAAGAAGTTTATTTATTCCAGACCTGATGATATCAAAGCCGCAACTGCCAAGCTCAAGTCGCGGTGTAAAGTTCAGGCTCTGGCAGGCGGAACGGATTTGTTGGGGACCTTAAAATATAAAAATCTACCGGATTCTCCCGCTGAGTTGGTCTCTTTGAAAGGATTGGGGCTGGATTATATTAAGGAAGACAAAGATATGGTGAAGATCGGAGCAATGACTACTCTTGCTGAGATGGATGGTTCCGATGTAATAAAGAAGTTTCCTGTCCTCTGGCAAGCAGTACGTCAGGTTGCAGCGCCGCAGATCAGGAACATGGCTACCGTTGGCGGAAATATCTGTCAGGAACCTCGCTGCTGGTACTATAGATATCAGGACAATAAGTTTAATTGCATGAGAAAGGGCGGACAGTTCTGTAATGCTTTGACCGGAAACAATACATATCATTCCGTCTTCGGAGCTGCAAAAGTCTGTGACACAGCATGTCAAAAGGCATGCCCAAATGAAACGGATATTTCTGCTTATATGGACAAATTGAGAAAGGGTAACTTAAAAGAAGCGGCAGAAATCCTATTTCACGTCAACCCCATTGCGTCTGTAACCGGGAGAGTATGTCCGCATACTTGCCAAAGCGAATGCAGCAGACATCTTTTCGATCAGTCTGTTTCCATCCGTAATGTGGAAAAGTATCTCGGAGATTATATTCTGGACCATACGGAAGATTTTTACATAATACCGAAAAAGGAAACTGGTAAAAAGGTTGCAATTATAGGGGCCGGTCCTGCCGGTTTAACTGCGGCATACGTGTTGAGGAGCAAAGGTATTTCCGTTACTGTTATCGATTCAAATCCTGAGATTGGAGGCATGCTGTTTTACGGTATTCCGTCCTATCGGCTGTCAAAAGATATCTTGAAACGTTTGAAAAGAGCCTTTGAGGACATGGGTATCGTATTCAAAATGAATACAAAGGCCGGTGAGGATGTCTCATATGATGATTTAAAAAAGAATCATGATGCGGTCATGATAGGAACCGGCGCTTGGCTGTCTCAGGGTATCAAATGTAACGGAGATGATGCAGAAGGTGTGATCGGAGGTATCGATTTTCTAAATAAAGTAGCGAATCAACAGAAAATTAATCTTGGAAGAAACGTGGTTGTCGTAGGCGGCGGAAATACTGCTATGGATGCATGCAGAACCGCAAAACGAATGGGAGCTGAGAGTGTTTCCGTCGTATATAGAAGAACACAGGCAGAAATGCCGGCAGATATGGAAGAGATCATCGATGCAGTTGAAGAAGGTGTCGATTTTAAGTATCTCGTTAATCCCTTGGAGATCAAAAAAGATAATAAGGGTCGTATCAAGCAGGTCGTTCTGCAGAAGATGAAATTGGGAGAACCGGATAATAGCGGAAGAAGACAGCCGATACCCATTCAAGGCGAAATTGAAGCAATTGCGGCGGACACACTGATTGCAGCAATTGGCCAGAATATCGGTGCTATTGAATTACCGGGACTCGAGCTGGGTCGAAGGAATGAAATTATAATAAACTCGGTTTCCTGTATGACGAATGTGGATAAGGTATTTGCTTCAGGCGATGTGGTGAATGGTCCAAAGACGGTGGTAGAAGCAATTGCCGGTGCCAGGAAAACTGCTGGCGCCATGGCGGCATACCTGGGAGTTGAAGAGAAAAGTCGTGGTGAAGAAAACAGCGAATATCTGCCTCTTACTTTTGATTCTACATCCCTTGATCATTCGGAGGCAAGTGTGGCACAAGTTATTTCAGTCGAAAGCAGGACTGTATATTCTGAAGATGCATTTATACAGAGAGCTGATGTGATTTTAGATGAAGCAAAACGTTGCTTCAACTGCGGATGCGTGGCTGTCAGCCCTTCTGATCTCGCACCGGCTTTAATTGCGCTTGATGCGGTGATCGTAACAACAGAACGCAGGATTCCTGCTTCGGATTTCTTCGCAATTGGAATTGAATCTTCTACGATCCTTCGCAAAGGGGAATTCGTGACGGAAATTGTTATATCATCGAAAAAGAGCGGCTCATCTCAGGCATATCGTAAATTCCGAACCAGAAAGTCCATCGATTTCCCGATTGCGGGACTAGCTTCAAACATCCTTATTAAAGATGGGAAGATTACAGGGGCAAAACTAGTTTTCAGCGGTATCGCACCGATACCTTATGAATTTAAAAATGTTGAGGCCTTTCTGATCGGACAAGAACCTACGGCTGAGACTGCAGAAGCGGCGGGGAAATTAGCCCTGGAAGGTATAAAACCTCTGAATGAAAATTTCTTTAAGGTTCAACTGATCAGGACATTTGTTCGCAGGGCAGTAATCGAAGCAATATAATAGTATAACTTTCAGTAGTTTAGCCAGGGAAAGCAATGCTTTCCCGGGCTTATCAGTACAATACCTATGCTTGTTTTTCCGGATTCCATGATTGGCTTGCTGGTGATTGGAAAATGACACAGGGTTGTTAATTTGTAAAAGGAAGAAGGTTAAGTATGAGTGCATTTGACTTGGTCATTAAAAATGGCACCGTCATTACGATGGATAAGGAGATGTCAAAAAAACGGTGGATAGCGGTTAAAGATGGGCTGATTGCTGCTACGGGCAGCAGGGATGATTTTTCGGGAGAAGCAAAAACGACACTCGATTTAAAAGGAAGATCAGTATTGCCTGGCTTAATCGATACCCATGCCCATGTTGCCATGACCGGTTTTGGTCAGGTTGGGATAGATCTGGCAGGAGTTACCACCGTAAAAGGCATCCTTGATAGAGTAAGAGAATTCTGTGAAAAGGATTCCTCTGACAAGGTGGTTTTTGGGTGCAATATGTGTATGTTGGATCAGATGGAAGATAGGCGTATCCCTAATCGCTTTGAACTGGATAAGGTGTCCGGGGACCATCCCGTTATGTTGATTTTATGGACAGCTCACGGAGGTGTGATGAACAGCAAGGCAATTGAGAAAGCGAATTTGCTGCCGGAGATGGAAGCTGTTAGAGAATCAGGGTTTTTCAACGAAGACAAGACATCTATTCACGTAATGGGGAATATTTACAACTTGATGACGGATGAAGATTTTGTCAATCTGTATGAGGATATCGGCACACAGTGTGCTTCCAGGGGAATCACTACAGTATGCGCGTTGGAAGGTATGATGGTCAAAGAAGACAGGGATGTGGATATACTCATGACCGTACTGGATAAACTCCCTATTGAGTTTATTCCATATACACAAACGTTTAACTGGCAGAAGATTTATAAATACGGTCTTAAGCAAATCGGTGGTTGCTTATGTATCGATGGTTCTCCTCCTCAATTGACAGCAGCATATCAGGAACCCTATCCGTGTGCGCCCCATACCAGAGGTTTTCTGAATTATACGGACCGGGAATTATATGATTATGTGACTTCTGTCACTAAAGCAGGCATGCAAGTCGGATTCCATGCGATTGGAGATCGGGCGATAGATCAAATCATTCATATTTACCAGCAGGTTGACCGGGAAATCGGTATTAAGCATTTGCGTCACAGGATTGAGCACTTCTCTCTGCCTTCCGAACGGAACATTGAGATGGCGGCAGAGATGAATCTTGTGGCTGCTTGCCAGCCGGTAATCGGGAATATGATTGACGGCCCAGGCGGTAATATGTTCGAATCGTTTTGCTCCAAGGAAAAATCTCAACGCCATGAAAACTTTTCAATTGTGATGAAAGGCGGCGTTACTGTTTGTGGCGGTTCAGACTCTCCGGTTTCGCCTTTGGATGCTTTTGCAGGTATAGATGCGGCAGTCAACGCTTATAATCCGGCCAGAAGGGTGAGTTTGGATGATGCATTGAAGCTATATACCTTCAATGCAGCCTGGGCCTGTCATCAGGAAGACAAAAAAGGCTCTCTTGAAGTGGGAAAAGAGGCGGACTTGATAATTGTCAACAAGGATCCATATAGTATCAATGGCTGCATTGACCAGTCTGTAATCACAGTGGAAGAGACTTATAAGAAGGGCAAAATTATCTTTAGAAAATAAAAAATTAGGGAGGAAAATTATTATGAACTCTGGAAAATCAATGAATAGTGTATCGGAGGCTTGTACCTCGGGATCACCCTATAAGCAGGAACTCAAAAGAGCGTTAACCCTGAAAGATCTTGTTATATTCGGTCTGTTATCCGTTTTCCCGATGGCGCCGATCCAGGTTTATGGATCGGTTACCCAGCAAACTATGGGAATGGCTCCTTTGGTCTATATTGTAGGAGTTGTAGCAATGATATTTACTGCAATCAGTTATGATTCGCTTGCAAGGGAATTCCCGCTGACCGGAGCATCTTATATGTATGTTTCAAAAGCTATCAACCCTCATGTGGGATTTCTTGCAGGATGGTTAATTACAGTGGACTATATTCTTGTACCATCTTTGCTTGTATCATTCGGCGGAATTTGGATGGCAAGCCTGGTCCCCGTACTGCCGGCCTATTTCTGGATTGTGGTTTTCGTTGTTATAATCACATTTATAAATGGTCGGGGAATCAGAATTACAGCAAATGCGGATATGGTTATGCTTATTTTAGAGCTGGTCTGTATCGCTTTATTCGTCATTACTGCAGTTAAATTTGTACTGATAGATGGCAATGGAGTGGGCAGCCTGTCGCTTGATCCGATCTACCGCGAAGGAAGCGTAAATATGAAATTCATTGCGCAGGCAACTACAATCGCAATCTTTGGATATTTGGGATTTGACGGAATTACAGCGCTATCGGAAGAGGTAGAGAATCCAAGGAAAAATATCGGAAGAGCAATTATTGCCACACTGTGCCTTATAGGGGTGTGTTTCATTTTGCAATCCTATTTCGCCTCTCTCGCACATCCGCAATATAATGATCTGGATCCTGATCTGGCCTTTTTCCAAATCGTACGGGAGGTGGGCGGAGACGTGCTGTACTATGTCTATCTGATCGTCGGAATTATAGCTTGCGGTATTGCAAACGCCCTTGTTGTTCAGACCAGCATTTCGCGGATTCTGTATTCTATGTCAAGAGACGGTGTTCTGCCAGGATCAAAGTATCTGGCAAAAATTCACCCAAAATATCAAACTCCTTTGAATGCGACCATTTTTGTTGCTATAATTACATTAATAGTGGCTGCATTTTCGATTGAGTTAATGCTTCAATTGGTAGCCTTTGGGGCGCTGACGACCTTCCTGGTAGTAAACGTTGCGGTAGTTGTATATTTCTGTCTCAAGAAGAACATGAGGGGAATATCAGCACTGTTCCGTTATTTGGCCTTGCCTGTCATCGGTTTCGCAATTATTATGTTTGTTTGGGTGCAGTTCGACATGGCCGCATTCATTCTTGGAGGAACTTGGATTGTGATCGGTGTTGTCATTGGATTTATCAAATCAAAAGGCTATAAGGAAGTGCCGGAAGCATTCCTTAAGGACATGATGAAATAAACAGGGGTAAAAAAATGAAGCTTGAAGAAGTATTGAGAAATTCACCAGATAATATTGGACTTTTGATAATGGATTCGGACAATAATATTGTCTTTTCCGGTGGCACGGCTAATGATTTGATTGACAGGGAAAGAATGAGTCCTGAGTTAATCACTGCGGTTAAGGCAGCGGTGGATCACGGTTTCTCGATATACAAGCTTCCGGAACAGGAGAGAAGCGTTATGATCGATGCAGGACAGATGATATGCAACAATACGCTTCTCTACATGTTCTGGCTAAGGGATTGGTCTGAAAATGAAGAGACTGAAATTAAACTGCATTGCGCAATGGAGATTCTAGACAAGATAAATGAGGGTGTAATCGCCACAGACAGGAATGGGCGTATTTTTATCTATAACAAACAGCTGGCCGAATTTGAAGACCTGGACCAAGAGAAAGTAATAGGAAAGAGACTAGTAGATGTATATGAATGGTCTGTAGAAAGCAGTGAGCATATGCAGGTTCTGAATAGTAAAATTCCTATCACTGAAGGGAACTATCGTACCATAACCCGTTTGGGCAGGACCAATCATCTGATTGCTTCAACATATCCTGTTATGAAGAGTGGTGATGCGATATCTGCCTATTCCATCAGTAGAAATGTAACCAAAATAAGGGAAATTTACAATCGTACTGTCGAGTTGCTGCCGTTCAATTTCGGAGCTCATCGGGATTTGAAAAACGGGACAAGGTTTACTCTTGAAGATATTATTCATGAAAGCTCAAAGATGAAATCTCTTGTTCTGGAAGCACAAAAAGCCGCGCTGAATCCATCGCCTGTATTGGTATATGGTGAAACAGGAACCGGAAAAGAATTGATAGTTCAGGGGATTCATAATGGTAGACCTTCATCGGAAGAACCTTTTGTAGCACTCAATTGTGCGGCATTACCGGAAAGTTTGCTGGAAAGCCTTTTGTTCGGAACTGTAAAAGGTGCATTTACCGGATCTGAGACTACCATTGGGTTTTTTGAACAAGCAAAAGGCGGGACATTGTATTTGGATGAGATAAATTCCATGCCTCTGAACCTTCAGGCAAAACTTCTTCGCGTGATTCAGGAAAAGTCGTTTCGAAGGATCGGCGGAACCTCTGAAATCAAAATGAAGTGCAAGATTATCAGTTCCGTTAATAAAGAGCCGCTTGCATGCGTAAGGGATGGCCAATTAAGACAGGATCTATACTACCGGCTAGGGGTCATCACCTTATATATTCCTCCTTTAAGAGATCGAAGAGAGGATATTCCAAAGCTGATTGATTATTTCCTGGCGAAATATAGTCAAATCTACGGAAATAAAAATATAACGGTAAGTGAAGAATTATCTGACACACTGAAAACCTATGAATGGCCTGGAAATGTCAGGGAATTGGAACATATCTTTGAACGAGCCATTTCTTTGATTGAAGAAAATGAAAAATTGACTATCTATAATCTTCCGCCTTATCTTAGGAATAAATTATATATTAAAAAATTTACGTCCGGTGAGGAATCAAAGCTTGGCAGTTTGAATGAGATTTTGCGGGAAGTAGAGAAAAAGGTAATCTTGAATGCACTGGAAACAAATCAAATGAACATAACTCGTGCAGCAAAAAGTATAGGTATCGGACGTCAGAATTTGCAGTATCGCATAGAAAAATTGGGTTTGAAATCAATCAAGAATGGAGAAATAAAAGAATGAAAAAGACAATTACGACAAAAAATGCTCCTTCGGCGGTAGGAGCTTATTCTCAAGCAATTGCTGTCAATAACATGCTTTTTATATCAGGTCAGCTTCCAATCAATCCTGGCACCGGGGAATTGTGCACTGGTACTATTGAATTACAGACCCGCCGGTCATTGGAGAATATAAAAGCCATTCTGGAAAAAGCCGGTATGTCGTTGAATCATGTGGTTAAGACTACGATTCTACTTGATAGGATGGCTGATTTTACAGAAGTCAATGAGATTTATAAAAGCTTTTTTCAAGAAAATTATCCTGCAAGATCTTGCTTTGAAGTTGCAGCGCTGCCAATGGGTGCGGGTATTGAAATCGAAGCAATTGCAGTAAAAGGATAAACCTGTTTACATAATTATAGAGTTTCAATCCGCTCCGCCAGCGAGAGGATCGCGGATTTTCTTCCGGGATCCAGCTGATCCAGAAACCGGGACAGACTGGCCTGCCATTCCCGACTGCATTCCCCGGCGCAGATCCCGGATCCATCGGGTTCAAGAGGCAGCTTTTTTACCAGAAGGGCCAGGCGAACATCCTCCAGCGTTTCGAAAACATCCAGAAACTCATCCTGAATCTCATTTTCGAAGAAACAGCTTCCTTCCAGCAGGCCGGTCAAATCCGAGATGCCGAGGGGTTCCCTCTGAAGTAGCAGGATTTTATCTGAAACGTATCTGCACTCCCGGATTTCATCAGCCAGCTTGCGAAAACTGTCGCCGTTCATCTCCGCTTTGTCTTCAAACTGGATCACCGGTTCCTGCGCCTTCTCTTGCATGGGCAGGAACAGAAGCTCCAGACTGTCAGTTTTTATGGTGTTGACGAGCCGTGTCCGCAGCTTTGCTGATGATATTTTTAGATATTCTTTCAATGAACCGGAAAGGCAAAGCCTGCTGCAGAGAAGGTCTACGGCCAGATTCACCGACTCTCCGATCTTCTCTTCCGGCAAAGAGGAGAATGTATGCTGAAGTTCTTTCCGTTCCTGATCTGAGATGGTCAGACTGATTTCGTTTCTTCCCAGAAGCCGGACGCCTGCTGCATTGGCCAGTACCAGGTCGCATACATTGATCAGGAGTTCTTTATACTGACGGTCATAGCCTCTCAAGAGACAGTGAATTTCCTCATTGGAAAAGCAGCGGCAAAATTCGTTCTCAAGCTTTAATTTCATCAGGTAATCGGTAATGTATTCGACTCCGCAAAGATTCATATTGTCACCGCTGAGAGGATAATCTATGGAAGCCGGTGTTTCATGGGCTTCAAAGTCCATGTCGTAAGCACGGAAAAACATGGAAAGACCTACATCTACCGTGTCATTATAGGAAATGATATCGGTTGGAAAACGGTCTTTTTGTATTGACTGAAGTTGTTCATATGCTACCTGAAAGTCAGTTTTAACAAGATTTTTGCCATTTAGAAAAAGCTCTTTCAGTGCGGTCTCCTTAAGTGTTTCCAGCGCGGCCTCCGCATTGCGCATGCTTTTAAGAAAATAACCGATGGTGTAAAAGACCGACTGCTGAATTCGCTGTCCCGTTTCTACTGATACAGAGCTGCTTTGACCTCCTGTCCGGCGTTCGAATTGTTCCGCAAGCAGTTCGACGATTTGCAGCTGAAGTGATTCCAGCTGACTGCTGCTGATCAAGGTGTGGCGGCCTCCTTCCTTGACGATAAATTGAAAATAACTGACGGCATCCATAGAATCGGATCCGATGAAAATCTGTCTCTTCGTGATTTGGTTCATCCTAATACTCCTTCCGGTAATATGCTTCGTCAGGGTCTTCTCCGAAGATATCTTCCTTATCTTCGAATAAACCTTCCGCATCTAGGCCTAGATCATGATGATCGGCAATACCGAACCGCACACTGCGGGCCAGATTTTCCATATCTCTAGTCTGAAGCAGATCGACTGACCCCCGGCAGGATTGATCAAAGCACTGTTTCATCAGGGCGATCAGTTCATCATCGTCAAGCTCATCAAGGGTCTCGTTTTTAAAGTAATAAAAGGTTTCAATCAAATCGTGCAGAGTCTCCGCATAGTTTGACTGGGAAAGATAGGGGGAGTCGCAAAACTCCAGAATCAGCTTTCTAATGGTTCCTCCGGCATATTCTATACGGCCGAGCTTTTCAAGGATCTCACTCCGTGTATTTGCAAGCTCTGCAGCATCAGATTCCAAGAGAATCAATCCGAACCGGGAAGTAATTTGGTTACAGCGGATCACCTCCGCTGCTGCGAGCTGCTGCGCCGCGGCATTGGGAATCAGGCTGAACTTCTCGCTCAAAACGAATCATCCTTTCTTTATTTTTCACTGCCTTGCGTGGCAGGCAGCCGGTGCGAAAAAAATCTTGATAGAGTAGTTGACAAAACGCAATAATTATGATATAATATAATTGGATAAATGTAATTACGTAATTAATTATGCAACAACTAATAAATATACCATTGTCTTCACGGGAAGTCAATGGTATTTATTTTTTAGATCATATTTTATCTTTTATCTTTAGATCATATTTTTAGCCAAGTATTTTGTCAGCTTGCCGAGGCAATTCACATAGCAGCCGAATTCGTTGTCGTACCATCCGAAGATCTTTGCATGGGTGACAGGGAGATTCACATCCTTGGAGGTGTTGACCCCATATTGCTGAAGGATCTCCGCGTTCAAAGACAGAAATCCTGTCCGAGTGTGGTTTTCATGGCCTTCAATCACAACCGCCGCAGGACAGCCTATCAAATCCGACGATACATTCTGATTTTCGCTGAAGAGAAGAAAGTCCTTTTGCGGTCCGTTTGCTGCCTTTCTGAAAATATCATTGATGAACTCTTTGGTAATAACCGGTTCGCCGGTTTCCGTCAGTACGGTCCGGAATGTAAGATTCAGCGAGATCAGGGAGACCGTACTGGTTGGAACCCGGATGGAATCAGCCATAAAACCGATTGCCTTGATTTCGGGGAGAATCTCCTCCAAGGCAATTGCCGCACCGGTGGAGGTGGGTATAATGTTATTCATGACAGAGCGGTTTCTCCTCAGGTCGGCGGTTCCGGCCTTGGGAGGAGCATCGAGAATGCTTTGGTTATTCGTGGCTGAGTGGACCGTCGACATGGATGCGGTTATGATTTTTGATGTTTCCTCCGTTTCGAGAAGGGGTTTTATCATGTGGGCCAAAGCTGTGGTCGTACAGCTGGCCGCGGATATGATGTGATGCTTCAGCGGGTCGTATCCGGAGTGATTGACTCCATAGACGAACATGGCGCTGTCTTCCGGCATCTTCTGGGAGGAATCTCTCATTTTAAACGGAGCGCTGACGATGACCTTTTCCGCACCGGCCTCCAGATGACCGCGCAGACTGCCCTTTCCGTAATCTGCGGGAAGCGAGGGATCCAGAAAAACTCCCGTACAATCAGCAACGAGGCGAACGCCTTCTTTGTTCCAGGGAAGATCACGGGGGTTTCTTTGCTTCGTCAGCACTTTAACCGGAATTCCGTCAAACTCATAAAGGTTCTCGCTGCTGTCCGTTATTGTTACGCTGCAGGATTTACCTGAATGGCCGTAAAGGAACCGATCCAGCGAGCCGTATGTAGAGTCGGTCGTAAGATAATGGATGATATCGTCCGGCATTCTACCGAGCTCACGCCCGGCATTTACAACAATCCGGTCGAAATGGCGGAGATTCAGATGATTCCATAGGGTGAGTTTCCCGATTCTGCCGATTCCGTTAATTCCCAGTATATTCTTGTTTTTTAATTCTGTCTGCATTTTTTACTCCTTGAACTAAATTCTAAACTCATGATTGATGAAAGAATGGCATTTTCCTTATATTGAATCGACTTGGATTTCATAAGAGCCTTCATAAATTAAACCCAGATTTCCGTCAATGGAGATTTTGTCTCCCGGCTTATACAGATTTCCGTTGATGCGGCATTTTTTCTTCCCGTCGTCTACGGTAAGGCTTTTGCAGCTTACAATGCAGACCCTGCCAAGTCCGGCGGCAGTGACGGCGGCATGAGAGGTTGCGCCTCCCTTGGCGGTAATCAAACCGTCACAGTTAAAGATAAGTGGAATATCGTCCGGAACCGTATCCGGTCTTGCCAGGATGATTTTATCTCCGGGGCTTTCTGCCCTGATT
Source organism: Anaerovoracaceae bacterium (assembly GCA_036677845.1). Taxonomy (GTDB): domain Bacteria; phylum Bacillota; class Clostridia; order Peptostreptococcales; family Anaerovoracaceae; genus Anoxybacterium. The sequence goes on along the minus strand of JAVBVR010000084.1, from coordinate 50,748 downwards.
CTTTCAATGTCCTCCATATCGAAGGCCAGCACACCGGACAAAGCTCCTCCGCTGATGCCGATTCCGCTTCCGATTGCTTTCATATCTCCGATCGCATCCACAAAACGGCTTTGGGTTTTCTTCTTCTTCAGATTCTGGTTTCTGGTCTGCAGGATGTACAGGCTGTCCGGATAACCCGACTCGAATGTGAATTCGATTTCCTGATGGGTATATCCGTGCTCCTCGATCATTTCTTTTGCAATAGAGAGGAGTTTTTCAAAGATGTCCGGGAACGCAGATTCCAGGGAGATTTCCGAATCCGTATGGTACTGTACCCGTTGCCTTTCTGTTATGGGCAGCGTGTCCACCAGACCGGATACCACATCTTCTCCCTGACTGCACAGGGCAAAATCACCGTAAAGGTTGATTCCCGATTTTCCGTTGAAGGGGCTGTTTGTAAAAACCACTCCGGTACCGGATTCGGCCGACAGATTTCCCAGAATCATTTTTTGTACAATAACCGCAGTACCCCATTCGTCCGCAATCTGCAGATGATTTCTGTAATAGACGGCGCTGTTGGAGGACCAGGAGTCGATGACGCTCAGGATGGCCTGCCTCAGCTGTTTGAACGGGTCCTTCTCGATTATGATTTCGTGCTCGTGCAGAACCTTTTGATAAAGACGGCAGGTTTTTTTCATCTGATCCGGGGAAAATTGCTTTTTCAGTTTGAGACCGTATTCCTCCTTGCTTTCCTGCATGATTGTGTCAAATATGTCCCGATTAATTCCGTAAAACATCCCCCAGCTTTGAATAAAACGTCGGTAGCAATCCCAGGCCGTCCATGCATAACCTTCTCTTTGACTGAAGGCCTCCGCAATTTCATCATTCATACCAACGTTTAAAAAGGTCTTCATGGCGCCGGGCAGTGACAGGGATGAACCGGAGCGGACGGAAAAAAGCAGCGGATTCTTTATGCTACCGTACTTTTGACCGGTAAGCCTTTCGATTTCCGCAACAGCGGATCGGATATTGAAATCCAATTCCTGATTCATATAAGGGTGCTTTGTTACCGTTTCTTTATGGCGGAAAACCTCCGTTGTGAGCACAAAGCCCGGCGGAACCCGGAACCCATGTGATATGAGCTTTTTCAGAAAGTAAGCTTTGGCGCCCAGAAAAACGGGATTATCCATTTCCAGGGTTTCGCTGTTAAGCGGGCTCAGGATCAGATCCGGGTCGTAGGTCATGACGTTTTTGATAAAATCATCGGAGTAGCTTTCGACCATATTTCTCAGTGTACTTACGATATTGGTGATAAAATTATCCAGATCCTGAACCAGAAATGCCGAGGAAAGATTTTCCCGATAGAATTTTTCCGATTCCATCTGGTAATAATGCTTTTTTTCAACTTCGTTCCATCCTGCCGACACAGGATTAACCTGTGGAATGATCTCTTTCAGAGGTCTCTCGTACAGATCAATGAAGTATTCCCCGATGATCTGTTTGATATCACCGGCCATAAACTGGAAAATATTAATATACTGGTCCAGGGAAAAACTCGCGGACGACAGGCTGTATTGGAACATACCGATATTGGAATTGAATCCCTGGTTATAAATTCCGTCCAGCTCCAGTCCTTCTTTGAAAAGTGCCAGAATATCGCTGATTCTCCGGAGTGTTTTTGCTGTAATATATTCCAGATTGATGGATTGAAGCAGCCGGACCATAAGTCTGGAGGCGGTCTTTTCCAGCCGGAACATCAGCCCCAGTGCTTCAAATTTCGGTTCGAGATACTGGCCGTACATGGAAGGAATTCCGACGGCTACATGGCGCTTGTAATAGATGTCCTCCAATGCCGTAGTTTCGCCCGGATCTAGCATGACTTCTTTGAGACGCCTCATAAAGCTGTAGATTTTTACGAGAGCGTCCTTTGTTTGGTTTTGTTTCATTTTCTCTTTCAGATCTTCAAGCTCCTGGTTGGTAAAGAACCGGTAATTTTTCAGCATCGTTACGATATCTTCCGATTCCAGGGAGTATTTTTCCTGGAGGAGAGAGTGGATCTGGAACAGGTAGAAAAGTCTTTTTCGGTCTCTTCCGCTGTCATCGGCCATCTTTGAGAACTGCTGCTTCAGAATATCGATATCCACCTCAAAAAGGCTGTCGGGATCCTTGCTCATGGCTGAGCAGAGCTCGGTCAGTATTCTGTGGATATCATGGTACCATTCGCTTTGTGTATTCAAAGAAAGGTAGACGTCTTCCGGAACCATGTCTTTCAACGGTGTGGAGTTTCCGTCATACCAGTAGCGGATGATTTGTCTGGTAAGAGCAATATGGGTGTTGTTGCTTTCGGTATGAATCTGCTTTCGGAGAAAATGGATGAGCCGATCCTGACGCCTGGAAATCTCATCCACTGCGGTTGTTGCTTCCCTCAGCTTTCCCTCGGCACCGATTTCTCTGAAATAGACAGGGAAGATTCTGGCAAGCTGCTTCATTTCCCGGTAAACCGGGGATATCTTTGAATTCAGCAGTTTTGTGACCTCTCTTTGGAACAGGTCAGTATCGGAGATAAAAATACCGCCCAGCTTCAGGTTGACGATGAGAGCTTCCAGAAGCTCCCGCGTCTGATAAGGGGAGGATTCGATGAGCTCGAGCCAGACTTTGATATTCTTTACGTGATTCGCGTTTATCTTAATCTGCCAGTCGGAATTGACTGTCATGCGGCCCGGGTAGTTAAAACCAAGCCGGATCAGGCATTTTACAAAGTAGGAGATAAGAGTCTCGTTTCCGGTACGGATCACTTCCTTGCCAAGGGTCAGGATGCAGTCCAGCACCGTCCCTGCATGATCGTCTTTCAGTTCGTCGAATAATACCATGATGGTATCCAGAAAATCCGTGGAGCCGCTCTCCTCCAATTCTGCAAGCACACTTCTCAGGTAACGGTTCATGTCATAAAGCAGGTGATCCTTCAGCAGGACCATGCCGGGCAGATGCAGCAGGTAATTTAGATAGTAGATCTTTTCCAGCGATGTGTTGAACCGGTCGGTAAAACTGCGGAAGTAATTGGATATATCATTAAAAAACATAAGTTCGCAAAGTTCTTCCCACTGAGATGCTTCAGCGAGCTGCCGGCGCTGTCTGTCGAAGAAAGGTTTTTCTATATCCCGCAGGGCATCCTGTTCAAGGGAGTGAAACAGAGGATTCTTCTCTCTGAGCCGTGTGTCCACTGCAGAGTTGCTTTCCCAGTAGTTGATACACTTTTCCAGCAGCTCCTCCGTCATCTCGGTCAGAAAATCCCTGTATTCGGTATATTGAGCCACTTTATTCAAATAGGTCTTAAAGTAGCCGGAGTTGTAAAGATACAGTTCCCAATGCTTTTGCATATCGCTGCGGATTAACCGGAGGCAAGCCCAGATCACTTTATTCGGAAATACTTCGAGGCTGACAAGCCGCTCCATAAACTTTATGATGGTTTTAATCAGCAGTTCCCTCTGATCGTTTTTCAGATCCGAGCCGACCAGCTTTTGAAAGATATTGACCAGAACCGTCAATGCCTTTTCAGACTCGTCCAGAGAATTATAAAACCATAAATCTGTCAGGCTGATATTATGCAATGCTTCAATTACAAACTGATGATTGACAAATTTATGGTTGAGCTCTGTGACGAATTCCTCCGCCCGTTTATGAATTCCCCATTTGGCCTGGGAAAGGCTGATAAACCATTGCTGGTCCTCCGGTATATCAATATCCAGAATGCGGGTATTTTTCAGATTGGCTTCCAGAGCCTTTGATGTAAATGTTTCCAAAATTATAACTCCCGTTTCACAAGTAAAAAATTAGCAAGTTATTTGTATTATAGCACACTTTTTTAAAAAAAATCAACAAATATACTCAATTTTCACAAGCTGAGATACATTTTAATTATCGATTTTTGAAAGAGGGGGTCATTGTATTTATACTTCTAATCTAGAATTGTATGATATAATAATCATCAAATACCGAATAATCCCAAATCCTTAATAAGAGGTTATTGGAGCAGGATGAAACCGAGGTGAAAGCAAATGAGTGAACTGGTAACACTTCCGAACATCGGAAAGGTTGCAGCGTCTCTGCTTGAGGAGGCGGAAATTGATACGCCGGACAAGCTGATGGCAGAGGGAAGCAAAAGGGCATTTCTAAAAATAAGGGAGATCGATCCCACCGCATGCATTCGCATGCTGTACGGGCTGGAAGGTGCGGTTCAGGGAAAGCCGGACAAGCTGCTTTCAAAGGAGACAAGAGAGGATCTGCTGAAATTTTTCAGGACCCTGTAAAAACCGCTGTTCCACAAGTTCCGATCCTCTGCTGCCGATTGCCCGGCAGGACGAGTATGTCTGAAAGCAGGACATCATGCATATCATGTAATAGATTACGTTACAAGGAGATGTGTGTGTTATGTTTTATTTGATGGGGAATACCCGGAAGTCCAGGGTTGTCAATTACGGACAGATGAACTTGATGAACGCACTTCGGAAGCTATGGTTTGAAAATGTTATGTGGACCAGACTTTATATGGTCAGCGCTCTGTCGGAGCTTCCGGATCTGGAAAACTCAGCTGAGAGACTTTTTCGAACCCCTTCGGACTTTGCAGTCATGCTGGAATTTTTTTATGGCGGGCAAAAGGCCGATGCTTTCCGCAGTCTTCTGGAGGAGCACTTGAAAATATATGCCTCCATAGTGGACAATGCCAAAGTCAAAAATATCAAAGCGATGGAGCAGTACGGGATACTGTGGTGTCGGAATGCAGACAGGCTTGCAGCGTTTCTTGCCGGCATCAACCCCTGCTGGCCGGAGGACGAATGGAAAAAGCTGATGCACGAGTATCTGGAGTTTTTGACTGATGTCGTGACATCTAGAATGACGGGTGAATTCTGCAAGGATGTTATGCTGTTCGATCAGGTTGAGGGGCAGGCTCTGGCCATGGCGGATGTCATGGCGGCGGGAATGATCAGGCAATTTGAAATCTAAAGCGGAATGGCACATTGATTCTGCAACGGTTCAAGAGGAATGAGATCAAATGAAATACAAGAGAATAAGAGAAGCAGTTTTCCTGACAAGGCCGAATCGGTTCGTTGCAGAGGTAAATGTCGGGGGCGAAATGATACGGGTTCATGTTAAAAATACGGGCAGATGCAGGGAGCTTCTTCAATCAGGGGCCAGAGTATACCTCGAATCCCGTGATGACGGACCGACAAACAGAAAAACGGATTATTCGCTGGTAGCAGTAGAAAAAAAACAAGAGGAGGCGAGTTGCCGAAAACGACTGGTGAACATCGATTCCCAGGCACCTAACAGGGTTATCGGAGAAGCACTGTCTGCCGGAAGGATTGCGCTTCCGGGTCTGGACTTGCCTCTTCTTCGAATCAAACCGGAAGCGACATACGGCGCCTCCAGGTTTGATTATTATGTGGAGGACGCAAAGGGAGCCAAAGCATATATCGAAGTGAAGGGTGTTACGCTGGAAGATCAAGGAATAGCGCGCTTTCCGGATGCTCCCACCGAAAGAGGCGTGAAACATATCAGGGAGCTTTGCCTGGCTCTGGAGCAGGGTTTTTCTGCATTCATTGTTTTCGTAATTCAGATGAAACAGGTTTGCCGCTTCGAGCCGAATGATGATACTCATCACGCCTTTGGAGAGGCGCTGAGGGAAGCACAGCGAAAGGGCGTCGTGATTCTGGCCTATGACTGCGATGTGGAGAAGGACAGTATGATTCTTGGAGATCCTGTTCCGGTGGAATTATAGGCTATTGATTATAAAATAATAGTGTGGTATGATTTTACAGAACTACTATTTTAAAAACAATAGTTTGGATAAAATGCAGTAGGAATTAAAAGAACAACGTGTACATAGTGGAGGTTAAGTATGAACAAACGGGAATTTTTAGATGAACTGGAAAACGCCTTATCCGGCAGGCTTTCTGAGTCGGATATCAGGGAAATAACTTCTGATTACGGGGATATTTTCGAAAATGGTATGGAAAACGGAAAAGCCGAAGATGCCGTTGCGGCGGAGCTGGGTTCTCCCGCAAAGATCGCTCGCACCATTCTGGAAGACGGGGGAGCGGGTTTTGAATCCGGAAGAGGAGCGGGTTTTGAATCCGGAAGAGGAGCGGGTTCTGAATCCGGAAAGCCAGAGGGAGAAAGAGAGTATACGGATTTTCAGAAAAACATCAACGAAAAGACAAGTAAAATAATCGATAGGGTTGTAGAGCCGGACCTCAGTGTGGATCCGGAGGCGCTGGCACCTATGGCCCGAAGGCTCGGCGCCTACGTCATTGACGGAATCCTGCTGGGCGTAATCGGCATCGGAGCAATCCTTGCACTTTTTGCTCCGTTCCTGTATATGGTCAGGTCCTCTTCCGCCGTTCACTATGTCGACATGGGACCCATGGCGGGGCATGTGTTAAATGCGGCAGGCCCGGCTTCCCGGTTTGCTTTTGCGAATATCCTGATCCTTTTTCTGGTTATGGGAGCCTTCAATCTCTTTACGACCATTATTCTCTGGGCCACCAACGGCTACACGCCCGGCAAGTATCTGCTCGGAATGAGAGTTGTGAAGATCAACGGCGAGAAAATAACCTTCCTGGACGCCCTTTTACGGGAGCTGGTCATGAAATGCATTGCAAATTCCTTCCTTTCCGGCTTCCTGAACGTCGGATCCTTTATCTGGGGATGTGTGACGGAAGACCATAAAACGGTACATGATCTGGTTGCCCGGACCCGGGTGGTAGAACGGAATCAGGCGGGAAAGTGAGGTTTTGATGGATACGCAGCTGAAAAAAGGTGTTCTGGAAATGTGCGTTCTCATTCAGCTTTCCAGACATGACATGTACGGCTACGAAATCATGAAGATCATACAGGACGTATTTCCTGAGGTATACGACGGATCCATCTATACGATTTTACGCCGGATCAGAGGAGACGGCCATACCGAAACCTATATGAAGGATGTTCCTTCAGGAGGTCCCTCAAGAAAGTATTACAGAATCACACCCTCGGGAAGAGCATACTGTGAAAAGCTGATTGCAGAGTGGGAGAAAATGACGGAAAGCGTCAGAAAGTTAATGAAGTGATTTTAGCGCCGGGTTGATCCCGGCGCTTTTTAATGAGAGGAAACCTTGAAATGAGAGGAAACCTTGAAATGAGAGGAAACGTTGAAATTAATTTCAAACAACAATATGAAGAATTATATTTACTGTGAAATAAAATAGTGATACTATGATTTTGAACAAAATTGCATACATTGAACAAATGTGCAAAAGGAGGAGCAGATGGCGATAACCGATAATCAGAGAATGATCCTGAAAGTATGTCAGCTGTATTATGAAGGAAACCTGAGTCAAAAAGAGATTTCTTCCCAATTGGGGATTTCACGTCCTCAGATCAGCCGTATGCTGTCCAACGCAAGAAACAATAATGTTGTTACGATAAAGATCAATAATCCCTTTCTCGATGAAACAAGGCTGGAACAAATTCTTATGGAGCGCTACAAGCTGAAGGATGTCTTGGTATTGAACACAGGCAAGGCCGGTGAAACGGACAGTGAACCCGAAGAATTCGGAAGGTTGGCAGCCGAGTGCATTGATGCCTACATCATGGATCATAATCGTGTCGGAGTGATGAGCGGACAGACCATCAGTCATCTGGCCTGCTCTATCAGTCACTTGAACAGGAGAGGTCTGGAGTATGTGCCGCTGGTAGGAGGAATGGGCTCCGGCAGCGTCAGCTGGCATGCGAATACCATCGCTCAGCGGCTGGCCGAATGTTCGGGCGGCATCAGCTACAGCCTGAATGCCCCGGTCATAGTGCAAAGCAGGCAATCGCGGGATATTCTGGTACAGGAGCCGGAAATCGCGGCTGTCCTAAAGAAGGGGGCTGCTTGTGATGTTGCGATTGTCGGAATCGGCCAGGTTAATCTGGATTCTACCAACGTGAAAGCCGGCACTCTCGATAATGAGGACATCCGGCGATTGAAGGAGGCGGGAGCCGTTGCATCGGTTTGTACCTCTTATCTTGACGGATGCGGAAAAATTATCGAAACAGAGCTGGATGAACGTTCGATCGGCCTGACACTCCCTCAAATGAAAAAAAGCAGAACGATCGCCCTGGCTTACGGCAAAAGCAAGGTGGAGTCCATAAAAGCGGCGTTGTCGAGCGGTTACCTGGATGTGTTTATCACCAGTCTGGAAACCGCCCGTGAAATAGCAGAATAAAACTTAATGGATCAGGAGGAGAAAAAATGAAAAGAAGAATTCTAATGTTTGTACTTACAGGGATTTTGGCTTTATCAACGGCAGCCTGCGGAGGCGCTTCGCCTTCGGCTTCCGATGAGGAGAGCGGGCCATCCGGAAAAAAGGTTTCTTTGCTTACGCCATACCTCAGCTCGGTCACGACCAACCAGATGGTTGAGGAAATGAAAGCCGGAATGGAGGAGCAGGGCATGGTCGTCACCGTGGTGGATACAAAAGGAGATTTTGCCCAGCTTGCCAGCAGAATCGAGGATACGGTTTCGTCCAAAGCAGATGCCATTGTTCTCGTTAGCGCGGATCCCAGTCAGGTGGCTACTCAGCTGCAAGGTGCATTTGATGCGGGCATACCGGTTTTCGGCTGTGACAGCGGCTTTATGGATGGAATGATGGTAAACGCCACAAGCGATAATGCGGCCATGGGTGAGATGATTACAAAATATCTTTTTGACGATCTGATGGGAGGAAAAGGAACGGTCATTGCGCTGACGCACCGGCCGCATCCGGGAGTCGCCAAAAGATGTGCTGCTTTTGATGAAATCATGAAAGCATATCCGGACATAAAACTTATAACGGAGCAGCATATTGAAGTGCCGGGTCCCATCGAGAATTCCAGAAAAGTCATGGAAAACCTCATTCTGTCAAACGCGAGCAAGGATTCTGTCACGGCAGTCTGGTGCGCATGGGACGAGCCCGCTATCGGAGCAACTCAGGCGCTGCAGGACGCGGGGAGAAATGAAGTCATTGTTGTCGGCGTTGACGGAAACAGCCAGGCTGTTGAAATGATTAATCAGGACAAAAATTTAAAAGCTACTGTTGCGCAGAATTTTGAGGGCATGGCGGAAATCGTCGTGACAGAAATGACAAAGCTGTTCAACGGGGAAGAAATCGCAAAAGGTGAGCAGTATGCGCCTGCAACCATTATAACTAAGAAATAGGCAAATCATGCAGTAATGCGGCAGGGTTCAGGCGAAGGCCTGAACCCTGCCGCACAGGGAGTGATAGGAATGCTATTGAGGACAGAGAAACTATGCAAACAGTTCGGCGGTATCTATGCTTTAAAGGATATCGATTTTCAAATCATGGAAGGGGAAACACTGGGCCTGGTGGGGGAAAACGGCGCGGGAAAATCAACCCTGATTAAAATTCTGACCGGTGTATATCATCTGGACAGCGGTACGGTTTACTGGGAAGACAGGCATACCGAAATCCAAAATCCCTGCCGTAGCAGAGATCTGGGAATTAACGTCATCCATCAGGACAGAAATCTGATTCCATCTTTCAGCGGGATAGAGAACGTATTTCTCGGCCTCCCCTACGAAAAAAAAGCGGGGATTGCCGTTGACTGGAAAAGAATGCAGAAGCGTGTAACAGAATTGATGGAAGAACTGGGGATTTTGATTGATTTGAATCTACCCGCTTCGATGCTGACCCCGCCACAGAGAACCATGATTGAGATGATCCGGGCAATGATGACGCAATGCAGGCTGCTGATTCTGGATGAACCGACGGCTTCCCTGACGGATCGGGAAGCGGAAACCCTCTTTGCCGCCATTGCGGAATTAAAGAAAAAAGGTACGTCCATTCTCTACGTTACCCACCGGATGGATGAGATCTTCCGGCTCACCGACCGGATCACCGTTTTTAAAAATGGCAGCCTGGTTGATACGGTACAGACGAAGGACGTCAATAAAGAACAGATCATATCCATGATGACGGATAACTGGATCAGTGAGAAACTCAGGACAAACAGAGAGTATGGAGAAAGCAGACTTGAGGTGGAGCATCTTGTCTCCAAAGACGGAATCGTAAAGGATGCCAGCTTTCGCGTACGTGCCGGAGAGATTTTAGGTATTTTCGGACTGGGAGGCAGCGGGAGGACCGAGCTGCTGGAATGTGTTTACGGCAGCCGGGCCGTTACGTCCGGAACGGTCAGTATTGACCATGAGCCCATTAAAAAATTCTCACCGGCCCGTTCCCTTGGCAATGGAATGGTATTGATCTGCGAGGACCGAAGGGGAAAGGCCCTGGTGGGATCACTAAACGTAAAACAGAATATCGTACTTTCAACGATCGATCATTATGCGAATTTTGGGGTTGTTGACGAGAAAAGGGAAATACGCGACGCCAGAAAACAGATTGAAAAACTTGACATTAAAACAGAAGGGCCGAACCAGCCCGTGCTGCAGCTTTCGGGGGGAAACCAGCAGAAAGTTGTGTTCGCCAAGGCTTTGATGTCAGATCCGAAGGTTTTGCTGTGTGATGAACCGACTCAGGCTGTTGATGTGAAGACTCGGCAGGAAATCCATAAATTACTGCGCCGAAAATCTGAAGAGGGAAATGCGGTGGTCTTTGTATCGTCTGATCTGAAGGAAGTGCTGGAGGTGGCGGACAATGTGCTTGTTATGGCCAACGGCAGAACCAAAGAGCAATTTATCAATGACGGATTAACTGCGGAACAGATTCTTAGCTGCTGCTATGCTGATTGATCCGGGAGGAAGAATTATGAATCAAAATAGAAAATTAACTGATTTCATGAAGGCGTACGGCACAGTGCTGGCAGGTATTGTGATCATCATTGCATTCAGCATCTTAAGCTTTGATGCCTTCTTCACCTTCGGAAACTTTATCAATATCACCAGACAGATCTCACTTCTTGTAATCATCGCATTGGGGGCAACTCTCGTCATGTCGGTGGAAGAATTTGACCTTTCCGTAGGCGCCATGGCAAGTCTGGGGGGAGTAGTGGCTGCGAAAATGGCGGTGCTGGGAATTCCGATAATCCTGTGCTTTGCTTTGCCGGTAGCTATCGGCTTTGTGATCGGGCTTCTGAACGGCTGGATCGTAACGAGATTCCGGGTTCTGTCTTTTATTACGACGCTGGCCATGAGCACGGTAATCGGCGGGTTCACCTTTTGGTTTACAGGAGGAGCTACTATTTTCGAGAACATTCCCAAAAGCTTTACCGTAGTGGGTACGAAAAGCCTTTTCTCCCTGCCGCTTCTGTCGATCATCATGGTAGCGCTTACCGTGGCCTTTTGGTTTACCATGAGGCATACTGCCTTCGGCCGGAAGCTGTACGCGATCGGGGGAAATGAAACGGCATCTCAGGTGTCAGGTATTCATGTGGTCTTACATAAGAATCTGGCCTTCGCACTCTGTGCGGCCCTTGCTGCGCTGACAGGGGTATTGATGGCATCCAGACTGGGATCGGCACATCCTACGGGAGGAGACGGCTTGTTTCTGCAGGCGTATGCAGCAGCATTTCTTGGAAGAACGGTTTTTAAGGAAGGCGTGCCGAATATCTGGGGAACCTTTGTCGGTGCTGCGATTCTCGGTATTCTGGCAAACGGACTGACGATCATGCAGGTGCCGACATTCATGCAGGACCTTCTCACAGGATGCATCATCATTTTGGCAGTGGTGGCACAGAAGATCGGGCATGGTGGTGCAAAATGATACAGGTTGCATCGGAACGAAACCGTATTTGTCTTGAGAAGGGCAGACTTTTTGTGGGCTATCTGCTGGCCGGTTATCCCCAAAAACACAGTTTTCTTGACATTTTATCGAGTTGTGAGTCGGCAGGTCTTGATGTATTCGAGATTGGGTTTCCATCAAGGAATCCTGCCGGAGACGGTGAGATCATCAGAAAGGCCCATGAGCAGACAGACTTGTCCCTGCAAACGGATCTATCCTACTGGAAATTGATCCGAAGCATTGTGAGGAAGCCGATTTGGATTATGGGTTATGACAAAGATCTTATCGATTCTGGATTTTATAAGCTGCTGGCCGAAAACAGCTTGGCAGACGCGTTGGTTATTCCTGATATTTCCTTTGAAAAACGGCTGTCGCTGCTGGAAGAGCTCCGGCCGATGGGCGTCGATGTCCTCGGGTTTATCACCCCGGATATGAGCCGGGAAGAACAGGAACGCTGCTTTGATGCTTTTTCGTTAATCTATCAGCAGCTTTACTCCGGCCCTACAGGGATGGCGGTGAAAGCGGAAGGGTTTGAGGAAATTCTTACTCGTGCGAAAAAACATGACCTCCGTGTCTTTGCAGGATTTGGCATTACTTCTTCCGAGCGTGCGTCAGAGCTGCTGGACATAGGCTTTGACGGAGTTATTATCGGCACGGCCATGGTATCCAGGCTGAATCTGTCAAGAGAGGATCTGGAAGCGTTTGTGAAAGACCTGTATGAGACGGTTGGAAAAAGGAGATGAAGCAAAATGAACTGTGTTGCGACTTTTGACGTAGGTACCACAGCGCTGAAAGGGGTCCTGGTTTCAACGGCAGGAGAAATACTAAAAGAGAAGAGCATCCTCATTGAAACCATTTTTAAAGGAGATTATAAGGAACAGCGCCCGCAGGATTGGTATACCGCATTCTGTCGGATTTCGAAGCAATTTTTTGAAGAAGGCCTTCAGCCTCGTGAAGTTGCCGGAATTGTCATGAGCGGGCAGATGCAGGATTTGATTCTTACGGCAAGGGATGGCCGACCGGTCTGCAATGCTGTTTTGTACTCTGACGGCAGGGCAAGTGAACAGGCAGACATGATTGCTGAGAAGATCGGAGCAAAGAATCTGCGAGACAGCACCGGAAACCAATTCGACGGATCGCTCCCCTTTTCCAAGCTGCTCTGGATGAAAGAGAACAAACCATCCGTCTATGCTTCCGCAGATAAGATGCTCATCAGTTCCAAGGATTATATACTAACCAGACTGACCGGAAACTTCATCACCGACGTGGTTTCCGCATCTACGGCGGGGCTCATGGATATCCGTAAAAAATGCTGGAATACAGCCTGGATGGAAGCAATGGCTCTGGATCCTGAAATACTGCCGGACATTTGCTATGCGGAGGAACAGGCGGGTGCTGTCAGCGAAAAAGCTTCGGCAGAGACCGGGTTTGCCGTGTCAACTCCGGTTTACGCGGGTACAGGCGATGCCGGTGCAACCACGCTTGCGGGAGGAATTGTCGAAGAGGGTGATTTTAATATCAATCTGGGAACAACGGGCTGGATTGCCTGTGTTTCAGGCAATATCATGGATAAAGCGGAAGTGTTTAATCTGGCCGCCATGCAAAGAAATATCTATATCAATGTCGTTCCTTTTTTGAACGCCGGAAATGTGCATAAATGGATCAGCGGTATCCTTGGGCCGGAATCTGACGCCGACAGGCAATACGACTATATAGACGGACTGCTTGCCCATCATGCGGCCGGGAGTCATGGGGTAATGTTTCTTCCCTACCTGACCGGAGAGCGCTTTCCTGTCATGGATACCGTTATTCGAGGCGGGTTTGCGGGTATCACTCCCGAAACCACGAAGCAGGACATGGCGGGAAGTGTTTTAGAGGGCGTTGCATTTTCTATCAGACAGGGTCTGGAGGCCATTGGTCGAAAGCCGGGGAAGATCTCGTTGATCGGAGGAGGAGCCCGTGTCGCGGCATGGTGCCGGATCCTTTCGGACGTACTGGGTCACTCTGTCTGTGTTTCTCAGGGGTCGGAATATTTACCCGCGGCAGCTACGGCCGGTGCGGTGCTGGTCGGCCAGGGGAAAGTCAGAGATTACGCATCTTTTATCAATTATCTGCAGAATAAGGGTGACAGCGTCTGCTATCAGCCTTGCGGAGAAAACATGAAATTATATGACAGAGTTTATGCCGATTATCTTAAAATGTATCCCGCATTCAAGTCAATGCAGTAACAGAACGGGCAGAAGAATATCTTCTGCCCAAATTTATCACTTACCAGCTGCAGCCGTTTGAGCCGTGGAGCCGGAAAGCGGTTCTTGCAGTACTCCTGCCCCGGTCGTATCTTGCCGGTACATCATCATCGATGCCCAGGGTTCCGTCGGGACCAAATCCGACGCCTGCGACATCTCCGGTATCAGCCGCCAACTCTTCGCGGATTTCTCTTAACAGTCCTTTTATCAGTCCTCTGTCGGTTTCTCCAAGAACAGCTTCGGCCCTGCCGGTGCGGGAATGTCTGCCGCGATCCCCGATCCCGGCCACATCATCCCCTCTGCGTCTGCGTGGTCTGCACTCGTGTCCTTCCGTTTCGCCCCATACACAGTCCTCACAGGTGCCTGTGCCGACAGTAACTCCGTCAAGATCAACATTTCCGATGCCGTAGATACCCGCAAGCTGGTTTCTGGAGTTGTCAACAGCGCCGCCTAAAGAATTGACTCTCCTCCAGGGTTTTCCTTCCTGGTCATGGCACCTTCTATCGTCCGATTCGCGGTCAAAACATCTGCAGTCGGGCCGATCGACCCCGCCAATCTCACAATCCTCATTTCGATCTTCCAGTTCCGCAGCCAGTACGGATCCGTCGCAGGGCTGCAGGCCTTCGCAGGCGTTTATGCAGAATAAGGTTCTGCGTACCGTTTGAACATGCACAACCGGTTCCACTGCTACGCCGGTATCGAGAAGTACCGTACATGCCCCTAGCGGGTCACAGTCGACGGTTAATTGTGGATTGACCAAGTTGACTCTGGCACTGAACTGGAACAGGATCTCAGGCGAGATTCCGTTGATGCTGCATGGCAGGCTCAGATCGGGTATTGCAAAGCTGCTCAGGCTTCCGGCGGGAAGCATGGAATTTGGCGCTTCGGGAGCATTGGATATTTGGACGCGGAATCTGCATACTCTGCCGTTGGTACTTACTCTGCCTTCCAATACATAGGTGGCTCTGATATCCCATGGACCTGCGTCGGCAATCAGGAAGTATACCTTTGTGGGGAGACCCTTATCAAGGCATCGGTCCCTCTGGACTCTGGCAAGTACATTTTCAGTTATTGCTGTGTATTGGCCATTGTTAAATAAGACAGAATCAACAGGAAAACCGTTCAACGTTACCTGAGGTGCTGTAATGTTGCCTGGGGGTCTCGTGTTGAAATACTCAACGGCGACAAAGGAATTTTCTATTTCAAAAACAGCATTGGGTGTCAGTACGCATGGAAAAAAGCAGCCTCCGTCAAGGAAAAGCTCTGTGACAAAATTGTCCTGATTGGGTGCGCCGGTATCAAGATTGAAAAGAATAGGGCTGGCAGTATCTCTGTTGTAGGAAAACACCTTGTCAATAAACGTTAAATTGGGCTGCTGCTTTGTGAATTTCACATCTTCCGTGTCGATATTCGTTCCGCATATCTGGCCAAGACAGACACGTCCTGGACGCAGGCCGGCAACGGATGCTCGTTGTTGTTTCATAACGGATAACCTCTCTTTAAAATTGTATCATAGCAAATCCAATTATTTTGGTTTACTATGTAAGAGGCGTCGTTATGCTACATTATATGATGAAAATTTTACGCTGCCACAACCGGCTCGTCCAATTTACGGACCTGGACGCAGTTACAGATTTTTTGAAGACAATCCACGGAATCAGTCGTTATATTGACAGAAGGGGTAAACAAGGCGTTTTCACATGAAGACGCAATGATTCTGGGATTGAGAAAGGGGGGTGAGGATGATCCCGGACAGCAAGAATCAATTGTTGGAACATGCTATTGAGCAATATGGCAGGCTCATCCTCACTGTCTGCAATTCTATGACGGGGGATTATTACGAAGCGGAAGACCTTGCACAGGATACTTTTATTTCTGCCTACAAGAACCTGGACAGCTTTGACGGGGCAAACATGAAGGCCTGGCTGGTGAAGATCGCTTCAAACAAATGCCGTGACTATTTAAAAAGTGCTGCAAGGCGGAGTGTCCCGGCATCACAGGAAACCATTGAGCAGGTCGTCGGCACGGCGGCCGCACCGGAAGATGCAGTTCTGGAAAAGGATACGGAAAAACGCCTGCGGGACTTTTGCAGCTGCTTGAAGGAACCATACCGGTCAATTGCAATTGAATACTTTTGCGAACACAGGAACGCTCAGGAAATTTCGAAAAAAACCGGAAAAAATCTAAAGACGGTTCAGACGCAGATCTACAGAACAAAGGCAATGATGCAAAAATTATGGAAGGAGGAATTGGGATGATCGACAGGGAACATATAGCGCCAGACAGGTTAATCGCGCTAAAGGATGGTCTGCTTTCCGAAGAGGAGCTGATTTTAACACTGGAACATTTAGGGGAATGTGAACAGTGTGCGGCCGCTTTTGCAGAAAGCTTCGGCAAACATCAACTTTTGGAACTCCCGGCGGGTTTCAGGCAGGCTGTTTTCGTTGCTGTGAACAGGCAAGGCGGAACGTCCGGGAAGAAGGAAGCGAAACCGGCGGCCGGGAGTCATCCTTTGAAATCCGCCGCTAAGAAGCGAGAACTATATCGATACGGTTTCCGGGTCAGCATTGCCGCCTGTATCACCCTGCTCCTTCTGTTTACAGGTACTGTGGATTACGGTATCAATTTCAGCCGGTCAATCCGCGCGGATTTATCTGAGGTTCATGTGATAACAGAAAACCTGAGAGGTTTTTCGGATAGGCTGATTCATTTTGAGTTTACTAAGTATATAAAGGAGGAATTGTAATTTGATTACGAAGAGAAGTAGGTTCTGGACCATCGTATTCGCATTTCTGCCCGGAGCCGGGCATATGTATAACGGATTCATGAAGCTGGGAGTATCCTTTATGGGACTGTTTTTCGGGCTTTGGTTGGTGGTGTCTGTCATCAACATCGGGCCGCTGGCGTTTCTGGCGCCGGTCATATGGTTTTATGCCTTCTTCGACTGCATCAACAAGGTCTTTCAGGACGACGATGAGTTTTACACCCAGGAGGATTATTACCTGTTCACCGGAGAAAAACTGGAGAAGATGAATCTTATCATATTCAGGGAACGGAACCTGATCGTGGGAATCCTGCTGGTCATAACCGGCATTTACGCACTGTGGAACAATGTGGTGCTTTCCGTCATATCGAGATATGATCTGCTGCCGCAGGCCGTTTACGAGGCTATCGTCGGTTTGGGCCGCATTGTCCCCCAGCTTATGGTGGGAGCTTTGATCATTTGGGCGGGTATCGCGCTCATCATGGGCAAAAAAAAGGAAATTGAGATCGAGGAACAAAAGGAAGAGGTGAAGGGGGATGACGGTGAGGAGTAGACGTGTCGGCACACTGACTCTGGGAATATGCCTGATCTGTACAGGAGTCCTGTTTGCAGTACGACTGTTCGTTCCGGATATTCTGTCCTATTATTTTATCTTCCGTCTCTGGCCTGTGGCATTGATTCTGCTGGGTGTTGAAGTACTGGCCGCCAATATCGGAAACAGGGAACAAAAGATCGCCTATGACGGATGGGCAATCGTCATCATGATCCTGGTACTACTGCTTGCAGCCACAATGGCAGGCTGCCAGATTCTGCTGGAACATGGATTGGCACAAGGATATCTCTCCTTTTAACCAATATCAACAAAGATGAATACTCCATAGACCATTGAAATATCACAGGAAATGGGATTCGAGCAGCGCCAACATTTTGTTGGCGCTTTTTTTGTCTGCACAATATCTTGTATTAATTAAAAAAAACTCCTCTTTCATTGGGATAAATCTATATAAATCGCAGTTATTTTTGCCGATTTTTTGCATAGTAGTGGTTGAAAAGTGGAGTGAAGTGGAGTATAGTGGTGTTAACTAAAAATTTAAAGTGGAGTATTGTCTCATGTTTATTGGAGAATACCAAAATTCCATAGACGCGAAAGGCAGAATCATTGTCCCGTCCAAATTCAGGGAACAGCTTGGAAGCAAGTTCATTCTCACGAAAGGTCTGGACAATTGTCTCTATATCTATCCTATGGATGAATGGAGTAAATTTCAGGATAAACTGACCAGCCTGCCGGTAGCAAACAAGGATGCGCGGGCGTTTGTAAGATATTTCTTCTCCAGTGCGGTGGAATGCGAGGTGGATAAGCAGGGCAGACTTACCATTCCGCTGAATTTAAGAGAGCATGCAAAAATAGACAAAGAACTGGTTACAATAGGCGTGTTGAGCAAGATTGAAATCTGGAGCAAACAGGAATGGGACAACTACAACGAAGGAACTAATCTCGGACCTGATGAGATCGCGGAAAAGATGGCCGAGTTTGGGATATAGGTAAGGTCATGGAATTCAAACATACCTCGGTATTATTTTTGGAAACAATTAAAAATTTAAGCATCAAGCCGGAAGGCATTTACGTCGACGGTACGCTCGGCGGAGGGGGACATGCATCCGGAATCTGCGAAAAGCTAAATCAAAAGGGGATTTTTATAGGAATAGACAGAGACAGAGATGCGATCCGGGCGGCGGAGGAGAGACTGAAGGATTATCCTTGCAGGAAGATATATGTCCAGAATAATTACGCGAACATCAAGGATGTTTTAAAAGAACAGGGGATTGAAAGCATTCGGGGAGCGGTTCTGGATCTGGGGGTTTCCTCCTTCCAGCTTGATAACTTTGAAAGAGGATTCTCCTACATGCAGGAGGCGCCGCTGGATATGCGGATGAATGCCGGAGACTCCCTTACGGCAGAGACTGTGGTGAACGAGTACAGCGGGAAAGATCTGACGGAAGTCATCCGGAAGTACGGAGAGGAACGATGGGCGTCACGTATCAGTGATTTTATCCTGAAGGAGCGGACGAAACATCGTATCAGAACGACGACGGAATTGGTGGACGTCATCAAAGCGGCCATACCGGCCTCGGCAAGGCGTGAAGGCCCTCACCCTGCAAAAAGAACCTTCCAGGCGATCCGAATTGAGGTAAATGATGAGCTTTCCCAGCTGGAACAGGCGGTCGATGAGTTTATTGACGTTCTTGGCGACGGAGGCAGGCTGTGCATCATCACCTTTCATTCACTGGAGGACAGAATCGTTAAAGAAGCATTTAACAGAAGAGCAAACCCATGTATTTGTCCAAAGGAATTCCCCGTCTGTACCTGCGGAAAGAAGCCGGATGTGAAGAAGATAAGCGGAAAACCGATCCTGCCGACACCCCAGGAACTTGAGATGAATCCCAGAGCGAGAAGTGCAAAACTGAGAGTGATTGAAAAAATGAGGTAGATTCTTATGATGGCAGCAGAAAAGTGGTATGAATATCAGGACAGCTATAAACGCTACGGACTTGATATGAAGCCAAGGACAGTAAAAAAGGAAAACATAAAATCTAAGAATTCAAGCACACGGATCAATGCAAAGGATAAATTCAGACTGCTCGTGCTTACCGTTTTTATCGGGATTCTCTGTGTCGGTTTGATCTTGTCCACCGCCTACGCGGCAAGCATCAAATATAACATAAATACTCTGATCAAGGAAAATGCGGTGATTCAGGGAGAAATTGAGAATCTGAACGTAAAAATAGAAAGCGCGTCGAGCATTCAGATCGTGGAAGAGAGGGCAACAACTGAACTGGGAATGGTGTACCCGAATCCCGGACAGCTGGTGTTCATCGACGGAAGCAGGGAAACGGTGAAGGATTTTGCACTGGTGCTCAAGGAACAGGCATATAATTGATATTTGTTATATATAATTGAAAAGACAGGAATTACTGCAGTAATTGTTAAAGTAATTGTTTTAGAAAAGATGTGTTTGATATATAATTGCATATTGCGAAAAGCCAGATAACTTAATTATGGAAATAAGTATGGAATCTGGCTTTTCAATTATGTCCGGAAATATCAGGGGCCGGAATGAAAAAGGGAGATTGCCGAATATGTCACCGACTACAAACAAGAATAAGAGACGACTGGTTTTTGTGTTTCTGATAGCCTGCATCCTTTGCACGGGTCTGGCTTTTCGGGTGGGCTGGATCCAGGTGGTTGCCAGCGAGCGTTACGCAAAGCTGGCGGTTGAACAGCAGACAAGGGACGTACCGATTCCGGCAAAGCGGGGAGTCATATACGACAGAAACGGAAAAGAGCTGGCGATCAGCGCGGTGACCAGCAGCATCTGGGCCAGGCCGGGGGTAGTGAAAAACGGATCATCAGAGGAGGAGACCCGGAAAAACGTTGAGAAAACCGCATCGGTTCTGGCGGAAATACTGGGGATGGACCAGGGTAAAATCATTGAGACGATCAGCAGGAATCAAAGCCTGGTAAGGGTTGCCAAGCATGTCGACAAGGAAAAAGCGGATCAGATCCGGGCACAAGGTCTCAAGGGAATAGAAATAGCAGAAGACGTCAAACGATATTATCCCATGGGAGCATTTTTGGCCCACCTGCTTGGGAGTACCACGGACGACAACAGAGGCCTTGCAGGAATCGAGCTGAAGTACGACAAATACTTAAGCGGTGTTCCGGGAAGATGGATTAAAAATACAGACAGGGACGGAGACAGTCTTTCTTACGGCGTTGAGAAGTATTTCCAGGCTGAAAACGGATTGAATCTGGTTCTTACAATCGATGAAGTCATTCAGCATTATCTGGAAAAGGCATTGGAAAGCGTTCAGGCCAACACACAATCAGATCGGGTCATGTGCATTGTGATGGATCCGAAAACAGGTGATATTCTGGCCATGGGTGTAACTCCCGATTATGATCCCAATAATCCAAGAGTTCCGCTAACTTCAGAGGGCGCCGCCTACGTAGAAAGTCTTCCTGACAAGGAGAAACTGGATTTCTGGAATAAAATGTGGAGAAATCCTCTGATCAGCGATACCTATGAGCCGGGCTCCACATTCAAGCTTTTGACTACGGCTATTGCCCTGGAGGAAGGCGTCACTTCCATGGATGATAAGTTCGTATGTACCGGCTCGATTGTTGTGGCAGGACAAAAGCTTAAGTGCTGGCGTTCCTATAATCCCCATGGACATCAGAACCTTGTGGAGGCGGTTGCACACTCCTGCAATCCCGTTTTTGTTCAGCTCGCTCAGCGAGTCGGCTATGAAAAGTATTTTGATTATCTGGAGTTGTTCGGACTTCGTGATAAGACGGGAATTGACTATCCCGGAGAAGGTTATGCGATACTTCAGAATAAAGAAACCGCCGGCCCCGTCGGATTGGCCACCATGTCTTACGGGCAGGGTATCGCAGTTACCCCGATCCAGTTGATTACTGCAATTTCTGCGCTGGGTAACGAAGGGAAACTGATGCAGCCAAGAATTGTCAAAGAGCTGCGGGACAGTGACGGAAATGTCATTCAGAAGTTTGATACAAAGGTGATACGCCAGGTTATTTCCAAGGAAACCTCTGAAGAGATGTGTCTTATCATGGAGGCGGTAGTCGATGACGGCAGCGGCGGTACCGCCAAGATATCCGGTTACCGGATCGGCGGAAAGACCGGTACCGCGAACAAAGCAAGAGGAGGCGGATACAGCGAGGAGACCTTTTCCTCCTTTGTCGGAATGGCTCCTATGGATGACCCTCAAATTGCGATTCTGATGATCGTAGACAACCCGAAGGGGGTTAAGTTCGGCAGCCAGACCGCAGCGCCGGGAGTTAAGCTTGTGCTGGAAGAAACGTTACGATATCTGAATATACAGCCCACCTACAGCGAAGAGGAAAAGCAGGCTCTGGAAAGCAATTTAACGACGGTTCCGGATGTCATTCGTCAAAGCTTCAGTGAAGCCATCGGCATCCTGGGAGGAGCATCTCTGAACTATACCGTATCACCGGCTGTCGATAGTGATGAAAATTTTGAGATTGTAGACCAGTATCCGAAACCGGGCGAGAAGATGCAAAAGGGAGGCACAGTCTGTTTGTATAGAAATTAAAGTTAAAAAGTTAATAGGAAAGTACTTGATACTTGGCAGAATCAGCAAGGGGGACCGGCAAAGTGAAATTGGAAAATCTGCTGCGCGGGACAGAAATACCATACCCTGCTGGCCTCGGCAGTCTTGAGGTGACGGGGCTTACATACAATTCAAAGCTGGTAAAAAACGGGTATGCCTTTGTCTGTATAAAAGGTTTTCATACGGACGGGCATATTTATGCCATGGATGCAGCCTTTCGGGGTGCATCTGTTATCATTTGTGAGGAAGATATCGACATCAGAACGATTCCGGTTTTGAAGGCTGAAGACAGCAGGAGAATATTGTCAAAGATGTCCGCCAATTTTTACGAAAATAATGATGTTCCCTTCCACCTTTACGGAATCACCGGAACCAACGGGAAAACCACAATCGCCTATATGCTGAAAAGTGTGATTGAAGCCGCCGGAAACCGGTGCGGAATGATCGGAACCATAGGTTATCATGTGGGCACCAAAGAATATGAAGCGCAAAATACGACTCCGGAATCCTGCGACCTGCAGGCTATGTTTGCGGAGATGAAAGAGGAAGGCGTCATCCATTGCGTCATGGAGGTTTCCTCCCACGCTCTGGCCCTTGGAAAGGTGGACGACATTCAATTCGAGTCCGCCGTGTTTTCCAATCTTACTCCGGATCACATGGATTTTCATAAAAATGCAGAAGACTACTTTTTGGCAAAAAAGAAGCTTTTTTCCCTTACGAAGGGGGCAACGGTGGTCAATCTGGACGACGAGTACGGAAAAAGGCTTTATGAAGAGCAAAAGAGAGAAGACAAGGAAGTCTACGGCTACTCCCTGAGGGACAGAAAGGCGGACTATTTCGGAGAAATCCTCGAGACCACTGAAAAAGGGTCCTCTTTCCAGGTGACGGAAAAAGCCCGGCGCACAGAACTTTTAAAGCTGAATACTCCGGGTATCTTTACGATATATAACGGGCTGGCTGCCACTGCATGTTCCAGATCCGCGGGGTATTCCTTCCTGTCAATACAGAAAGGGCTTGCTGATTTAAAAGGAGTACCGGGTCGATTCGAGCTGGTGGAGAACAGCAGGGGAATCATTGCGATTGTGGATTATGCACACACGCCGGACGGCCTTGAAAAAGTGCTAAAAACAGCAAATGACTTTAAAAAGAGCAGACTGATCTGCGTATTTGGCTGCGGAGGAGACCGGGATAAAAAAAAGAGAGCCCTGATGGGAATGGCAGCCGGCAAGTACAGCGACTACTGCATTATCACAAGCGACAATCCCCGGACAGAAAAGCAGGAAACCATAACGGCGGATATCGAAGCGGGGATTTATGAGACGGGCTGCAACTACGAAATCATTGAGAACAGATACGATGCAATTAAAAAAGCTGTTTCCATCTATAAAAAAGGAGACATAATAATTATAGCGGGAAAGGGTCACGAAACCTATCAGATCATCGGTACGGAAAAATTACATTTTGACGACCGGGAAGCGGTAAAAACAATAATAGAGAACGGTGAATAGAATGAAAAGGTTAACAATAGAACAGATAACAGAGGCGGTAAACGGGGAATTGCTGCTGGGGAATCCAAAGGATAACATAATCGGTGTCTCGACTGACTCAAGAAAGGCGGGGGAAGGGGAAGCGTTCTTTCCGCTCATCGGGGAGCAGCATGACGCCCACGATTTTGTTCCCCAGGCCATTGAAAGGGGCTGCCGTACGGTAATCCTTTCCAGAAGGCCTGACGATAAACTGATGAGGGAACCCCTTAACCTGATACTGGTTTCCGACACCACCAAAGCGCTGCAGGCTCTGGCGTCATATTACCTCTCCCTTTTTTCTGTCATAAAGATCGGCGTGACCGGCAGCACGGGAAAAACCACAACAAAAGAGATGCTTTACAGGATTTTTTCCGAAAAATACAGAACCGCGAGAACTGCGGGCAATCTGAACAACCATATCGGACTGCCCTTGACGGTCCTGTCCATGCCGGAAGATACGGAGGCCGGCATATTTGAAATGGGCATGAGCCAGCTGGGAGAAATCGATTTGCTGGCTGATCTGGTCAGACCGCACATCGGCATTATCACCAATATCGGGATGTCGCATATCGAGAATCTGGGAAGCAGAGAAAATATATTGAAGGCAAAGCTGGAAATTGCAAATTACTTTTCATCCGAGGACATCCTGATCGTAAATGAGGACAGCGACTTTCTTTCCAGAGATGATGTACGGGGAGATTATGAGGTCGTTACAACAGGAGAAACGGGAAGAAGCAGCTTCATCATTTCCGGCATCGTTGATTACGGGGAGGACGGAATCGAATTTGCCATTGAACATAAGGAAGAACTGCAGACATTCCGGCTGAACGTCCCCGGTCGCCACAACGCGTACAACGGTGCCCTTGCCGTCGCTGCTGCGGTTAACTGCGGGATTACCATGGCGGAAGCAGCAAGAGGTCTTCTGAAACTGGAAATCACGGATAAACGGCTCAGTATCAAAGGTAAGAACGGTATGAAGATTATCGACGATACTTATAACGCCAGTCCCGACTCCATGAAAGCAGCCATCGACGTTTTGACCGCAACCAAAGGCTTCCGCAAGATTGCGATTCTTGCCGACATGTTCGAGCTGGGGGATGACTCTGCTGCCTGTCATGCAGAGGTCGGGAGATATGCCGCGGATAGTTCCGTCGATCTTCTCATCGCCGTAGGAATACAAGCCAAAAGCATTGCAGACGCCGCGGAGGAAAAACTGGGAGAAAATAAAGTCCGTTATTATGAAACAAAGGAGTTGCTGATCGATGACATTGGTAGTATGATATCATCTGGCGATGTCATCCTATTGAAGGGCTCCAGGGGCATGGCTATGGATCAAGTAGTGAAGAAGATAATGGAGATGAATTAAGCATGGATTACTTACAAATAGTCATACCGGCCGCAATAGCATTTCTGATAACCGTCATCGGGACTCCTCTGATCATACCGGTTTTGAGGAGAATCAAAGCGGGGCAGAGCATACGGGAAGATGGTCCTCAGTCCCACATGGTAAAATCGGGCACTCCGACCATGGGAGGCCTTGCTATTATCGGAGCGGTGCTGATTACATGTCTGACCGCCGGAAAGACCACATTGGATATGCTGGTCATTCTGGGGGCTTTCCTTGCTTTTGGAATACTTGGTTTTTTAGATGATTTTGTGAAAGTTTCACGGAAGAGAAACCTTGGATTGACTGCAAAACAGAAGCTGATGCTGCAAATCCTGATTGCGGTTATCCTTGCAGTCTATCAATCTCAGACTTCCGTAATGAAAACAAAGATAGCCATACCGTTTTTGAAGGAAAATATTGATTTCGGCATCTGGTATGTTCCGTTCATCGCATTCGTTGTCGTTGCAATGGTAAACGCAGTTAACCTGACAGACGGCCTGGATGGCCTTGCGTCCGGTGTTACCCTTATCGTTGCCTTATTTTTTGGAATCACAGGATCGATATTCGGATCCCCTGCCGCAGCTCATTTTTGTGCTGCCCTTGCCGGCGGCTGCTTCGGATTTCTGCTGTTCAACAAGCATCCGGCCAAGGTTTTTATGGGAGACACCGGTTCCCTGGCTTTAGGAGGAGGAATCGCTGCGGCTGCAATTATCATGAACAGCGTATTGATTCTGCCCTTTGTCGGCGGCGTTTATGTTGCGGAGGCACTGTCCGTTATATTACAGGTGGTAAGTTACAAAACCAGAAGGAAAAGAATCTTTAAAATGGCGCCGCTTCACCATCATTTCGAGTTATGCGGATGGAAAGAGACGAAAGTTGTGGCTGTATTCTGGGCGGCAACACTTACCTTGTGTTTAATCAGCCTGGCGGTTATACTTTTCATCGAGTAACACGTACGAAAGAAAGAAGGGATATCGTGAATCAGTTGGAAAATAAGAGAATCCTTGTTGTAGGCATGGGAAAGTCGGGGATTGCGGCGACGCAGGCCCTTTTGAAGCTTGGAGCTGTTGTTTCGGTATATGACCGGAAGGAAGAAGATAAAATAGATGCTCAGTTAATACAATTTCTGGAGAATAAAAAAGTTACCTGTTATTTCGGCGAAGAACCGGATAACACCGGTGAATTGGATATGGTGGTGATCAGTCCCGGCGTGCCCCTGGATACCGGCTTTGTTCAGAAAGCGAAGGACGCCGGCGCTGAGGTCATCGGAGAATTGGAAATCGCCTACCGCGTCGGAAAAGGAAAATATATCGCCATCACCGGAACCAATGGAAAAACGACGACAACCACTCTTGTGGGTGAAATATTCAAAAACTCTGGAAGAAAGACTTATGTTGTGGGTAATGTTGGAGTGGCAGTTATTTCCAAGGCCTTATGCACAACGGAAGACGACTGGCTCGTTACGGAAACCAGCAGCTTTCAGCTGGAAACGACCAGGGATTTCAGGCCTGAAGTTTCCGCTCTTTTGAATATTACACCGGATCATATGGACCGGCATAAAACCATAGAAAATTATGCCCGGGCCAAGGCCATGATCTTCAATAACCAGGATGAGAGTCAGTACTTTGTCGTAAACTATGATGATGAGGAATCGTGGAAGCTGGCTGCTCGGTGCAGGGCAAAGGTGGTTCCCTTCAGCAGAAAGACGGAACTGGAACTGGGCTGTTTTGTACTGGATGGGGATATCGTCATACGCAGCGAAAAAGGTCAATTTATCGACATTTGCAGCAAGGATGAGCTGAAAATACCGGGGGCTCATAATCTGGAGAACGCGCTGGCGGCGGCTGCCGTAGCCTACTTCGCAGGAATTACGCCGGAAATCATAGCCAGAACGCTCAGAGAGTTCGAAGGCGTGGAGCATCGCCTGGAATTCTCAGGGGAGGTGGACGGAGTCCGATTCATCAACGACTCCAAGGGAACCAATCCTGACGCTTCCATCAAGGCTGTCGAGGCAATAAAGGACGGCATTATCCTGATTGCCGGAGGTTATGACAAGGGTTCTGATTATGAAGAATTTATCAACTCCTTCCAGGGTAAGGTCAAACATCTGGTTCTGCTCGGCAGGACGGCTCCAAAGATCAGGGAAACTGCCGAACGGCTTGGATTTACCAATATTACCATGTGCCGTGATATGGACGAATGTGTTAGAATATCCTATAAGCTGGCTTCGCCCGGCGATACGGTATTGCTCTCACCTGCCTGTGCCAGCTGGGATATGTATACCTGCTTCGAGCAGAGGGGGGAACACTTTAAAAATTGTGTCAGAGATTTGGAGAAATAAATGGCTCGTAAAAAAAAGACCCGGATGAAATCGGGGGATTTTGTATTGACCATCCTTGTATTGGCACTTGTGGTATTCGGAGTGATCATGGTGTTCAGCTCCAGCTATTACAGCGCCATCAATGATACGGGGGATCCGTACAGCTACTTGAAGAAGGATATCATATGGGCCGCGCTTGGACTGGGAGCTATGCTGTTCTGCGCAATGTTCGACTACCGGATCTACGCGAAAGCCGCTCCGACGATACTGATCGTCAGTCTTGTTCTTCTGGGGCTTTTATTCACTCCTCTCGGCGTAACCAGAAATTATGCAACCAGGTGGATCGGCGTGGGGGAATTTACCCTGATGCCGGGAGAGGTTGCCAAAATTGCTGCCATCATCTTTGTGGCCTGGTATTTGAGCAAGGATCCGAAGCGCATCAAATCCTTTACAAAGGGAGTCCTTCCGCTGCTTGGTCTCTGCGGGCTCTTTTTCGGGCTGATCATATTACAGCCCAATCTCTCTACTGCCATCACGATCTGCGGTATTATCATCGGAATGATGTTTGTCGCAGGCTTGAATATACTTTATCTTGCGGGCATTGTGGGCCTTGGCGCCGCGGGAATCACAATGATGATTCTCACCGACGAGGGCGGCTACCGGCTGAAACGGCTGACCAGCTTTCTGGATCCATTCCAGGATCCGCTGGGAGATGGCTACCAGGTAATACAGTCACTGCTGGCACTGGGGTCGGGCGGACTTTTCGGGGTCGGACTCGGCAAGAGCATACAAAAGACGCTGTATCTGCCGGAACCGCAGAATGATTTTATTTTTGCAATCATCGGGGAAGAGCTTGGCTATATCGGATGCCTGCTGCTCATCGCCGCTTATATTGTCCTTATTTGGCGCGGCACTCATATTGCTTTGAATGCGCCGGATATGTTCGGAACCCTGCTTGCATCGGGAATAACCATTATGCTGGCGCTTCAGGTTGTCTTGAATATCGCGGTTGTGACTTCATCCATGCCGCCGACGGGAATCACTCTGCCCTTTGTGAGCTACGGGGGAAACGCGCTGATGCTTTTTATGGGTTCCATGGGAATTTTGCTGAACATTTCGAGGCATTCCGCAAGGTAGCAATGTTGAGGAGGTAATCAATGAAGGTAATCATGACAGGCGGGGGTACAGGGGGGCATATTTACCCGGCCATCGCCATTGCCGACAAGATCAGGAGAAAGCATCCGGACGCGGATATTCTATTTGTCGGAACCGAGAGGGGCATGGAAAAGGATCTTGTTCCGAAAAACGGATATGATATCCGGTATATTACCGTCAGCGGTTTCCACCGTAAAAAACCATGGAAAAACGTGAAGACTGCCATGGACCTGCTCAAGGGAAACCGGCAGGCCGGGAAGATCATCAGAGAGTTCAAGCCGGATCTCGTCATCGGTACCGGCGGTTATGTTTGCGGCCCGGTGGTCAGGGCGGCCCATAAAAGCGGAATCAGAGCATATATCCACGAGCAGAACGCTTTTCCGGGAGTTACCAATAAACTTCTGGAAAAATATGCCGATAAAGTATTTATAAGTTTTCCGGAGTCAAAGGAATATTTCAGGGATCAGAACAAATTGGTGGTAACGGGCAACCCTATAAGGAAGAACTTTCTGCTTTGCGGGATGAGCCGCAGCAGGGAGAAGATGGGGATCAAACCAAGTGAGTTTGTAATTCTATGTTTCGGCGGAAGCCTGGGGGCCGGGAAGATCAACAGTACCATGATACGGGTGATCGAAGCAGTCAGCGTCATGCCGGATACCAGGCTGTACTTCATCACCGGCAGGAATTATTACGAGAAGGTGCTATCCTCCCTGAAAGAGAAAGAAATCGGTCTGAGTGAAAACATAAATGTAATGGAATACGCGGATAATATGCATGAATACCTCTCCGCAGCCGATCTGGTGATCAGCCGAGCCGGCGCTCTGACGGTCTCAGAGATTACGGCTTGCGGAAAGGCGTCCGTTCTCATCCCCTCGCCCAATGTAACCGGTAATCACCAGTATTTTAATGCCAGAGTGGTCGCCGACAAGGGGGGAGCCATCATCCTGGAGGAGAAGGATTTGACCGACGAAAAGCTTCTCGGTACGATTCTTCGTCTGAAGAACAACAGAGAAGCGTTGAACGGCATGTCCGACGCCAGCGCCGGAGTCGGCAGAATGGATGCTGTCGATGTAATTTACGATCATCTGGGCATTTGACATGAACCATAACCCTGACGATAGATGTAACACCTTTTACTGAAGTTCATATTATAATTAAGAGTTGTAGAAAAAGCGAAGCTTTTTCAGGCCGAAGAACATTCGGCATATAATTCTTAACTCGCAAAATAATGCGGAATATGATATTCTGCGGAGGTGTAATTCTTGTGGATCAGTTTCGTATAAACGGTGGTGTGAAGCTGACCGGCGAGTATGAGCTGACGGGAGCAAAAAACGCTGTACTCCCGATTCTTGCCGCGACCATCGTAACGGGGAACGAATGCAAAATAAAAAGCTGTCCCGGCTTATCTGATGTGGAGACCATGTTTACCATACTGAGAGAGCTTGGATGCAGAATAACAAAGGAAGCGGACGGAGTGATCGTCGATACGAAGCCGATCAGTTCCTATACCATACCGGAGCATCTGATGAGAGAAATGAGGTCCTCGGTTTTTCTGATGGGACCCATGATCGCCAGGTGCGGAAAAGTGAAGCTATCCTATCCGGGCGGATGTGAAATCGGACTTCGGCCTATCGACATTCATCTGTCTGCACTGAGAAAACTGGGTGTAACTATAAAGGAGGCACACGGTTTTATGGAATGTACAGCCGACCGTCTCGTGGGATCACGAATCCTTTTAGATTTTCCCAGTGTCGGTGCAACGGAAAATGTGATGCTGGCCGCAACTGCTGCGGAGGGTGAAACGAGAATCATAAATGCTGCCAAGGAACCGGAAATCACAGATCTTCAGCGTTTCCTGAATGCCTGCGGCGCACAGGTCGAAGGAGCAGGAACCGGAGAAATCATTATCAATGGCAAACGATCATACAACCAGGTGGAACATAAGGTAATTCCCGACAGAATTGAAGGAGGAACCGTTTTAGCGGCAGTGGCCATGACGGGCGGAAATGTCGTCCTGAGAAATGCCATACCGGAACATATGAGTATGACTTTGTCAAAATTGAGAGAAGCAGGCTGCAGGATCCGTGAAGGTAAGGATAGCGTAGAACTGATTTCTCCCGTCAGGCTGAAAGCAGTGGAAACAGTAAAAACCCAGCCTTATCCCGGGTTCCCGACGGATATGCAGTCTCAGTTCCTGACTGCGATGACCGTAGCGCAGGGGACCAGCGTCATTACAGAAACCATTTTTGAGAGCCGCTTCAAGCATGTGGAAGAACTGCGGAAGATGGGGGCGAAGATCAAGGTGGACAGCAGGATCGCCGTAGTGACCGGTGTGAAGAATCTGACGGGAGCAAGAGTCATTGCAAAGGATTTACGGGGAGGGGCTTCCCTTGTGATCGCAGGACTAGGCGCCGAGGGAGAAACGATTGTGGAAAACATTTGCCATATTGACAGAGGATATGATAAATTTGAGATGGCCTTGCAGAAGATCGGGGCTGACATCAGAAGAGAGACGTCCGACAACATCTGAGGAAACCAGTTATGAAGGAAATGGAAAAAGTCAGAAAAAGAAAGAAGAGAAAAAAAAAGCATTATCTCCTGAAGTTTATCATATTGGCTGCCTTTGTTGCGGGGATGTATTACTTTTTTACCTCAAGCTTGTTTGATATACAAAAAATAACGGTACAAAACAATAGTTATTATACAGCGGAACAGGTAATCAGCCTGGCGGGCGCAAAAACCGGTCAAAATCTGTTTGAAGCATCTCTTTCCCAGATGAAAGATCAGCTTCTTGCGGATCCGTACATTAAGAGCGTGAAGCTGAAACGAAGGCTGCCCGCCGAGGTTTTGATTATCGTAGAGGAGCGGAAAGAGGACGCGGCGGTTCCTTATGGGAACAGTTATATTATCATAGACAGCGAAGGAATGATCCTCAGAAAAGCCGACCGTGAACCGCCGGTGACCCTTCTTCTTGGTATGACCATTGAGAACATGGAGCCCGGCACGCCTCTGAAGGTGGAGGAAAATGCCTCATTGACGGACACGCTTAAGCTGCTTGTGGAAGTGAAGGAGCATGAATTGTATTTTAAAAAAATAGATATATCCAGTGTCATGATCAAGGCGTATATCTATGACAAGCTTATCTGCGAGGGAACGCCGGAGGATATCATGAATAACATGGAATCCCTGCAGGAGGTTCTGTACGATCTGTATACAAAGGGAATAGAACGCGGTGTGATTAAAATGGGCAGCGATGAATACTTCTCGTTCAGCCCGTTGGTGGAATAGGAGAGAGGGGACAGATGAAAAAATTCAGCGGAATGATCGTGATAGGATTGCTTGCCCTGTTTATCGGGCTTGTCATATCCATTCAGATTACCACAACGCAGGGCTCCGACCAGGGAGGTCTGATTCCCTTTGCAAAGGCGCAGGGATACCTGGAAGAATTGAAAAAGGTAAGAGCAGAGAAGGATGCCGCACTGGAGGAACTGAACAGACTCGAGGACCGGCTGGACCAGATCGAGAAGGAAAAGGCGGATGAGGATTTCTTCCTGAGGGGAGTTGTCTCTGATCTCGAAAAGTATAAAATGGCTGCAGGAGTAGTGGATGTAATGGGACCCGGTGTTATCGTCACAGTGGACGACCCTCTGCCTACAGATGAACTCTCCGATGAATACAGCGTTATCATGCTTCGGTACGAACTGCTGCTGAGTCTGGTAAACAAGATGAAGGACGCGGGAGCGGAAGCGATTTCCATCAACGGACAGAGGATTATCGTCACGACGGAGATCAGCCTGGCGGGAGACAACGTCAATATCAATACAGTGCCCACGGCGCCGCCGTATATCATCAAAGCCATCGGCAACCCCGACACCATTGAATCGACTCTGACGATCCGTTTCGGAATCATAGAACAGATGAAGAGTTACGGACTGAGAATCAACATCCAAAAGCAGGATGAGCTAAAAATACCCCGATTCAGCGGAATCATCAAATACCGTTATGCAGAAACTGTAGTGGAAGAATAGGCTGGTGTTAGGAATGAGACTGAGAGTGATTGTCTTTTTCGTAATCTGTATGGCGGTTGGCTTTTCGGTCATTGCTCAGGCAAGGATCAACAACGGCCAGCAGCTTTATGTGTCGGCAAAAACCATTACTGATTATGAAACCTCCATCAGAACCGAGACCGAAGATATGAGCAGAATCGGCCAGCTTATCAAAGAAACTGAAAAGAAGCTGGAAGAATACGAAGCCCTGGCTGGCAATCAAGATGACGAGCTGAAGGACAAACTCGTAAAGGATCTGAATCACTATAAGCTGATCAGCGGTAATACTCCCGTTCGCGGCGAAGGCGTCATTGTTCTTGTGGATGACGGAACGAGATCCCTCTATGATGGTGAGGATCCAAACACGGTGCTCGTTCACGACATGGATATTCTGACCATTATAAACGAGCTGAACCGTTCGGGTGCAGAAGTCCTTTCGGTGAACGGCCAGAGGATCCTGAATGATACTTCCATATCCTGTTCCGGATATACGATCCGTATCAATGAGCAGTTTTTTGCCAGGCCCTTCGAAATCCGCGCCATTGGAGATTCCAAGCGAATGGCGGCGGCTCTCATCGGGCCGGATGGGTACGGAACCTTGCTCCAGGATTACGGTATTATTTTCAAGCTTACCATCCGGGACAACCTTACCATCCCGAAATATTCGGAACCACAGAATTATCATTATATGAAAAAGGTAAAAGAGGAGGAATAAAAATTGTTAATCGCAATGATATTAGGATTGCTGGGCGGAATTATTATAGGCTTTACTTTTAACATATCCTATCCGACGGAGTACTCTTTCTATATCACCATGGGTCTTCTTGCAGCGATCGACTCCATTCTGGGAGCCGCCAGATCCCACATGGAAGGAAAATACAATAATCTGATCTTCATTTCGGGCTTTATTACCAATGCGATTCTGGCCGGCCTCCTTGCCTATCTGGGCGACCGGTTGGGCGTACCGTTATATTATGCCGCGATTCTTGTGTTCGGAGGCCGATTGTTCCAGAATTTAGCCGTGATCCGGAGGCTTATCATTGAGAAATATATCATAAAAAAAGATAGCAATATCAACAAGAAATAGGTGCATTGGAACCGGGCTTGTGGTATAATTAGCGCTAAGGATTGTATGATTCATAGATTGCCGATCAGTTTATGATATAATGATTCAACTAATCATGCTTGCTGCAAGGTAGAATCGATATATTATGTCTGCAGAGCAAAGTTACATGATATAAAAAACTTTAATAAGGTAACGGGAGGTTGCGGGGTTATGTTGCATTTCGAAGTGAACGATCAGAGCACGGCGCAAATCAAAGTAATCGGTGTTGGCGGCGGAGGAAGCAATGCCGTCAATAGAATGATAGATGCGGGGCTCAACGGTGTCAGTTTTATGGCCATCAATACGGACAAGCAGGCACTGTCGGGATCCAAGGCAGAAACGAAACTGCAGATTGGAGAGAAACTGACGAAGGGGCTGGGTGCAGGCGCAAATCCCGAAATCGGCCAGAAGGCTGCAGAAGAGAACATAGATGATTTAACCAAGTTTATTGCCGGATCCGACATGGTGTTCATTACGGCCGGCATGGGCGGGGGAACCGGAACCGGAGCGGCTCCGATTATCGCAAAAGCGGCAAAGGACTTGGGTGTACTTACCGTAGGAGTTGTAACAAAGCCATTCACCTTCGAAGGGAAAAAGAGAAAAGACCATGCAGAGCTTGGTATCAAGTTTCTGAAAAAATATGTAGATTCCCTGGTTGTCGTTCCAAACGACAGATTGCTGCAGATTGCGGAAAAGAATACTTCCATGCTGGAAGCCTTCAGCATGGCAGATGAGGTTCTGAAGCAAGGTGTGCAGGGAATATCCGACCTGATAGCGGAGGCAGGCTTAATCAATCTGGACTTTGCCGATGTGAAAACGGTCATGAGCGACAGAGGTATTGCCCATATGGGCGTTGGAAAAGGCCGGGGCGAATCCCGGGTCCAGGAAGCCGTCAAGGCTGCCATTGAAAGCCCGCTGCTGGAAACATCCATCAACGGAGCAAAGGCAATTTTACTTAACATCATGGGCGGATACGATTTAGGGATGCTGGAGGTAAACGAAGCGGCAGACCAGATCGAAAAAGCTGCGGATAAGGATGCCATCGTAATCTTCGGAGCATCCGTCAAGGAAGACCTGCATGATGAAATTATCATAACCGTTATTGCAACCGGATTTGAAGACAGGCCCGCGGACATATTATCGCCAAGCAGAGACAAGGCAGAGGCTCATGCCAAAGAGGAAGAAGGCGCGGATAGTACATCACAGGAGAATGCGGAAAACCAAACTCGAGATGATATTTTCCAGTCAAAGGTAACCGGTGCGTTTGATATTCCATCTTTTCTCAGCAAAGACAAAATGGGCAGCTTTTAACAACGGCGCCAGCGTCAGGATGGCGAATCGCACATGGCGATTCAAATCGGGCAAGCCGGTTTGAAATTAAAAAATTCGAAAGGTGAGCCGGGGTAAAAGCCGGCTTTTCTAATTACATACCTGCATCGAAACCGTCAATCTCCGATTGACAAAGTTTTTCCCTTTGAGAGGGGTAGAGGAATGAAGCGCATCACCTCCGTCGATAATCATATATATAGAGCGGCATTACAATTAAAACAGAAAAAACACCGGGATGAGCAAGGAAAATATCTTATAGAAGGGCCAAACCTGATCCGGGAGGCGCTGCAGAACGGCGGCATGCTGGAACAGATCGTCTTCAGCGAGGAATACCTCTCTGAAGACTGCGCCGAGGAGAGTCTCTCTCTGCCGATGAATCTTCCGATGGCGGTTATGCCGTCAGTGCTTTTTCGAAAGCTGTCGGAGACCGAAACACCGCAAGGCATTCTGGCCGTTGTGAAAAAAAGAGTCTTCACGGTTGAGGAATTTTTTCGGCCAGGGGTGAGTTCAACCAACATCATCGTCCTGGACCGGCTCCAGGACCCGGGAAATATCGGCACCATACTTAGGACCGCAGACGCGGCGGGATACATGGGTGCGATCCTGCTGAAAGGGACTGCCGATATCTACTCGCCGAAAATTGTCCGGGCTGCCGCAGGATCCCTGTTCCGGCTTCCCGTTCTCATGACGGGCAGCCCCGAAGAGACGACAAACCTGCTCAGACACTACCGGAAGCATATTATCTGTACGGCTCCGGACTGTACAAGATTTTACTATGATGTTGATCTGGAGGAGAACGCGGCTGTAATCATCGGAAATGAAGGCAACGGGGTATGTGATGAGTTTATGGAGCAATCCGATATATTAGTAAAAATCCCTATGGAGGGGACCATCGAATCCCTCAATGCCGCGGTATCCGCAGGAATCCTGATGTACGAATCGGTTCGGCAGAGATACCGGGGTTAAAAGATAAATATTTATACGAATGGAGATCAGTTATGCAGAATCAATTGATGAAAATCTTGCAGGAGGCGAAGGAGCAACTGCAGAAAGCTTCCTCTGTCGTTGAAACAGAAGAAATCAGGGTTAAGCTGCTCGGAAAGAAGGGGCAGTTGACGGAGATCCTTCGTTCCATGGGTTCCATGGACCCTGAGGAAAGAAAGGAGTTCGGAAAAGCCGCCAACAGCGTGAGAGTTGAAATCGAGACGCTGCTGGAAGAAAAATTCGCCGACATGAAGGAACGCCAGAAAAAAGACCAGTTTATCAAGGAAAAAATCGATGTAACGGAGCCGGGCGCGGGCTGCAGTCTTGGCGTAAAGCATCCGATTACGATCACAATAGATGAAATATCCAGGATCTTCATGGGGATGGGCTTCAGCATTGCAGAAGGCCCTGAAGTTGAGACGGTTTTCAACAATTTTGATGCGTTGAATGCACCGAAGAATCACCCCTCCAGAGACATGACGGATACGTTCTATATTACGGAAAACACCCTTCTCAGGACCCAGACATCTCCGGTCCAGGCGAGGACGCTGATGAAGGAAAACCCTCCGATCAAGATCATTTCGCCGGGACGCTGCTTCCGTTGCGATACACCGGACGCCACTCATTCTCCGATGTTCCATCAGGTGGAGGGCTTGCTCGTGGATGAAGGTGTTACCATGGCCGACCTGAAGGGCTCATTGGATTCCTTTGCCAAGCAGCTTTTCGGCTCGAAAGTAAAGACAAAATTCAGACCTCATTACTTTCCGTTTACAGAACCGAGTGCGGAAATGGACGTTTCCTGCTTCAAATGCGGAGGAGCCGGCTGCAGATTCTGCAAGGGCGGCGGCTGGATCGAGATCCTGGGCTGCGGCATGGTTCACCCAAACGTTTTGAAGGTGGGTCATGTGGATACGGAAAAATACACAGGATTTGCCTTCGGTATGGGTGTGGAGCGGATTGCCCTGCTGAAATACGAAATCGAAGACATCAGACTGCTGTATGAAAACGATATGCGTTTCATTCAGCAATTTAAATAACGGCGCCGGCAAGTCGGTTTGAATGAGGAGGTAGAAGCATGTTAGTACCAATTGAATGGTTAAAAGAATATACGGATATCCAGGCGGATGTCGAAGAATTCTGCGAGAGAATGATCATGTCCGGTTCCAATATTGAAACGGTGGAGCGCTTCGGCGAGGGGATCGAAAAAGTAGTCACGGGGAAAATTGTTGACATCGAAAAGCACCCCGATGCGGATAAGCTGCTTGTAGCACAGATCGATATCGGAGAAGATGATCTGATCCAGATCGTTACCGGTGCGACGAACATTTTCGAGGGCGCATACGTTCCGGTCATACTCCATGGCGGTAGGCTTCCGGGTGACAAGGTAATCAAGAAGGGCAGACTGAGGGGCGTCGAATCCAACGGTATGCTCTGCTCCCTGGAAGAACTCGGGTTTGAAGACAAGGTCGTTCCTGTAAACATGAGAGACGGCATCTGGATTTTGGACAGAGAGTATCCTCTCGGCATAGACATCAACGAAGCCGTCGGCCTGAAGAACACCGTGGTCGACTTTGAAATTACTCCGAACCGGCCTGACTGCCTTTCCATGATCGGAATGGCGAGAGAAGCGGCGGCGACTCTGGGAGGCAGGCTGAATTACCCTGATACGGTATGCCAGAAAGAAGAAGGCAAGGCAAAGGACTATATCGAGATCGAGATTAAAAAGCCGGAGCTTTGCAGAAGATACGTGGGAAGAGTCGTAACGGACGTCAGGATAGAACCGTCTCCGCTTTGGATGCAGAAACGGTTGATGTTTGCAGGAATGCGGCCGATCAACAATATCGTCGACATCACAAACTACGTCATGCTGGAGTACGGTCAGCCGATACATGCTTTTGATATCAGGGATATCGCTGACAATAAAATTATTGTTGATACGGCGGAAGAAGGCGAGCAGTTCACCACGCTGGACGGAACCGTGAGAAAGATGACCGGCAGCATGCTGATGATCAGGGACGGAAAACGCAGCGTCGGTATCGGCGGCGTCATGGGTGGTTTAAACTCAGAAATCAAGGAGGACACGACGACCATTCTCATCGAGTGCGCTAACTTCAACGGAGACAATATCCGTTCCACTTCGAAGAAACTGGCTCTCAGAACGGAAGCATCCTCCCGTTTTGAAAAAGGAATCGATCCGAACCTGTGTGACATCGCTGCTGACAGAGTATGCAGACTGATCGAGCTGCTGGGTGCGGGTACGGTAACCAGGGGTTCCGTTGACGTCTACCCGGTAAAATGGGAGTCCGCTTCGGTTCCGGTCCGGGTCGACCGGGTCAATGCGATCCTGGGCATCGAGCTGTCCGGAAAAGAAATGGAAGATATTTTGGAGAGCCTGGAAATGGAAGTGTCCCGCTTTGGAAACACCATGAAGGTCAAACCTCCCACCATCCGGCAGGATCTTCAGGAAGAAATTGATTTTGTGGAAGAAGTCGCCAGAATATACGGCTATGACAGAATGCCTGTCACCCTGCCGAAAGGCAACTCGGAAGCCGGCAAGTCACGAGAAAGAGCTTTGAAGGATTTGACCAGAAACATTATGACAGCCCTGGGCGTCAATGAGATACAGACCTATTCCTTTGTCAGCCCGAAAGGCGTGGATCATGTGAGAATAGACGAGGATTCCTGGGAACGGAATTTTGTCCGCCTCATCAATCCTTTGGGAGAAGAAAACAGCGTCATGAGAACCATACTGACTCCGAATATGCTTGAGGTTCTGGGACGCAACTATTCACGGAACATCGGAAAAGTGAAGGCTTTTGAAATTGGCAACACCTTCTTCAAGAGTCTTGATGAAGAGGACACGCTGCCCGATGAAAGAGATTCCATGGCCATCGGCTGTTACGGAGAGGGCGAAAGCTTTTTCTCCCTAAAAGGAATGCTGGAAGAACTCTTTGCCTTCCTTGGGATCTACGGGACCGTTTACGTGCCGGAAAACGATTACGGTGTGTATCACCCCGGCCGATGTGCACGGATCATGCATCAGGACACGGAATTGGGGATCATGGGGGAAGTTCATCCCGATGTTACCGAAAAATATGGAATCGGAACAAGATGCTACTGCTGTGAGCTTGCCTATGACCAGGTGATGAAACATGCGAATACAAACAGACTCTATAAGCCCCTTCCCAAATATCCGGCTATTTCCAGAGATATCGCGCTGCTGGTCAGGGAGGATATCTACGTAGCTGAGATGGAGAGCATCATCAGAGAAGCAGGGGGAAAGCTGCTGGAGAGCGTTGCGCTGTTTGACGTGTACAGAGGAAAGCAGGTGCAGGAGGGCAGAAAGAGCGTGGCCTTCAACCTGAAATACCGTGCCGACGACAGAACTTTGA
This sequence comes from Anaerovoracaceae bacterium, assembly GCA_036677845.1. Classification (GTDB taxonomy): domain Bacteria; phylum Bacillota; class Clostridia; order Peptostreptococcales; family Anaerovoracaceae; genus Anoxybacterium. The sequence continues at coordinate 11,605 of JAVBVR010000084.1, read as the reverse complement.
CCGATGAGGAAGTGGTGAAGGTTCATCAAAAGGTACTGGACTCATTGAAGGAGAAGCTTGACGCGGTATTAAGAGAAATGTAATTGGCTGCCGGGGGTATTCGGCTTATAATAAATCAATAACGTATCAGGCTAAAAATAGAAGGGGGATAAAAAGCATGGAGGATAAGAATCGGGTCACTGTTAAAATCTACGGACAGGAGTACACGATAGCGGGAGATACGCCGCGGGAGCATATCATGCGGGTTGCCGATTATGTCAACACGAAGATGCATGAGATTGCGAAAGTTCTGCCCGGCGCCTCCGTATCGTCTCTGGCGGTACTGTCCGCTGTCAACGTCGCCGATGACTACTTTACCGCTGTGGAAAGGCTTAGCAGCATGAAGCTGCAGAATGAGCAGCTCGAAAAGGACTCCAAGCACTATGTTCAGCTATGGGATGAGGCAAAAAAAAGCTTCCTGCAGTACAAAGAGGATGCTCAGGCCAGCATTGAGCAGAAGGAGGAGCTCCAAAGGCTGTTCAATGAGAGAACCGTTGAGCTGGACCGGATAACGACCCAGTACAGGCAGCTGGAAGAGAAATACACCGCCCTGCTGGCCAAGAACGAGGAGCTGGCCGGCAAATTGAAATCGCAGCAGGAGGATCGGGCATCGGATGATTCGGCTCTGAAGGAGCTGGAAGCCAAATGCAAGGATATGGAAAGCAGCTTTTTCGACCTTCAGATGGAAAATATCCGTCTGAAAGGAGATCTTGACCGATATAAAAAGATCGTAGATTAGGATTACGGCAGGAATGCTTATGAATGAGAAGGCATACAGAGTTTTAGAATACAACAAAATACTTGACCTTTTGGGAGCGGAAGCGGCCTCATCGATCACGAGAAACTTGATCGATGAATTGAAGCCCGCCCTTGATGTGTATCAGATTAAAGAAATGCTGGCGGAAACCACGGAAGCGGTTTCCGTTATTATGCGTAAGGGGGCGCTGCCTCTGGGCAGTTTCTATGATATCAGTGATTCTGTCTGGCTGGCGGACAAGGGGAGCACGCTGACAATGAAGCAGCTGCTTCAAATTCTGTACAATTTGCAGGTGACGCGAAATGCGGCTTCGTTTTTAAAAAGCGATCTGCCGGAGCTGCCGGTCATCAAAGGGCTGGCCGAGGTGATCAGCATCCAGAAGCGTCTTGAGGAAAATATCGACCGCTGCATTCTATCCGAAGATGAAATGGCAGATGCAGCCAGCCCGGAACTGAAGAATATCAGAAGAAGCATTCAGAGGCAGAATGAGGCCGTTCGCGTGAAAATGAACCAGATCCTTAATTCTTCAGATAACAGGACCATCCTGCAGGACGCGCTGGTAACCATGCGGCAGGGCAGATACGTTGTGCCCGTGAAGCAGGAGCATAAGGCAAAATTCCCCGGCATCGTCCACGACCAGTCTTCTACAGGCGCAACACTGTTTATCGAACCCCAGGCCATCGTCAATCTCAACAACGAGCTGAGAGAATTGGAACTGGCCGAAAAGATCGAGATCGAAAGGATTCTCGCCGAATTGTCAGCCGAGGTGGCAGCGGTGCGGGATGAACTGCTGAACAACCAGGATGTTCTGCTGAAGCTGGACTTCATATTTGCCAAAGGAAAGCTGTCCGTGAAGATGAAGGGTACGGAGCCTGAGATCAATTCCAAGGGTGTTCTGTTCATCAAAGACGGCAGACATCCTTTGATCGCAAGTGATAAGGTTGTTCCCATCAGCATATCCATTGGGAAAGGCTATCAGACACTGGTTATTACCGGGCCGAACACGGGCGGGAAAACAGTGACACTGAAGACGGTCGGTTTGTTTGTGATGATGACCCAGTCCGGGCTGCATGTCCCGGCGGGATACGGTACGGAGATGCCAGTTTTTCAGAAAGTATTTGCCGATATCGGAGATGAGCAGAGCATAGAGCAAAGCCTGAGCACTTTTTCCTCCCACATGTCCAACATCGTCAGCATCGTTGAGAATTCCGGGCGGGAAACTCTTGTGCTTCTGGATGAGCTGGGAGCCGGAACCGACCCGCTGGAAGGTGCGGCTCTGGCGATCTCTATCCTGGAGCACCTCTATGACAAGGGGGTTAAGACGGTTGCAACCACTCATTATACAGAACTGAAGAAATATGCCATCGCAACAAAAGGCGTCGAGAATGCTTCTATGGAGTTCGATGTGGAAACACTCAGCCCGACCTACCGGTTGTCCATCGGAACGCCGGGAAGATCGAACGCATTTGAGATCTCACAAAAACTGGGATTGAAGCCGGTTATCATCAAGCATGCCAGGGGCATGCTGGAGCAGGGTGATATCGAGTTTGAGGACGTGATCACTTCCATCGAGCAGGACAAAAAAAAGGCAGAGGAAGAGCGCGATGAAGCAATTCTTTTGAAACTTGAACTAAAAAAACAGAAGGAGCAATTTGACAAGGAACGGGCCAAACTGGAGGAGCAGAAGGAAAAAATCATCAGCAAGGCGAAGGAAGAGGCCCGGGAAATGATAAGAGAGGCAAAGGAGCTTGCCGATCAGGTTCAGAAGGAACTGAAAGAACTGGAGAAACATCAGGCGCCGGGAGACAGAAACAGAAAATTCGAGGAAGCCAGAAGGAAGATCAGGGAGGCTTCCGATCAATATAAAGAAAAGCTGAAAGCACCGGAAAATCTCAATCCGGTGAGGGCCGGGGAACTTAAAATCGGAGACAGGGTCAAGGTGTTGAGCCTGGATCAGAAGGGCAATGTGCTGACTCTTCCCGATGACAGGGGCGAGCTGCAGGTTCAGGTGGGACTGATGAAGATTACTGCGAACCTGGACAATATTACCCTGATCCGGGATGAAAACGGGAAAAGGGAAGGCAAAACCTCGCGGTATGGCACGCTTTACCGAAGCAAGGTGCAAAGTGTTACACCAAGCATCAATGTGCGGGGCAGCCTGCTGGATGATGCGGTAATTGATGTCGATAAATATCTGGATGACGCCTATATCGCAGGACTCAGGGAGGTCACCATCATCCACGGCCGCGGAGAGGGTATTCTTCGGGAGGGCATTCACAATATGCTGAAAGGCCATAAGCATGTAGCCAAGTTCCGTAAGGGGGCTTATAACGAGGGCGGGGACGGAGTAACGGTTGTTGAACTGAAGTAGAGGGATTAAGGACCAGAGTGCGTACGCTTTTTGTGTGAGCAATCCCATCCCGGGACGTTGGAAAACCAGAAACCCCATTGAAAGATAAATGTGGATAAGTTTCTTGAAAGGATATATAATGATTCCATTGGTTAAAATGCGGCGAAGCCGCGAAACGGCGTTCCCGCAAGGTAGAATCAATATAACCTGCCTCGACAGGGCTCGGAGGTTAGAATGATTCCATTGGTTAAAATGCGGCGAAGCCGCGAAACGGCGTTGCCGCAAGGCAGAATCAATATAACCTGCCTCGACAGAGCTCGGAGGTTAGAATGATTCCATTGATTAGAATGATTCCATGCCCGGAGGTTAGAATATGTATGTAATCAGTGCGTGTTTAGCAGGGGTCAACTGCAAGTACAGCGGAGGAAATAACGAACGCCCCTGGATAAAGGAGTATCTGGAAGGGAAGGACTATTTACTGGTTTGTCCCGAAGCCCTTGGAGGGTTACCCACACCAAGGCCGCCAGCCGAATTTGTGGATGGAAGAGTTCTGGACCGTGACGGAAAGGACGTTACCGCCAATTTTTTCTGCGGAGCAGAGAAGACGCTGGAGCAGGCTGAAAAAAAAGCTGCAGAACTGGGACAGAAAATTGAATTGGCCATCCTGAAGGCCAACAGCCCGTCCTGCGGCAGCGGCAAGATCTACGACGGCACCTTCTCCGGAGTGCTGATCGACGGAGACGGCATCTTTGCGGAGATGCTGAAGAAACGAGGAATCCCGGTCGTCACCGAGGAAGAAATCAAAGCAATAAAACAGGAGGATTGATTCATGATAAATTTTAAAGACAAGATTACCACCCTGCTGGCTGAGGCAGTAGAGGATCTGACGGCGGAAGAAATAAGGGATATGATTGAAATCCCTGTGGACAGTAAAATGGGAGACTATGCATTTCCGTGCTTCAAGCTGGCAAAGGTGATGAGAAAAGCGCCGCCGATGATCGCACAGGGGATTGCGGAAAAGCTGCAGGGCTCAGAGCTGTTTGAAAAGGTGGAAAATGTCAATGCCTATGTGAATATGTTTCTTTCCAGGAAGGTTTTTGTAAAAGAACTGGTTTCCGGAGTGGCAGCGGATCAGGAGCGCTATGGAAGCAGCGATATCGGGCAGAACCGCAAGGTGATTGTTGAATTTTCCTCGCCGAATATTGCAAAGCCCTTCCACATCGGACACATCAGAAGCACGGTGATAGGAAATGCAATCTATAAGATTTATCAGTTTCTGGGCTATGAAACGGTAAGAATCAACCACCTGGGAGACTACGGCACCCAGTTCGGAAAAATGATAGTCGCCTATCGAAAATGGGGGAACGAGGAGGATGTGACAAGAGAACCGATCAAGACGCTCCTTAGTTATTACGTGAAATTTCATGAAGAAGCCGAAAAAGATCCCGCACTGGAAAATGAAGCGAGAGATGTTTTCACAAGGCTGGAAAGCGGTGAGCCGGAAGAGACCAGACTATGGCAGTGGTTCCGTGATGAATCCCTGAAAGAATTCAACCGGGTTTACAATATGCTCGGCATTGAATTTGATTCCTATGCGGGCGAGAGCTTCTACTCTGACAAAATGGAGCGCGTCGTCAGCATGCTGAAAGACGCCCGACTGCTGAAGGATTCCGAAGGTGCCAAGATCGTAGATCTGGAGGAACACGGCATGTCGCCGGCGCTGATCACAAAAAAGGATGGTTCCTCCCTCTATATCACGAGAGATATTGCGGCAGCCGTTTATCGGAAAGAGCACTATGACTTCCACAAGAATTTATATATCGTGGCCTCACAGCAGAATCTCCACTTCCAGCAGTGGATTAAAATCATCGAGCTGCTCGGGTTTGAATGGGCAAAAGACTGCGTGCACATCCCCTTCGGACTTGTCAGCCTGGAAGAGGGAACCATGTCCACCAGACACGGCAGAGTTGTTTTCCTTGAGGAGGTTCTGACAAGGGCAGTAAACCAGACAAAGGAGATCATTCTCGAAAAGAATGTGAATACGGATAATGTAGATGTCACTGCAAAGCAGGTGGGAATCGGAGCCGTCATATTCCAGGAGCTTTCCAATAACAGGATCAAGGACTATGTTTTCTCCTGGGACAAGGTGCTGAATTTTGAAGGAGAAACCGGGCCCTACGTGCAATATACCCACGCCAGGGCAGCCAGCGTGCTGAGAAACGGCGGGGAGATTGCCAATCAGGCCATTGCCGGAGCTGCTGAAGTCAATATGGACTACATTACGGGAGACAGCGCGTATGAACTTGCGAAACTGATTTACCGCTTCCCGGAAATCGTACTGGATGCAGGAGAAAAGTACGAACCGTCCATCGTAACAAGGCATATTGTGGATATTGCACAGAGTTTTAACAAGTTTTATCACGACGAACATATTCTTGTCGACAAGGAAGAGGAAAAGAAAGCGAAGCTGCTTCTTGTCTATGCGGCGAAGCAGACCATTCTGAACGGACTCAGGCTGCTTGGAATGGAAGCACCGGAAAGGATGTAGGAAAATGAGATATGAAGGCAGTGTTTACAGGCCGCCCAGCGAGGCGTACAGCCTTATCATACAGGTAACGATCGGATGTGCCCATAACAAATGTACCTTCTGCAGCATGTTTAAGGATAAAAGATTTCGAGTAAGAAACGTCAATGAGGTTCTGGAGGATCTTGATTCGGCCAGGAAGCACTACAGGAGAGTCGACAGAATCTTTCTGGCGGACGGAGACGCACTGGTACTGCAGAACAAGAATCTGCTTGTGATCCTGGATTATATAAAAAAGCTCTTTCCAGAGTGTGAAAGAGTGGGCATCTACGGCTCACCACAGGACGTGCTGAGAAAATCAAAGGAAGAACTGGAAGAACTGAGGGATCACGGCATCGGCATCATATACATCGGAGCCGAATCGGGCAGCGACAAGGTGCTTCGTGATATTAAAAAAGGCGCCACGAGAGCTGAACTCATCGAATCGGTGAAACGTATCGAGTCCGCGGGTATTCCGGCTTCTGTAACCTTTATTTCCGGCCTTGCCGGAAAGGACGGCTGGGAGGATCATGCCATCCAATCCGGAACCATGATCACCGAGATGGAGCCGTCTTATGTGGGGCTTTTGACCTTGATTACCGAGCCGGGTACCGAATTGCACCGGGATATCACGGAAGGCAGCTTCCGGCTGCTTTCTCCGATGGAAGTGGTCAAAGAGACGGAACTTCTTCTGGAAAATACCAATGTGACAAAAAATTGCGTGTTCCGCAGCAACCATGCTTCCAATTATGTATCCCTGAAGGGCGACCTGCCCCGGGATAAGGAAAGGATGCTGGCTCAGCTCCGTGCCGCAATGAATAATGCCGATATGCTGAAGGATGACAGATTCCGCATGCTATAGCGATTCCCTCTATTGATGCGCGGCAGAACCGCGGAGGCGGGTATGAAGATTTTGCTTACCACACTGAATTCCAGATATGTGCATTCCAACCTGGCATTGAAATATCTCTATGCAAGTGCAGAGCAAAGCAAAAATCACGTCGACATTCTGGAATTTACCATTAATAATGAAGAGGATTACATTTACACGGAGCTTTTACGGAAAAGCTACGATGTGATCTGTTTTTCCTGTTATATCTGGAATGTGGACAAGACGCTCTGCTTGGCGGAAAACCTGAAAAAAGCCAGGCCGGAGATCAGAATTCTTCTGGGTGGTCCCGAGGTCAGCTATGATGTCATTCCGTTTATGAGCCAGCATAAATGTATCGACTTCATTATCTCGGGAGAGGGGGAGGCTCCCTTTTCCGAGCTGGCAGAAACCCTTCTTTCCGGCAGCCTGGAGTTTGAAAAGATCAGAGGACTGACCTACCGGCAGGAAGGGAAGATTTATGTGAACCCTCCGGCACCCCCTTTGCGTTTTGAATCGGTACCTTTTCCCTATTTAAGCCTGGTCTGCGAAGAGGACAAGATCATGTACTACGAATCTTCCAGAGGCTGCCCGTTTCAATGCAGCTACTGTCTGTCAGCCGTGGACCGCAGGGTCAGGACCCTTTCCATGGAACGGGTGAAATCAGATTTGAGCTATTTTATTTATAAAAAGGTCAAACAGGTAAAATTCATTGACAGAACCTTCAATTGGGACAAAAAGAGATGCTATGAGATTCTGAAATATCTGATTGCAACGGACAACGGAGAGACGAATTTCCATTTTGAGCTCTGCGGCGACCTTATGGATGATCAATTGCTGCAGCTGCTCAAGACAGCCCGGCCCGGACTGTTCCAGCTTGAAATCGGCGTCCAAACCACCAACGCAAGCGCGCTTCAGGCCTGCAACAGAAAATCGGATTTCCCCATCCTGGCCGCAAATGTAAAACGGCTGGTTGAAATGGGAAATGTCCATCTCCATCTGGATCTCATTGCAGGACTTCCCTTCGAGGATTATAAATCCTTTCGGAAATCATTCAATGACGTGTATGATTTAAAGGGTCATAATCTTCAGCTGGGCTTTCTGAAATTGATCAAGGGAACTCCCATCCGGGAAGAGATCGAGGAACACGGTTATGTATACCGGAACCAGGCGCCCTATGAAATTATCTCGAATAAATACATATCCGCTTTGTCGCTGGTTCGTCTGAAAAAAATCGAGAACCTTCTGGAGCTGTACTACAACCGGGGAGGCTTCCGGAAAACACTCGATTTCGCCATTGCAAATCTGGCGGAAACACCCTTTGATTTTTACGAAGAACTTGCTGATTACTTCTATCTGAAAGGGTTTCAGCACAGGTCCCACAAGAAGGAGGACCTGTACCGGATCTTTCTGATGTATGCAGGCTGGAAAGAGCGATTTGTTCCGAATATAAAGGACAGTATCAAAGAACTGCTGCTTCTGGACATGAAGGATACCCTGAATCCGGAAGCACTGAAAAAATTTGAGAGGAAGGGATGGGAAATCCTGTAGGTGAAAAAGATGGTACAATTACTGAAGAAAAAAGAGCCTAAGCTTGAATTGCCGCCGAAAAACCCCGAAGAATACGATATCAAGGAGCGCCCGGACAGAGTCGGTCAGTATTTTAAGAAGTATACGAAGAATTTTGTGTTTGACGAATTCAGCGAAGAATTTATTAAAAAAGTAGGATTTGACTACATGAAGGGTGTTCCGATTCCTCTCAGAAAGCAAGATCTGGAGTCTTTCAAGGGCGGAGAAGGGCTCAAAATGAACCACATCACGGAGAATATAGCCTGGATCATGGGAATCGATCCGAAGTTCGAACACATGCCGAGCTATCTTGAATTCATGAGACGGTTTTCCAACTCGAAGATCACAAACGCTCTTGTTAAAGAGGGCAGGGATGCGGCGGAAGATAATGATTTCGACAATGCAGCCATCCATTTCAGGGCAGCCCTGTGCATCAATCCGACCAACATCCATGCCATGTACAGCTATGCAAGAGCCTGCAGGGAATTATATCTGGCCGGAAAAAATGAAGAATATGTGGGGCGTTTCAAAGCGGAATCCATCGAGTTTTTCGAACTTTTGACCGTATTCCACCCGAGGTATGCACTGGCACACTATTATCTGGGCTACTGCTACCTGAACATGGGTCTGTATGTCAAGTCGAAGCTTGCCTGGGAGCAGTTTCTGAAGATGTCGAGAAATCCAAAGGACAGCAGGGAAGTCCGCCAGAGACTTAAGCAGATTCAGGAGCCGGTCATAATCGAAGAAGGCTGCAACGCGGTATTGTCCGGCAGACATGAGCTTGGCATCGATATTCTGGAACCGTATCTGAAAACAAAATTCAAAGATTGGTGGCCCTTGTCCTATTATCTGGGCGTAGCTTACGATAGAACCGGAAATCGAAAGGATGCAATAGACTGCTTCAAGCGGGTGCTGGGAATCAATCCTTCCCACGCAGAAACCATGGATGAACTGGCCGCGATCTATGCGGAATGCAATGACAAAGAGAATGAAACGAAATACAGGAAGAAAGCGGAACTGATTCGATCAGGCGGACATAAGGAGATAAAGGGAGAGAAAAAATGAAACAACTGATGACTGGAAATGAAGCCGTTGCCCGCGGCGCCTACGAGGCGGGACTGACCTTTGCCTCAGCTTATCCGGGTACACCGAGTACGGAAATACTGGAGAATATCGTTCAGTATAAGGACGATATCTACTGCGAATGGGCGCCAAACGAAAAAGTGGCCCTGGAAGCCGCCATCGGAGCATCCATCGCCGGAGCTCGTTCCATGGCAGTCATGAAGCATGTCGGCGTCAACGTAGCCGCGGACCCGCTGTTTACCTTTGCCTATACCGGTGTCACCGGAGGCTGCGTGCTGGTGTCAGCAGACGATCCCGGGATGCATAGCTCCCAAAATGAGCAGGACAACAGAAATTATGCGGCAGCAGCACGCGTTCTTATGCTGGAGCCCTCCAACAGCCAGGAAGCAAAGGATTTCCTGAAACTGGGTCTTGAGCTCAGCGAGAAGTTTGACACACCGGTGATGCTGCGGGTAACCACCAGAATCTGCCACAGCAAGAGTCTGGTGGAACTGAATTCCCGTGACGATAAAAAGCTGATCCCGTATGAGAAGAAAATTACGAAGTATGTTGCGACTCCGGCCAACGGCAAGGTGCTCAGAAGAAAACTGATCGACCGCTTAAAGGCTATGGAGGAGTATTCCAATACTGCAGACATCAACACTGCGGAATATAACGGAACAAAGATCGGCGTAATCTGCGCCGGTGTCGCATACCAATATGCGAGAGAAGTATTCGGGGACGATGCATCTTACCTGAAGCTGGGCATGACCTTCCCGATGCCAATGGAAAAGGTGAAGGAATTCGCATCAAAGGTGGAAACTCTTTATGTCGTTGAGGAGATGGACCCCTACATGGAAAACCACCTGAAGATGGCCGGAATTCCATGCATCGGCAAAGAAATCATTCCAGAAATGGACGAGCTGAACACGGATATCGTCCGAAAGGCCGTTTTCGGCGTATCGGCGGAAACCGTTAAATCGGAGAAAGAGGCAATCGTAAGGCCGCCGACACTCTGTGCCGGATGTCCTCACAGGGGATTCTTCTATGCGTTAAGAAAAAAGAAAAATATTATTATTACCGGAGATATCGGCTGTTATACCCTTGGCTCCGCAGCACCCCTGTCCGCCATGGATACCTGTATCTGCATGGGCGGAAGCATCAGCGCCGGTCATGGAGCGGCACAGGCTTTAAAAAAGAATGGGTCAGACTTGAAAGTGGTGGCCGTTATCGGCGATTCCACCTTCTTCCACACCGGTATCAACAGCTTGATGGACGTAGTTTATAATAAGGGCAGCCTGGTTTCCGTTATTCTTGATAACCGTATCACGGGCATGACCGGACATCAGGAGAATCCGGGCACCGGATTTACACTCATGGGCGAACCGGCCGACGAAGTTGATATCCCCATGCTTTGCAAAGCCCTGGGGATAAAGGGGGACAATATTTATATCATCAATCCCCTTGACCTGAAAGCAACGGATGATGCGCTGACGGATGCTCTTTCCAAGGCTGACCCGACGGTGATTGTTGCAAAATGGCCCTGCATTCTGAAGAAATTCAGCGACAAGGATAAGAAGGAGTTTGATCTCTGTCCGAAACGTTGCGAAATTGACCAGGACAAGTGCAAAAAGTGCAAATCCTGCGTCAAGACCGGATGTCCTGCTATCTCGTCGGGAGACAGTATTACCATCAATCCGGAATCATGCACCGGCTGTTCCATATGCAGACAGGTCTGTCCCTTTGAAGCAATTAAGGAGGTTAAATGAAATGAGCGGAGTAAAAAACATCCTCCTTGTAGGAGTCGGAGGACAGGGAACCATACTGGCGAGCAAAATTCTTTCCGACGGGCTTGCCAAAGCAGGGTATGATGTGAAGATGTCTGAAATCCACGGCATGTCCCAGAGGGGCGGAAATGTGAGCACCCAGATTCGCTTCGGGGAGAAGGTCTACTCTCCCATCGTCGGGAAAGGGGAGGCGGACGTTATCGTAGCCTTTGAGAAGATGGAAGCTCTGAGATGGATCGAATACCTTAAGAAGGACGGCAAGATGGTCATCAACGACTTTGAGATTCCTTCCGTACCCATTCAGCAGGGTGCAGCCAAGTATCCCGAAGGGATCTTGGAAGAGCTGATACATAAAGCCAAGGTATCGGTTTTCAAGGCTGGTGAAATCGCGGCAAAGCTGGGAAACTCCAAGACTATGAATATCGTACTGCTGGGCGCTCTCGTCAAAGCCATGGATATCCCGGGAATCGACTGGGAGGAAGTCATCAAGGCCAGCGTTAAGGAGGGCTTTGAGGAGATCAACATCAAGGCGTTTCATGCGGGGATGGAACAGGTATAATTATATGACACCGGATAGCCGGAGATCTCCGGCTATCCGGGAATAGATTCC
>JAVBVR010000083.1:0-42370 GCA_036677845.1 Anaerovoracaceae bacterium | reverse complement strand
CAAAAGACTCATGGAAATCGGATGTTACAGAGGAATCCGTCACAGAAGAGGATTGCCTGTAAGAGGACAGAAGACCAAGACAAATGCAAGAACCAGAAAAGGTCCTAAAAAGACTGTAGGAAGAAAGAAGAAGAAGTAAGGAGGTAAGGAATAATGGCTAAAACTGTAAAAAAGACAGTCAGAAAAAAGAGAAGAGAACGTAAGAACATTGAACGTGGTCAGGCCCATATCCAATCCACCTTTAACAATACTCTTGTAACTCTTACAGATCTCAGCGGCAATGCGCTGTCCTGGTCAAGTGCCGGTTCACTTGGCTTCAAGGGATCCAGAAAATCAACTCCTTTTGCTGCTCAGATGGCTGCGGAAGAAGCTGCCAAGGGGGCAATGGAGCATGGACTTAAGATGGTTGAAGTATATGTAAAGGGACCTGGATCCGGCCGTGAAGCCGCGATCAGAGCGCTGCAGGCTGCAGGACTGGAGATCAATCTAATTAAAGATATCACACCAATTCCGCACAACGGATGCAGACCGCCGAAGAGAAGAAGAGTTTAAGGAAAGGGAGGTGTAATTAACATGGCAAGATATACGGATGCTTCCTGCAGATTATGCAGAAGAGAAGGACAGAAGCTGTTCCTGAAGGGCGAAAGATGTTACAGCCCGAAATGCGCTATTGAGAAGAGAAATTACGCGCCCGGACAGCATGGACAGAGCAGAAAGAAGATCTCTGACTACGGTTTACAGCTGAGAGAAAAGCAGAAGGCCAAGAGATTCTACGGAGTTCTTGAGACACAGTTCAGAAATTACTTCGATAAGGCTGCCAAGAAAAAGGGAATTACAGGTGAAAACCTGCTCGTTATGTTGGAAACAAGACTGGACAACGCTGTATTCAGAATGGGATTCGCATCCTCCAGAAAGGAAGCGAGACAGCTTGTTAGACACGGACACTTTACTGTAAACGGAGCGAAGCAAAATATTCCCTCCTTTGCAGTAAAAGCCGGTGATACGATCAAGGTAAAGGAAAAAAGCTCAGCATCTCCTAAATTCAAGGAGATAAAGGATATGTCAATCAGTGTACCTTCATGGATCACAGTTGATGTAGATAAGCTTGAGGGTAAGGTTGTTGCAATGCCGAGGAGAGAGGATATCGATACTCCTATCGCAGAACATCTCATCGTCGAGTTGTACTCAAAGTAAGATTAGCTTGATAGCTTAATTGCGATTGAGTGAATAGCAGACAGTTTGCGAGGCAAATTGGTCGAGCTAGTAAAGGAGGGTTTTTGAGTGATAGAAATCGAAAAACCAACAATTGAATGCTTTTATTCTGACGAGAACGAGAATTACGGCAAATTTGTCGTGGAACCTCTGGAAAGGGGTTACGGTACGACTCTTGGCAACAGCCTGAGAAGGATACTTCTCTCCTCATTGCCGGGCGCGGCCGTTACTTCCGTCAAAATCGACGGGATTCTTCACGAGTTTTCCACGATCCCGGGCGTGAAAGAGGATGTTACAGAGATTATTCTGAATCTGAAAAAGCTCGCGGTTCGTATAAACGGTGAAAATTCCAAGAGAGTGATCATTAATGCAGTGGGACCGAAGAATGTTACTGCCGGTGACATCATAGCCGACAGCGATTTGGAAATCTTCAACCCCGAGCTGCACATCGCGACACTGGAAGAAAATGCCACGCTGGTAATGGAAATCAATGTAGCGAGGGGAAGAGGCTATGTGCCTGCGGAGCAGAACAAAACCGAATCCATGCCGATCGCTGTGATTCCCGTAGATTCCATCTACACGCCGGTGAGAAAAGTAAATTTCACAGTTGAAAACACAAGAGTAGGACAGGTTACCGACTATGACAAGCTCATACTGGAAATCTGGACCGACGGCAGCATCACTCCGGAAGAGGGAGTTTCTATCGGTGCGAAAATCATGCAGGAGCATCTGAAGCTGTTCATCGACCTGACCGACAGCATGGAATCCATGGAGATCATGGTCGAGAAGGAAGAGGATCAGAAGGAAAAGGCTCTTGAGATGACCATCGAAGAACTGGAACTGTCCGTCCGTTCTTTCAACTGCCTGAAGCGTGCAGCAATCAATACGGTAGAAGAACTTACGCATAGAACGGAAGATGATATGATGAAGGTAAGAAACCTTGGTAAGAAGTCTCTGGACGAAGTAAAGCATAAACTTGAAGAATTAGGCCTCGGTCTCAAGCCGAGCGACGACTAGTCGCACCTATCCGGATTTGTAAAGCAAATCCATAGAAGGTGCCGCGAATCTTAGCAAAGGAGGAATATAAATGCCAGGTTACAGAAAATTAGGCAGACCAACTGCTCACAGAAAAGCAATGCTCAGAAATATCGTTACCGACCTTTTCAGAGAAGGACGTATCACAACAACTGACTGCAGAGCGAAGGAAGCAAGAAGAGAAGCTGAAAAAATGATTACATTGGCAAAGCGCGGCGATCTGCACGCAAAGAGGCAGGTGCTCGCTTATGTATACGATGAAGATGTAGTCAAGAAGCTGTTTGACGAAATAGCTCCGAAATATGCCGAAAGAAACGGCGGATATACCAGAATTCTGAAGTTAGGACCTCGTCAGGGGGATAACGCAGAAGTAGTATTTTTAGAATTGGTATAGGCGGAGTAAAATAGAATAAAATATTGCGGTGTTTTCCCGGCGGACGGCCTTGCGGCTGACCGCCGGTTTTTTACTCCTTTACAGGGTACGGTATCCGCAAATATGATTTGGATATTGAGACAGGAAAGCTGATTAGAAAATAAATTCAACTTTGTTTCCTATTATTTTCATCAATTCCCTTGTTCAACGAATAATCACATTATATAATAAACAGAGGGTTTGGAAACGACGTGGGTAGTTCAATGTGTGGGGGAATTATACTATTGATCGAAATTCCAAGTTATGTGTTTTACATGTGTTTTTTTGTATGAACGATGGTGGGGAAAGGACACCAGTGATCAAGATCAGTACTGTTATGTGGGGGTAAAAAAATGAATGTTAATGTTAATGTGAGGTTTCTGACGATAGAAGATGTGGCGGATATGCTTCAGGTGACGAGAACAACCGTGTACAATTTAAAGAAAAAAGGACTTCCCTATATCAAGATAGGAAAGAACATACGGTTCTCCCAGGATGAAGTCGTAAGCTGGGTAATGGATAACGCAAGGGAGTCTTCAAAAGAAAGATCTTAAGAAATACGCAAAAGTAAACTGCGTGTACAAAACAGTTCTCGCCGGTATATTGAGAATACGATTATGATATAATAAATATGACGGTTGAGGAATACCGGATTCCTTTCATGAAATTCGGCTTTTGGGGTGGAAAGCTTCCTGCAGGCTTTCTGCTCTTTTTTGTCATACAGACCGCCAGTACGGACAGTGTGAGGAAGCCGGCCATCGATTCAAAGGAAAACAGTAGATTTTGCATCAAGGAGGAGATTATGGGGAACTCACTTTGTTTCGTTTTGTTTATCCTGGGCCTGGTCATGATTATTAAGGGGAGTGATTGGTTTATTGATGCTGTGATCTGGATAGCAAACGCCTTTCGGATTCCGCATATTATCATCGGAGCCACCATAATAAGCATTTGCACAACACTGCCGGAAACTTTTGTCTCTCTGACTGCTTCAATTAAGGGAGAGACAGATGTCGCTTTCGGGAACGCCATTGGCTCAATCGCTGCCAATACCGGGTTTATTTTAGCAATTCTGCTGCTCTTTGCAAGTCCGGTAATTGAAAATAAGAAGGATTTTGTCAGAAACGGATTTTTTCTTATTGCACTTCTGATTCTGGTGATGGCAATCGGCTTAACAGCAGGTGAAATCGATCGTATGATCGGAGTCGGCCTGATCTGCCTGCTCGTGCTGTTCCTTGCAAACAATGTTCATTCCGCAAAGAAGCTTATGAGATCCGGATGCGGTGAAAACCAGAATAACGGGCAGAATTGCAGCGGTATAGCAAAGAGCGACGGCATGAGACAAGCTTTGAAATTCAGTGTGGGAGTCGCAGGAGTCGTAGTCGGATCCAATCTGCTGGTCGATAACGGGATCCAAATTGCGGTCGTTTTAGGAGTACCATCCATCGTCATCGCCGCTATATTCACCTCCATTGGCACTTCACTGCCTGAGCTGGTTACAGCGATCACATCGATCAGAAAAAAGGCTTCCAATTTAGGAGTCGGAAATATTATCGGGGCCAACATTCTAAATATCGTTCAGGTGGTATCCCTTTCATCTGTCGTTACACCGATCCCTATGGCACATGATCAGGTAATCCTTCGTGTACTTCTGCCGGTCACCCTGGTTCTTGTAACCCTGGCAGTCCTATATGGAACCTTCCCGGGATTCAAGCGCCGGCAAGGGTTGATCCTTTTGATGGTCTACAGCGTATTTATTGTCCTAAATGTATGGAGAGAGAACACTCCGCTGATCGGACCGCTGCTGTTTCAGCCATAACAGAACCAACGGCACGTTTCCATGGAAAAATGAATGCAAAATATGGGCAATTCCTATTATAAGTTGAACTGCAAACCTTTATGGGTTATAATAAACGCATCCATTGAAATGCAGCGTTGCTGCAAGGAAGCGTTTAGGTTTTGCAGTTCAGGCAGCCATTATCGGGAGGTAGGATGGAATGAAAAGGTCGTTGACGGGCATCTTGATATTACTTTTAGTAATTGCAACTCTGGCAGGTTGCGGACCGGATCAGGAAGAATTCCAGAAGGATTTCATTGAGATCTTGGAACAGCCGGCTTCAGAAGAGAACATCGGAGAGGCTTCAGAATTCCTTGATAAACATCTACCCAAGATGAACAGAGAGTACGCCAGTCAGATGATCCACCGTTACGAGCACTATATTCTGTGCTTTGATCAGGAAGCGATTGATTATAACGACTGGGCTGAAAAATATAAGCGCTATATCGAGCCTGCTCTGCTGGAATTTTACCTTATTATGGCTGAGGAACAAAATTCGCCTATGACTGAGGAAACGGTTCTGAATTTGAGATGGGATGAGCTTGCAGAACGTGCTTACGAAATTGAACAATTCATTCGGGAAAACAGGGAGTACACCCTGTTCAAGGAGGATCTTTCCTGGATTTACGGGAAATATATCAATGCACTGGTTATGGGAACAAATGGTACTCCTATTTTTGACTATAAAACCCAGACTTTTTCCGAGGAGGCAAAAAACGCCTATGCCGTGTTTATCAACCGATATCCTGATTCGACGGTGGCCTGGGCCCTGAAGGAGTATTTTACATATCTGGGCAGTATCGAATACAGAATGGATTATAACGACAAAACTTCAAGCAAGCTGTTCTTCGATACCTGCGACTGGCTGGTATCGGAGGCTGGAAAGAGAGTATTTGAATAAATGGAAAGTATTATCAGGATCGATGAGCTGGTATTTGAATATAAAAGAGAAGAACAGCTGGAACCGGTTCGTGCGGTTAATCACGTAAGCCTCGAAATCGAGCAGGGCAGTTTTACGGCAATCATCGGAAAAAACGGATCGGGAAAATCAACTCTTGCGAAAAACATTAACGCCTTGCTGCTTCCAAGCAGCGGGGCTGTTTATGTAAAGGGCTTCAATACGGCTGATGAATCGAAGCTTTGGGAAATCAGGCAGGCTGCCGGCATGGTATTTCAGAATCCTGACAATCAGCTGGTATCCTCTATCGTGGAAGACGATGTGGCCTTCGGGCCCGAAAATCTTGGCATTGAACCGGGAGAAATCAGAAAAAGAGTCGATGATTCCCTTTATTCTGTGAACATGTACGAAGAAAGAAAAAAAGCCCCCCACCTGCTGTCCGGAGGTCAGAAACAGAGAATTGCCATTGCCGGTGTGATTGCCATGCGGCCGGAATGCGTTATCCTGGATGAACCCACCGCGATGCTGGATCCCCATGGCAGACATGAGGTTATGGAAATCATCCAGAAGCTTCACCGGGAAGGGATCACCATCCTCCTGATCACTCATTTCATGGATGAGGCAGCCAAAGCTGACCGCATTATCATCATGGATGAAGGGAAGATTGTGCTCGACGGTCCTCCGGCACAGGTTTTCGCCCATGCGGAGGAAATTAAAGCAATGAGTCTCGACGTGCCTTTTACGGTGGATCTGGCTCACAGGCTGCGGAAGCGGGGAGTCGAAATACCGGAAAATATAATCAGTACAGAGGAAATGGTGGATTATATCACATGCAAATTGAAGTAAAAAACTTAACCCATATATACAGTGAGGGCATGCCTTACGAGTCGGTGGCGCTTACAGACATCAGCTTTGAAATCGAAAAGGGCGGGTTCGCAGGCATCATCGGGCATACCGGTTCGGGTAAATCCACGTTGATTCAGCATTTGAACGGTCTGCTCAAGCCTAAGTCCGGCAGCATCCTCATCGACGGAATCGATATAACCGGAAAAGACGTGAAAATGAGGGATATCAGACGCAAGATCGGGTTGGTATTTCAATATCCGGAATATCAGCTTTTTGAGGAAACCGTGCATAAGGATGTTACCTTTGGTCCACTCAACCTTGGACTTACCCAGGAGGAGGCGGATGAAAGAGCAGCGGAGGCAATTGGACTGGTTGGACTGAATCATGAGGAAATCGGAAATCGATCTCCCTTTGAGCTTTCAGGAGGTCAAAAGAGAAGGGTTGCCATCGCGGGAGTGATTGCGATGAAACCGGAAATTTTGATCCTGGATGAACCGACTGCGGGACTGGATCCGAAGGCCCATGCCGATATTCTCAACATGATAGAAAAGATTCACGAGATCCAGCAGAATACAATCATTCTTGTTTCCCATAACATGGGAGATATCGCCAGGCTTGCAGATAAAGTACTTGTGATGGACAGAGGCAAGCTGGCTTTAACGGGAACTCCTGCTGAAGTATTCCGGCAGGCTGAGTTGTTGGAATCCCTAGGATTGGGATTGCCCCCGTCGGCATTCTTCATGAGAGAACTGCACGCCGGAGGCGTTCCGGTCTCGACTGAAATTCTGACAATCGAAGAGGCAGAAGAAGAGCTGTATCAGATTCTGAAAAAACAGGAAAAATAATTTTGAATGGAAGAATAAATATATGATACGTGATATCACTTTAGGACAGTTTTATCCGGGAAACTCCTGGGTACACAGACTTGACGCAAGAATAAAAATTATTTGGACCTTTATATATATCGTATCTCTTTTTTTAATCAGGGATTTTTCAGGATATATAACCGTACTGGTTACTCTGGGACTCATCATCGGGGTATCCAAGGTTCCGCTGAAATTCATCTTAAGGGGGTTAAAGCCGATTTTCCTGATCATCGTCTTTACCTTCACCATAAACATGTTTATGACAAAAGGAACGCCTCTTGTCGGAATCGGCTTTCTGACCATTACCCGGGAAGGGCTGTATAATGCGGTGTTCATGGGTTCAAGGCTGGTTCTGCTTATCATAGGTTCGTCGCTTTTAACACTTGTTACGAAGCCCATCAACCTGACCGACGGCATCGAAAAATTACTCAGTCCATGGCAGAGGATCGGGTTGCCCGCCCACGAACTGGCGATGATGATGACCATAGCTCTGCGGTTTATCCCCACCCTGCTGGAGGAGACTGACAAAATCATGAAAGCACAGATGGCACGCGGAGCAGACTTTGAAAGCGGTAATATAATGAAACGGGCAAAAAGCCTGATTCCTTTGCTTGTACCGCTGTTCATCAGTGCATTCCGTATCGCCCAGGATCTTGCCATGGCCATGGAAGCCCGATGCTACCGTGGAGGAAGCCACAGGACCAGAATGAATGGGATGAAGTTAGGAAAGAAAGACGGGATCGCTGTGTTGCTCATGCTGATTTATCTGGTGCTTGTGGTGCTGCAGGCCCAGGGAGTGTTCGGTTTATTGATAAGATTGTAAACTAATATAGAAAAGGAATAAGCAATGAAAAATACGAAATTCTTGATTCAGGCTGCCGTCATTGCCGCCGTTTACGCGACATTAACCATTCTCCTGATGCCGTTCAGTTACGGCGTTATGCAGGTAAGAGTCTCCGAGGCATTGACTGTGCTTCCGTTTTTTACTCCCGCTGCGATACCGGGCCTTTTTATCGGGTGTCTGGTATCCAATATGATAGGGCCTTACGGGCTCCTTGATATGGTGCTGGGAAGCGGCGCTACCTTGCTTGCAGCAGTATTTTCATATCTTCTGAGGAAGAAACCTCTGTTGGTTCCGCTGCCGCCGGTGGTTGCAAACGGGGTCATAATCGGCAGTATGCTGTATTACGCCTATGCGGTGCCGATCCCACTGATTGCCTGCATTTTATGGGTAGGTCTTGGAGAACTGATTGCATGCTACTTGATCGGATACCCGCTGATGAAACTCCTGAAAAAATATAAAAAGATTTTTGAGCTGCACTAATGCGGCTCAAATTTTCATATACTGTGTTAGAGGAGTTGGACTTTATGATATTGTAGGGGGGAACTATGCAGAAAAACCGTCGGCTGATGATTTTGGTTATGGCACTGTTTTCTATCTTGTTTTTGTTGCTGATCATCGGACCTGAAATCAGCGGGACCATTGAAGCAGCTAATAATAAAACCAATGAAGAAGTAGACTCTCTGGATCCGGAATTGGTGGACAGCAGTGATGAAGAAACAACGGAACCTGCCATTGAAAAAGAAAAGAACCCTTCTGATGTGATATGCGAAATCATTGAGCCGGAGGTGGGCTTTCAGCTCAAATACGACAAATACCCGCTAACCTATACTTATATTCTGGTTCAAAATGAATCGGTCAATATCAGAAAAGGTCCGACGGCATCTGAGCCGGTTCTGAGAACCGCTCGGAAAAACGAGAAGCTGAATTACATTGAAACCGTCTACAATGGCGGAAAGTGGTACCATGTAACATGGGAGGAAAAAGGAAAACCATTTTTCGGATTTGTCGATGCGGATGTGGTGACGCAAAGAGTATTCCGCTTTGACAGAATGCATGAATTGGTTCTCAAAGCAGAAAAAACTGCGGAAAAAGATCCTCTGACCTATATCAACAACTACCATAACCTGAAGGGCTATGCTCCGCTCTACCAGGGAGAGGAACTGGATAAAACGGGAGGGAGAAGAAGCCAGAGCGCACCCGGCTACCCCGATCCTTCCGACTTGAATGAATTCAGCTATCTTGGCGACGGTACCCTTGTAAGAGTGTTGTCTGCCGGATCCCAATATACCCGGGTCGCCTTGGTTAAGGATGAGAGAGTATTTTTTGTGCCCAACAAGTATGTTGTGACACCTGCGGCGGTGACGGTCATCAAAAAAGCGATCGTAATCGACCGGGCGAATCAAAATCAAGCAGTATTTGAGAAGATCGGCACGGACTGGAAAGTCATCTCCTATACATTGGCTACCACGGGAACAACAGGGAAATACCACCAGCCCACCCCGCTGGGTTATTTCTTTGCCATTGAAAAACGGGAACGTTTTTACTATTATAAAGACGGAACGACCACCATCCAAGGCTACGCACCCTGGGTTATCCGATTCGCGGGAGGCGCATACGTGCACGGCGTTCCGGTCAATTATAAATTCAATTCGGAGGGCGGACGCATAGACCCCGGGAAGATCGAGTATTCCAGAACGATGGGGACTGTTCCCCTGTCTCACAAGTGTGTCAGAAATTATACCTCTCATGCGAAATTCCTCTATGACCTATATACTCACGGTAATATGATCGTTATTGTGATGGAATAAAAAAATGGGAATGATTCATAGTGTAGGGGGCGGAACAT
Source organism: Anaerovoracaceae bacterium (assembly GCA_036677845.1). Classification (GTDB taxonomy): domain Bacteria; phylum Bacillota; class Clostridia; order Peptostreptococcales; family Anaerovoracaceae; genus Anoxybacterium. Next base: position 32,577 of record JAVBVR010000083.1, on the reverse strand, counting down.
GAATGTGATAAGGGTATACAAAGGAGCCAGAAGGCTGGAATTCTGGCAGAACGATTCCCTGAAGCGAAGCTTTAAGATTTCCCTGGGGTTTTCACCGAAAGGTCAGAAACTACGCGACGGTGATGGCAGAACACCAGAGGGAAGATACTATGTTTGCACGAGAAATAAACAGAGCAAGTTTACTTTGTTTTTAGGAATCAGCTATCCCAATATCGAGGATGCCGAACGAGGCCTGGCGGAAGGACTGATCTCTATAGGAGAGTTTGAACAGATCAAAATCGCGGTTGAAAGCGGAAAACGTCCCTGCTGGGAGACAACCCTTGGCGGTAAAATCGGGATCCACGGCATGGGCACATCCAGAGACTGGACTGCGGGCTGCATTGCAATGGAGGATGAAGATATTCTTTGGCTCTGGGACCAGTCTGAAATCGGGGATGCAGTGGAAATATACGAATAAGGAAGAAGAGTTGAGGAAGAACTTGTACCATGAGACAAAGAAAAGTGAGAAATGAAGAAGAAAGACTGGGTGAGCACAATCAGTATCTGGTTGCGAATCCGAAGGCCATGAAAGGAAAATGGCAGGAGCTGTTCGGGAATGAAAACGGGATCTTTGCAGAATTCGGCTGCGGTAAGGGGAAATTTATCCTGTCACTTGCAGCTCAAAACCCTCACAGGAATTATATTGCAGTCGAAGGCAGAGGGAGCATCATCCTGAGAGCTTTGGAAAAGGCAGCGAAGCAAGAGCTTAGCAACCTCATTTTTATCAAAGAATACATCAAAGATGCGAGTGAATACTTCGGGGAGGAAGAACTTTCCGGCATCTATCTGAATTTCAGCGACCCCTGGCCTAAGGACCGTCATGCGAAAAGGCGCCTTACCCATAACAGGTATCTTGAGGGTTACCGTAAGGTTTTAAAAAGGGGTTCCTTCATTGAGTTCAAGACGGACAATGACAGCCTTTTTGCCTTTGCAGCCGCTGAATTTGAAAGCATTGGGATGACGGTTCAGGAGTATTCAGAGAATCTTCATGCGTCAGGCCTTTCGGCAAAGAACGCAACGACCGAATACGAGGATAAATTCCGTGCAGAAGGAAAAAAGATCAACTACTGCAAGGTTCAGGTTTTATAAGGCATCCAAGGATGTCTTTCTTTATTTCAGGCATTTTCATCAAAATGGTGCATTACAATGGTTGAAATTTGCTTCGGTTCATATAATAATAAGAATAGGAAGGCTTTTATTATCAAATAAATCAGAAAGGAGATTTTATATGTTTATGAGAAACTTAACAACTGCAATCCATGAAGTCAAGTCCGATCCAAAACAAATAAAAATTCCTGAAGATGGTCAATTGAGTAGAAAAGGCACTGTGATTAAAGATAACGATCCTGAGCAGGAAATAGACTACACAATTTCGGAAATGATCAGGAAAATCAACCAGGCAGGCTATCGATCGAAATTTTCCTGTTCCGGACTAGAGAAGGATCATCCCTTTAAGGGTGTGAAGCATGATGGTGGGTATATCAGTTTTCTGCATAAGGATAACGACAGCAAAGCAATGAATATTATCAGGAATGCCGCCTCGAAACTAAACATGACGGTAGAGCAATCCAGAATCAACCAGAATGACGCTTTAGTGGTCAGGATTGATAAGGACAGAACAGGCAGATCGTTATCTGATCGCATTCATCTGGCAAACGAGGCCGTGAGAAAAATATACGGTGGCGGATCTGACCAGCCATACGGCGCATACACCAGCGATTTGGAAGCGGTATTGAACCGAAACGGAGGACTCGTATACGATTGTGATGAAAAAATAGAAGCTGTATGGAAGAAATTCAGTGATCTGCTATTAAAGTCAGGCTGCCGGTATGCAAGCTGAGGACATCCTGTGAGCATCCGTTGATTTTCCGTTTTAACTACCGTGATTACCGGATTAACCATACAAAAACCTGCCAGACTGGCAGGTTTTTTAATGAATAATCAATTTTCGGATGTCAACCGTTGACCTTGTCAATCGCCTTTTTTATGACGGGGGGGAGTAATCTGCATTTCTCTTCTGATATGGAAGCTACGGAAACGCGCAGCCCCTTTCCTACCGGTACAGTAAAGATTCCTTCCCTTTGCAGTTCAAGACCGACTGCATCCGCATTTTCACATGGAACGGTCACGAAAAAACCGGCCTGGAAGGGAACGGTTTTCAAACCGGCTTCTTTCGCCGAATTTGCGAATGTACGGCCTCTGTCCACCAGCATTTTACAGTATTTCTGTCTTTCGTGTGTAACCTTCGCCAGCAAGGCTCCATCTGCATAGATGCTGGAAATGGTGGCCATCGCCGCTCTGTTGCAGTTGGACCAGGTTCCTCTGCATGAGAATGCGCAAACAGTTTTAAATTCTTCTGCGATTTCCTTGTCTGAAGTCATGCAGATCATAGCGCCGCTTCTCATCCCATACATGGTGCAGCTTTTAGACAGGCTGTATGCGACGATCACAAGGATATTGGACGGGAAATCATCCAGCAGAGGGAAGAACCTTCTGTGCTCCTCCTCGTCACCTGCATAATCAAGATAAGCCACATCAACCAGCAGAGTTATTTTTTTACTGCTGTCGGCGGCTGCGTTCTTTACAATCTGAATGATCTTATCCCAGTCATCAAGGGTAAAGCTGTAGCCGGTCGGGTTGTGCGCAGGAGAATTTAAAATAATGACCAAACCGTCCTGCAGGGTCAAAAGCTCCTTGATCCTGCCCTCAAAGGAAGCGGTATTAAACTGTCCCTCTTCATCGAACAGAGTGTAAGTCGTGATAGAACGTTCAATATCCTGTGCGATAGTGCTGTATGGACTCCAGTACCAGTCTGACGTCAGAACCTGATCGCCCCTCTTGGAATAATTTTGAATCGTATTTCTTATTGCGCCCGTTCCTCCGGGAGTAGCCACCGCTTCAGTATATGACTTTGGAACGAAGCTTCCGAACGCTGCCCTTTTTATTGCTTTTATAAAATCGGGCGTCCCTGCAATCGGAGCGTAATCAGCGTAATCGATTGGAGTCAGATTTTTCAGCACCTCAACCACTGATGAAAGGATAACCAGATTACCGTCATCATCAAGAAGGGAACCAATGGTCGCATTGACAACCTTTTCAGCGCCTTCTCTCGCTGCCATTTCTTTTGCCTTTTGGTTGATTCCGAAGATTTTATCTTCCACCGGAATTACTCTATTGTTGGCTTCTGCCATCTTGTAGCTCGACATACTATTATCACCTGCCTTTTTTATGTATAATGGGATTATTCTAACATGCAAGCTTGCCAGCATGTTGTAATGCTTCCTACCTTACGGCGAAGCCGCCTCAAAAATATGAATGGAATCATTATATAATAAAAAGTATTGTGAGGCAATATTTTTATGATAAAATAGGAACATTAGTAAATGATTGGAGAATGATATGATATTGAAGCAGTTTTTTATTATTTTGTCCGCTCTATTTCTGGGATATGCGCTGACCATGGCATTCCATCTGCCTGTTCCGGCAAATGTTTTGGGATTTGCGATTCTTTTTGCCGCTCTCTGTCTAGGTGCCGTCAAACTTCATCATGTAGACCGGATCAGTGACTTTATTATTCATTATCTCGCTGTTTTTTTCGTTACACCGACAGTGGGAATGATGCAGTATCTTGATTTGATTGGAGATCAGTTTTTTTCTATCGCAGTGCCCCTGCTGGCGAGCATCATCATCGGATTTTTTACTGCCGCCAAGGTTACGGAGCTGTTCATCCGGATCGGCGAAAAGAACAGAGTAAGGAAAGGCTTGGGTGGAATCGATGCTGAATGACTTGTTTCAGGCAAATCCTATATCCGGCATGCTGCTCACCGTCGGATGCTACTGGATCGGGCAGATCGTATACAATAAGACAAAATGGACTGTTCTGCAGCCGATTCTCACTTCCTCTGTGATCATCATCATGTTTTTAATTTATGCTGATATCCCGTATGATGTTTACTACAATCAAAATATGGTTTTCAATTATATCCTTCCCCTGACGGCAGTTGTACTGGCCGTTCCCCTTTATAGAAATCTGGACGTATTGAAAAGACATGCACTGCCCATCATGGCGGGAATTATATCAGGGACAGTTGTGACAATGGGCGCTATCGTTGTATTCGGCAGGCTTATGGGTACGGAGGAAAACATCCTGATCTCCATGCTTCCGAAAAGCGCAACGAATCCCATTGCAATTGAAGTTTCAGGTATTATAGGGGGCATTCCTTCATTAACTGTTTCCATGGTCGTTATAACGGGAATCTTTGGTGGTGTTTTCGGACCGGAAATCCTAAAGCTGATGCGTGTGAAAAATGAGGTGGCAAAAGGAATCGCGCTTGGGAGCATGAGTCATGCCATCGGCACGGCCAGAGCGTTTAAAGAAGGCGACGTAGGGGGTTCCATGAGCAGCCTTGCCATGGCGATTGCCGGTACGCTGACTGCGATTTTGTCTCCGCTATTTGCTCTTCTTTTTAAGTAAGCTGATGAAAAACCTCCAAATCGAAGATTTTCGGTAAAAAAAATAATGAATTCAAAAACCTCCGGCAGTATGAATTCCGGGAAAGAAGGAAATAATACTGTTGGAGGTGTTTTATATGCGATTGAATAATAAAAAGCCAAATGATCGGGTAGCTGTTGCACTTGTATTATGTTTTTGCGTAGTTGCGATTGCTTCAATTTTTACAATGAGGTCTAATTTTAACGAGCTTGACCTCGATCATGATGATAACATTAATATTGCGCAAGATGACAATCAGCAAAAGGAAAATGAACAAAATGTCGTCAAGCCGGTTCCTACTGTTGACAGCACGACTCCGAAAACAGATGTATCGGATGAACAGCCAAAAAGTGAAAAGAAAAGCGCATCTTCTTTTACAGTTCCTTTAAAAGGACAGATCGTTAAGCAATTTTCCAATGAAGTGCCGATTTATTCGCAAACGCTGGACCAGTACATCATTCATACCGGTATTGATATTCAGGCCCCTGTCGATACCCCTGTTCTAGCAGCCGGCGATGGAACCATTACAAAGGTATACAATGATGATAAGCTCGGAATAACCATCGAGATATCACATGGAAACGGAATTGTAACAAAATATTCAAATTTGAGTACAACAAAGATGGTTGAAGAAGGCGATGTTGTCAAAAAAGGGCAGCCCATCAGCGGGGTCGGAAGTTCAGCCTTGTTTGAAAGCTTAGAGTCTCCGCATTTACATTTTGAAGTATTGAAAGACGGAGTTGCAATTGATCCGAGTGAATATATCCACTAAACACTGATCGTCAGCTTGAGCCACAGATTGCCTGTGAAGGGAGTCTGTGGCTTGTTTTGTTTATTGGAAATTATTAAATCTGGCAAGTCACATGTGGAAAGTATCGTCATAAACTGAAGTAGATGATGAACGGGGGAGGCGAAAAAATGTTTCACAACATTGCCGATTGGCTTGTCGGGGGATTGTATCTGGCCTTTATACTTGGTGTTATCATGTATACATACTTTGAAATCAGAAACAGGCTGAAAAGATAAAAATTGCAACACCGGCCACAGACTGCCCACAAGTAGATTCTGTGGCTTTTGTTTTATAATCCCTACGATTTTGAGGAATATTTTTCATTTTTTTGAGTACGATTAATCGAAAAGGGGGGACAAAATATGGATGAATTAATCAAGGATTATATCGTTCAATGCGATGGGGTACTGGAAACAAAAGATATTCACAAGGCAGAAAAACTAATCCATGCGATCGTGCGTATGCTTGGAAGCAGAATAAAGAATATTGACCAGGGCCTTGATTCGTATACCTCGTATCTTGGCAATCATCAAATTGACTATTTGGGCGACATAGCGCTATTGAAAGGTAAATTGACGTTTTATTTGGAACAAACACAGGAGAAGGGGTTTGATTTACCGGCCTTGTTTTATGAGGTCAGGAGCTCAATCGTGAACGATGAATCCCTTTCTGAGCAGGAAATGAAAGAGATTCTTGATAAAATTGATGAAATTGAAGCTATCAGCAAATCCAATGAACCGAAAAATAAAAAATGGTTTAAGCTGAGACCGACGATGGAGTGGCTTGGTACAAAAGGCCTGACGGTTGCTGTAAATGTCTTGAAACTGATCACAGCGGTCTTGGCTGCTTAACAATACCCGGCTGAGTTAAAATGAACAAAGAGGGCATCTCTTTATAGAATTTTTGGTTCTGTTTTGAGAAGCCCTCTTTTTAAGGGGTAGAGGGGGAATCTACATGCATTCTGCCTTGAGTCATAATTTGGAGTTGCCGGACATTTCTCCAGGCTGATTTCCAAACTCTTGGTATAATTCTAAAACAAAATCGATGAAATTAAAATCACCTGTCTGGGTGATAGTTTAGATTTATAAGGGTGGAAAGCGCTGACGCTAAATTTCACAGATATCGTGTCGCTCCCATAATTGAAGAAACCTGTAAGAAAGTCCAAAGGACTGTCTTACAGGGAGCGCCCTTTCGGGTTACGCACCTAACCACATTTACTTTTTGTATGCTGCTTAAAAGTAAATGTCTGGTAGGTGCAATACGGGAATTCCCCAGCTTCAGTTGATTGTCGCAATCTGCGATTTCGAAAGGGAAATGGGAGCTGCTGAAGGTCGTTGCCTTTAAGTTCATGTTTTCTGCCGAAAGGCTCATGGCAACCAAAGAGGGTACGGCTAGGATGGATGCGGTTTATGCCGCAGTCTGGAACCGGATCCCGAAGTGGTTGAAACGACTTATGTCAGAAAAGACTTTGAGAGAGAAGCTGCAGGACTGGTCTAATATCGCGAAGGACAGTCTTGAAGAAGATCTGGAATAACCAACGGAACCAAGTACTTAATGGTAGCCCTCGGGAGAAATCTCAGGGGCTTTTTTTATTACAGTTCTTGCCAAATCAATAATGGGAGTTATAATAAAGGTAAATCTTCTTTTTTTGTGTCGATTTAAGGAGTTTAATTATGAAAATAGTGAGGGACATTAAGGCAGACGGAAACTTGAATACATCACTTTATGACCTTCTAGAAAATATTAAGGATGATAATCAAATCTTTCATAACAACGAGCATAGGTTAAGACATCCACTGGCAATTTATAATATTGGCTCAAAAGAATTTCTCGATTCATATAAAAAACTTTTAGATTATATTCATCACGCGCAATCTGATCCGGAGCTGATTACGAACAAGAATACTAATATATATGATTTATTGAAAGATACTATTGGTAATTTTGCTTCATTTATTGATGATACATATGCAATTTTTAAATGCTTCTTTGGAATCGAGGAATCAAGTTATAAAGGAAAATATAATGACAAATGGTTTCAAAATGCAGCCCCCGAATCATTTAACAGATATCGCAAAGATCTTGAGATTGCATCAATGATTGTAAGTATTAATAATGAAGTTAAGCATAACAATGGACGATTTGCAACTCTTTACATATCATCCAAATTTCATGGGAGAACATTTGGGTTCTATCTTGAAAGTGTGGATGATACCGGATGTATAATCCCAAATGAAAAAATTCATACAAAGTTTAAGGGGATGAGAACGGCAGTAAGTTATACATGGTTCATACATGAAATCATAGCTGATTTCTATTTTATCTGTGATTCGGCAGCTAAAATAATAAAAGATATACTAATTAAAAAAGGTTATAAGCTACCGGTCAATATCATTTATTCTTCTTCCGAAGAAAATGAATATATCTTCAATATTTTCGGGCTAGTCCAAACTGTTAGAACAAAACTTCTTTTCCCGGACGAGTGTGAGACCCGTAAGGTGTCTCAAGTGACACTTACCGATGGGATACTCACCATACAAAATCCAGCGACAATGTCTTTTATGAAAAAATTAATGAATGAAAGCAATTATATCATTACAATGGTTACATCAGGAGATGGAATGACTCGATCATTTGGAATGGTTTACCATTGATACGAATTGAATAAGACAAGAATACTGTATGAATAATTAGTATCATTATTGAACGTAGGAGGTAAAAATGTCGCGGCAAAGTATTTTTGAAAAATTAGAAACGGGGATAGATTTTACTGAAGAGGTAAAACGTATCGATCATTTATTTTCCAAGAGTCAATTCTATTTAAATACTATAGGTGATAAGGTAGAATTATTGTCAATAGAACAATACATAAATAAAAAATTCTTCTTGTCTTGGGATCACCGAAAAAGATGCTTAAGCAACTTGGAGTTACGAAGCAAACTTGGAATTGATTCTGATAATTATTATTTATATAATAGATGTTCTCTCGAACAATTTTTGACATATTGTGAGTATGTTTCAAACATGCTACTCCTGTATATTGAAAAAGGTGATATGACGTTTCGGGGATTTGGGTTGAAGGAGCTGGGAAAGACTCTTTTTTCGCTTTTCGAAAATATTGACAGCTGTCTTTCTGAATTGAATATGCAAAGAAAAAACGATTCAGAAAGCTTAAGATGCTTAATTGTCGAAATAAATCCAGCTGCCACTATCGCCGCAGACGGGTTAGCGACTGGGACTGCATTGAAAGTTTTCGAATACAATCATTATTTGCTAAAAGGTGATCTGGATAAGAAAAGAGAAATTTTAAAACATCTTGCAGGGGTAGTTGAGCCGCTTGGCAAGAAACTATCTAGTATTGGCTATGGCGTTATAGATGAAAATGCCAGATTCTTGCTGAATAATATGAATATTAGACATAATAATTTAGAAGGAAAGAATAAAAATCCTTTGCTTGAAGGGATTAGTGAAAGTGAATTGGAAGAAATATATGATAAAACATACGAGTTGATATTACTATGCTTAAATATAAATAACTACCTTGATAACAAAGAGTTTATTGAGGGTCTAAAAAGTAAGCATTAAAGCACAAAACGGCCGTCCAGTCCACCGCTTTGGTGTTGGTTATCTCCCGAGAAAGTGACGTACTTTTTGACGTAAAACAGGGGTGCAAAGTGGTGCATAATGTTGCATAAGTCACAAATAAACGGCCTGAGAAACACAAACAAAAAACCGCTATACTGATTGAATATACAGTGATTTAGCGGTTCTTTTTTATGGAGCGGGTGATGAGAATCGAACTCACGTATCCAGCTTGGGAAGCTGGTGTTCTGCCATTGAACTACACCCGCATATATCTGATACTTTTCACGTGCAGTTTTAATCATAAACCAGATTTCTAAAAAAATCAAGCATTTTTCAGCGGTAATGAAAGGGTCGGTATTAAAAGGTATTGAAAGGACTGTAAGGGCGCTGAAAGTGGGACAATGCGGAATCTGGATCGCTTAAAGAGGAATTTTATTCGTGGAATTTTGAATTGAGGATGATTTTAACGGTTACAAGTAGTATGATAAGTATGTGGAAGAAAGGTTAGATGGGAATGTTAATCAAAAACAACATCCTGGATACTGCTCTTATCTTTGAGGGGGGCGGTATGAGGGCAAGCTATACGGCAGGATTTCTAAACAATCTGCTGGAAAACGAACTGTATTTTGACTATGTTGCTGGCATTTCCGCAGGGGCAAGTCACAGCGTAAACTATCTGTCCAGGGACATTGAGCGCGCAAAGCGCTCCTTTGTGGATTTGGTTCTGGATCCCGGCTTTGGCGGCTGGAAGTCATTCCTGAAGGGGGAGGGTTATTTCCGGGCGCAGTATATTTATGAGGAAACTCCCTATCCGAACGCATCGCTTCCGTTTAATTTCGATACGTTTATGGCCAATCCCGCTGAACTTCGCATCGGGACCTTTGACCGGAACAGCGGTGAAATCGTATACTATTCTAAAAAAAATATCAATGATATCAAGGATCTGATGAAAATCGTCCGATCCTCGTCTTCCATGCCCATCTTCATGCCACCGACCTATTACGATGACAGATATTACGTTGACGGAGGACTGGGCGGGGGCATCCCGCTTGACATTGCAAAAAAAGACGGCATGAAAAAGTTTTTCGTTGTACTCAGCCGCGAAAAAGGATATCGGAAAAAATCTGTAAGGTACAGTGGATTTTTCAAAGCATATTACCGGAAATATCCGATTGTAGCGGAGGCGCTGCTGAATCGGCATTTGGTTTACAATGAAGCACTTGAAGAGCTGGAACAGCTGAAAAGCGAGGGGAGAGCCTTTCTGGTCTATCCCGATACCATGCCTGTATCCAACCGGGAAATGAACTACCGAAAACTGGCTGAAAGCTACAGGCTCGGTTATGAACAAGGCAGGCGTGATTTGGCGAAGTGGTTGGAATTTTTGTCTAAATAACAGATTAGTACAAAAAAAACAGCTGAATAGTACTCAACTATAACAGGGAGAAAACTGTGGATAAATATTGTAAAAGGGTCGGGGGGAATTTGCTTAAGTCCTGAAATATGAACGTTCGCGTTATGATGGTTTTTCCACAGGGATGTGTGAATATTATTGTATACAATTTTGCTTTCCATGTGGAAAATCATTAAAAACCTTATTAAACTGGAGATTGTCCCTGTTGAAAAAATCTTTCCGCATAATAAAACACAGGTTTACATAATGTGACATAATAGCGGTACTATTTACATGGTGACAATATACGGTTGCGGTATTATAATACAAGATGCGACAATAGAGGGGTCGCTTGAAAAGAGAGGAAGACAAATGCTGACGAAAAATGAGATTATACATATCATTGAAGAGTCTGTGGTGCATTCACCGTATAATTCCTTTGGAGCAATGGGAAAGCCTGGAGAACCGATGTGGGACACTCCGATTGTAGGTTTTGCCAGAGGCGATGATCCCTACTTTCGCTACTATAAAGAAACGATCGGAGAATTCTACTGGCTGCCGAAGGAAGTGTTCCAGCTGGGTGCTGATGAAAAGGCGGAAGATGATCAATTGACAGTCATCAGCATCGGGTTTCCTCAGACGGCCGCAACGAGGGCAGACCAGAAGAAATCTGAGGGAATGCCGTGCGATCGGTGGCTCTATACAAGAGGCGAGTGGGAGAGTATGATCGGTAAAATAGCCGATGAGATTGTAAAACAGTTAATGGAAAGCGGTATTCAGGCAGTTTCTCTTGATTCCATTCAAGAGTTTTCAAGGCATGTATCCGAGAATTTCGGTATCGCATCCAACTGGTCTCATCGACATACTGCTTTCATTGCCGGCCTGGGTACGTTTGGCCTTTCAGACGGTTTGATAACGGAAAAAGGAAAGGCGATGAGATTTACGACTGTAATCCTGAAAGGAAGTATGGAACCGACTCACCGCCCGTATGATGATCACTATGCTTACTGTAAGTTTTATACGAAAAGCCAATGCGGAGCCTGTATCGTAAGATGCCCCGTAAATGCAATAAGCAGGGATGGTCATGACAAAGAAATATGCAGTGCGTATCTTCAGAGAATAAAGAGTGAGATCGGCCCGGACTTTGTAAGGAATTCCGGTTATATTTCAGGCTGCGGATTATGTCAGAGCAAAGTGCCCTGTCAGGATAGAATACCGGTTTGAAGAATCTGTGATATTGATTCGTTGAACAGAACGGCCCGGACCTGCAAGTCCGGGCCGTTTTGATCTATGTCCTGTCTATTTCCCGCCTTATTCCACAATAATTACGGAAACCGGGCAATTCTCCGCCGCTTCCTGGGCAGTCTCTTCAATGCCTGACGGAATTTCTTCTACGATCGTTTCCGCCAAACCGTCATCTGCCATTCTGTATACCTCCGGGCAGATAGACGGGCAAAGCCCGCAGCCGATACAACCGGAACGGTCAATGGTAGTTCTCATTATTCATCCCTCCTGAATCATCATTAGTATCTATTGAATATTATGCCTGTGCCAGGCATAATGATTCACTGATTGATTGTTTCGTCCTGTATCATTGCAGTGCTAAAAGACTACGGTCAGCATGAATTTCATGGGCTGTTCAGGCGCAGCAACAGCGTGGGGTATTTCTGCAGGCATTACAATGGTTTCTCCGGCCTTCACTTTGAATTTTTCCTCGCCGATGGTAATCTCGGCCTGGCCGTCGATCACATATACCATTGCATCCCCGTGAGAGGAGTGGGTGCTGATTTCTTCTCCCTTACCGAAAGAAAAAAGAGTAAGGCTTACATTGGGATTCTGAACAAGCGTCTTGCTGACGACCTGCCCCTCCTGATAAGTAACTAAGTCGGCCAAAGCCAAAACTTTTGCGGTTTCGATATTCTTCATTATTTTATTGCTCATTTTCATCCCTCTTTTCCATTATTTCCTTGGTTCTGATGAAATCATATCATATTAAAAGACGTTTGTTTGTTGCATATGCAACAAAGCCGTCATTTTTTATACGAATCAGACAAAATAATTATATAAACAATAACAAAACTATTATGTACAAAACAAAGAAAAATATATAACAAGAAGGAGAATAGTTTCCTATTCTCCTCAGAAATTCTTTAAATCGAAACAAAGTGATCAGTCGTCCGCCAATGTCGAAAATGGTTTGTTCCGCTTGACTCTCTTCCTAACATATTGTGAAAAGCAATGCAACGCTGACTGCTTACTATATTATATGAGATGCGAGCCGGAATGTGAGTAAAATGGAAACCGGAAATAATCGGAAATTTTTTCGGTACAAATTCGGAATTATTTTTGCATCAGGTTAATAAAGTGCTGGATATTTTTTTCGCGGTATGTTAATATTGTAAAGAATTAAATACAGGGAACATCGGGAATGAATAGGGAAGGTCATTTGGTGGGGCTTTATGTATCCTACACTCAAAAAGACCATTCTTATTTTTTTTGTTACCAAGGGAGGTGAAAAGATGATGACTAAATTTATCTTTGTTACGGGAGGCGTTGTATCCGGACTTGGAAAGGGGATTACAGCGGCTTCCCTGGGCCGATTGCTGAAGGCCAGAGGCTTTAAGGTTGCAGCCCAGAAGCTGGACCCATATATTAATGTTGATCCGGGAACCATGAGTCCGTATCAGCACGGGGAGGTCTACGTAACGGAAGACGGTGCCGAAACCGACCTGGATTTGGGCCATTATGAGAGGTTTATCGATGAGGACTTAAACCAGTACTCCAATCTTACCACAGGAAAAGTCTACTGGAATGTGCTTTCTAAGGAAAGAGCGGGGGAATACCTCGGAAGCACAGTTCAGGTCATCCCCCACGTGACCAACGAGATCAAGAAATTTATCTATTCCGTCGGCGCTGTGGGAGAGGAGATTCATGCCGACGTTGTAATTACAGAGATCGGAGGGACAACAGGTGATATCGAAAGCCAGCCGTTTCTCGAGGCGATCCGGCAGGTTTCTCTTGAAGTCGGCAAAGAAAATTGTCTGTTTATCCATGTTACCCTGGTTCCCTATATTAAAAGCTCCGGTGAGCACAAGTCAAAACCAACCCAGCATTCCGTAAAAGAGCTGAGATCTATGGGTATTTCCCCGGATATTATTGTAACCAGATCCGACGAGCCCATTGAAGAGGAGATCAAGCAGAAAATTTCACTCTTTTGCAATGTGAAGCCGGACTGCGTGATCGAGAATAAGACCGTACCGATTTTATACGAAGCTCCGATGATGCTGGAGGAAAGCCGTTTTTCCGAGATCGTCTGCAGGGAGCTGTCACTTCCGGCCAACCCTGCCAATATAACGGACTGGCTCGATATGCTGGATCGGGTGAGAAAAAGGAACAAGTCGGTCAAGATCGCACTGGTCGGGAAATATGTCAAGCTGCACGACGCCTATTTGTCTGTGGCGGAAGCGCTGAATCACGCCGGATATGAAAACGGATCCATCGTTGAGATCAAATGGGTGGATTCCGAAGAAGTAAATGAAGAGACAGTAGATAAAATTCTGGGAGACTGCAGGGGCGTTCTCGTTCCCGGGGGATTCGGCGATCGGGGAATTGAGGGTAAGATTCTTGCTGCGCGCTATGCGAGGGAAAACAACATTCCTTATCTGGGAATCTGTTTGGGAATGCAAATTGCTGTAATTGAGTTTGCTAGGAAGGTGCTGGGCCTGGAGGATGCGGATTCCAGTGAATTTAATACGGCAGGATGTCACTCCGTAATAGATTTTATGCCGGATCAATATGGGGATATTCCGAAAGGTGGAACGATGCGCCTAGGGGCTTATCCTTGCAAAATAAAAACTGGAACCATGCTGGAGAAGGCTTACGGAAAGGCTCTGATTCATGAGCGTCACCGCCACCGGTATGAATTCAATAATCAGTATCGCCAAGAGATGGAGGCGAAGGGCATGGAGATCACCGGAACCTCTCCAGACGGAAGATTGGTGGAGGCTGTTGAAATACCCGAAAACGCTTTTTTTGTAGGCGTTCAATATCATCCTGAATTTAAAAGCAGGCCCAATCAGGCCCATCCCCTATTCAGGGAATTTGTAAAGGCTGCTTTGTTTAGTATTTGACATGATAGGGTAGAATATCATGGATGAGGAGGATAAACCATGAAAACGAAACAACTGAAGGAAGATTTATACTGGGTTGGCAATCTGGATCCTGAGTTAAGGACCTTTGACATTCTGATGGTTACCGAATTCGGCACGTCATACAATTCCTATGTCTTGAAGGGCTCGGAAAAAAGTGTTGTTTTTGAAGCGTCCAAGGCAAAATTTACCGAAGATTATCTGAATAAACTTACCGCCATCATACCTCTTAATGAGATCGATTATATTATTTTGAGCCATTCCGAGCCGGATCACAGCGGAACAATTGAACAAATGCTGGAGCAGAATCCCGGGTTGAAAGTGGTCGGTACTTCTGCCGCAATCAATTTCATGAAGGAGATCTGCAACAGAGATTTTACAGGCGTCGCAGTAAAAGAAGGAGATACTCTGTCTCTGGGGAACAAAACGTTGAGATTTATCATGGCTCCGAACCTTCATTGGCCTGACACCATGTTCACCTATGTGGAAGAGGATCGTCTGCTGGCAACCTGCGACGCGTTCGGTGCACATTACTCTCTGGAAGGTGTGACGAGCGATTCCATTACAGATCACGATAATTATCAGAGTGCTTTGAAATACTACTTTGACGGAATCATCTCTCCCTTCAAATCCTTTGCTCTGGACGCCATTAAAAAAGTGGAAAATTTGAAGATTGACATGATTCTCACAGGACATGGTCCTGTCTTGACGGACAGCCCCCAAGCGGTGATTGAACAGTACAAGCAGTGGGCGACGGAAAAGAATCCCAATCTAAAGAAGACGGTAATTATACCCTATGTTTCCGCTTACGGCTATACCGAGACGTTGGCCGGAAAGATTAAAGAGGGAATCCAGTCTTATGCCGATATCGACGTCAGACTCTATGATATGGTGTATGCAGAGAAAGAAAGAGTTCTGGACGAACTATACTGGGCCGACGGAATTCTCTTTGGAACTCCAACCATGGTGGGCGATGCTCTGAAGCCGATCTGGGACTTGACAACTTCTATTTTTGCCAAGACCCACGGAAGGAAGATCGCATCAGCTTTTGGCTCCTACGGCTGGAGCGGAGAAGGCGTTCCCAATATTATGGAGCGCTTGAAGCAGCTGGGCATGAAGCTTTACGGAAATGGTCTGCGCATCCGGTTTAAACCTAACGAAGCGCAGCTTCAGGAAGCTTTTGAATTCGGATATGGCTTTGGTGCGTCGGTGGACGCCGGAAAAATTATGGAAAACGTAAAGCCTGTTGCCAAGGCGGCCAGAAAATGGAGATGCCTGGTCTGCGGCTATATCGCAGAAGGCGACCAGCCTCCGGAATCCTGCCCTGTCTGCGGCGTCGGTCCGGATCAGTTTGAGGAGATTACAGTAGCCGATACGGGTTTTATTTCCGAGAAAGCGGAACGATTTGTCATAGTCGGAAACGGCGCAGCCGGGACTACCGCCTGTGAAGAGATAAGAAAAAGAAATAAAAAATGCTCCATTGAAATCATTTCCTCGGAGAAAGTCATCGGGTACAACCGGCCGATGCTGACCAAGGGGATCCTGTCTGATGTGGATCCTGTCAACTTTTTCATCAAACCGCAGGAATGGTACACGGAGAACGATATCAAGCTGACGTTAGGCGTTGTCGTAAAAGAGATCCGAAAGGGTGAAAAGGAACTGGTTCTCTCCAACGGTGAAACCAGAAAGTATGATAAGCTGATTCTGGCAACCGGTGCGGAAGCATTTATTCCGCCCATTAAGGGAGCCGATCAGGAGGGCGTCTGTGCCATCCGCTCGTTGGAAGGCGTAGAAAAACTGCAGGAGTATCTCAAGCGGGTGAAAAAGACCGTCGTCATCGGCGGAGGTATATTGGGCCTGGAAGCCGCATGGGAGCTGAAAAAGGCAGGCAAGGAAGTCACGATTATTGAGCTGTCGCCGAACATCATGAACAAACAGCTTGACGTAAGAGGTTCGGAGCTGCTCAGAGCCGCAACGGAGAAATCAGGTATCCGGGTCATCACCAATACGGGTATCGAAGAGATTTCGGGAGATGGAAAGGCCACAGGCGTAAAGCTTGCAGACGGAACCTTCGTCAGCGGAGAGATGGTGATCTGTTCCACAGGAGTCAGGCAGAATATCGGTCTTGCAAAGGATGTGGGAATCGAAACGGCTCGCTCCATCAAGGTGAACGAGAGGATGGAAACAAGCGAAAAGGATATCTTTGCCTGCGGAGACTGTGCGGAATACAACGGTACCAATTACGCCATCTGGGGTCAGGCTGTGGAAATGGGAAAAACAGCCGGCATCAATGCGGTAGGCGACGAATATCGGTATGAGGCCTTTACTCCGTCCAATTCCTTCAGCGGTATGGGAACCTCCCTGTTTGCGGTCGGGGACAATGGAAAAGAGCCTGATAAGGTTTATAAAACCTTTGAAGTTTACGACGGGGCGAAGAATACCTACGAAAAGCTGTATTTTGTAAACAACAGATTCTGCGGAGGAATCCTCCTGGGCGATGTTTCGAAATCCGCAAAACTTCTGGAAGGATATAAAAACCAGGATCCTATCACGAAATTTCTATAATAGATTTGTCATAGCGGAGGGCCTGCCGGGTTCTCCGTTTGATTCATTTTCTGACACAAACCGGAGCTTCAGGGATTTTTTCATTGCAAACCTCAGTCTGATAAGGAGAAATGTAATGCCGCTGCATTATATCTAGTATTATGATGAACGAAACGAAGTACAGACATAACAAAAGATGGATCATTATCATCGCGGTATGCTCAGTATTGCTGATCGCGGGTGAACTGGTAATATCGGAATATGTGAGTTCTGAATTCTCCGAGACGATGCTGAACCAGAGGAAGAATTCTGTCAGAAAAATGGTTCATCTTGCCTATCATTCAATCGAGCCAATCCTGGATGATTTACACAGCGGACGGATCGACAGCACCACTGCCAGGGATGAAATAACCTCTATGGTTCGGTACATGACCTATGATGATGAATACGGCAAGAATTATATCTTCATGAGCGCCTACGACGGCACCATGCTTGTCCAGCCCTATGAACCCGATAAGGAGGGGTCAAATCAGTGGGATTTGAAGGACTCTGACGGAAGATACATCATCCGTGAGCTGGTGCGGGCTGCAAAAGAAGTTCCCGGCGGATCCTTTGTCGCCTATGACTACTATCTTCCCACCGAAGACCGGATTGAGGAGAAATTGTCCTATGTCATGGGGATACCGGAAATTGGTGCATATATCGGTACCGGTATGTACGTGGAAAGCAGTTACCGTGACCTGCAGAGAATTTTGGGACTGCAAAGTTACGGTTACTTTCTCACGATCCTTTTTATACTCAGTGCGGTCACCTTTTATATTCTGTCACTATTGAAATCTAATCAGCAATTATCCCGGGAGATCCGGGAGCGTAAGTTTGCGGAAAACAACATCAGGACCGTATTCGATTCCATCCATGATGCGATCATTATCCATGACCATGACGGGCAGATCGTTCTGGCAAACAAAAGAGCAGGAATTTTGTTTGGCATACCGGAAAAAGAGATGACCAAATATCAGATCAGAGAAATTTCTTCGGAGGAAAACAAACAGCTCGAAGAGCTCGAAAAGACTTTTCCGACGGATGCTTCGATGGTTCTTGAGTGGAAATGCAAGCGGCCTGTTGACGGCACGGTCTTTGACGGTGAAGTTGCTCTTCGGCAGAGCAACTGGTCCGGTGAAGAGGTGATTGTCGCGGTGGTGCGCGACATCAGTGAACGCAAGAAACACGAGGAGAAAATCAGGCACCTGGCATATTTCGATTATCTGACAGGACTTCATAACCGTGTCTTCATCATGAACGAACTGCAGAAGGAGCTGGACAAGAGCGGTGCCGAACCGGCACAGGGGGCGCTTCTGTTCATCGACCTGGATAATTTCAAAAGGATCAATGACAGCTTCGGACACTTTTTCGGTGATGAAGTTCTGATTGAACTGGCAAATAAGCTGAAAAACCTGGATCGTGAGCAGTATCTGGCGGCCAGAATCGGAGGCGACGAATTTGTCATTTTATGCTATGCGTCAGGTTCTTCCGAAGCTTTGGAAACCGCAGAGCGTGTATTGAAGATGTTCCGGGAGGCCATTGTCATTCATGGGAACACATTTTATATCACATGCAGTATCGGGATTGCCGTCTATCCCAAGGACGGCAGCACCGTGGAAGATTTGTTCAAGAATGCGGATATGGCTTTGTACAATGCAAAAGACAAGGGAAAAGACAGCTGCAGCTTCTTTAAGGATGCAATGAGTGAAGAATTGCAATACAGGGTCGAAATGGAGGAGCAGCTGCGGCTTGCATACAGGAACGGGGAGTTTGTGCTGCATTACCAGCCGCTTTTTGACATTGCGCAGCAAAGAGTCAAAGGCTACGAAGCATTGATCCGGTGGAACAGTCCAAGATACGGACTGGTTATGCCTGACCGTATTATTCCGCTAGCGGAAGAGACCGGTCTCATCGATAAAATAGGCGATTGGGTTGTTGAAAGCGCTTTTGCCTTTGCAAAACACCGGCAGCATCGGGATTTATACGTTTCCTGCAATGTGTCTCCGGCTCAGCTGTCGCAGAGCAGCTTTGTAGAAAACATATTGGAAAAGTTTGAACGATATCGACTGGACAGGGGCAGCGTTGCCTTGGAGATTACGGAATCCTGCCTGATCGAGTCTTTTGGTGAGGCGGCGCAGAAACTGCAAAAGCTGAGGGAAAAAGGCATCATGATTTATCTGGACGATTTCGGGACAGGCTACTCCTCTCTGAATTATCTGAAGAACCTTCCGGTGGACAATATAAAAGTCGATAAGTGTTTCATTGACGAAATTCAAAATTCCGGGGTCGACAGCAAAATTCTTAAGACGATCATTTCACTGGCGCATGATATGGGGATCAAAACCGTAGCGGAGGGCGTGGAAACGGAGACCCAGTACCGTTTTCTGGAGCTGTGCGGGTGCGATATGGTGCAGGGGTACTATATCAGCAAACCAAAGCCGGAGGCGGAAATCGTGAATCTGAAAATATGATTTTCCGGGACTTGTAAACAGATAGAAATATGGAAATAATGCATGGACTTTTCCTTCGTACCGTGATATATTGTTACAAATAGTAACATATTCAGATGTTTTTTCATGATTGCATCGAGGGAGTTCAAAAGAGATACGAATGAAAGAGTGAATAAAGTTGAAGCTGCCTTTTCGCTACACAGCAAAGATTCCAAATGAATACAGAGATGAGTATATCCATGCTGTTTGCAGGGAAAATTTGTCCAGGATGCTGGTGATTTCCGTGCTGCTTGTTATCATTGAATCTCTTCTGGCCATATTTTCAGAGCCGGCAAATTCCCCCTCGTTTTATCTTGCCTTATGGATCGCACTGCTGTCCCTGTTCTTTATCCCTGTACTATCCTATTTCAAGGGCAATGTAGAGCGGATCCACATACGCTATACCTATCTGGTCCAGGCTCTGTTTCTTGTGGGCATTCTCATGGGGGGGATCACTTGGAGTCTGTATGAGCAATCTTCGCTCGCTTCCTCCAGCACCTATTTCCTGGTCGTGTACACCATAGCGGCCTTTATCAACATTCCGCCGTTGATCTCTGCCGTACTTTTTCTGGCGGGCAATCTGGTCTTTATGATGCTGCTTCCCCAGTTCCAAGTGATGACGGAGGTTATTGTTACGCTGAACATCAATACTCTGTCGATGATTATAGTCGCCTGGACTTTGAATCAAATGGTATACAGGGTTAAAATCAAGTCATTTTTAAATGAAAAGATCATCATGGAAAAGAATGCGGAACTGAAAAAGAAGAACAGAGAATTAAATGAATTGACCATGAGGGATTCCTTGACTGACCTGTTGAATCACAAAAATTCATTAAGAAGACTCAAAGAAGAAGTCGATCGTTCAAAACGGATCAATTATCCGCTTTCCGTCGCTATGATTGATCTGGATAATTTCAAACTGGTCAACGATTCCTACGGTCATCAGACAGGAGATGAAGTGCTGATTCAGGTTGCCGGGATATTAAGGGAGAATTGCAGAGCTACCGATGTGGTTGGCCGCTATGGCGGTGAAGAGTTTATTATTATCATGCCGGATACCAACGACCAGGATGCGGCTCTGCTGCTTGGACGGATCCAGTCCTGCATTGAGCAGACGTGTTTCAAGGACGGGATCCATATCACGATGAGCTGCGGTATCAGCGAGTTGAACGGGGAATCCGTTCACGGTATTTTGAAATCGTCGGATATTATGTTATATGAGGCTAAGAAGAAAGGGAAAAATCGTATTGAAATACAATTGAATAAGGAAAGAAAAAGTGCAGCAACCAATTGAAATCGATTGAACTGCACTTTTATTTTGCCGGAGCGGAAGACTTCCGCTGTTAACGACCTTTGTATTTCTGCTGTGTAGCAAGGCCGCCTCTGATATGGCGCTCCGCCTTGTTATTATCTAAAACAGTCTTGACCTCTTGGGCAAGCCCTGGATTTATCTCAAGCAGCCTCTCGGTAATATCCTTGTGGACTGTGGACTTAGATACCCGAAACTTTTTAGCGGCTGCCCGAACCGTGGAGTTGGTTTCAAGTATGTACCTGGCGAGCTCCAGCACTCGCTCTTCTATGTAATCCTTCATATTTTAGACTTCACCACCTTCATATATTTGTGCATTACATAATGATTGGCTTACAGCCAAAGCAACTGGATTTCTTTACAACATATATATGTAGGACGAGACAGTGATATGCTGAAAAAAGTATTTTCACGAAAACCGTGATGTTGAAAAAGCGACGATGAATAAAAATACATTATTCATAATAAATATGCAAAAATGCGTTGACTTTGCTTAAAATACAGGTATAATAATTAGGAAGTACACTGACGGGCAGGAAGGAGACAGACAGATGTGCCACAAGATTTTCATTGACGGGCAGGAGGGTACCACGGGTTTAAAAATACGGAAGCGTCTGCAGGGAAGAACGGATCTGGAACTGCTTTCCATTGCCGACGATAAACGGAAAGATCCAGCGGCAAGGCATGCAATGATGAAGAAGGCGAATATTACCTTCCTGTGTCTTCCCGATGCCGCATCGAGGGAAATTGCTGCGTTGGCGGATCAGGACCTGAGAATACTCGACACATCCACCGCTCATCGGACCGATTCTGCCTGGACTTATGGATTTCCTGAACTGATTGAAACACAAAGGGACCAGATCCGGCAGTCAAACAGGGTATCTGTTCCGGGCTGCCATGCGACCGGTTTTATCGCATTGGTGAAACCGCTGATTGCCCGCAAGATTATCGGCATGGAGTATCCTCTTGCATGTCATTCCATCACCGGATACAGCGGAGGCGGAAAAAGTATGATTGCCCGATATGAAGATTCGGACCGGGATGGCAGCTTTGACGGGCCACGACAGTACGGTCTGGATCAGAACCATAAACACCTGGCTGAAATGGTTGCCCTAACGGGAATCAGTGCTCCGCCTGTTTTTCATCCTATTGTCGCCGGTTATTTCAGCGGAATGCTGGTTACCATACCATTGCACAGGCAGATCATGAAAAAAAAGATAGGAGCCGCTGCGTTGCAGCGTGAATTTTCGGATTACTACCGGGGGCAGTCTCTGATCAAGGTGAGGGAACCGGGAGAAAAGCCCGGTGACGGATTTATGGCGGCCAATGCACTGGCGGATACGGACGGACTGGAAATCTTCATTCTTGGCAATGACGAACAGATTTCCCTCATGGCGAGATATGACAATCTGGGAAAGGGCGCATCGGGAGCTGCCATTCAATGTATGAACATCATGCTGGATTTGCCCGAAGAAACCGGGCTTGTATTAACAGGAGGGGAATGATGAAGGATAAGATTACTGGCGCAAACGTTCTGATGGAAGCGCTTCCATATATACAGAAGTATTGTAGTAAGACTGTTGTGATCAAATACGGCGGTAGCGCTATGATCAGCGAAGCTTTGAAAAGGGCGGTTATGAAGGATATCGTCCTCCTTTCTCTGGTAGGGATCAAAGTGGTTCTGGTTCACGGAGGTGGTCCGGAGATCAGCAATATGCTCGAAAAAATGGGGAAGGAAACGAAATTTATCGATGGACTCAGATATACGGATGAAGAAACTGCAGAGGTGGCGGCCATGGTTCTCGCCGGCAAGGTGAACAAGAGCCTGGTGTCGCTGATCCAGTCCCATGGCGGAAAAGCAATCGGCCTTTGTGGTATGGACGGAGGGATGTTGCAGGCGGAGAAATGGAAAGGTGAAATTGACCTGGGGTTTGTCGGTGACATAAAAAGGGTGGAAACCGCGCCCATATCCATGGCGCTGGAAAACGGATTCATACCTGTGGTGGCCACGGTTGGGACAAACGGAAACGGTCAGACCTTCAATATTAACGCCGATACGGCCGCCGCTGCCATCGCAGGTGCGTTAAAGGCAGAAAAGCTGATATCCATGACAGATGTGAGAGGACTTCTGATGGACAAGGACAATGAGGATTCTCTCATTTCAAAAATCAGCATCGACGAGGTGCCGAAGCTGGTAGAAACGGGAGTTATCGCAGGAGGTATGATCCCGAAGATTCAAAGCTGCGTCGACGGGATTCGAAGCGGGATCCGGGAAGTCGCGATTATTGACGGACGAATTGAACATTCCATTCTAATCGAACTTTTTTCAGACGAGGGGATCGGAACGCTGTTATATTAAATTTATGGAAATAACGCTCCCAAAGGGGATGCTGCATAGAAGGGACAGGAGGCATTTGGGTGAACAGCACGGATATCAAGGAAAGAGATAAAAAATATGTTTTGGGGACTTATGCGAGAAACGACCTCTGTATTGAGAGGGGATCGGGAGCTGTCTGCTATTCTCCGGAGGGGAAACGGTATCTTGACTTTTCCTCCGGAATTGGTGTAAACTCATTGGGATTCTGCGATCAAGGCTGGGTCGAAGCGGTTACAAGGCAGCTTCAAACGCTCCAGCACACATCGAACCTCTTCTACACGGAACCCTGCGGGGAACTGGCGGAAATTCTGATTGGAAGAACAGGGTTTGATAAGGTTTTCTTCTGCAATTCCGGTGCGGAAGCCAATGAGGGAGCCATCAAGGCTGCAAGAAAATACAGCTTCAGCAAATACGGAGAGGGTAGGTTTGAGATCATAACGTTGGAAAATTCCTTTCACGGAAGGACCATGGCAACCATTACCGCCACAGGGCAGGAGGGCTACCATAAGTTTTTTAATCCTTTTGTGGATGGTTTTCTTTATGCTAACGCCAGCGACATCGCAGACGTCAAGTCAAAGATATCCGACCGGACCTGTGCCGTTATGGCGGAACTGGTCCAGGGTGAGGGCGGCGTCAACAAGCTGGAGGAGGATTACGTAAAAGCGCTGTATGATTTGTGCAAGGAAAAGGATATACTTCTGATCCTTGATGAGGTTCAGACCGGAATCGGCAGGACCGGGAAGCTATTCGCCCATGAACACTACGGGATCCTGCCGGATATTGCCACGGTGGCCAAGGGACTGGGTGCTGGGCTGCCCATCGGAGGAATCCTCTTTCATGAGAGCTGCTCGAATGCACTGGAACCGGGAGACCATGGAACGACCTTCGGCGGAAATCCTGCGGTATGCGCGGGAGGCGTTGAGGTGCTGAAGAGATTGGATCAGAAATTTCTTGATGAGGTTGCGGAAAAAGGCAGACTCATGAAATCAAAAATAGAAAAGATGACGGGTGTTGCAGAAGTAACAGGTCTCGGCATGATGGCAGGGGTTTCATTGAAAGCAAAGGAAGCCAAAGACGTTGTGAAACAGGCGCTGGATCTTGGGCTGGTCACATTGACGGCAAAGGAGCGGATCCGACTGCTGCCCCCTCTGAATATATCATTGGATGAACTGAATGAGGGACTGGAAATACTGAAAAAAGCCATTGAGGATTGAAAGAGGCTGGTTGTATCAAGTCGGTTGTATGAATAGGAAGGAGCAGATCCTATGGAAAAGGACGGTAAGATGAAGGAGACGGATGGACAGATTAAGATAAAGGAACAGGAGCAGACCGCGTATCTGGTACTGGAAGACGGCACGGTATATAAGGGAAAGCGTTTCGGTGTTGAGGGAACCGCTGTGGGAGAGGTGGTGTTTACCACAGGAATGACTGGATATCAGGAAACCCTGACGGACCCCAGCTATTACGGACAGATCGTAACGCAGACCTTCCCTTTGATCGGCAATTACGGCTTGAATGATATGGACAGTGAATCGGCGAAATCCTGGGTCAAGGGATACATCGTCCGGGAGTGGTGCGAGGAGCCGTCCAACTTCAGAAGCCGGTTTACCCTGGACCAATACCTGAAGGAACAACATATCATCGGTATTTATGACATTGACACAAGGGCACTCACGAAAAAAATCAGGGAGTACGGCGTGATGAATGGTGCGATCACAACGGAACTTACCGGAGATATGGATGCCTTTTTAGGTAAATTACGGGATAATACGATATTTGATGCGGTGAAATCCGTTTCCTGTACAGATAAGACCTTTTATCCCGCACCCGGTGAAAAATATCACGTTGCCTTATATGATTACGGATACAAGGCAAATATTCTCCGCAGCCTTCTGGATAGAGGATGCAGCGTAACGGTGGTTCCTTACAATACCCCCGTCGCGGAAATCATGAACATCAAGCCTGACGGCATCATGCTGTCCAACGGACCGGGAGATCCTGCAGAGAATAAGGAGCCGATTGAGATACTAAAGGGACTGATGAACAGCGGAATCCCGATTTTCGGGATATGCCTCGGACATCAGCTGCTGGCTCTTGCAAATGGTGCAAAGACGGAAAAATTGAAATACGGCCATCGGGGAGCCAATCAGCCCGTAGCGGACAGGATCAGGGACCGGGTGTTTGTTACCAGCCAGAACCACGGTTACGCCGTAGTGGGTGAAACACTCGATCAGTCAGTCGGCGTTGTAAGCCACTACAATGTAAATGACGGCAGCTGCGAAGGAATTACCTACACCGGGGGGAAGGCATTTACCGTGCAGTTCCATCCTGAGGCCTGCGCCGGACCGCTGGATACACAATACCTTTTCGATCAATTTATGCAGATGATGTCACAGGATAAATAGGGGGAGAAATGACATGCCATTGAATCAAGAGATAAAGAAAGTGCTGGTAATCGGTTCGGGACCTATCATCATCGGTCAGGCAGCCGAATTTGATTATGCGGGAACCCAGGTCTGCCGGACATTAAAGGATGACGGGATAGAAGTAGTTCTTGTGAACTCCAACCCAGCAACCATTATGACGGATAAAACCATGGCGGATAAGGTCTACATTGAGCCTCTAACCCTACCTGTTTTAAAAAAGATTATTAAAATGGAAAATCCCGACAGTATTCTGCCGACGATGGGAGGGCAGACCGCTCTGACTCTCTCCATGCAGCTTGCCAAGGAAGGCTTTCTTGCGGAACAGAACGTAAGACTGCTTGGTGCGACGGTAGAGACCATCGATAAGGCGGAAGACCGCCAGCTTTTCAAGGATATGCTGGAGTCCATCGGAGAACCTGTTATCCCGTCCAAGGTTGTGACTGACCTCGATGACGCCCTGGAATTTGCAGATGAAATCGGATATCCGGTCATCGTCAGACCAGCCTATACGCTGGGAGGAACAGGGGGAGGAATCGCCGCAGGAAAAAAACAACTCATCAAGATTGGGGAAAACGGTCTGCGGCTGAGCCCCATCAACCAGATCCTGGTGGAAAAAAGTGTGGCGGGCTGGAAAGAGATCGAATTTGAAATCTTGAGAGACAGCAAAAACAACACCATAACCGTCTGCTCCATGGAAAATGTGGACCCGGTGGGTGTTCATACTGGCGACTCCATCGTCGTGGCTCCGGCGGTAACTCTTTCCGATAAAGAATATCAAATGCTTCGAACCGCATCGATCAATATTATCCAGGCCCTCGGTGTGGAAGGCGGCTGCAACTGCCAGTTTGCGCTCCACCCCGACAGCTTTGAATATGCGGTGATCGAGGTGAATCCAAGAGTGTCCAGATCTTCGGCCCTGGCCTCCAAAGCAACCGGTTATCCCATTGCCAAGGTTGCGTCAAAGATCGCCATCGGGTATACGCTGGATGAGATCATCAATTCGGTTACCGGAAAAACCTATGCCTGTTTTGAGCCGGCGCTGGATTACATCGTCGTCAAATTCCCCAAATGGCCCTTTGACAAATTCGTTTACGCCAAGCGAACCCTTGGAACCCAGATGAAGGCAACGGGAGAAGTCATGGCCATCGGAACCTCCTTTGAGCAGGCGATGATGAAAGCAGTCCGGTGCATCGAACTGAACCTGGATACCCTGGACCTGAAAAAACTAAAGGATAAAGAAACCCATCTTATCGAGGAATACCTCCACCACTGTGATGACGAGAGGATCTTTGTGGTCTACGAAGCATTGAAGAGAGGGATCTCCATCGATACGATCTTCCGCATCACGAAGATCGACCGTTGGTTCCTCCATAAGCTGAACAATCTGGTCAATATGGAAGCCTCTCTTAAAGAGGGTGTGCTGACACAGGAAAAATATAAAAAGGCCAAGAAGATGGGCTTTCTGGATAAGACAATTCAGAAATTAAGCGGGCAGGAGCCCCCGGAGAAACTGCATCCGGTCTATAAGATGGTTGACACCTGCGCTGCCGAATTTGCAGCGGAAACTCCGTACTTTTATTCTACCTTTGACGAAGAGAACGAGGCAAAGGAGTTCATGGAGCAGCATGCTACGGGAAAAAAGAAGGTCATCGTTTTCGGCTCCGGTCCGATTCGGATCGGGCAGGGAATTGAATTCGACTACTGCTCTGTTCACTGTGTTTCGGCGCTGAAGGAAGCAGGCTTTGAAGCCATAATCGTAAACAACAATCCGGAAACCGTATCCACTGATTTTGACATTTCCGACCGGCTGTACTTTGAGCCGCTGACTCCGGAGGACGTGGATGCGATCATCCATACGGAGCAGCCATGGGGTGTTGTGGTCCAATTTGGAGGTCAGACAGCCATTAAGCTTACAAAATACCTTAAGAAGAAAGGAATCAATATTCTCGGAACTTCTGCCGACAGTATCGACGCTGCGGAAGACCGGGAACGCTTCGATAAACTTTTGGAGCACTGCAATATTCCGAGGCCCAACGGAAGAATGGCCTATACAACGGAAGAAGCGGTCAGAGAAGCGGGCCAGCTTGGATTCCCGGTTCTGCTCCGTCCCTCCTATGTACTGGGCGGGCAGAACATGATCATAGCCTATACGAAAAACGACGTCGTCGAATACATGGATATCATCACCTCTACAGAGCTGGAGAATCCGGTGCTCATCGACAAATATCTAATGGGTACGGAGGTTGAAGTCGACGCGGTGTGCGATGGGGAAGATTTCCTGATTCCGGGCATCATGGAGCATATTGAACGGGCAGGCGTCCATTCCGGCGACTCCATCTCCATTTACCCGCCGCAGACGCTGACGAAAGAAATCAGGGATACCATCGTGGAGTATACAGGGCGCCTGGCAAAAGAACTGAAGGTATCAGGCCTGGTGAATATCCAGTACGTAATCTATGAAAACCAGGTTTATGTCATCGAGGTGAATCCGAGGTCGTCAAGAACTGTTCCTTACATCAGCAAGGTGACCAACGTGCCCATCGTCGATTTGGCGACCAAGGTGGCGCTCGGAGCAAAGCTGAAGGATTTTGGGTACGGAAGCGGCGTTTGCCCGGAAGGCGATTACGTCGCGGTCAAAGTTCCTGTGTTCAGTTTTCCGAAGCTGCATGATGCAGACAATCATCTGGGTCCGGAAATGAAATCAACCGGAGAAGTTCTGGGTATCGACCACAACCTGGAGACAGCGCTGTATAAAGGGCTGATCGCAGCGGGTTACGAAATGCACAAGGTAGGAGATTGTGTGCTGATCACCGTAAAGGATTCGGATAAACCGGAGGTGGTTCCTCTTGCCCAGAAGTTTATCGAGTTCGGGTATAAAATCTGGGCGACCAGAGGTACCGCGGAATATTTGCGGGAGCACGGCGTTCCGGCGCTGATCGTGAACAAGCACGATGAACCGTCGCCGAACACAAGTGACCTGTTCGATACTGGTGAAGTCGACTTTGTGGTTTCCACATCCACCATCGGAAGAAAGCCTGCGGTCCATTCAGTACAGATGAGAAGAAAGGCTATCGAAAGAAACATTGCCTGCCTGACGTCAATCGATACGGCCAATGCGTTGGCAAACAGTCTGCTCATGAGGAAGACACTGGAAGATTTTAATATGGTAGATATAGTAAAAATCTAACGCCTCCTACAGACAAGTCGGAACGCAAAGGAGTTAGAAATTTTTCGACGACCGGAAATTTTTGTGCCGGATGTGTAAAACTTTATCTGTGAATTTTAAAATTAAAATTGAAAAAGTTCCTCTTAGTAGATATAATATTTAAGATAAACGTAAAAGATAAGAATATGCAGGTATGCGCAGTATATTTCCTTATGATTTACAGCAAACTTTGAATGATATTAGGAGGGAAAAACGTTGGGATTTACAGACGAAGTAGGGATTGACCTTGGAACAGCGAATGTTTTGGTTTATATAAAAGGAAAGGGCGTCGTTTTGAATGAGCCCTCCGTTGTGGCGATCAACAGAGACACCAATGAAATACTGGCAGTCGGGGAAGAAGCAAGGCAGATGCTCGGCAGAACGCCGAGCAACATCATTGCGGTGAGACCGCTGCGAGACGGTGTTATTTCCGATTACGACGTAACGGAGAGAATGCTGAAATATTTCATCAGAAAGACATGCGGCAGCAGCCGTTTCTTCAAACCGAGAATCATGGTTTGCGTTCCGAGCGGGGTCACCGAAGTGGAAAAGAGAGCAGTCAGAGAGGCGGCCACACAGGCAGGCGGAAAAGCCGTTTTCCTGATGGAGGAACCTGTTGCGGCAGCCATCGGGGCGGGACTTGACATATCCAGGCCGGACGGAGTTATGATCATCGATATCGGCGGAGGAACCACAGATGTCGCCGTGATTTCTTTAGGCGGTATTGTAACAAGTACATCCGTCAAGGTTGCCGGGGATAAATTTGACGAAGCGATTATCAAATACATGAGAAAAGAGCATAAGCTTTATATTGGAGAACGTACAGCCGAGGAAATGAAGATGACCATCGGCACGGCATATCCGAGAGAAGAAGTTGTTGTGAAGGAGTGCAGGGGAAGAGACCTTGTTACCGGACTTCCGAAGTCCATTGAAATCACGTCGAAAGAGATGATGGAGGCATTGGACGAGCCTTTGCAGATGATTTGCGAGGTTGCCCACGGTGTGCTGGAAAGAACACCGCCGGAGCTGTCTGCGGATATCAGCAACACCGGGATTATTCTAACGGGAGGCGGAGCGCTGCTGAACGGAATCGACAAGCGGATTGAGGAACGCACGGGAATCAAGGTATGGATTGCTGAGGATCCGAAATCCTGTGTTGCCATCGGTACAGGAAAGGCTTTAAATTCAATTGATGCGATTGAAAACAATCAATTGAATAAAAGAAGGTCGTACATCTAATAAGCATAAGCTCTCGCAAGAGAGCTTTTTTAATCAAAATACTTGCCCTGACAGGTGTGTGGAAACACCTGCCAGGGGCAGCATTGAAAAGGAGAAAAAGCTTTGTCGAAGCTTGAATTGATTGCTACCGCCACTTTCGGTCTGGAGGCGGTGGTTAAAAGGGAGATCGAAAACCTGGGTTTCAGGGTGCTGAAATCAGAAGATGCAAAAATAACATATCTCGGTGACGAGCGTGCGGTCGTGAAATCGAATTTATGGCTGCGCTGCGCCGACCGTGTCCTGATCAAACTGGGGGAATTCAATGCGTCTTCGTTTGATGAGCTGTTTCAGCAGACCAGGGCGCTCCCGTGGGAGGAGTGGATCCCGGAGGACGCCAGGTTTACCGTTACGGGAACCTCCGTTAAATCCAAGCTTCACAGCGTT
Organism: Anaerovoracaceae bacterium; assembly: GCA_036677845.1. GTDB lineage: Bacteria > Bacillota > Clostridia > Peptostreptococcales > Anaerovoracaceae > Anoxybacterium. Next base: position 2,079 of record JAVBVR010000083.1, on the reverse strand, counting down.
CCCGACTGTCAGGCTATCGTGAAAAAAGCCATCGTGGAGAAGCTGAAGGAAACCTATCATTGCCAATGGTTCAGAGAAACCGGACCGGAATACGTGATCAAGATAACGCTGTTAAAAGACCGGGCAACCATTACCCTCGACACAAGCGGCGCCGGACTTCATAAACGAGGATACCGGGTAAAAGACGTGGCGGCGCCCATTAAGGAAACCCTTGCGGCTGCTATGGTGCAGCTTTCCTACTGGAAGGAAGGGCGGCTGCTGCTCGACCCTTTCTGCGGCTCCGGAACGATTCCCATCGAGGCTGCTCTGATCGGGAGAAACATCGCACCAGGCTTGAACAGAAAATTCTCCTCCGAGCAATGGCCGGCGATTCCTGCCGCTTTATGGAAAGAAGAGAGAAGAGCGGCCTTTGAAGCGATCAGAGGCGAGGCGGAGATACGAATCCAGGCATCAGACATCCTGCCTGCTGCAGTGAAGGCGGCAAGAGAAAACGCCAGCGAGGCGGGTGTGGACGATTGTATCGATTTTCACATCAGGTCTCTAAAGGATGTCAGGTTTGAAGAGGATTACGGAATAGTAATCTGCAACCCTCCATACGGGGAAAGAATCGGGGAAAAGGAAGAGATACGGAGAATTTATGCAGACCTGAGGAAGCGCTTTGAGAACAATCCGACCTGGTCCCTCTACCTGATTACAACGGATAAGGATTTTGAAGCCGTCGCTCTCGGAAGGCCTGCCGACCGGCGAAGAAAGCTGTATAACGGGCGGCTGGAGGTTACGTATTATCAGTACTATGGAGCAAAGCCCCCTAAAGAGCAAAAGTTATAATTCCAGCCTGCCCAATCGTCTCCTCGAAACAAGGGCAAATAGTCTGGTCACCATTGACACACAGTAATTGAAAACTTATAATATAGTTATTCAAACCGTAAAGAATGATGTGGAGGTGGATGTTATGAGATATGAGGAATTTATCAGGCATACAATAGAAGAATATGTTGCAGGGGGAAGAATCGGAGCATATGATTTTCCCGAAATGGAAATTTACATGGATCAGGCGGAGACGTTCCTGAACAGGGAATTGAAAATTTATAAGAAAAGCGAGAAGGACAAAGTCATTACAAAGACCATGATCGGCAATTATGTCAAGCACAATATGCTGCCCAGGCCGGTCAATAAAAAATATTCGAAGGATCATCTGATCCTTCTGACGCTGATCTTTTATCTGAAAGGAACCTTCCAGATGGAGGAGATCGAGAAAATAGTCAAGCCTCTTATTGATAACTACAATTCGGAATTTGATGATAAAATCGATCTGACTTCTCTTTATGAGGGAATTCTCGAGGTCCAGGCAGCAGAGCAGGAAACTCTTTCCCGGAACGTTGAGACAATGATCAATGGCATCAAACACCGATTAAAGGAAACAGAGCTCTCCGATGACGATATGCTGGAACTTTTCATGCTGATCGCAAATCTTTCCATGAAGGCGGATGCCCAGAAGTTTTTGGCTCATAAGCTCCTTCAGGAGTACATTTTAAAACCAACAAAGAAAAAATAGAAAGAAGGTTGAACCAATTGGCAGTAAATTTAAAAGGAAGAAGTTTTCTAACATTAATGGACTTTGAACCTCAGGAAATAAGATATCTCCTTGACCTGGCCCATGATCTGAAAGCGAAGAAGCGGGCAGGGATCTGCGGTGACAGGCTGAAAGGAAAGAACATTGTGCTGATGTTTGAGAAGACTTCCACCAGAACAAGATGCTCCTTTGAAGTTGCATGCCACGATGAGGGCGGACATGTTACATACCTGGAGTCCTCAGGTTCTCAGGTCGGTAAGAAGGAATCCATTGAAGACAGCGCCAAGGTGCTTGGCAGATTTTATGACGGAATCGAATACAGAGGCTTTGATCAGAAGACAGTTGAAGATCTGGCAAAATATTCGGGAATACCGGTCTGGAACGGGTTGACCGATATCGATCATCCGACACAGATTTTGGCTGATATGATGACAATGGAGGAACATATCGCCAAACCGCTCAATAAGACAAAGGTTATATTCTGCGGCGATATCAGAAACAACATG
>JAVBVR010000082.1:0-3863 GCA_036677845.1 Anaerovoracaceae bacterium | reverse complement strand
TGTATCTTGCCTGCGGTATTTCAGGAGCGATTCAGCACGTTGCCGGCATGGAAGGTTCTGAATGCGTTATCGCCATCAACAAAAATGATACCGCGCCGATCTTCGATGTCGCCGATATCGGCATCGTAGGCGACGTTAAAGTGATCATTCCGAAGCTGACAGACGCACTGAAGAAATACAAGGCTGCAAACGAATAAGGTAGATTACCAGCTCGATAATATTAGTTCAATTAAACGAGCCAATCACATTATTACCTGAAGTAAATGATGTGGTTGGCTTTTCCAATTCGGAGATAATCTGAGTAAAGTGAGGTTCATTATCACGGAACCGCGCTTCCCTTTGTTGATCTGTTTCGGCGCTCAATCCACAAAAGTACGTGATTTAAGTTTGTCAAAAACGCATAATTTATAGGTTTCCATTGAAAAATCTGCTAAAATAGTAGGTGACGTGCAAGGACTGATGGACGAATCGTACCCTTGTAAACCTGAATTCTGAAAGGATCGAAATTGTGAATAAGATGAGCCTTGGAAGAAAGCTGGCATTTGCAGCATGTGATATTCTGGGAGGGGGAGCCTTCAATATTATCAATTTTCTGTACCCTGTTTTTTTAGCATTGACGGTGGGATTGTCGGCGTACTGGATCAGCGCGGTCATGCTGATCGCGAGGATATGGGATGCTTTCTTTGATTTGTTGTTTGGACAGGTGACGGATGGTACGAAAAGCAGGTTCGGAAAACGCCGGATCTATATGGTGGCTGCGTCCCCCTTTGTGTTTGTCGGGATGGTCGCCATGTTTTTTCCCTATTCCTTTGATTCGATGACGATCCGTGTGATTGCTGTTTTTGTGTCCTATCTCCTTTTTTGTACAATTCAATCGGTAATCATGGTGCCTTATTTTTCTTTGGCCTCGGAAATATCCGGCGATTATCATGAGCGTGCCTCTGCCAATTCCTGGCGGCTTGCCTTCAGCATTACTTCGTCTATCGTCTGTGTGTCGGTGCCCGGGATTATTGTAAACTCTTTTGGAGGAAGCGAGGGTTATATCGTCATGGGGATTATCTTTGGCGCGGTTTTCAGTATCTGCGTTCTGATAACGGGTTTGTTTGCCAGAGAGGAGATCCAGACTCCGCCAATCAGAATCCGGTTCAGCACAGAGCCTTTTCTCAGGCTGTTGTCGCTTCGCGTCTTCAGACAATTCATGGTTATGCTGATTATGCTCCAGATTACCATGGTAATCATGAGCGGGCTGTTTTTCTTTTATGTCAATTTTTATTACTGCCGTGACCTGACGGCGTCAGGCCAGGCAAATATCACAGGAATGATCGCGGCAGCTGTCATGTTTTCGACTCAGATTGTGGCACTGCCGTTTTATATCGGGTGGATCAAAAAAGCGGGGAAGGCCTCTGCTTATCGGCTGGGGGCGGTCATATGGATCATCAGCGGCCTGGTTCTTTTCCTAATCCCATCGGGGGCTCCGGCCTGGCAAATCTATCTCATCGGGTTCATAATGGGCTTTGGGATAAGCGGACCGGGGCTGGTTCCGCATACGATGCTGGGGGATGTTTCCGATGCGGCTCAGTTGGTGTTTAACCTGCGAAATGACGGAGCATTGGGAGGCTTTGTCCATTTTTTAAACAAAGTCTCTCAGGCCATTGGTATTTCACTTGCGATGGCGGTTCTGGGATACTTTGGATTCCGGGAGGCGCATCCCGGGCAGACTGTATTGATGCAGCCTGAATCCGCCCAGCTGGCCATCCGGGCGTTCATGTCTTTTACGCCATTGGTGCTGATGGGGATAGGGATCGCGATTTCAACCCGTTATCAGATCGATGCGGAAAAACAGAATCAAATAAAAAACGCGATTGAGGCGGAGGAAAAGCCGGAGACGCTGTTGGCTGAGTTAAGAGGTTGAGCATGATGAAAAAGAGCAGAAAAAGAGAAAGATATTCTTTCAAACGGCCACCCAGGGTGTTCTATCTGTTGCTGGCCGGGCTGGTCGCCCTGTATGCGGCTTTCATCAAGGGGCAGAAAATCGAAACCACGATAAAAGGAAAAGTCGAACCTCCCTTCATCATCATAGGGAATCATACAAGCTTTTACGATTTTGTCTACTCCGTACGAGCATTTTATCCTCATAGGATCAATTTTGTTGTTGCGCGCAAATATTTTCATTTTCCGTGGTTGGGAGGGTTGTTAAAAACGGCCCAGGCGATTCCCAAAAGCCTGTACCAACCGGATATGGGCTCGGTGATGGGAATGCTGGACATTATCAGGCAGGGAGGAATTGTCGCTATTTACCCCGAAGGACAAATTGCGACGCATGGCGTCACGTTGGAAAACGGGGATGCCACTGCCAAGTTCATTAAAAAGGCCGGCGTTCCCGTTGCTCGGATATTGACAGAAGGGGCGTATCTGATGGATCCGCCATGGGGGAAAGCCCATCGCAGCGGGGCCGTCGAGAGCAAGGTTGATCTGATCCTGACCCGTGAGCAAATAGAAACCTCAGATATCGCAACTTTAGCGAAGATCATCGATGACAGCCTGTCTTTTGACACCTTTGAATGGCAGAGAAAAACGGGGAATCTGTACACAGGAAAGAATCTGGCTCATGGATTGGAGAACATGCTCTATATCTGCCCCCACTGCCGTAGTGAGTTTACACTCTATACGGAGGACGACCGGATCCGCTGCGACCGCTGTAAAACAGAGACGATTTATGGAAAGGACGGTCATCTGCACTGGAAAGAAAAGCCCTATTTTTTACATATCGGGAAGTGGTGCTTATGGCAGACAGAACAGGAAAAAAACAGGATTCTCGAATCAGCGGACTATCTTGTAACGGAACCTGTGGAGCTTGCAATGCTGAAGCAGGCCGGCAAAGGCATCGAAGCGGTAGGACGGGGAAGCTGGTCAGCGAGCCGGGAAGGCTACACCTATCAGGGAACACTTCGGGGTGAGTCCGTCAAACTGTTTTTTCCTGCATTCAAAACCAGATATTTCCCATTTGATCCCGGACAAAATTTCCAGATTTACGATAAAAATCTTTTATATGAGTTCAGACCTGAAAATCCGGTATTTTGTGCGAAAGCAGCCAGCATTTGTGATGGGCTGTCTGTTTTATCAAAGTGTTCCGACGAGGAACGGACCGCCTCAGCTTGATAGAGCGGAGGTCAGTTTTTCTTCTCCTCCTGCAGCTTAGCCCAGGCGATGGCGAAAGCCGAATCCTGAGGTTTCTCCTTTTCCTGTTTCTTCATGTATTCCTGCAGTTCCCGTTTTCCCATATTGTTGCGTTTTTCGGCCAGCTGTCTGTTGTATCGGTCGAATTTCTCGCGGAATCCGCAAGGACAGGAATAAATTCGTTTTTCTCCCTCTCCGACCACATTAAGCTTCTTATGACATTGGGGACACCGTGCATTGCTCACATAGGACAAGCTTTGTTTATAGCCGCATTCCCGGTCCTGACAAACCAGCATCTTTCCTTTTTTGCCGTTTACCTCGAGAAGGAATTTGTCGCACATGGGGCAGCGGGTTCGCGTCATATTGTCATGCCTGTAGTTTCCGTCATCAGCCACCACGCGGCTGACAATGACGGAGGCAAAATTTCTCATCTCAGAGAGAAAAGGTCCGCTTTTTTCCTGTCCCCTGCTGATCGCTGTCAGCCGTTTCTCCCATTTTTCTGTCAGCTCCGGAGATTTCAGTTCTTCCGGCACCAGATTGATCAGCTGAATCCCTTTGCTCAAAGGAAAAATTTCTTTCCCTCTTCTCTCCACGGAATTCGCGGAAAACATCTTCTCTATGATATCGGCTCTAGTTGCAGGGGTTCCCAGATTATGGTGTTCCATGGCAGAAAGCAGAGATGCCTC
>JAVBVR010000081.1:0-65158 GCA_036677845.1 Anaerovoracaceae bacterium | reverse complement strand
TACAGTTCAAAAATTTCATACTCTTGATGCAACAGGTCTATGGTCAGAAGCTTGTTCCGGAGGATGTCTCCGCGCTGCAGCAGCACCTTTAGCGCTTCCGCCACCTCAATGGATGCCACCAATGCAGGACTGAAGGACGGATTTCCAAGCTCCGTTTCCACCCCTTTATTTTCATCGGGAGGATATATTTTCCGGAGCGTCCCGTCGCCCGGCATGATGGTGGAAACCTGGCCGTACCAACCGGCAATGGCTCCATGAATCAGGGGGATATTCTGCTGCTCACAGCGGACTTCCAGCAGTCTTCGTGCCCCCATGTTATCTAAAGCGTCCACAACAATGTCGTGACCACGGATAATTTCATCACAGTTTTCTTCCGTTACAAAGGCCTGGATTGGCAGCAACGTGACATCTGAATTAATTCTTTTCATACGGTCCTCTGCGGAAAAAGCCTTGCTCTTTCCGATCGCCTCTTCCGAGGAAAGAAGCTGGCGGTTAAGGTTTGTCGCATCAAATACATCGCCATCGACTGCCGTTATGGTTCCGATCCCAAGCCTGCCCAGCATTTCAATCACGTAGCCGCCCAGTCCTCCGCAGCCGATGACACAAACCTTGAAGCTCCTCAGTTTGTCGTTCTCCTCCTGACTCAGTGTTCTCATGTTTCTATTGTATCTGTCTTTCATTGTTACGCCCCCGTAAACTCAAGATTCGTATTCTAAATCCCATAACCTCCCAGTTCCTTCAGAATCCGTTCAAATTCCGAACTTCTGAGAACCTCCAGAAAATTGCGGATCATCTCTGTGTCCATATACTGCTCCGGTATGATAAAATCATACTCTTCAAATCCGATGGAAATGAAGTCAAGACCCATTGCCCTCGCAGCAGAAGATACACCGATACCCGCATCGGCCGTTCCGCTGTCTACAGCAGCAGCGACTGCCATATGGGTAGTCATATCTCTATCATAACCTCGGATTTCCTTTGTATCAATACCGTTTTTCCGAAGCAGGTAATCGGTCAGGATTCTGGTTCCCGAACCCTTCTGTCTGTTTACAAATTGGATACCGCTGCGTTTTAGATCCGTAATGCCGAGAATATTCTTCGGATTGCCATTGGCAACCATAAGGCCCTGCTCCCGTTTCACTCCCTTGACCAGAACCACACCTTCCTTTGCAAGGTAACGCTCAATATAAGTCCGGTTGTATTCTCCGGTATCCTCATCCATCAGATGAACCGGAGCCATATGGGCCTCACCTCTTTTGATTGCCATGATGCCGCCCATACTGCCCACATGGGCCGACGAAAGAGTCTGCCCTTTTCGCGCAAGGATGCTTCCGATATAATCCATAATCAGATCATGGCTTCCTATGGATACGATGGTATTTTCGATCGCTCCCATGTCATTGACCAGCTCGACGGGAGCTTCTTCCCCCGCCTCGTATCCTTCGCTGTTTTTGGGGATCACCAGAATACCGTCCGCCTTTACCAGCGCCATGGTTACTCCCGCGCCCCGGTTCAGAGGGGTGGCGATGAGCTTCTCTCCCACCTTTCCCAGCTTCACCCGGATGTATTCCCTGAATTTTAATGTGGAAACAATTCTTCTGGAAACCACGGCTTTTGCCATCGGCTGACGTTCCGTCCTTCTCTTCTGCAGAGCACGGATCACAGGACTGACAATTTCTTCAAAAACCAAAAAGGCCGATCCGGGATAACCGGGCACACCGATGACCGGCTTGCCTTCGATCAATCCAAGTATGGTGGGCTTCCCGGGCTTGATTGCAATGCCATGAAGCACCAGTTCCCCCAGATCCTCAACGAGACGAGCCGTGAAATCCTTGCTTCCCGCAGATGATCCTGCATTGATGATGACCATATGGTTTCTATTTGTCAGTTCCAATACCGCTTTTTTTAATTTCTCATAATCATCTTCTACCGGGCTGATCCGTTCCGGAATTCCTCCCAGTTCTTCCACGATGGTTCGGAAGGTCCAGGAATTGGTGTCGAAGATTTTTCCTTTGGTCAGGCTTTCATAGTCATCGGTAATTTCTGTGCCGGTAGGGATGATTCCCACCCGAACCTTTTCAAAGACCGTGATCTCGGTGACTCCTCCGCTCAGAACCGCGCCAATGTCCATGGGCCTGATCAAATGATTTTCAGGCAGTATCATCTCCCCGGCCACGATATCTTCTCCAATGGGCCGAATGTGCTGCCAGGGGGCTGCCTGTACCATGATCTTCACCTGCTCATCATTGATAACGACAACATCCTCAATCATAATAACGCTGTCATAAGGCTCTGTGACCACATGCCCTGTGTTGATATATTCAAAATCCCTGCCTTTATTCAGGATGACCGGATTGGCTTCGTTTGCAGAAAATGTGCTGTCGGAAATCACCATGATCCCATCCATCGCCGCGGCATTGTGGTTGGGTGAGGATAGCTTTGCAATAACAGGAGCGGCTGTTACTCTCCCGCCAGCTTCCCGAATATCAACCTGATCCGTGCCTATTCCGGTGCCGACAGCCGCCAGTCTCTCCAGATAAAGAAGAACCGCCTCTTCCAGATCGGTATTGGATAGATAAATATTTCTTTCCATGGTAACGCTTCCTTTCATTCCTTCCAATTCTACAGAATCGCCAGACAGATCCTATCGTCAGATTTCTCCAGAATCGCCTGACAGATCCTATCGTCCGATTTCTCCAGAATCGCCTGACAGATCCTATCGTCCGATCAATGTCACTTCCACACAGGAGTTTGCCTTTACGCCTTCCGACAAGGAGGATATTTTCACGTATCCGTCAGCCATCATAAGCTGGCTGATAGACCCTGATTTTGCATGAATGGGCTCAGCGATCCACTCTAGTGCAGTGATGTCCCCCATGAGCTCCGGATCCGGCCTTTTCAAGGCGACCAGTTGATAGGTCTCCCGTCCTTCTCCTGCATGGATGTTTTCCGCAATCCTGGCGGTCAGGCGAATGGGCTCCTGCTCGTTGTGAAAACAGTATTTTTTCATAAATTCGTTTACAATAACGTCGTATGCAACTATAGCGGCCATAGGGTGTCCCGGCAGACCCACTGTAAGTTTGTTCCGCATGAACCCGGTATTCGCTTCCGTCTCGATAATCCCTATAATGGTGGGCTTCCCCGGTTTCATGGCAATGCCGTGAGTGATTACCCCCGGTTTACCCATGGAGTCGATAATATCAGCAGTCATATCTTTGTTGCCCGCCGAGCTGCCTCCGGAAAGAAGTACGATATCACTTTCTGCCAAGGCCGCTTCCAGTGCACCTTTCAGCCGGTGCTCCACATCGGGCACCTTTTCAATAAAACCGATGACCGCTCCCGTTGCCTCGGCAAAAGCTGCGATGGTATAAGAGTTGATATCTCTTACCTCTCCCGGCTTCGGATTTTCCGAAATATCGATGATCTCATCTCCTGTGGAAAGGATCGAGACTCTGGGCTTTTTAAATACCTTCAGACGCTCTTTTCCGATCGCTGCGAGCATCCCCACATCCTTGACCGTGATCCGATGCCCCTTGCGAAACAGGAGCTGATCCTTTCGGAAGTCATCTCCCTGATTCATCAATCCCATATTGGGGGCCGCAGGTTTGTATACTGCTATGGTGTTTTCATCCAGAGCTTCCGTGTATTCAATCATAACCACGGCGTCTGACCCGTACGGCAGCATCCCTCCCGTGGGAACATAAACGGCCTGTCCGGGTTCCAGCCTGATGCCGCATGCCTTTCCCATCTCCACAGTGCCGACCACATCCAGAAACACCGGCGAGCTTTCTCCCGTGCCGAAGGTGTCTTTCGCAACTACGGCATACCCATCCACCACGGATCTGGTAAACTGGGGAATATCCGTATCCGAACGAATCTCCTCCGCCAGATAGCGGTGGACTGCATCGCGCAGGAGCACTGCCTCGAATGGAGGTTCAAACTCCTGAGCGTCAAAATATGTCTTTAGTTTGTCCTTAACTTCATTTACGGTATCAACTTTTAAAAGCTTCATGTTTTTCTCCTGCGGATTCATCGGCTCTGCGCCGCTGCATTCATTTTAGATCTTTCGTTGTGTGGCAAGCGAAACCACTGCTTTATGTTAACAGTTCTCCTGCAATAAACCGCTTCGTCTGTTCCCGGTCCGGATCTCTCAGTACTTTTTCACTTTCACCGTACTCCACAACCTTTCCCCGGTCCATAAACAGCACCTCGCCGCCTAGTCTCCGGGCCTGAACCAGGTTATGGGTGATCAATATGACCGTGGTCCCTTCTGTTTTATTAATCTTTTTCAGCATCCTCTCGATCTCCGCAGTAGTGGAAGGATCTACATTTGCCGTCGGTTCGTCAAGTAGCAGCAGCCCCGGATGGAAGGACAAGGCCCTTGCCAGAGCAACCTTCTGGGTTTCCCCCCCGGATAGCTTCCAGCTTTTTTGTTTTAAGAATGGAGTCAGACCCAGATCCTCCGCCAGCTCCGCAACTCGTTCTTCGATCCTTTCCGGCTCCCAGCCTCTCAATTTTAGCGGGTAAGCGATGTTCTTCTCCACGGTGGTTCGGATCAAATAGGGGGATTGAAAGACCAGAGTCATGTTTTCACGAGGTACCGATAACGTCTGCTCTCCTCCGTAAAACAGCCTTCCGTCTGTCGGTTTCATCAGTCCGGCGATGAGATTGAGCAGCGTGCTCTTGCCGGCCCCGTTGGGTCCGATGACGCTGCAAAGCGAGCCGTCATTGATAATCAGGTTGTCAATCGTGAGGACTCTTCGCCCCTCATATTCTTTTGTCAAATTCTCCATATACAGTTTCATGGGATCACTCAACCTTCTGCTGGACGTTATATAGAAAAGTATTGATGAAAAATGCAAGGATCAGCAGAACAATGCCGACAGCAATGGCGGTGCTGTAGTCGCCCATGCTTTTCAACTGCGCGATATAGGTTGTCATGACTCTCGTTTTTCCTTTGATGTTGCCGCCCACGATCATGACCGCTCCGACCTCAGAAAGGGCTCGTCCGAAACCCGCAACCACAGCAGCCAGGATTCCGATTCGCAGTTCGAAAATCAGAAGCCTTAAAGAATCCATTCTTCCCGCCCCCAGCGTTATCGCCAGATCCTTCACCCTTGGAGCTTTGTCCCGGACCACATTATAGGTCAGACCTGTTATGATGGGCGTCACAAGACAGACCTGCGCAATAATCATCGCTGCAGGAGTGTAGGTCAGCCCCCATGATCCCAGAGGCCCTCTGCGCATGATGAAGAGAAATACCACAAGTCCTGCAATGACCGGCGGCAGGCTCATGAAGGTGTATATAAGCCGAAGCAAAGCACTTTTTAACGGAAAGTGGTGTGTTCCGATCAGCGCACCGCAAGGGATCCCCAAGCAGGCGGATATCATTACGGATGAAAGGGACACCATGAGAGAGAGGCCGACGATTTCGTACAGCTCGGCGTTTCCTGAAATGAGAAGTTCTATGGCAGCCCGAAAACCGGCCGAAATTTCTTGCATGTCAAGTTCCTTTCTCTTGACTCAGGCGATAGAACAAGCCTGTAAAGGCTTTAACACAACACTAAATCATTAAATAATTTTATCATATTTTAGGTGCCTATCCAATGAAAATATGCTAATATATGTACAGCAATTCTACATAAAGAAGGTGAACCATATTGTTACCGGATAAATTTACATTAAGAAAGCAGATTATGGAAAAAAGAGCTTCGCTGACTCCGCAGATTCTGGAAAAGGCGAGAAAAACAGCAGCTGAAAGGCTTGTGTTGATGGAAGAATATATCAACGCTGATACAGTTATGGCTTATATGGATTTCCGTAATGAAGTACCCACCGATGCGATCATTGAGCAGATCCGCTCCTCCGGCAGAAAACTGATACTTCCGTTTACAGATACGGATTTCAATATTATACCATATGAGATACCGGGCCAAGGTGAGCTTGACAGTTATTTATTTACATCGTCTTTCGGCATCGCCGAACCGGACCCCGCCATCTGTAAAAAAGCAGATCCATCTTCCATTGATCTGGTGATCATTCCCGGAAGCGTATTTGACCAGTATGAAAACCGCATCGGTTACGGAAAGGGAGGCTACGATCGCTTCCTCTGCACAATTCCTCCCAAGGCTTCCAAGCTGGCACTGGCCTACGATTTCCAGGTGCTCCAGTGTATCCCTTCCGATCCCACCGATGTGAAAATGGATAAAATTCTCACACTGAACACAGCGAATCGTTCATTTTAAACCAAGCTGCTGAAAAACCCCTGCATGTTTTTCGGCATCTGGTTTTATTCTTTCCTCTGTTACATTTATTTATTGGGCATTTGGTGTAAATAACGCCATTCCATATTTTTGAACACCGTATTCCCCGATCAGCGCCTGGGTTTCCTCAGACAGGATCCATTCCTGGAAGGCCAGGGCGCCCTCGGCGTTGATCTGATCATTTTTCGAAGGGTCGACAACCATAACTCCATATTGGTTGAACAGGTCCTTGTCCCCTTCGGTTATTATCCGGAGATCCGTACCTTCCGACATATTCAGCCAGGTAGCCCGATCAGAAAGGGTGTATCCGAGCATTTCATTTGTCATGGTGATGACGTCTCCCATTCCCTTTCCGGACTCGATATACCAGTCTCCCATAGGAGCCAGTCCCAGCTTGCCCCAAATTGACAGCTCTTTCTTATGGGTACCCGACTCATCATCTCTGGAAACAAATGTCACCTGTTCGTCGTAGATTTTTTGGAAAGCAGCCTGGGCATTGTCCGGGGCCGCTGCCATGATCCCTGCAGGATCATCCTTTGGCCCGATAAGGATAAAGTCGTTGTACATGACATCATATCTTGCAGGGCTGTTTCCCGCGGCAACAAATTCCTTTTCCGCAGCCGGGGAATGCACCAGAAGCACATCGGCCTCTCCGTCTTCGCCCATCTTCATGGCTTCTCCGGAACCAACTGCGATCACATCTACCTTATATCCTGTTTTATAGGTAAACTCAGGAATTATTGCATCGAGCAGACCGCTGTCCTGTGTACTGGTCGTAGTAGCCAGTACGACTGTTCCTATTATTTCCGCTGGTCCCTCCTGTCCGTCCGGCTGTGTCTCTGGCAATGCCTTCGCGCACCCGGCAAAGACGCCAAGTACCAGGGAGAGTACAAAGATTAACGCCATTAATTTTTTCGCTTTCATTTTTGTCCTCCATTTTCTCATTTGCTGTTTCTCGCTGGCTAAGAATGCTCATCAATAAAAAAACCTTTGCGCGCGCAAAGGAATCTGTGATCATCAATGAGTATCTTCCTTTCCAATGCAGGGAGGCAGAGGGATTTCTCCCAAAACCCATCGGCTGCCCGCCATAGCTTGCGCCTTAGGCCGGGACAGCTCGGAAAATCCAGCTATTCTATTAGAATTATAATATAATATCCTACTTCTAAAAGCAAGTACAATCCGCTTGATATTCACCGGAAGGAAAGATAGAATGATAACATAAGGTAATGCTGTTTCACCAAACAGAATATTAAGGGAGGTTGTTTCAATGAATCCGATTATGGCAATCAAAATCAACGGCCGGACGGCCAAGGCACCTCACGTTCAGGAAATATTGACCAGGTACGGCTGCAACATTAAAACCCGGGTAGGCTTTCACGAAACCAGTGAGGACCAATGTTCGATGGACGGAATCCTGATCCTTCAGCTCTTTGGAAAAGAGGAAGATATCAGTGCCATGTTTACCGACCTGCAGAAGCTGGACGGAGTTGTACCAAAAATGATTGAATTTTAACACAAAAGCATTCGGATCGGCAAATTGCCGTCCGAATGCTTTTTAGATTATTTTCAACCTCTTAGGAAGTCAGTTCTCTGAAGATATCCTCGACCGTCTCAATCTTTGTCGCACGGTATGCGTTGCTTCCCGAGAAGACAAGCCCGTTTTCCGTGTCCCCCTTCGCTGCGTTGATCAATGCCTGAGTAATGCAGTACGGCGCTTCCTCCGCCTTGCAGGGTGTCAAACAGCGGTTGCATTTTTCCGGCGGGATTCTCCCGTCCTCCACTTTGTCAATAAACGAGGTCCGGATCGCTCTTCCCGGCATGCCCACAGGGCTCTTGATCACCACCATATCCTCTTCCTTCGCATCCAGATAGGCCTGTTTGAAATTCGGATGAACGTCGCATTCCTCCGTCGTTACAAACCTCGTTCCCAGCTGAACGCCGTCGGCGCCGTAAGCCAATGCCTTTTGCACGTCTTCCCTGGTATAGATGCCGCCGGCTACGATGAGGGGGCAGTCCTGCAGATCTTCGATTTCTTCTTTGATTTCCATGATCGTCTCATAGAAGTGTTCCTGGGCGTCTTCCAGCTGCTCTTCCTTGAATCCCAGATGGCCTCCCGCTTTCGGTCCTTCAAAAAGGATCGCGTCGGGAACCCGGTTGTATTTTTTAGTCCAGCTCTTGATGATCAATGCCGCTGCTCTCGCCGAAGATACGATGGGAACGATCTTCACCTTGCTGTTCTTCACGAGACCGGGAAGCGCAGTCGGCAGGCCGGCTCCGGAAATAATCATATCCACACCCGCTTCCACGGCCGCCTCGACAAATTCGTCATAATTTCTGCTGGCACACATGATGTTAACAGCGATAAGCCCTTTACCCGGCACGTCCTTTACCGCTTCCTTGGCTTCCTTGATATTTCTTTTAAGCGCACGGATATTGGCTTCCTTCGGATTGGTATAAAAGTCCGGCTCTGTAAAACCGATCTGAGCAGCTGAAATCACACCCACTCCGCCTTGCCTTGCAACGGCAGCCGAAAGGCCGGAGAGGGATACGCCTATGCCCATCCCCCCCTGGAAAATGGGTATAGGAATGGTAACATCACCCAGCGTAAGGGGTGTCAGCCTAACAGGCGCATCTCCCTTTATCGTCTTGATTCTCTGCCGTTTGAAGAAGTCATGGAGGTTGTCCAGAGACTGGAGCAGAATCTTCTGTTCTTCTTCATTCAGTTCAGCAAGCGCATCATCAATCATGTTCCTGTGAAACTCCTCATGCTCTGAAACCGCCTCAATACCCGATTCCGTAAGTTCGATCTTCACAATCCTGCGATCCTCCGGAACGCGGAATCTGTTCACGTATTTTTTATCCACCAGCTTGTTGATTGCGGTCGTCAGGGTGCTCACACTGATCTTCAGATTTGCTGCAACCTGAGTCATGGTCTTGGCCTTTCCCGCACCGATCGCAGCCAGAGTATGCACTTCTGTAATGGACAGGTTGTGATTTGAGGAATTCTTGACGGCTTCCTCTTCCATCTTCAATACGCTGTTAAACAGGCTTACCAGTATCGCGTTTAGTTTTTTTGTTATATCCATTCCGTTCTCCTATGATCCGATGGCAAACATTATCTCACATTCACATGCGATCTTTTCCCCCAGATAGGCGGTGGCTTTCCCGTATCCCGCCTTGCTTCTGAGGCGCTCCATAACGACTTCCAGGCGAAGCGTATCTCCGGGGAACACCTTCTGGCGGAACTTTGCCTCTTTGATCGCTCCGAAATAGGCGATTTTCCCGCGATTCTCTTCCATGGAAAGGATCGCAACCGCTCCGGCCTGGGCCAGCGCTTCCACGATCAGCACGCCGGGCATAACCTTCTCCTGGGGAAAATGCCCCTGGAAGTAGTATTCGTCCTCTTTCACGTACTTCATGGCGACTACGCGCTTTCCTTCTTCCATCTCAACGATTTCATCGATGAGCAGGAAGGGTTCTCTATGGGGAATGATTCCCTTGATCTGTTCTTTATTCAATCTCACTTTTCAAACCTCTTTAATAACAGGACGCCGTTGTGGCCGCCGAAGCCGAATGAATTGGACATCGTATAGGTCAGCTCCTGCTTTCTTGCTGTATTCGGTACGTAATCCAGATCCAGTTCTTCGTCGGGCACCTTGTAGTTAATGGTCGGCGGAATGATGCTGTCCAGCATTGATTTGACACAGATGATGGCTTCCACTACGCCGGCTGCTCCAAGAAGATGACCGATCATGCTCTTGGTCGAGCTCACCGGTATTTTATAAGCGGCGTCTCCGAATACCTTCTTGATTGCCCTCGTTTCAAACAGGTCGTTATATGGAGTGCTGGTTCCGTGTGCATTGATATAGCTTATTTCTTCCGGCCGGATTCCCGCTTCTGCGATGGCTGCTTCCATCGCCTTTGCCGCACCCGTTCCTTCCGGAGAGGGCATGGTAACATGGTACGCGTCACAGGTGGTCCCGTAACCTACAACCTCTGCGTAGATCTTTGCCCCTCTTTTCACTGCATGCTCATATTCCTCCAGAATCACGATACCTGACCCCTCGCCCATGACGAATCCGTCTCTTTCCTTGTCAAAGGGAGTAGAGCAGCGGTCGGGATCCTCTCTGGTCGACAGTGCCGTCATGTTGGCAAACCCGGAAAAGCAGGCCGGTGCAAAGGGAGCTTCGGAAGCGCCTGCGATCACAGCATCGGTATACCCGTGCTTGATGGACCGGTACGCCTCTCCGACGGCCTGAGTGCCTGTCGCACATGCCGTTACAAGCCCAAGACAGCTGCCCGTCGCCTGACATGCAATAGCGATGTTTCCAGCCAGAATATTTCCGATTACGGAAGTGACCAGGAATGCTGATACTCTGGCAACGGTACCCTTTTCCGCAGTCTTGTAAACCTCGCTTTCCAGCGTCATGATTCCGCCGATACCGGACCCGACGAGTACGCTCAACCGCTCGGGATCAATATTCTCTCCGCTTTTCAGGCCGCTGTCTTCCATAGCCTCAAGCGCTGCGGTTACACCGTATTGCGAATACAAATCCGTTCTCCGCGCTTCTTTTTTATCATGGAATTCAAAATTCCTGACCTCCGCACCGTTTTTCGCCTTTTGGACCTCTGGATCAAAATGAGTGATTCTCGCAATTCCGTTTTTCCCCGCTTTGATTCCTTCCCAAAAATCATTTACATTATTACCAAGCGGAGTCACTGCTCCCATTCCTGTTATTACAACTCTTCTGTTCATATTCTTCCTCTTTTCTAATATCGCTGCTTCTATACCTTCCGGACACGCCGGCTACATGGCCATCCCGCCGTCCACCGCAATGACCTGCCCTGTGATATACGACGCCGCATCGGAAGCTAAAAATGCCACGGCATTTGCCACATCGGATACTTTGCCCGCTCTTCCGAGGCTGACGGCATCCGTCATGGCCTTTTTTTGATCCCCAGTCAGGATTTCCGTCATATCTGTCTCAATATATCCCGGGGCTACCGCATTGACCGTAATTCCTCTCTTTCCCAATTCCTTGGCGGCAGAAAGGGTCATTCCTATGATCCCCGCTTTGGATGCACTGTAGTTTACCTGGCCTGCGTTGCCGCGGACACCCACGATGGAGGAAATATTAATAATCCTGCCGCTCTTCTGTTTGATCATGATGGGTGCAACGGCATTCAGGAAATAAAAGCTGCCGCTTAGATTTGCCTTTACCACTTCGTCAAAATCGGAGGGCGTCATTCTCATCATGAGCTTATCCTTCGTGATTCCCGCATTATTGACAAGGATATCAATCTTTCCGAACAGCTCCTTTGCATATTTTGCCGCCTCTTCCGCATGGCCCGGATCGGAAACATCTCCCTTGATGAGTTCGACCCTTGTTCCATACTGCAAAAGCTCCTCTGCAGTTTTTTTCGCCGCCTCGTCATTGCTCCGGTAGCAAAGCAGCACATCGGCACCCTGTCTGCAGAATTCCTCGGCTATGGCCTTTCCGATTCCCCGCACTCCGCCGGTGATTACTGCGCTTTTCCCTTTCAGCATCTTTACACCTCTTTCGTTTCCGCCGGTCCGTTATCGCCGGCTGATTCCCCATTGATCAGCTTTTTTAGTTTATCTATAGTATCCTTCAAGGTCTCGTAGTCTTCAATGTTCATGACAGCTATCTCATGACTGATCTTTTTTGCCAGCCCGCACAGTGTGTTTCCGGGACCGATTTCAATAAAGACGCGAATTCCGTCCGCAATCATGTTTTCCATAGTCTCCTGCCAGTAAACGGGACTTTTCGCCTGGTTTGCCATGATGTGTGACAGCCATTGACCTTCATCCTCGCCCCCGAACCCCTCCATGACGTCCTTTCCCGTCACGTTGGAAAATACCCTGGCAGTCGGCCGTTTCAAGTCCGAGGCAAGCAGAATCTCCAGGAGCTTCGGAACGGCCGGTTCCATCATAGAGCTGTGAAACGCGGTGCCGACGCTGAGAGGTACTGCTTTGATATGACCCATCTCCTTTGCTTTCAGCTTGAATCGCTCCAGTGCTTTCTTATCTCCCGCCACGACGGTCTGCACCTGGGAATTGAAGTTGACTCCCTCCAGAACACCGTTCTCTCTTGATGCTTCCACACAGGCAAGGATATTCCCCCGGTCTCCGAACGCAGCGATCATTCCGCCTCTGTTTTCTCCGTTCTCGTCCTTGCCGGCCTCATTCATCCAGGCGCCTCTATTCCTGACGATATTTAAGCCGGTTTCAAAGCTCCCGATCGCCCCTCCGGCTGTAAGGGCTGCGTATTCCCCGAGGCTGAAGCCCGCCATGCCTGCCATTTCCAGCTTGTGAATCAGTTCTTCCTCCATCCGGGACAGCTCTTCTAAAAAAGCTTCGTATGCCGCCATGGATACGGTGTATATACAAGGCTGCGTAATATTTGTCTGCCTCAGTGTTTCCTTCGTCCCTTCGAAGCACCATTCCTGGATATCCTTCCCGGCGAGATCGAATATCCGCTTTGCTTCCTTTGAATTGTCATACAGGCTTTTACCCATTCCTGAGTACTGTGCCCCTTGGCCTGCAAATAGTAACCCTATTTTCATAAACAGCTGCCGCCTCCTCAAACATTTCTTCAATCATTTCCTTTGCCGTCTGCTCTTTGTCTACCAATCCGGCGATCTGACCCGACATGACGGAACCGTTGACCATATCTCCATCCTTTACCGCCGCTCTCAAAGCACCTGTTCCCAGTTTTTCGATTTCAGACGGATCAACACATCGCTTTTCCAATGCAAGAATTTCTCTTGCCAGTTTATTTTTCAGCACTCTGACCGGATGCCCCGTGCTTCTGCCTGTCGGTATTGTATCCGTATCTTTTGCCTTCAGTATCATATCTTTATAATTCTGTGAAACGGTGCACTCTTTTGCCACCAGAAACCGGGTACCCACCTGGACGCCCTTTGCTCCAAGCATGTATGCCGCCGCAATCCCGCGCCCGTCGGCGATGCCTCCTGCGGCTATGACCGGGATCTTGACCGCATCCACAACCTGGGGCACCAGAGCCATGGTGGTTGCTTCCCCGATATGACCTCCTGCCTCCTGACCTTCCGCGATGACGGCGTCGGCTCCGACTCGCTCCACTCTGATGGCTAGGGCTACCGATGCAACGACAGGAATGACCTTGATTCCGTGCTCCTTTAATTTCGGGATGTATTTCCCGGGATTCCCTGCGCCTGTGGTTACAACGGGGACGCCTTCCTCACAGATCACTTCCATGATAGCATCCGTGTGTGGATTCAGCAGCATGACGTTGACTCCGAAGGGTTTCCCTGTCAATTCTTTCGTTCTGCGAATTTCACTTCGCACCCAATCCGCATCTGCATTTCCGCATGCTACAATACCGAGCCCTCCGGCATTGCTCACCGCTGATGCCAGCGACGCGTCTGCGATCCATGCCATGGCCCCCTGGATAATGGGATATTCTATTCTGAGTAATTCACATATATTTACCATTTCTTGATTTCTCCTTATCAGCATTCATTTCTTCAGCTAGACCGCTTCGAACAACACCGCTCCGGCAGTCAGGCCTCCGCCGAATCCCACCAGCATGATCTTATCTCCCGGCTGGACCCTGCCGCTCTTCATCAAATCCGTCAACGCCATGGGAACACTTGCTGCCGAAACATTTCCCGTCGTCTGAATGTTCACCTGAAATTTTTCAAGTGGCTGTTTCATGCGCTGTGCCGCAGACTGTATGATTCTCATATTGGCCTGGTGCGGTACGTAGTACTTTACTTCATCCGCCTTGAGCCCTGACCGCTGCAGTACAGCATCCATTGCCTCCCCGATTGCCCCTACCGCAAAACGGAATACCTGGGTTCCGTTCATGCAAATATATGGTTCTTTCGGGCCGTCATCTGCAAAGGGAGTCTGCAGATACTGCATGCCGACGGTAAGACAATTTGTCACATCGTCATAATTTTTGATAAAACTGCTTAAAATGCCCGCCTTTTCCTCGGAAAGCTCCAGCACGGCGCTGCCTGCACCATCCCCGAACAGAATACAGGTACCTCTGTCCTTCCAGTTGGTGATGCGCGAGAGGCGTTCCACACCGATGACCAGGGCCCGCTTGATCCCGTGAGTCTTCATCAGAGCTTCCGCGTTCCAGAGTCCGTAAATAAAGCCGCTGCATGCGGCATTGATATCAAAGGCTATAGCATTTTGAAGCCCCAGATCCCGTTTGACCAGCGCACCCATGGAAGGGACAAGCATGTCCGGCGATACGGTTGCCACCAGCACCAGGCCGATGGTATCCTTATCCATATCCCCCATCGCTTCCTTAGCGGAAGCGACCGCAAGATCCAGTCCGGTTTCCTTTGTGGCGATATGCCTTAGTTCGATTCCTGTTCTTTCAATAATCCACTGGTTGTCCGTCTCCACCAGCTCCATCATTTTGTGATTGTCAACTTTTAATTCCGGTAATGCTTTCCCGGTCGATAATATTGCGACTCCCAATTGGTACCTCCTGTTAACATTCTGCCCGGTGCTTCGCACCGCCGGCAGATACTAGCTCGCCCAATTTGTAAAGCAAATTGCCGGCGAACTTATGCATAGAAATCACAAATCTTTGATTTGTAGATTTCTTCTGCATTTAGGCTGGAAAATCACGAAGCAAACGATTCGTAGATTTTCATCGTCGTATGATATAATTTTAAAAATTACTTTGATAGTCAAACTATTTGATAGTATTATAATTTATTTTAAAGAAATGTGTCAAGTTTTTTTAGGGGGCAGAATGTGACAGATGGTGACAAACGCTCAAAGGCCCTTTTAAAAAGCTTTGGTTCTGCAGCAATATGAACCGGCTTTTCAAAAGGGCCTCTCTTTTTAATAATTCGTATCTCGATGTTTGATTTAGCCGCCTGCGACTACTCTCAGAATTTTAACCACGTCATCCTCCTGCAGGACCCAGGTGGGATATTCCGCAAGCAGCAGCTGGTTTCCGTTCACCCAAACCGAGGATCGGGACTTCACGCCTCGCTGCTCCAGGAGCTTCGCCACGGTTGTGCCTTCCGGCACATCAACGCCCGTTTTGTTAACCGTCACATGGATCAGTTTCTGACTCAGCTTTCGTCGATGGCACATTTTCTGTCTCCTCTTATTATTTCAGCCAGTCAAGATCCAACCGGCTCAGTGTTTCCGGCTTCGGTATGCCGGTTTCTCTGTCCCAGCCCGCATACTCGTAGTAAGCGTCCAGTGCCGTTTCAAAGTCTTCCTTTGTGATTCCGGTTCCTGCATTGGGTCCGTCTGGGATTGTCAGAAATGCCTTCGGCGGCAGACAGTCGTCTTTTCTAGTATACCCGAGCTTCACGTTAAACATACGCATCATGTTGATCCTGCGTTCACCGATTTCCTGGAGTTCCCGGATCGAGGCATCCCACCCGACGCCGTATTTACAGAACTCTACCAGCTCGGCGGGTCCGTAAAGCTGCCAGGACGGCCCCCATGCAAATTGGCAAAGACACAGCGTATCCAGAGTCGAATAGAACTTTTGTGTGGCCAGCGCGAATTTTGCCTTATTGGCATCCAGAACACCGTAAGCATCGCATTTTTCAAAGGATTCCAGCATATTTGCCCAGATCCAGTCATTGGAGTCGTCTGCTGCCATCAGAGTCGGATCGTGTTCCGAAGACTGGTGGTCGGCTCCGAAGTTGTTCACAGCGTAGTTGATGGCCAGATTCGGTTTCATCTGCACCATATGGGCAGGCCATTCCTGTTTCTTGCAGGTTACTGCAAGCTCCTCCGCACCGTTTCCGATTTCGGCGGCCGCTCTTGCGGTACCCTTGGCCAGCAGGGCGCCGATCCCGGGTTCCCTGAATGCAATTTTCCTGATCAGCGGGGCAAAAACCGAACCGTTACCGAATTTCAAATCCAGCCCGTCGGTCAGCTCCTTCGTGAGCAGTCCTCTTTCGTAGCAGTCCATGGCGAAGGCGATGGTGGCTCCGCAGGATATGGTATCGAGGCCGTACATATTGCAAAGCTGGTTGGCGTGGCAGATATCGCCGAGGTCTGTATTTCCGCAGTAGGATCCAAAGGTTGCGACGGTCTCATATTCGGGGCCGCCGTATTCGGGATCAGCTTTACCCGGAACTTCGACAACGCCTTTGCAGCGGATGGCACAGCCAAAACAGGTCTCCCTCTGTTTGAGAATGGTTTCCGTAATCGTGGTCCCGGCCGTTTTTACCCAATCCTCGAGATAACCGCTCTCCCAGTTCCTGGTCGGAAGAAATCCTTCAGGGCCGTGGAAATCCACCACACCCGCCGAGCCGTTGGCGGCGGTATCAACTATAACGGCATTTGCTGCGATTCGTTCCTTGACATCCAGGGTCAGAGTTTTCATTCCATCCGGATCATCCGGCTTCATGACCGACTGGCGTTTCACCACCAGCGCTTTCAGATTTTTGGAACCCATGACCGCTCCCACGCCGTTTCTGCCGTTGGCCCTGCTTCTCATATGCATGATGTTTGCGAACAGAACCTGGTTTTCCCCGCCTGGACCGATAATGGATGATTCGATCTTCGGATCACCGAGGTCCTCAATAATCAGTTTTTCCGCTTCGCCGGTCACCTTTCCCCACATCGCCTCGGCACTTCTTATTTCGACTTTCTCTTTATCGATATACAGGTAGACGGGACGTTTTGCTTTTCCGGCGATTATAATGGAATCATAGCCGTTTCCCTTGACGTGCGCCGGTATGTAGCCTCCCACCTGGGAATCTCCCGCCGTACCGGTCAATGGGCTCTTGGTTGTTACACACATTCTGCTCTGACCGCTGATCGGGATTCCCGTCAAAGGCGAGACGGAAAAGATCAGTAAATTTTCAGGTGAAAGCGGACCCACCTGCGGATCCATTCGGTTCAGCATGAGATACATTCCCAAGGCTGAGCCGCCGGGATATTTCCTGTAAATATCTGCCGGCAAGGTTTCTACCTTATAGCTCTCTGCTGTAAGATCGACGGTTAATATTCGTGCATCTTTTATCATTGGATATCTCCACCCTTCTTAATTGTAAGCATGCACATATATAGATGTTTAACGGTTAACTGATTCGATGCGGCCCGCATTCTGATCTGATCATCCTCCCGAAATCTTGGGATACGCTTTCAGTTCGTCACCTTCTTTTAACGAATCGAATATCATGACCCGTTTTCCGTTGACGGCAACAAAGCCGAAGTTCTTGATGGCGGTCCAGTCGATGCCCACGGTTCTGAGTGCCTCTTCTGCTGAGCAGTTGTCGGGCACGTCAACGGTTCTCATCTTTTCTCCCTGAAAGTATTTTGTCAAACTGCCTCTCAATTGTATTGTGATCTCCATGGCAACCCCTTATATTCAATGTCAAATATACACCTGTAACTATCCAGAAAGGGCAGGATATCTCAAAACCCTTTGGGAAATCCCGCCCTTTGATTGTACCTTATTATATCATTTTATGTTACAGCTGGCAAAGTATATTGTCCGGAATCATTCCGTTTTTATCCCATCCCAAAACGGTATAATACTGGTCCAGCATGTCGTCGAATGCTTCCTGAGGAATTTTCTGACCCGCCGCCGGTCCGCTCTGAAGCGCTTCGTTGACCAGACGCTTCGGAATCGTGTCGTCCTTTCTGTCAAAGCCTTCTCTCTGGTTGAAGGCTCTTGCGACGTGGATGACGCGCTCGCCGACATCCTTCATATCCTGCTCGGTCCATTCTTTGCCTGTTATCAGCGTCATCAACTCTGCCATTCTTTCAAAGGAAAGGGTGGCCCAGAAGTCACAGATACAGAGTGAGAATTTTACAGCGTTGAAGACCGCCAGGTTATAGACCATCTCCCCTTTTCCTTCCGGTGTATAGGGGGGTATGGACGCGGCAAAGACCTCTTCATTCGGAGCGTAGGCTCTCATATGACATGCACCCCGGTCGGAGACCGCATAGGCCAGAGACATCCCCCAGGACCCGCGAGGTTCATACTGAGGATATTCCAGACCCTTTACGTGCATTGCGAAGTCTGCTCCGCCGTATTTTTCAGACAAGGCCTTGACGCCCAGAGCCAGATCTGCCCCGACGCCTTCCCGTCTCGCCATCAGCTTCAAATATTCTATGTACGTTTCCTTGTCGCCGAATTTGATGCCAAAGTCGTGGATTCCCTTCTCCGTCATCTCCATTGCGTAGCAGATGGTATCTCCCGCGCTGATGGTGTCAAGTCCCATGTCGTCAGCCACCTGGTTGAACTTGACGATGGCTTCGGGATCGTCGACGCCGGCGTTTGGCCCGGCTACAGCAATGCTTTCATATTCCGGACCCTCCACGGTCGCTTCGCCGAATTTCAGGAAGTTTCCGCAGCCCAGACCACAGCTTCCGCAGCCTCTCTTGCCGACCTTCTTTTCCAGCAGCACTTCGCCGTTATATTTCGTCCAGTTTTCATCGGTTGTATCGGAAAAATTCTTTCTCGGCAGGATTCCGCCGTCGCTGCAGGCTTCCAGAAATGCGGTGGTACCGAAATCATAGATAAAGGTATTGTCTTCCTGAAGGGTATCTTCTCTCAGAATTTCCGTTATCTTCTTTGTATTTTCCACGATGTTCGGAATCTTCACTCCGCCCGTTCCCTTGATCACGATAGCCTTCAGGTTTTTGCTGCCCATCACTGCACCGATGCCGCCTCTTCCCGCCTGCCTATAGTAATCAGAGTTGATGCAGGACATAGTAACCAGATTTTCTCCGGCAGGTCCGATGGACAGGATGCTGTAATCGTGACCGTATCTGTCGGCAAGGATCGCTTCCGCCTCATGAGAGCCCTTGCCCCACAGATCACCCGCAGCTTTAAACTGGATGTTACTGTCTTCGATGAGCAGATATCCGGGCGCATTTAATGCACCTTCCAAAATAATTGCATCATACCCGGCATACTTGATTTGCAGCGCCGAATGTCCGCCGATGGAGCAGTCATTGATGGTTCCCGTGGCAGGAGATTTTGCCGAAATGGAAAGCTTTCCGGAGCATGGTACCGGCGTGCCCGTCATCGGTCCCGTCATCAGGAGCAGCTTATTTTCGGGAGAAAGGGGATCGATACCCGGTTTTAACTCTTCATACAGGTACTTGATGGCCAATCCCTTCGAACCGATATATTTTTCTGCCCAGTCCATGCGGAGAGGTTCTGTCTTGGCGCCCTTTTTCGTCAAGTCCACTCTCAGAACTTTATTCTGATATCCTAACATTGTCATGATTGAGTTCTCCTTTCTTCCTGTTATTCAAAGGTTAATGCGTTCTGCGGGCAGATCTTTACGCAAGCAGGATCACCGTTGCAGGTATCGCATATGTAAGACTTTTCATCACGGATTTTAACGACCTTTTTCGGGCAGGCTCTTTCACAGACGCCGCAGCCGATACAGAGATCGTGATCCACCACAATATGCTCTTCCAGAGAGATGGCGCCCACCGGACATTGCTTTTTGCAGATGCCGCAGAGGATACAGAAGGAGTCCTTGTACTTGAGTTCCCCGCCCTTGTCATAGTAGGATTCAATGTTGATTCTGGCTTTTGAGGGGATATACTCGCCCTCATGCATTGCTGAGCAAGCTTGTGCACACAGTTGACAGCCAATACACTTACTTTTCGCAAACTTTAATCTTTTCATGAGTTCCCGCCTTTCTGATTTTAATTAATTTCACTCCATCATACTCAAAATACTCAATTCTCCTTAAAAAAAGTGTCTGCGCGTTAACAGGAAGCTCGATGCTTCTTCTGCCAAATAAAAAAGCAAAATCAAGAATAGCGCCTGCCGGCACATTTCTCTCCTTTGCACACTGGCAGGCAAAGGAATCACTCCCTTTACCCTATCGTCTCCACCGGCACTTATGTCGGATGGAAATCGGAGATATTGATTCTTTTAGACTACTTTTTTTTCTAGAGCATACTTATTAACAGTATACCTCTTACACTTTTGTTCTGTCAATTCATTCCAAGCGTAAACCGTCTTAAAAATGAGTCATATTTGCGTTCCTGCGAATGGTTTATTATTTTTACGACAGACGACCGCGCGAAACTTTTCAATAATTGGTATCCGTGTATTATTTTAAATAATATCCCAATTCAAATTGACATTGTAAAGTAAAGGGAGTATATTAAAATCGGTCCGAATGTTCTGACATTTTTTCTCCGATTTTCGTTTTGACGACTCGCCGGCGAAAACGTTAGGGCGACCGGAGCAATCCGATCACCTGCCATTGCGCAAAGGAGACATCACAAAAATGTGATAGTTTGCCTTTGCTTTTTTTATGCGGGCCGGGAGTGCATAACCCGTTTACTGCATGATGAGCATTCCTTCGGCATAGATCCTGGTCAAGGCAAGCTGTCGTATTCGGCTTAGTCATGGTTACAAATTGCTTTAAAGGAGGTGAAGGTTGATTTACATCAACCGAAAAGAGAGATGAGTAAAACAATGGTACTGAAGCCTGAAAAGTGCTTGAGCTGCCGAACCTGTGAGCTGATATGTTCCTTTCATAGGGCGGAGGAATTCAACCCCCAGCTGTCAGCGGTATCGGTAGTCTCCTACGACAAGGCGATGCTCAGCGTTCCCATCATGTGCACCCAGTGCGAAGAAGCATCCTGCATGAAGGTTTGTCCCGTAAATGCAATCTACAAGGACGAAAACGGAGCAAAAATCATTGACCAGAAGAAGTGTATCGTCTGTAAAATGTGTATTTCGGCATGTCCTCTCGGCAACATGGCCTTCGACGGCAAAGCGGTTTTCAAATGCGATCTGTGCGGAGGCGACCCGCAGTGCGCAAAATTCTGTCCCTCCGGCGCCATAGAATACCAGGATGCGAATCCGTCATCCTTGGTTAAGCGAAAGGAACTGGCGGAACGATTCAAGGATGTATTCGGAGAGGAGGTATAAAAAATGTATGGTTTATTAGGTAAGATACTGCGGGTGGATTTAACACGGGGAACCGTCAAGGAAGAACCGGTCAGTGAAGCCCTCGCAAAAAAATACATAGGCGGCAGAGGACTTGGAACCAAGTACTATGCGGACGAGGTGGATAAAGATGCCGATGCTTTTTCACCGGAAAACAAGCTGATCCTTATGACCGGGCCGTTGACGGGAACCTTTGCTACCAGCGCGGGTCGTCTTATGTGGATCACAAAGGCACCTCTGACGGGAACCATCGGCTGTGCCAACTCCGGGGGCCAGTTCGGCCCGGAGCTGAAATATGCCGGTTTCGACGGCATCATATTCGAGGGGAAATCGGAAAAACCGGTTTACCTTTACGTTCATGACGGGAAGGCCGAGCTGCGCTCCGCCGAGGAACTCTGGGGCAAAACCGTATTCGAAACCACCGACCTGCTGGTTAACGCCACCGACCCAGACGCCAAGGTCAGCTGTATCGGCCCTGCGGGAGAAAAAGGCGTTCTTTTTGCCACCATCATGAATGACAAGCATCGCGCCGCAGGACGAGGCGGTCTGGGCGCGGTCATGGGCTCTAAAAACCTGAAGGCTGTAGTCGCCCGCGGCACCGGAGGAATCAAGGTTGCCGACAAGACCGGCTTCCTTGCCGCCTGCACCGATGCAAGGCAGAAACTCAAGGATAACCCCGTAACCGGAGCCGGTCTCGGCGCTTACGGAACGGAAATCCTCGTTAATATCATCAATGCTTCCGGAGGTCTTCCCTTGAGAAATGCGAGAGACGGAGCCTATTACGAAGATGCCGACGATATCTCAGGTGAGACGCTAGCGGAAAAGTATCTCGTAAGAAATAAAGGGTGCTTCGGATGTTCCATGGCCTGCGGCCGTGTGACAAAGATCAAGGAGGGCCCGTTCAAATCGGCGGGCGAAGGCCCTGAATACGAAGCAGCCTGGGCTTTGGGGGCTTCCTGCGGCATCAACGACCTGGAGGCTGTCTGCAATACCAACTTCCTCTGCAACGAATACGGCATGGATCCCATTACGCTGGGCGCTACCTTTGCCTGCGCCATGGAGCTCTTTGACAAAGGACTGATCAAGGCGGATGAAATGGGAGGAAGCCTGGTCTTTGGCAATGCCGCCAGCATCGTAGAATTTGCAAAGAAAACCGCACTTAGGGAGGGCTTCGGTGACAAGCTGGCCCAGGGATCTTATCGCCTGGCGGAAGGCTGCGGTGCTCCAGAGCTTTCTATGTCGGTTAAAAAGCAGGAAATGCCCGCCTATGACGGCAGAAGTCTTCAGGGTATGGGCCTCGAATATGCAACCTCCAATCGCGGCGGATGTCATGTCAGAGGCTATCTCGTATCTCCGGAAATCCTGGGAATCCCGGTTAAACTGGATCCGCTGGTGACCGACGGAAAGGCGAACATGCTGAAGATCTTCCAGGATCTCACAGCTGCCGTCGACTCCTCCGGCCTCTGTCTGTTTACAACCTTTGGAATCGGGCTGCCGGAGATCGGCGCGATGCTCCGGACCTGCACCGGCTGGGATCTGTCTGACGAGGATATCCTGAGAGCGGGAGACAGAATCTGGAACCTGGAGAAGCTGTTCAACATGAGTCAGGGCTTCACTAAAAAAGATGATACCCTGCCTCCGAGAATCCTTAAGGAACCGATGCCTGCAGGCCCGGCCAAAGGCAAGGTATGTGAGCTGGACGTCATGCTTCCTGAGTATTATGAACTGAGGGGGTGGGACGCGGAAGGCGTTCCCACGAAGGGCAAGCTGGCTGAGCTCGAATTGCAGTAGCCGGAATCAGGAAACAAGTTAGGATCATCACATGGTTATCAGATATTTTGCATACTATAGAAACTTCACAGGGC
The DNA here is from genome assembly GCA_036677845.1 of Anaerovoracaceae bacterium. Taxonomy (GTDB): domain Bacteria; phylum Bacillota; class Clostridia; order Peptostreptococcales; family Anaerovoracaceae; genus Anoxybacterium. The sequence goes on along the minus strand of JAVBVR010000081.1, from coordinate 42,091 downwards.
GCAAGGAGGAGACTCTCCTCCTTGGGCCTCTTTCTGCCATCAATCTGCTGCAAGAATTAGGCAGACGCTATGGCTGCGCCCTCAGAAAAGAGCTCCTGGCAGAAGACGAAGGAGAAATCCATCCCGATGTCATCTTCCTGGTCGACGGAAGAAATATTGATTTTCTTTCCGGTAAGGATTCTATTATCGACTCGGATTCCGTGGTCTCACTCTTTCCCAGAATTGCAGGGGGCTGATCTTTTGCATTGTTTCTACGTTCTGCCGGCATGGAAAAACAGAAGTTCCTAATGAAAGGAAGTGTTGCAGTTGCAGCTTGAATCGACGAACAATATTAAAACAATTCTGAATCGTTATCCTCAAGAGCAGAGGTACTCCCTCGCAGTACTCCAGGAGGTACAAAAAGAATACGGCTATATCTCTCCCAATCATTTATTGGCAGTTTCCGGCCATCTAGGGGTACCCGTATCTGAAATTTTCTCTATTGCAACCTTTTACAAGGCTCTCAGCCTGGATAAAAAAGGAAAGTGCATCATCAAGGTTTGCGATGGCACCGCCTGCCATATCCGCGGCAGCTCCGGCGTTCTGGAAGAAATTAAGAGCGCTTTGAAAATCAAGGAAGGAGAAACGACGCCCGATGGACTTTTTTCCATAGAAGTCGTCAATTGTGTAGGTTCCTGCGCTATGGCCCCTGTCGTCATCTGCGGCAGCGAGTACCATGGAAATGTTCGGGCCGGCGGCGCATCAGCTTTGATTCATAATGCAAAAGCAGCTATGCAGGAGGTGACCGAACTTGAATAGAGAAATTCTCGTCTGCTGCGGCACAGGCTGTCTTGCCAACGGCTCTCAGGCCGTGGTTGACCGGTTTCGGGAATCAGCATCCGGACTGGATATCAAGATTCGGCCTTATGTAAAAAAGACGGGCTGCAACGGATTCTGCGAAAACGGCCCTATGGTTACCGTGCTTCCGGACCATATTACATATTATAAGGTCAGGCCCGATGATGCGGAAGAAATCCTTAAGAGCCTCGGAAAAGAAGCCGTGGAGCGTCTGCTTTATAAGAATGATACGGGCAAGCCAGTCCTCTCAAGAGACGAAAACCCGTTCTATTCTCCCCAGTTGAAAATTGCATTGAGAAATACAGGGATCATCGATCCCGGAAACATTGATGATTATTTAAAAAGAGACGGCTACAAGGGACTGACCAAAGCCCTTGCCCTGAGTCCGGAGAATGTAATCCGGGAGGTTGAGCTCAGCAAGCTGCGCGGCCGTGGGGGCGCCGGATTTCCCACAGGCAGAAAATGGCGATCCTGTTTTGAGGCTGCCTCTGAAACCAAATATATGATCTGCAACGGGGACGAGGGAGACCCCGGTGCGTTCATGGACCGGAGCATCATGGAGGGAGACCCCCACAGTGTGCTGGAGGGATTGATCATCGGCGCCTATGCCATCGGTACAAAGAAAGGCTTCCTTTATATCCGTGACGAATACGGGTTGGCTCTTACCTATGTCCAGGCGGCAATTGACGAGGCGAGAAGCCGAGGCTATCTTGGGAACAACATCCTGGAAAGCGGTTTTGATTTTGACTGTGAAATCGTACGGGGCGGCGGGGCCTTCGTCTGCGGAGAATCCTCCGCTTTGATGAACTCCATCGAGGGGAGAGTCGGAGAACCGCGGGTAAAATATATCCGTTCCGTTGAAAAGGGACTGTTTGATCAGCCAACTGTTCTTAACAATGTAGAAACTCTGGCCGATATTCCTTATATTCTGCTGCACGGCGGAAGTCAATATGCAGCACTTGGTACAGAAGGAAGCAAGGGAACCAAGGTCTTTTCCCTGGTCGGAAAAGTGAAACGTACCGGTCTGGTGGAGGTTCCTATGGGTGTCACCCTTCGGGAGCTGGTATTCAACATCGGAGGCGGAATCCCTGACGGAAGAACGTTTAAAGCGGTTCAGACCGGAGGACCTTCAGGCGGATGCATTCCGGAAAATCTCATGGATCTGGAAATCGACTTTGATTCTTTAAAAGCGAACGGATCGATGATGGGAAGCGGCGGCATTATCGTTATGGATGATTCAACCTGCATGGTAGAGCTTGCCCGTTACTATGTAAAGTTCCTTTCCGAGGAATCCTGCGGAAAATGTACTCCTTGCCGTGAGGGATTGCGCTGCTTGCTCGAAATTCTAACCCGGATCTGCGACGGAAAGGGAGAACTCTCCGATCTGGATTTGCTGGAAGAGTTGAGTGAAGCCGCAATGCTGGCCTCTCTCTGCGAACTGGGCAGAACTGCTGCGAATCCGGTCATGTCAACCCTTCGCTATTTCCGGGACGAATATACAGAGCATATTGTCGATAAACGATGTCGTGCAGGCGTCTGCACCAGCCTTCTTGCTTTCCGCATTATACCCGAAAAATGCAAGGGCTGCGGCCTCTGCTCGAAAAACTGCCCATCCGGAGCAATTTCAGGAGAATTGAAAAAGCCCTACCGGATCGATTCGGAAGCCTGCATCAAATGCGGAATTTGCAGGACAAAGTGCCCGTTCGGCGCAATTTCAGCAGAATGAGAGGAGGGGTTTTATGCTGATGAAAATCAACGGCCGGGAAGTGGAGGCTTATCCCGGAGAAACCATATTACAGACAGCAAGGCGGGAAGACATTTTTATTCCCGGGCTCTGTTACAGCGACGCCGTGGAGCCGGTCAGCTCCTGCAGGCTCTGCATGGTGGAGATCACGGAGAAAAACAAGAGCAGGCTGGTTGCTTCCTGCGCCTATCCTTCCAAAGAAGGCCTCACAGTAAAAACCAATACAGGCGAAATTCAAAGACTACGCTCAACGATCCTGAAATTGATGTATTGCCAGGCGCCTGACAGTCCGGTTATCAATGACTTGATGGAACGCTGCAACGTTAAGCCGGAGAAAAGATATTCAGAAAAGGAAGGGCAGTGTATCCTTTGCGGTCTTTGTGTTCAGGTTTGTAGAAAATTGGGATCTTCCGCCATATCAACCGTGTACCGGGGAATCACAAAAAAGGTTAGTACTCCTTATGACAGGCAAGCCGCAACATGCATCGGCTGTGCCAGCTGTGCGGGTTTCTGCCCTACCCAATGCATCCAGGTGGCGGATAAGGAAGAAGGCCGGACCATATGGAACAAAAATTTTCCATGGGTAAAATGTGAAATTTGTGGTAAGATTGTCTCGACAGATAAACATTACAAGGCTTCTACCGGATCGGACACCGTCATTTGTCCGGATTGCCGCAAAAAGGCGGTCACCGATGTCTTCGCGGAGACCTTGGGAGAGGAATAAACATGTCAGTCACCACATCTATCCATGATTTTATTGCCGGCTATCTTGAAAAGGATGCCGTTTCCTTTCACATGCCGGGGCATAAAGGTTCTCATTTGTACCGGAGGTTCGGCTACCACGAGTTTCTCGACCGGGTCATGGATTTTGACATCACCGAAATCTCCGGCGCGGACAACCTGTTCCAGACCGAAGGAATTATAAAAAGCGTTCAGGATCATTACGCAAGCCTTTACGGCAGTAAAAAATCATATCTTTTAGTCAACGGTTCCAGCGGCGGAAATATCGCCGCTATTCTGGCCTCTGTCAAAAAGGGGAAACGGCTCATCATGGCCAGAAACTGTCACAAATCTGTGTTTAATGCGTTGACACTCGGCGACATTCGCCCTGCGTACGCTTATCCGGAGATGATAGAAGAATTCGGAATCTCCGGCGCAGTCTCTCCTTCCGAAATCGAGCACCTGATTGTGGAAAACCCCGATGCGGAGGCAGTCATGATCACCAGTCCGAATTACTACGGCGTATGCAGCGATATCAGGACTATCGCTGAAATCGCACACCGCCATGGAATTGTTCTTATCGTGGATGAAGCCCACGGTGCGCATCTGCATTTTTCGGACAACCTGCCGCCGTCTGCAATTCAATCGGGAGCTGATCTGGTAATCAACAGCACCCACAAAACACTGGCCTCTTTTACCCAAAGCGCGGCCCTGCACTACAACACGGATCTTGTAGATCAGTATATTCTGGAAGACAAGCTGCAGTGCATTCAAAGCACCAGCCCTTCTTATCTACTGATGACCTCTATGGACATTTGCGCAGACATTCTCGAGAAGCACCGACAGGAGCTCATGGAAGAATGGATCCGTAATCTGAGCGCATTCTACGAAAGGATAAGCAATATTCCCGGTGTAAAGACCATGGGAAAAATGAAGGGGCTGGATTGGACAAAGATCAACCTCAGCCTGGGTGAGCTTGGGATCACTGGAGCCCGACTGGACAAGATACTTCTGGAAGAATACAGCGTCTATATCGAGCTTTTCACCGGCGACTGGATCATGGCCATGACCGGGATCGGAAACACAAGAAATGACTACGAACGCTTTGCCAATGCGCTCGAAGACATCAGCAGAAAGGTCAGAGAATCGGGTCTTGAGATCCACAAAACGGAACATAGAGCCAATACATTAACTCCCCCGAAACAGGCGGTCATGTTTGACATCCCGACCGCAAAGAAAAGGATCAAACTGACCGACAGCGAGGGAAGGATCTGCGCCAGCTCCATTATTCCCTATCCCCCCGGCATTCCGTTACTCTGTCCCGGCGAGCGTATCGAAGCCGACGCCATTGCCTACGTACAGGCAATGCGGGAGATGGGAGAGAAAGTTATCGGCGTAAACGAATTCGGGGAAGTGATTGTCGGCAGCTAGCCTAGTTATCTCTCTTTTATAATATTCGATTATGCGTTTAATTTAACGTTTTAAACCCTGTTGATTCGATATTCAGTCTAATAAAATTTAACAAAGTATCAAAATTAGGAATAATATGGATTGTATCTTTCTTTTTACTATTGTATAATAGGAGCAATGAAAAGGCTATTGGGGAGAACGATATCTTATGAAACATAGTACAATCCGCACGATTCCTATTTTTTTACTGATCCTGCACATTAGTATCTTCTTCATCGTTTCCACAGCTGACGCGGGCAACTCACCGTCTGCCGGGGAATCCGCAGGCCGTATCATCCGTATTGCACGAATCGATCTTAACAATTTTTACGGCTATAGCAGCACCGGCTCTGCCGGGGGCTACGGTCACGAATATCTGCAGGAAATCTCAAATTATACCGGATGGAAATATGAATACATACCCGTTACCCGGGAACTCGGGTTGAAGATGCTCGAATCCGGCGAGATCGACCTTCTGGCTCCCGCTTCTGCAGACCTGGAGCTCCGCAAGAGGTTTGACTACTCCGAACGGGAAATCGGCATGAGCTATTCCGTGCTTTGTGTCGCAGAGGAAAATTTGGAGTTTGCGGCCGGATCCTATTCGGATTTTAACGGGATGCTGGCCGGTGTGCTGGAAAACGATCCCTCCCAAAAGGGTCTGGAAGCATTTGCCCTGAGAAAAGAATTCTCTATCAAAACCATACCGTTTGATGACAGGGCCTCTCTTCTGAATGCTCTTTATACCGGAAAAATCGATGCAGTCGTTATGAACAGCCTTGAAAAAAGCCCCGCGGAACGCATTGTGGCCTGGTTCAATCCGACGCCATACTATTTTATCACAGCCAAGGGAAATCAGGAGATCATGGACCCCTTGAATGTTGCGCTGAACAGCATGAAAGAATACAATCCCTACTACGAATTCGAGCTCCAAAAAAAATACTATGACTGGAGTTCTTCAGACACACCCCCTTCGGGTACCACAGCAAATCAATTCCTGAATCAATCTAAGTCTCCGATTCTATTGGCGCTGCTCCTGACAGGCACTGTTTTTGCTGTAATCATCCTTGTGATAAAATGCCATCACAGTCATGAAATCAGGAAAGCCGCTTACCTGGATCGTGTAACGGGTACCTGGAACTACGATAAGTTCAAGCTTGACGCCCATGAAATTTTAAAAAACGGCAAAAATAAAGATTATGCCGTCGCCTATTTTGACATCTATAAATTTTCCTATATCAATGATACCTTAGGATACTCCGCAGGTGATTACATACTGGCCGAAGTAGCCCGGGAACTGGCGCGAATGACAAAGCAGACCGAGTGTTCAGCGAGGATTTCCGCCGACAACTTCGTCTGCCTTCTGGAATATAAAAACGACGAAGAAATTGCAGAGAGAAGTCTGGCCATCTGTAAAAATTGTGAGGAACGCCTGTGCCGGATCAACAGCCGTTATAAAGCCCAGTTCACCTGCGCGATCTATAAGGTCCCTCCCGGAGAGACCGATATTCCTTCCTTGGTGGGCAAAGCCGATATTGCGCATAAAACGGCGGGAGATATCCATAATGCTTCCATCGTTTTCTATAACGAAAAGGTCGAACAAGATTTTCTCCGGAAAAAGAACCTTGAGAGCGCCATGGCGTCTTCTCTTGAACATGGTGATTTTCTTGTCCATTTGCAGCCAAAAATCGATCTGATGAGCGGCCGGATCATCGGAACGGAAGCGCTTGCACGCTGGCAGCATCCTACCGAGGGACTTATTATGCCGGACCAGTTTATTCCTCTGTTTGAAAGCAACGGTTTTATTCTGGAACTGGATTTCCATATTTATGAGAAAGTCTGTCAGATGATACGAAAATGGATTGATGCGGGCGAGTCCGTCATGCCGGTTTCCGTAAATGTCTCCAAGGCACATTTAGCAAACCAGCAGTTCGGAGTCCAGCTGAAAGCCTTGATCGACAAGTACCAGATCGCTCCCGGGCTTTTTGAGCTGGAACTGACGGAGAGCATCCTGTTTGACTCCCGGGAGGCGGATCTCATGATCCGGGATTTGAAAAAACTGGGATTCTCCATCCTCATCGACGATTTCGGCTCCGGTTTTTCATCTCTGAATCTTCTGAAGGATCTCACGGTGGACATTTTAAAGCTGGATAAGGAATTCTTCCGGAAAGGCAGTATGGAGGAGAAGGATAAGATCATCCTCGACGGAATTATCCGGATTGCCAACGATCTGAATCTGAAGATACTCTCTGAAGGCGTAGAAAATAAAGAGCAGGTTGACTTTCTCGTCGCCTCGGGCTGCCACATGGCACAGGGGTATTATTTCGCCAGGCCCATGCCGGTGGAAGTGTTTGAGGAGATGGTGGGATATGGGATTTCCGAAGTTTGTGATGGGCATTGACGATTTTCAATTAAAGGTCATACTTCTGTTTTTTCCGCATGAGCTGAGGCTGAGTCATGTTGAGGAACTCAGCGGCTTTTCTTGTGCTGCCAAACTTTTTCAGTGCGTATTCAATGAGCCGGGCCTCCTGCTGTTCAATGATCCTATTGAAATCCAGAGAAGCCGAGGTTCTCATGCTGCGTTTCAGGTCGATCACCAAATCCTCGTAAATATTTTCGTTCAATACTCTTTCGATGTCTTCACCCGTTATGACATGTCCCCGTACGCTGATCACCGTCCGGTGGATCAGGTTCTCAAGCTCTCTGACATTGCCCGGCCAGTCGTATTCGGCCAGCTTGGCAAGGGCTGTCGGATCGAATTCCTTGTCCCTGCAGTACCGTCTGCAATAGTTTTCCAGAAAGGCGGCAGCAAGGACAACGATATCGTCCTTGCGTTCCCGCAGCGGAGGCACGGTAATCGTACAGATATTCAGACGGTAATAAAGATCCTCCCGGAATTTTCCCTGCTCAATCAGCTGGCGCAGCGGCACATTGTTGGCGCAGATCACGCGTACGTTGATGTCGATGGGAGCTGTTCCGCCTACGCGGTAGAACTGATTTTCCTGGAGAACCCGAAGCAGCTTGGACTGCAGGTTCAAAGACAAGGTTCCCACCTCATCCAGAAAAAGGATCCCCCCGTTGGCCAGCTCGAAATATCCCTTTTTCCCGATCGCCTGAGCGCCGGTGAAAGATCCAGCCTCATATCCGAAGAATTCGCTTTCCGCCAGGTTTTCCTGAATCGTCGCGCAGTTGATTTTGACACAGGGCTTGTTCTTTCTGGCACTGTTTTTATAGATCAGCTCCATGATCTTTTCCTTGCCGACGCCGGTTTCTCCCTGAAGTATAACGTTGCAGTCGTAATCGGCAATGTTCAGGACCTCGTGGATCATTGTTTCCGTTACTGAGCTTCCGAAAACGAAATCGTCCGCTTTTCCCGCATTTTCTGCATTCAGGGCGACCGTCTTTTTTCCCCGATGTTGTTTGACTGCATCCTGAGACCGGTACAACTTGTTCAGCCGGTCCAGATCCCCGGAAATGGAGCTCAGCAATTCTATGGTGAACTCTTCGACTCCCTCGACAAACTGACAGAGCACATGAGTTTCCAATTCTTTGTTCATGCTTTCCGCAATGAGATTGGACTGGGTGTAGCTGTTCATCAGGCTTGTAAAATACAGCTGCCCTTTCCTCCGCGTCAGAATAACGCTCAGCACTTCCGATCCCAGAAGGTCCTCGCAATTGATCGTCTGGTCATAAGGAACCTTTTCTCCGGCCAGTACCGTTTCCGAAGCGCTGATCGGCTGTGTGACATCAAGAATATAGAACGAGTCCACCCAGTGGGCCAGTTCATCCTCTGCCTGCTTCCGTGTCAGCGTCCCGATTCCGTCTTCATGTAGAATCATCGTAATATAACAGTCTGACCCGACTGCTTTTCTTATGGCGGCAACGTAAGTCAGGCCGGAAAGCAGATCCTTTCCGATGATCAGGTACCGTTCCCCTTTTTTGCATGAGTTATAAATCACATAAAAATTGGCTGCTTCATCATAGGCCACCATAGTATATTCCAGTGGTATGCCGGGAGGAATCGTCGTCAGCGGAGAATCAAGAAAAATAATTCCGTATCCCGTCACTGTCAGTTCCCCGTAATTATAATCAATCTTATGAATCGATTCGATATGAATCGGTATGGCTGTCATGGTCGTCAGGCAGAAAATATCATCCCCCGTCCGATAGGGAGATTGCTTCGCATACTTGCTTCCCATCTCCTCTATCGTTCCGTAAAACTGGCCCGCTGTGTTTGTGAAAGGGTTGTGAAGCTTTCCTCGGCGGTTGACCAGATCAAATATCCTTGCCTTTATTTTCGTCTCATCAAACTGACTCTCATTGCAGATCTGCTGGAAGCAGTCTCTTTCCATATGGATCAGCTTCAGTGCAACCCGGCATTCCTCCGGCTTGATTTGTTTGCTGTTGTCCAGCTTCCAGGCTGTGACAGGCACCGATGATTTTGGTTCGATCACCCGGCTCAGTCCGAACGTATCCTTTACTTTTCCCATTGCCGTTCCTTTCCCTTTTCCTGTACTCGGCTCTTTTGCCGCCGGATATCTATCTTAGATCAATACTTTTTATTTTCATCTTGCTTCATTATAACCGGTCGCAGACACGATGTCTACCATTTGAATCGATTTCGTATCGTAGATATGGCATTTGATTCGAATTCAATTCGGTTTTTTCTTCTTTTTATGATATACAGATTTTAGCGTTCACGTAGAAACGTTATGAAATCAACACTTTCCGAATTTTATGGTTGGAAAAATATTTTTATTTACAATTGGCACAACAGTTGCTATATTTAATATCGAATCTTTTTAGCAGAAATAAACAGAGAGGCAATATTATGAGCAAAAAATTACGAGCAGACATGATGCTGTTTTTGGCAGCGCTGATTTGGGGAGTTTCCTTCGTGGCCCAGAAAGCCGGAATGGAATATATCGGTCCCTTTACTTTTAACGGAATACGATTTTTGATTGGATCCCTGGTATTGCTCCCTGTGATCCTGTTCATAGACAGATTAAAAAAGAAAAAGGGCTATGTCTTGTATGAAGATAAGGCGACGGCGGAAGCAGACCAGAGAAAAGATAAAAGAACCCTGCTGGTCAGCGGTGTGATCTGCGGTACTGTATTGTTCATCGCGGCTTTACTTCAGCAATTTGGCATGATGTATACCACTGCAGGAAAAGCCGGTTTCATTACAGCACTTTATATTGTACTGGTACCGATCCTTGGCTTCTTCCTTGGACGCAAGGTCCGTGCAGTGATTTGGGTCTGCGTTGTGCTGGCGACGTCAGGTCTTTACCTTCTCAGTGTAACAGAGGGTTTCTCTATCGGAAAAGGCGATTTTATGGTGGTTCTGGGCGCCTTCGGTTTTGCCTCACATATTCTGGTCATCGATCACTTTTCTCCGAAAGTGGATGGGGTCAGGCTATCCTGCCTGCAATTTCTCATTGCCGGGATGATTTCCTTACCGTTTGCATTGATATATGAAAAAGTGAACTGGGCGAATGTCCTGGCCTGCTGGCAGCCTATACTGTATTCCGCAGTCCTGTCCTGCGGCGTCGCCTATACTCTTCAGATTATAGCCCAGAGGGATACCGAGCCGGCAGTGGCTTCCCTGATCTTTTCTTTAGAAGCAGTTTTTGCCGTTGTCGCGGGAATACTCCTGCTGAACGAGCAAATATCCCCGCGGGAAACCGCAGGCTGTGTCATCATGTTTGCAGCCATATTACTTGCACAATTTCCTCCAAGATTTGGAAGGGTGCCACAAGCAGAGGGAAAGCGAACCGAGAATTTCTCTGCCTGCCTTTCAAATTTGCTGGCCCGTGCTACCCATGCGGGCCGGAAGGTTTCTGCGGAAAAACCCTCCGGAGATTAATCCGGAGCCGGTTCTTCCATCACGATATGAGGGCTGCCTGTCTTGTGACAGGCAGCCCTCTTTGTTCAGACGGTATTATGTTTTATTGAATGGCGGCGATGATCTGATCTCCCGCCTCTTTTGTTCCCAGCATCACGTTCCCCGGGCTCATAATATCGGGTGTCCTGAAGCCGGCAGCCAGAACCGACCTGATCGCGGCTTCCACATCGTCGGCTTCCCTGGAAAGGCCGAATGTATAGCGAAGCATCATCGCCGCAGACAAGATGGTCGCCATAGGGTTTGCCTTGTTCTGACCGGCGATATCCGGGGCGGATCCGTGAACCGGCTCATACATTCCGAAATTGCCCTTGGCCAGGCTTGCGGAGGGGAGCATGCCGATGGAACCTGTGATCATGCTGGCTTCATCGGAAAGAATATCACCGAAGATATTGCTGGTAACGATGACGTCAAACTGTTTGGGATTTCTCACCATCTGCATCGCCGCGTTATCGATGTACATATGGCTGAGCTCCACTTCCGGGTAATCCTTGGCTACCTCCGTGACTACGCTTCTCCAGAGCCGCGAGCTTTCAAGAACATTGGCTTTGTCGACACTGGTAAGCTTTTTATTTCGTTTCATTGCCATATCAAAGGCAACAACAGCAATTCTCCTGACTTCCTCTTCCGAGTAAAGTTCCACATCGTAAGCCGCTCTACCTAGTTCTGTATCCTTGTAGCCTTTTTCTCCGAAGTAAATACCTCCGGTCAGTTCCCGCACAACGACGATATCCAGTCCGCCCTCAATGATTTCCGGTTTGAGAGGGCAGGCTTCCGCAAGTTCTTCGAAAAGCAGCGCCGGGCGCAGGTTTGCAAACAAACCAAGCTCTTTCCTCAACCCGAGCAAGGCCCTCTCTGGTCTTTGATCACCCGGAAGGGTATCCCATTTCCAGCCTCCTACCGCTCCAAGAAGAACGGCATCGCTGTTTCTGCACACCTCAATGGTGTTTTGGGGAAGACATTCCCCCGTTGCATCAATGGCAGCGCCTCCTGCCAGCACGGTGGTATATTCAAACCGGTGCCCGTATTTCACACCGATTTGGTCCAGCACCCTTACCGCTTCTGCTACCACGTCCGGGCCGATTCCGTCCCCCGGAACTAATGCTATTTTATAACACCTCAGTGGAAAATTTTCGACTGTAGAAAATTTATTCATCTGTTTTCTCCTTCTTTGTTCCTACAGATTGCTCTTTACATAGTTTACCAGGCCGCCGTTTTCGATGATTTTGCTGATAAATTCCGGGAAGGGTTCTGCCTGGTAGGACTCCCCCTTCGTAATGTTTTTGATTTCGCCTGTCTTGAAATTGACTTTGACCTCATCTCCCCCGTCGATCTTTTGTGCTGCCTCTGCACACTCCAGAATCGGCAGACCTGTATTAAAGGAGTTGCGATAAAAAATTCTGGCGAAGGTGGGAGCGATGACACAGCTCACGCCGGCCGCTTTGATTGCGATGGGCGCATGCTCCCGGGAAGAGCCGCAGCCGAAGTTTTTGCCCGCTACGATGATATCGCCTTCCTTCACCCGACTGACGAATTCCGCGTCGATATCCTCCATGCAGTGTTTCGCCAGCTCCGACGGTTCCGAGGTATTGAGGTGTCTGGCGGGGATAATGACATCCGTATCGACATTTTCACCGTATTTAAATACTTTACCCATTTTCATTCCCTTCCTTAATTCTAACTTATAGATTCTCCGGATTAAAAATCTTACCTGCTACGGCGGACGCAGCAGCTACCGCGGGACTGGCAAGATAGACCTCTGAATCTACATGGCCCATTCTTCCCACGAAATTGCGGTTGGTCGTCGCCACAGCCCGCTCACCGGCTGCCAGAATTCCCATATGCCCGCCGAGGCACGGACCGCAGGTCGGTGTGGAAAACACTGCGCCTGCCTTGATAAAGATCTCCGCATACCCTTTTCTCATACATTCGAGATAGATATTCTGGGTTCCGGGGAAGATGATGCATCTCAGATTTTTTGCAACCTTTTTCCCTTTCAGGATCTTTGCGGTAACTTCCATGTCCTCCATTCTGCCGTTGGTGCAGGAACCGATGACGACCTGATCGATTTTGATATCGCCCACCTCATCGATGGATCGGGTGTTTTCCGGCAGATGCGGGAAAGCAACCGTAGGCCTGATTTCGGAAAGATTGATGACATAGGTCTCATCATAGACTGCGTCCTTGTCAGGCTCATATACCCTGATTTTCTTCTTGAACGCCTTGTTTCTGTTCTTATGTTCCTTCATGTATTCCTTTGTCTTGTCATCCACCATGAAGATGCCGTTCTTTGCTCCTGCCTCAATGGCCATGTTTGCCATGGCAAGCCGGTCATCCATGGAAAGGTGTTTCAGACCGGGGCCCATGAATTCCATGGATTTGTAGAGCGCTCCGTCCACCCCGATCATACCGATGATGTGAAGAATCACATCTTTGCCGCTGACCCATTTCGATGGCTTTCCGGTCAACTCAAATTTGATGGCGGAAGGTACCTTGAACCAGGCCTTTCCGCGTGCCATGCCGGCCGCCATATCGGTGGACCCGATCCCGGTGGCAAAGGCGCCGAGCGCTCCATAAGTGCAAGTGTGGGAATCGGCTCCGATCACAGCATCCCCTGCCACAACAATTCCCTTTTCCGGAAGCAGCGCATGCTCGATGCCCATCTCCCCTACTTCAAAGTAATTTTCTATCTCCTGCTCCACGGCGAACTCCCGCAGCATCTTGCATTGCTCCGCAGCTTTAATATCCTTGTTCGGTGTGAAGTGATCCGGCACCAGCACAACCTTGTTTCTATCAAAGACCTTTTCTGCGCCCATCTTCTGAAATTCTTTAATTGCAACGGGTCCGGTAATATCGTTTGCCAAAACGATATCCAGATCCGCTTCGATAAACTGTCCGGCCTTGACTTCTTTCAAGCCTGCGTGGGCTGCCAGTATTTTCTGCGTCATTGTCATTCCCATGATCCTGTTCCTCCTTGATTTGATCTGTTAATTCTCATTGTCATCTTAATCTAATTCTTATCATAGATCATCTTGTTGATTGCGTTGATATATGCATGGATACTGGCTTCTATGATATCCATAGACAGACCTCTGCCCGAAAAGACATTCCCGTCTGAATCACTGATCTTAACCAGTGCGTCGCCCAATGCGTCTTCGCCTTCCGTAACGGACTGAATCTGGTAATCTTCCAGTTTAAACTCCATGCCGACGACCTTTTCAATTGCCTTAAAGGATGCGTCGATAGGGCCCTCGCCCCTGGACACCTTTTCGATGGCTTTCCCGTCCTTGATCATCTTGATAACCGCCGTGGAGGTGATGGTGTTTCCGCTGTTGATCACAAAGCTTCCCAAGCAGTAAGTCTTCGGTACCTGTACGGATTCCTTGGAAATGAGCGCTTCGATATCCCGGTCGTAAACAGACTTTTTCTTGTCGGCAAGCTCCTTGAATTTTATGAACATACGGTCGACCTCCGACTCGGTCAGGTCGTATCCGAGATTTTTAATCTTATCCTTGAAAGCATGCTTTCCGGAGTGTTTGCCCAATACCAGATTGTTGCGGGTCAGTCCGATGGATTCCGGCTTCATAATTTCATAAGTCTCTTTGTTTTTCATTACGCCGTGCTGGTGGATGCCCGCTTCATGAGCAAAAGCGTTTTCTCCTACGATGGCTTTGTTGGGCTGTACTTTGACACCCGTGATTCTGGAAAGGAGACCAGAGGAACGCATGATTTCCGTAGTAACGATTCTTGTATCCGCGTTAATGATGTCTTTTCTCGTGTGAAGCGCCATTACGATTTCCTCCATGGCTGCGTTTCCGGCTCTCTCTCCGATGCCGTTGATGGTGCATTCGATCTGCTTCGCACCCGCCTTGATCGCAGCCAGCGAATTGGCAACGCCCAGCCCCAGATCATTATGGCAGTGAGCCGACAGGGTAATGTTTGCCATGGACGGTGCAAGCTCCTGTACTTTCATCAGAAATCCATAATACTCATCCGGTGTTGTGTAGCCGACAGTATCAGGAAGATTGATGGTAGTGGCTCCCGCTTTGATTACACCTTCGATCACTCTGGCCAGAAAGACCGGATCGCTTCTGGTTGCATCTTCCGCAGACCATTCGATATCACTGCAGTATTGTTTTGCATGCTTCACCATAGCAACGGAGCGCTCGTATACCTCTTCCGGCGTCATCATCAGCTTGTATTCCATATGGATGGGAGAGGTAGCAATAAAGGTATGAATCCTTGGTGCAACAGCTCCCTGAAGAGCCTCCCATGCTCTGTCGATATCCTCCACCGTTGTTCTTGCAAGGCTGGCAACGGTGCAATCCTTTACTGTCTCGGCGACGGTCTTTACCGAAACAAAATCTCCCGGGGAGGATATGGCAAAGCCCGCCTCAATAATATCTACTTTCATTTTTTCCAGCTGTTTTGCCATTTCAATCTTTTCTTTCAGGTTCATGCTGCAGCCCGGAGACTGCTCTCCGTCTCTTAATGTTGTGTCGAAAATTTTGATCATTCTGGTCATTGTTTCTTCCTCCTATTCTAGGCATCTGTCAGCATCGGACTGGCTGTGCTTTCCTCAGCCGATGCTTCGATTGATCCGCTTCAGCCGGATTTTTCGAAATGAAATTTTCGTCTATGCCATTAAAAAATCCCTGAAGCTTTTTCTTAAGCTCCAGGGACGATAAAATCTTACCGCGGTACCACCCTGCTTACTGTTATAAAACAGTCAACTCACCGGATTCTAACAAATCCTCGGCCTTGATAACGGGGCCTGCCGGGAAACCTTAATAGCTTATTCGTAGCGTTGGGGTTCCTGCTCAGGAGCGAGATTGTTTTTTACCGCGTATCGGTTCACAGCACCCACCGACTCTCTGCTACGCTTTTCGAAAAAACAAATACTCCGTCATTGCATTTTCTGATCCGCTCGCCGCATATTCCTTTTATTCAGACGAGTTTCGTATTGTTGATAGTATATTAAATTACGCTTTTAATGTCAACGATTTTTTTAATATATTCGTCTTCAATTTCTTCCGGCTCGTCATTGGCTTGTACTTCAAAGCAGTCATCTTCCGGAGCTTCGATATCATTCAGGTCCTCCGCAGCCGGTACAATTTCGCAGATCGTTCCGTTCAGGTATTCGTCGATCTCTTTGTCGTTTCCGCAAGGATTTTTTCTGATTTCAGCTTCGGACATACTTCCCCTCCTTTCCATGTTATACTCGATAAAAACACTATCATTCACAATATAGTGAATGATTTATAAGTATTCTATACTTCTTTCTTGCCGAGAGCAATAGCAATTTGGATATATTTTTCAGCAAAAACCTATCCATATCACCTTCCAGTCCTGTCCGGCACGACCAAAGAAAAAGACCGGCAGAAGGCAAGCTTCTGTCGGTCAATCGCAATATCTCAATGTGATATGATATTTTTTCTATTTCACTTATTTTTTTCGCCATCTGCGGGAATCAACGGAATTACTTATTTCCCAGGTATTCATCTTCCAGCTTTTTCGGCTCCGGTGTTTCATCTACTTCGAATGTATCATCTGACGGGGCCTCGATATCGTTCAGCTCCTCTTCAGCCGGTATCACTTCACAGATCGTTCCATTTAAGTATTCGTCGATTTCCTTGTCGTCTCCGCAGGGGTTTTTTCTGATTGTATCTTCTGACATAGCTATTCCTCCTCCATAATATGTATTGGCTATTTTCTGTGTAGATGTTATATACCCAGTACAGGAAAAGGATAATCAGTTTTTATGATTGAGTCCAGGGCTTTTTTGATTCCTCGAATTCATCCGCAAGTTCTTTCGGAAGCCTTGTGCAAAGGCTGACGATCACGATGACTGCAGAAGAAGCGATGAAGCCCGGTATAATCTCATAAACCGAGAAAATTCCGCCGTAGGATTTCATGGAATACCAGAGCAGGTCCACGACTCCGCCGGCAACCATGCCTGCGATCGCCCCCTGAAGTGTGGTTCTTTTCCAGAATAGTGAGAACAGGAGCAGCGGTCCGAATGCAGCACCGAATCCGCCCCATGCGCAGGAAACCAGGCCGAATACCGAGCTGTTTGGATCCAAAGCGATGGCGATGGCTATTACGGAAATAAGCAGTACCGTTATTCTGCTGACCCAGACGATTCCCGTACCCTCCGTGCTTTTCCCGAAGATCAGAGCATAAAGGTCCTTGGAGGCTGAAGATGCGGTTACCAGCAGCTGGGAGCTTGCCGTGCTCATGATGGCGGCAAGGATCGCGGTTAAGAGGATTCCGGCCACAACATCCGGGAACATGCTGTTGATCATTGCCATATAAATGGTTTCTCCGTCCGACAGATTCGGCATGTAAGCCCTGCCGATCACGCCGATGGCAACCGCGGCGGTAAGTGTAATAATGACCCAGATCATTGCTATGGTTCTTGACTTTTTAATCATATCAGGAGATTGAATCGCCATGAATCTTGTCAGGATGTGAGGCTGCCCGAAATATCCCAGCCCCCAGCCCAGGCCTGATGCGAGCAGCATGGTATCAACCGCGCCGTTCTTCATCGGGAAAAAGCCCAGAGACTCGGGGGTCAGTTCTGCAAGCCGCACACTGACTTCGCCGAACCCTCCCATTTCTGTCACAGCCATAAAAGGTACTACCAGCAGAGCAAAGAACATAATGGTCCCCTGAATGGCATCAGTCCAGCATACCGCTGTAAAGCCGCCCAAAGCGGTATAGAAAACGATGATTGCAGCGCCGAGAACCAATCCGGACGCATAGTTCATCCCAAAGACGGTTGAAAATAATTTTGCGCCGGCAGAAAACTGGGCTGATGTATAGACCAGAAAGAAAATAACGATAAAAATTGCGGATACTACTCTCAAGATATGTTTCTTGTCCCGGAATCTATTTTCCAGAAAATCAGGAATGGTAATGGAATTTCCGGATACTTCCGTATACTTTCTCAGACGTTTGGCTACAAAAAGCCAGTTCAGGTATGTTCCGATGACCAGACCGACGGCGGTCCAGATGGCTTCAGAGGTCCCTGCATAGATAACATATGCTGTTCCGGGCAGTCCGATCAGCAGCCATCCGCTCATATCCGAAGCCTGCGCCGACAATGCCGTCAGCCAGCTTCCCAGGTTTCTTCCGCCTAAGAAATAGTCGCTAAGATTGCTCGTTTTACTGTAAAACTTAACTCCGATTCCCACCATAAGGGCAAGATAAACGATAAAAACGATCGCTATAATAATCAATTCTTTTCCACTCCTTTTCTTCTATCATTCAATGCTTTAACTGCAGCTTCCGCGTCGCTCGTATCAATGGTTCCGTGATAGCGCTCTATCGCATCATAATCCGCAACCGGCATGGAGAGTTTTTCATTTTCCCCGTCTCCGGCGTCAATGACGAGCAGCTTCAGGTTTTGCTCCACCGCCTTGTTGTTTTGCGTCACCGTCTCCACGACGCTGTCCTCAAAACCGACGAAGCGGATTTTTTCGTATGGGCAGGTATAGGTGTGATGAAATCTGGCGGCGCCGTTTCTCAAATTGAAAATGCAGGTATGGATGTAAAGGATTTCTTTGCCGAAAAACAGCGACATGACGGAAAAATTGGAATACCTCAGCTTTCCGTCATCGCCCAGCCTCCAGACCAGCGGAAGGTTTACATTGGAGGAATATTCCCGCGGACCTTTGACCAGAAGCATTTCCATTTCATCAAAGCGTTCTCCGTCTTTCGTCTCGGGAATATTTTCATTCAGCATCGTGATACCGGTTTTCTTGAGTCCTGCAATATCGCTCGCCAGAATCTCATCATGGACATGATCCGGAACGGGCTTATGCTCTGTCTTTGACTCCCGAACCATTCCGAGAATACCCTTTACGCACAGGCCGATGCCGACAGCAGCAAAGATCCAGCAGATGATTTTCAACACCTCGCTGTTGCTGGAATGCAAAAAAAGTTTGGGAAGGATAAACCCGCCGAAGAGTACGGCAAGGGCGCCCCCCACGAGTATTCCAAAGCTCTCCTGCGTCCATATGCTTTCGGGTCCGAGATAATAGTGGCGGATTGCTCCTCTTCGCAGCAGCTCCTTCACCTGTTCCTGTTCCTGTCGTACCTTAATTTCTGTTTTTTCCGTCTCCATGTTATTCCTTTACAATGATTTTTTTCACCCGCTTTTCAAGATCGGGGCGGTTGATCCAAATCTGGGTTTCACAGGTATTGCATTTGATACGAAAGTCCATCCCCGTCCGCATGACGGTAAATTGATTGCCGCCGCAGGGATGCTGCTTTTTCAGCTCTACAACATCGCCAAGGTTCAACTTCAGAGGCATAGAATCCCTCCTTATTTTGTGATTTTATCGATCCCCATATAAGGTCTCAGGGCTTCCGGAATCACCACAGAGCCGTCAGCCTGCTGGAAATTTTCCAGGATTGCCGCGGTAGTTCTTCCCACCGCCAGGCCGGAGCCGTTGAGCGTATGGACAAACTCGGGTTTGCTCTTCGGGTCGGGGCGGAACCTGACATTGGCTCTTCTCGCCTGATAGCTTTCAAAGTTGCTGCAGGAAGAAATCTCTACATACTTGCCGTAGCTCGGCATCCAGACTTCGATATCGTAGGTCATCGCCGAGGAGAAGCCAAGATCGCCCGTGCTGAGCTGGACGACTCTGTACGGGATCTCAAGACGTTTCAGCACTTCTTCCGCCGCATTCAGGAGGGACTCGAGCTCCTGATACGAGGTTTCCGGTTTCACAAATTTTACAAGCTCAACTTTATTGAACTGGTGCTGCCGGATCAAGCCTCTCGTATCTCTTCCGGCGGAACCGGCTTCCTTTCTGAAGCATGGCGTATAAGCGGTATAGTAGACCGGCAGTTCCTCTGCGTCAATGATTTCATTCATTCTGAGATTGGTTACCGGGACTTCCGCCGTAGGCACGAGGAAAAAGTCCTTGGCCGGGATCCAGAACATATCCTCTTCGAATTTGGGTAGCTGCCCGGTACCCGTCATGGCATCCCTGTTGACCATAAACGGCGGTAAAATTTCTGTATATCCGTGTTCTCTTGTATGAAGATCCAACATGAAATTGATGACGGCACGCTCCAGTCTGGCGCCCAGTCCCTTATATACGGTGAACCTTGCGCCGGAGATCTTGGCCGCTCTTTCGAAATCGAGGATGTCAAGGTCCTGTCCCACATCCCAGTGGGCCTTGAATTCAAAATCAAACGCCCTCGGTTCTCCCCATTTTCTGATTTCCACGTTATCCGCGTCGCTTTTCCCGGCCGCAACATCCGGAGATGGTGCATTTGGAATGTTCAGAAGAGTGTTTTTCAACTCCTCTTCCACTTCGCTGACCTCCGAGTCCAGTCTTTTTATCTCTTCAGAAAGCGCTTTCATTTCTTTCATCAGTTCAGTGGTATCTTTTCCCTCTTTTTTCAGTCTGGGGATTTCCTTTGAATCCAGATTCTGTTTGTTTTTCATCTGTTCCACGGCAGCCAGAATACTTCTTCTCTTCTCGTCAAGCCTCAGAACGTTTTCGATGCCGAAATCTCCCTGGCCTCGCGATTCGACAGCTTTCCTGACCTGATCAAAATCTTCTCTGATTCGTTTAATATCTAACATCGCTTCCTCCTTTAAGCAGTATATGTCCTCATCACATTCGTATATCAACGTGCCGCTATTCTCAGCAGTTATAATAAATTCTTTTTATATTCTACATAGGTGTCGACCAATTCCTGGACCTTTTCCTGCATCTCGATCTGCAGCGCCGAAGCTTCATCATAATTCTCTCCGTCCAACGCCAGTTTGATTCTCGTAAGCAGCGACTTTTTCACGATTTCATCCTGTCCGAGATAGATTCGGAGCTCCTGAATCCGCTTCCAGTTCAGCATGTCAAAGTCGGTGCAGTCGTGATCCATGTGAAGTTTTTTGCATTCCCGGACCAGTGCCATGGTATTGGGTATGATCCTGTTGTGCAGTTCTGTCGACCAGGCGGCAAGGGTCGCTGCCTCATAGGATTCCAGAGCATTCCGATCTATCACGTCGTCCTTGTTGAGCAGGACTTTCAGCTTATCCGGATACTTATGAAATGCCTCAAGGTTTTCCCAGACCGTTTGCGGTGCTTTTCCGAAAATCCGTTCTCTGTCTTCCTGGGTATATTCTTCAAATACGTCCTTCTCGCTGCGGTAAGCACGATCTCTTTCAAGATAGAAATCCGGATCACCTGCCTGCTTTGAGAGAGAGTTTTCCAGTTCTTTCGGCGTCTTCTTCGCAGCCAGGGCTGCAGATATCCCGTCCAGCATAGCCAGATACGCCGACGCAAGCACCAGATACGTATTGCTCTTTGGATTGGGAGACCGCAGTTCGAACCTTGTGGACAGCGGATTCCTGATGTCCCTGACGAGGCCAACCAGTACCGTTCTGTTTCTGGACGGAACCTTGGCCGAATGCCCGATGGAGGTCACGATGCAGACAGGAGCTTCAAAACCCGGTTTCAGCCTGTTCAGCGCATCATTTGAGGAGGCGATAAACGGGTTCATCACCTCGTAGTTTTTCAGGATGCCCATCAGAGCTCCGAATCCGATAGGATTGAGGAAATCCTCTTCGATATCCTTGGGCGTGAACAGATTGACCGTTTTGCCGCTCTTCAACCTTGCGGATACACCGATATGGGTATGCTCCCCGCTCCCGGCCACGCCTTCCATGGGCTTTGCCATAAAGGTCACATCCAGTCCGTGAGCACGAAATACGTCTTTCACAACATATTTTACCTGATTTTCGTTGTCGGCTGCCTGAAGGGCGGAGCTGTATTCCCAATCAATCTCAAGCTGCTCCATAACATGGTCGTATTCTCCCGAGGTCCCAAGCTTTGCTTTAATGCCGCCGACCTCCTTGTGTCCCATTTCCACCTTGAATCCGTACCTGTCCAGAATAAGAAGAGTCTTTTCCAGGGCAGTCCGGACAGGACCGATGGTTCGTTTCCAATACTGCTCCTTTAATATCTGGGAGGTTGTAAGCTGCTCCCTGTCAGCCTTGTCATCCGGGGTTTTTACCCAGAATTCCAGTTCCGTCGCTGCGGTCAGGACGATCTCGTCAATCTCATCCGCCGACGAAATGTCCAGATAATCGAAAATATACGGGTTGTTCTCAAGAAGCTCGCGCAACTCCTTTTTAAAGGCATCGACCGCATTCCGCAGGATGACTCTCGAGCCGACTTCGGTATTGTCATTGTGAATTAAGAAAGATGGAATCCTCAGAGTGCCTACCGGAAGCTTTGTGTCTTCCGTGATATGGGCAAAATTGTAGTCCACATACCAGTTCACGCTGAGATCCGGTATAATATCGACTTTTGCATTGTTCAGTTCCGCTATTTTAGGGAGCATAACACTGGAGCCGTCTGTCTGCACACCCCGCTCCAGGAATTTTTTCATATCCCTGATGAATAACTCCACGGGAATCTTCTCGTCCGTATCATGGCCGCCGATATCCAGCCCCACGAGAGATACAAATTTCACTTCCTTATGCTGGTTCAGCAGTTCCTCAATTTCTTTTACCGTATGTTTTTCTGCGGGAATGCCAAACAGCATTCTGTCTATCATCATAGCTCCTCCGCTCCTTTCATTCATTAATTTTCTTATCAGGATTTCAATATTTTTCATCAGGATTTATGTATTGATCTCATTAAGATTTCCGCATTGTTTTCATCAAGATTTCTGCATTGTTCTTTTATTGATTACTATTGTTTCCCCGCACTCTTAACAAATTATTATACCTTGAAGTTCTCGCTTTTTCCAGTACTATTTCAGCCGCAGCGTTTTCACATATTTCAGCATCAGCGTTTCATATATTTCGACCGCAGCGTTCTGATATATCTCAGCAGCGACATTTTTGACATATGATGGAAAAAGAGGTATAATGAGTATCGAAAGGAGTAGTTGCCATGTTAGAAAAAGATAAAATCCTGATCGCAGCCGGAGCCCATCCTGTTTACCTTCTGCCTCAGATGGTCTGTCGCCATGGTTTGATCGCCGGGGCTGACGAAAACGGAAAGACCAAAGCCTTGAGGGTTCTGGCGGAAGCCTTCAGCAGCAGGGGCGTGCCTGTTTTTCTTTCAGACACGAAAGGTGATACGGCTGCTCTCGCAGAATCGTTTCCCTTACAGTTCTGGGATCTTAACGGACAGCAAGGGCATCCGGTCCGGACAACCGTTTCCGAAATGGGTTCCTTGCTTTTGGCAAGGATTCTGGGTCTGAATGAAACCCAGTCCGGCGTATTGAACATCGCGTTTCGTATCGCAGATGAAAAAGGATTGCTGTTGATTGATTTGAAAGACTTAAAGGCCATGCTCCAATATCTCGGAAAGAACAGCTGTGAGTTTACCCTGACATATGGAAATATCTCCAGACAGACCATTGGAGCAATTCTCAGAAACCTGATTGCTTTAGAAGATCAGGGCGGAGAGCGTTTCTTCGGTGAACCTGCGCTGGACATCTCGGATTGGGTGAAAACCACCGAAGACGGGCACGGTATTATCAATATCCTTTATAGCGTCGGTCTTTCAAGGAGTCCTGTCCTTTACTCCACATTCCTGCTTTGGATGCTTTCCGAGCTTTTTGAAACGCTTCCGGAAACAAAAGCTTCTGACAACCTGAAATTCGTTTTTTTCTTTGATAGCGCCCAAATTCTATTCCGCAGCGCGCCGCGTTCTTTGCTTGAGAGAATAGAACAGGCAGTCAGTCTGGCAAAGGACAAGGGTATCGGCATTTTTTTTATCGCCGGGAATCCTGCAGACCTTCCAGCGGGCATTCTTAAGCAGCTTGGAAACAGAATCCTCATTACTGCGGAACTTGATTCCGGAGAGGCCTTGATCTCCTGTCTGGATGCGGAAGGCGGCCCCGGTATTGAAGAAAGGGCTTCTATCCACACACCGGAAAGCCGGATCGAAGAAACAGACAGTACGGTTCGAGGACGGATCGTCGCCGCTTCTATTCTGGACGGGAAATATGATCGTGTAACGGATCGCCGGTCCGCATTTGAACAGATTCGGGAAAACGAAATGGCAGCTTTAGAAACAGAAGGGGATCGCAAGGCCGGCACGCAAAAGCGAGAAGTCCGGCGCACGGGTGGTCAAAGAAGCGCTGCAGGGCGCGGTTATACACGTCAGACGCCTATGGAAAAAGCAATCAATGCGGTGTTCAGTACAATAGGACGGGAAGTGGGCAGGACTCTGATCCGCGGAATACTTGGATCGCTGAAAAAGTAAAGCCGACCAGAACGGCCGGTTTTCTACTTGGCTCCGGATTTTTTGACCTGTTTCTCCTTCATTGACGGATTCTTCTCGTTCAAATAATCCAGTATTTTTTCACAGGCAAGTTTCTGTGCATAGCTCCCGATCGCAAGCCGAAGAGCGGCAGCCGCAAGCTGCTCCTTTGTACTCTCTTCGTCAAGGCTGCCTGCCGTCTCGGCAAAGGCCTCCTCCATCATTGCCAGATATTCTTCATAAAACTTTTTTGCATGTGGAAGATCGGGCTGAAGTTTCAGAAGCGCATCTGTTTCGCCTACGCTGAGCACCTGTTTCAGCGAGCAGATGGCGGTGAGATAAACCAGATGATCTTTTGTGTATTTCTTGCCGTTTGCCCTTGGAAGCAGTCCGCTTTTTATATAGTTGTTGATCATTGCACCTGTCAGCTGTGCAGTCTCCGGCTGAAGAGAATGCTGCCGTTTCATGTAGCTCAGGACCTGATCCCTGTACAATTCTATATCCGGCAAATTATCCCAATCTGTCGGCCGTTCCGCTGACAGCCGTTCAATCAGTTCCGTTAAATCTCTCATATCAATACCCCTGTCATATCGTATTATCAAATAAGATGTCGCTTTCTTGCAGGCAGCGTCACGCCTTTCGCCTTTGCGGCGCCTTCACTTCATAATTTTACCACATTGAAGCAAGGATTGAAATATAAAAAGAACCTATGAAAAATCCCATGCGCATGATGAAATATGTGTTGAAATATTTATTAGTGCATAATATAATATTAATAATTACATTACATAGTATTTGTTTCGAAGGGGTGTGTGGCATGATTCGTTCAGTTTGTATTTTCGGAGACTCCGTGGCAAAAGGAGTGATCTTTGATGCGGTCAAAAACAAATACCGCCTTGTTAAGGAAAGCTTCGCCGGCATCGTGGAGCGGCAGCATAACATTTCCATCTTGAATTTTGCCCGGTTCGGCTGCACAATATCCATGGGAAGCGAGATTCTGAAACGCCACGAGGAGCAATTACATCAGTTTGACTATACCATTCTGGAATTCGGAGGCAATGACTGTGATTACAATTGGGCTGAAGTTGCAGAGAATCCGTTCCGGCCCCACCAGTGCAAAACACCGCTCTCCCAATTCCGGAGCAAATACCTGGAGTTGATCGACCGTGTTCTGCAAAACGGCGGCAGACCGGTTTTGCTCAATCTTCCGCCGATTGATCCGAAGCGCTATTACCGCTGGATCAGCAGAGGGCTGAACGGAAAAAACATTATAGCATTTCTGGGGGAAATCGAAGCGATTTATCGCTGGCAGGAGATGTATAGCAAAGCAGTTGAGGAATTGGCAGCAGAGGAAAAGATTCCTTTGATCGACATCCGCTCGGGTTTCCTGAACAAAAAGAATTTCAGCGACTACCTGTGCGCAGACGGCATTCATCCCAATGAAAGGGGACATCTTCTTATATCAAAAGCCCTTCGAGAAAAGGCATTTTCATAGTGAACTGGTACGATAATAGCAGGCATGAAAAATGTCTGCTTTTTCTTTTATAAAATTGGGTAAAAATATAAAGTCAAATGTTTTGCAGTGCTGCATTTGCCGTGTTACAATGAGCAAAACGGAGATACGGAAGTGATTAGGATAGAGTCTGCAATTGTCACCCCTTTACTGAAATGGTATGAACGCCATGCCCGAGTCCTGCCCTGGCGGGAAAATCCGGAACCATATGCAGTATGGATTTCGGAGATCATGCTTCAGCAAACCCGTGTCGAGGCGGTCAAGCCGTATTATGACAGGTGGATGAAGGTGTTTCCCGACCTTGCTTCCCTGGCAGCAGCTTCCGAAGCCGAAGTCTTGAAGCTTTGGGAAGGTCTGGGCTATTACAGCCGTGCGCGCAATCTTCATAGGACGGCCATACTGGTTGCTGAAAAATATGACGGCATTCTGCCGTCTTCCTTTGAGGAGCTTCGAAGCCTTCCCGGCATCGGCGAATACACCGCCGGAGCCATCGGATCCATAGCGTTTCATCTCCCCGTTCCCTGCGTAGACGGCAATGTAATACGGGTTTTCGCCAGGCTCACTGCCGATCCCACTGACGCCGGAACTGCAGCAGCAAAGAAACGGCTGACTGAACAGATCAAGGAGATTATTCCCAAAGGCAGGCCCGGAGATTTCAATCAGGCATTGATGGAGCTCGGTGCGACGGTCTGTCTTCCCAACGGTATGCCTGTTTGCGAAGCATGCCCCCTTGCCTCAGTCTGCGAAGCACGTCTGCAAAACCGGATTGAGGAATTTCCCGTGAAAAGCGGAAAGCCCGCGCGGAGGATAGAAAAAAAGACCATTCTGGTTCTGCTGAATGCTGCAGAGATTTCCTGCGGGGAAGCCCCGGAAAAGCAATTCCGAACCGCTTTGCGAAAAAGGCCGGACAAAGGACTGCTCGCCGGACTTTGGGAATTTCCGAATTTCGACGGTGAGCTTGCGGAAAACGAGATCAGGAAGATCCTGGATGATTTGGGAATAAGAATCTCATCTCTGGTAAGATTAAAAAAGGCCCGCCACATTTTTACTCACCTTGAATGGGATATGACCGGTTATCTTGCCGTAACGGAAGAAAGAGCATTCGCTGTGCATGAAGCATCCGGCGAATTGAATTTCCAGTGGATCCGCATCGCCACGCTTGATGAGCAGCTCTCTCTTCCTGCTGCTTTTAAAACGCACTGTCAAGTGATGAAACAATTTATCAGCAAGGAGTTCTGCTCATGAAGCAATTTAAACTGAAATCCAGAAGTATTTATGCTGTTGTAATTATTTTTTTGCTGTTGATGGCTCTTCAGGTCCTTCTGCTGAGCAACTTTTTCCGGGATCTGGGGGAGGACACGCAGGCGATCAATGACTTAAGCCGGGTCCGTGGATCCATACAAAGATATGTCAAGCTGGAGCTTTCCAATGCGAATATGGAAGGTCCGGCTCTGGAGCATCATATCAGCAGTCTAATTTCCCGTTATCTGGGTCCTCCTGAGGCCGTAGGTCCGGCAAGAAATGTTAAATATAACCTTGACCTCGATATGCTGAACGTGGAATGGAACGAGCTGAAAAACCTGGTCCGTGAATACCGCATCAACCGGGATGATAAGCTCCGAAGGGCGGTTATTGCCAAAAGTGAGGAATGCTGGATCCTGGCCGACAATTATGTTGTCGAGCAGCAGCACATCTCCCGCAAAACTACCGACTACATAAAATACGTCACCGTAACGTTCGGCATAAACCTCTTTGTCATCACACTGGTACTATTGCTTTATAAAAGGTTTGTGCTGAATCATATGGCCTCCTCCGCGATCAATGATTCCCTGACGGAAATCTTCAACAAAGGCTACTTCGACGAGTACCTGGAATATGAGATTGCCCGTGCGGTCAGAAGGCAGGACTCCTTCAGTCTGATCATGTTTGACATCGACCATTTTAAGCGTGTCAATGATACATACGGACACCACCGGGGCGATTACGTGCTGAAAACTCTCGCTGCGGTTGTCCGGAAATGCAAGCGGGGCTCAGATGTTCTGGCAAGGATCGGCGGGGAAGAATTTATTGTTCTTCTTCCTGACACGGGCTTGAATCACGCCGTTGAGCTGGCGGAACGAATCAGAACTAACGTAGAGTCGTATCCTTTCGAAGAAATCGGGAAAATAACTGTCAGCCTGGGCGTAACGGAATTCCGGCAGACGGATAGCAATGAAAGTATCATGAAACGGGTTGATTCCGCAATGTACCTTGCTAAGAACAACGGTCGAAATCGCTGGGAAGCAATCGGAAACGAGGATAAGTATGAATAAAAAAGTTTTTGTTATAGGGCACAAGAATCCGGACACGGATTCCATCTGTTCGGCTATCGCTTATGCCGATTTGAAAAACCATCTTTCTACAGATAAGCATGTTCCGATGAGAGCCGGTGATATCAGCGATGAAACCAGATTTGTACTGGAACGGTTTGGAGCAGAAATTCCAGACTTTATTCAGGATGTGGGAACGCAGGTCAAGGACATCGATATTCGCAGAACAAAAGGGGTTCCAAATCATATTTCTTTGAAAAAGGCCTGGAATCTCATGCGGGATCTGAATGTGGCAACCCTGCCCGTCACCTTTGAAAGGCGGCTGGAAGGCCTGATATCCGTAAAGGATATAGCTACGGCGAATATGGATATCTACGACAACCGGATCCTTTCCACCGCAAAAACCGGTTATAAGAATATCATTGAAACCCTGGAAGGAACCATGATCGTCGGAGATGAAGAGGACGTCGTGGAGGAAGGAAAGATCCTTATCGCCGCCTCGAACCCCGATACGCTGGAGAGCTTTATCGATCCCGGTGACATTATCATTTTGAGCAACCGTTACGAATCGCAGCTCTGCGCCATCGAGATGAATGCGGGCTGTATCATTGTTTGCACCGGCGCCCCCGTTTCTCTGACCATCCGGAAGCTTGCGAAAGAGAAGGGCTGCCATATCATCAGCACTCCTTATGATACTTATATCACTGCCCGGTTGATCAACCAGAGCACACCGATCTACTATTTTATGAGAAAGGATGAGCTGATCACCTTTGAAACGGAAGATTTCACCGAAGATGTTAAGAGCGTTATGGCTAAAGTCCGCCACAGGGACTTTCCTGTCCTGGATGTCCACGGCGATTATTACGGCATGATCTCCCGGAGATCACTTTTAGATGTTCAAAAGAAACGGATCATTCTCGTGGATCACAATGAAAAATCCCAGGCCGCGGACGGTTTGGAAAGCGCTGAAATATTAGAGATTATCGATCATCACAGGCTGGGCACGCTGGAAACCATTTCCCCGGTCTTTTTCCGCAACCAGCCTGTGGGCTGCACAGCAACCATCATCTATCAGATGTATCTGGAAAATCATACGGAGATCAAACCTCATATCGCTGGACTTCTCTGTTCCGCCATCATAGCCGACACGCTGATGTTCCGTTCCCCGACCTGTACCGAGGACGACAGGAGCGCGGCGGCGGAACTCTCGGATTTGGCCGGAATCAAACTGCGGGAGTATGCGGAGGAGCTGTTCCATGCCGGCAGCAATCTGAGGGACAAGACGCCGGAGGAAATGCTCTACCAGGACTTCAAAACCTACTCCATCAACGGGGTAGGCTTTGCCGTAGGCCAAAACACCTTTATGAATACAGCTGAGTTAACGGAAGCGAAGGAAAAGCTTCTCACCTACCTGAATACTTCCTTCAACAGAAGAGACATCGATATGCTCTTCATCATGCTGACGAATATTCTTGACGAGTCCACCGAGCTGCTCTGTTACGGCGGGGACTCAAAAGAGGTAGCCGAGGCCGCAATGAAAGTTGTCGGTACAGGTGATTCTCTCCACCTTGAAGGCGTTGTCTCCAGAAAGAAACAGCTGATCCCCGCCTTGATGGCAATTCTGCAAGAATGAGCTTGCATTCCCCTAAAGCAACTGATAAAATCAGAATAGATTCATTGAATGTATTCTGTATTTTTTTATTGCTGTCAGTTCGACAAGGGGGGAATGAAGAGTGCCAGGGAATACTTCAGACAAAGATATTATTAATTCTTTTTACAAGGTTCTGCCCTATCTCGGCATAATCTTTGAAGACGGCATCTCTTATGCCATTATGGATACTGAAAAGCATCTCATGGCCCATGACGGTGCAGAGCTGAAATTCGGAACGAAATCCGGCGATCCGATCCAGAAAGGCGGAGCTGCAGCAGAAGCACTGCGAACAGGGTATCCTGTGATCAAGGACGTACCGAAGGAAGTTTACGGGATTCCCTTCCGTTCGTACGCTGTGCCGCTCAAGGAAGGAGACGCCGTGGTCGGCGTATTCGTCCTTGCCAAAAGCTATTCGAAGAAAAATGAAGTCATGACCATTGTTCAAAAAGTGTCCTCCGCCATCAGTCAGACATCGGATGCGATCGAAGATCTCGTCGCAGGAGTTGGCAAAATAGCGGAAACCAATATCCACCTGCTGGAAAATACCAACGAAGCAAACGAAAAAGCGAAAGAAACAGAAAAAATCGTTGATATCATCCAGAACATATCGACACAAACCTATCTGCTCGGCGTAAACGCCTCCATCGATGCCGCCAGAGCCGGTATTTACGGCAAAGGCTTTGATGTAGTCGCCGAAGAGATCGGAAGACTTTCCAAATCCACATCGGATTCAATCACCATCATCGACTCTCTTTTAAACTATCTCACCACAACCATCCGCATGCTGACGACAGAGCTGGCACAATCTACAGTCATTTTCAATAAGCAGACCGAGGATCTGGATGATATTGCCGCCGCTGTCCTTGAGTTGAAAGACACGGTAATGCAGCTGGAGCATCTGTCGGAAAAACTGTAGGTGAAGCAGATGGGAAATCAGTGCGGTATCATACTCTCTCGTGTGGTTCTTGATCGTAATTGCCAGAATCAGTCGATACCCGGGCCTGCCTGTGTCCGGAGGCCACATCTCATAAAAATACACGGGTCGGACAGCGATTGCTGTCCGACCCGTGATTTTCACTGAAAACCTGGTTTATTATTATTCTTAGTTTCCGTTGATGGGAATCTGCTCGTTGGGATTCTCAGGCTCCTTGGGCTGCAGCTGATTCAAATAGCTCTGCAGCTGGTTCAGATACTGACCGTATGCCGACCAGTCGCCGTTTCGCTGTGCTGATGTCGCATTTTCAAACGCCTCATTCGCCAGGCGAATGAGTTCCTCGACACTCAGTACACCATCAGGCCTGCCCTCTTCATCGTCATCGGGTGCAAGAGGTGTTCCCGCGCTGGTTCCTGCGCCGAAGAGGGAATCCAGTGCCGCTCCGAGAGTCGACTCATAAGCAATTCTGTTTCCATAGGCTACGATAACCCTCTTGACTTCAGGCAGGCTTCCTGTATTAGAGGCCTCCAGGTAGACCGGTTCCACATAGACCAGAGAGTTTTCGATCGGAATGACGAACAG
This sequence comes from Anaerovoracaceae bacterium, assembly GCA_036677845.1. Taxonomy (GTDB): domain Bacteria; phylum Bacillota; class Clostridia; order Peptostreptococcales; family Anaerovoracaceae; genus Anoxybacterium. The sequence continues at coordinate 11,212 of JAVBVR010000081.1, read as the reverse complement.
ATTGCCTCTGATGTAGGTAGATCCGGATGAATTCCAAAGCGAGAATTCCTTTGAGATTTCGGGGCTTTGGTCAATCTGGGATTCGATCTGCATCGGACCGTCAATGAATCTGTCCTTCGGCATCTGATATAAGACCAGTTCTCCGTAGTGCTCTCCGTCATTCCTCGCCACCAGCAGTCCCGTCAGGTTTCGCTTGCCTGCCGGCGTATACGGTATGGAGCTGATGAACTCCACCTTGTCTTCTCCCGGCAGCTTCATGATATAGTACTGCGGTGTCATCTGCATTTCCTGGGTCCCGAAGATCTCATTGGAGATATCCCAGAGATCCTCGCCCTGATAGAACACCCTTACGTCCATCATATGATACCGCTTGTAAACGTTGGCCTGGATATTGAACATCACATTCGGGTACCGGATGTGGGCCCTCAAATATTCCGGCATCTGGTCAAAGCTCTTGAACAGTTTCGGGTAGATCTTGGCGTAAGTCGCGGCAACGGGATCATCCCCATTGACCAGATAATAGCTCGCATCCCCGTTATAGGCATCGATGACAACCTTGACCGAGTTGCGGATATAGTTCATCTTGCTCCTTGTCGGATCGAAGGGCTCCGAATACGGATAGTAGCTGCTTGTAGTATATGCGTCGATGATCCAGTATAGCTTTCCATCCGCCGTCACGACATAAGGGTCGGAATCGTACTGGAGGAACGGCATGATTCTCTGTACTCTTTCCATGATGTTTCTGTTTATAATGATTCGGGAGTTGCTGTCCAGATTTGTGGATACCAGCAGCTTCAGGCTCTGCTCCCGAATGGCAAACAGGGCCCGGTTCAGAAGATTCAGCTTGATTCCCGCTTTTCCCTGATACATCGTATAAACATTGTCTTCTTCTTCGCCTCTGCTTGGGTAGTCGAATTCCTCTTCATTGGTATTTACCAGGATATAATTATGGGTGAGCTCTCCAAAATAGATTTCAGGTCTTGTGATATTGATTTCCTCTACATCGGATACCGGCGGAATGCTGTCGATGAGCATATCCGGCTGACCGCTTGCGGTTACCTTATCGACCCGGGAAAGAGTGATGCCGTAGCCGTGGGTAAATTTCAGATGTTTGTTGATCCATTCCTGCCTGATCTTCGTTTCATCGATTTCTCTGGCGGAAAGGAAGGCCTGAGTATACTCCCCGTTGACCATGTAACGGTCAACGTCCACATCGTTGAATAAATAATAGGGCCTTATGCTCTGAGTCTGATTGTAGAACTTTTTAGCAGGCTCAAAGTCGTTGATCCTGATATTCTGGATGGTCCCCATGTTGTTGGCGATATCCTGTTTGGTCAGGGTGTTTGTGGCCGGAAAGTTCTTGATCGTGACATTCTGCAGGTCATAGGCGTAATTGGTAAACGTGATGTTATTCTTCAGATATGGGCTTTCCTTGTTGATTTCGTCCGGCGAGACAACGAGATTCTGAACCAGCAGTGCCGCTCCGGTGCCGAGGGCTCCCAGTATAATCATGAGAATGGGCACCGCAAATACTATTTTATACCTCTTTCTCTTGATGCCGATCGCAAAACCAACGGCGGCAGCAATGGAAAGAACGACCATGGCTCTGTAAACCCAGAGAGTAACGTTGATATCAGTAAAGCCCGCGCCGTACAATACTCCGGTGCTGGAATACAGCAGTTCGAACTGCCTGAGGAAGAAATTGCTTCCTACCATAAGGAAGAAAATCACTCCAAGAACAACGAGCTGGTTGGATGCAATATGAATGAGCTGCTTCAGATTGTCATTATCAAACTGAGTTTTCGGCCTTCTGGGACCGCCAAAGCCCTGGCCTCCGCCAAAGCCCTGACCGAATTTGCCGAAAGCATCTCCGAACATTCCATTGAATGCATTTCCAAAGCCGTTGGCCCGGTAGGTTTGCCCTTCCTCATCTGCACCATACCCCGGCGGATCCTTCTCTTCAAAAATCCTGGGCCTCCTCATGGAGAGCAGAATGAAGTAGTAAATCAGTGTGAGAACGGCAAAGGCGATGATAATGCCAATGGCAATCTGGTTGAGCTGGGTGATAAACTCTAATTTGAAAAGGTAAAACGAAACATCCAATCCGAAAATCGGGTCCTTGATATCAAAGGACGTGCTGTTTGCAAATTTTAGAATTTGGAACCATAGCCCCGTCACAGTGGTAATGGTTACCAGAATACCAAAGATTGCGCCAAGGCCCAGCGAAATCCGGTTCAGCGTCTTTTCACTCACCGCCGGAGAGTCCACCGTATCGACCTTTTTATAATAGCCTCTCTTTAAAACACGCAGGTAGAAATACGTCAGTACCATGATGACCACGAAGGATGGTATTCCAATCTGCAGTTGCGTGAAAAGCTGCTTTAAGAATACGCTGGTGTAGCCGAGCTCCTGAAACCAAAGGAAGTCGGTGATAAAGTTTACCAGCCCTCCGAATCCGGCGAGAATCACCAGCAGAATTGCGACGATAACGCCTAGTCCAATTTTTCTTTTTTTCAAATTATTGTTCCCCCCTATCCCTGTTCTTTTTCATTTATGTTAATTTAATGATTAACTTTCTGTGTTATTTTATACTCCTGTCAGTTATTATGCAGGCAACCATGGAATGGTTGCCTGCGATGAAATTGTTTATTTCTTAAATGTACCCTTTATTTCTGCTCATCAATCAGTTTTTGAATCGCAGACTTTGCTTCCTCCGGCAGACGATCTCTGCCTCCCTTGAAATGCAGAAGAGAATCCAGGTATTCGATTCTGTTGTTCATGCTTTTGATCAAAAGATCTATGTACTCCCGGCTATCGAAATCAGGAACAAAGCCTTCTACGTCCATGGTCTGAACATCGGTCATCTTACCAAAGGATTTGAATACCGCAGTTTCATCGACGATCCTTTCGATGATTCCGATGGTGACCTCCTTCGGAATCTTTTTGTCCAGAAAATGGCCCGTGTTGATGATGTAGCACTGGACGCCTCTATCCTCAAACAGCGCCTTGAACTTCCCGTAATCCTCTTCCAGCGGGTAGGTCCGGAACGGGTTCGCATAAGGTTCAAATACCAGTGCGTCTTTGTCGACTCCTTCCGCCAGCTTTTCCGCGGTAGTTCTCTTGGTAGCAAGAGTTGCGCCCATTACGGATGCCAGGACCGGATTATCCAGTCTGACCACGGGTGGCAGCGAGTGATCCTTCATAAGCCAAACGATGGTATTAATCGGTTCGCTCAGCTTGTCGACACGATTTGCCGCCCACAGCTTCGATTTGATAGCCCTGCCGTTTCCGTTTCTGATGTCTTCCGTGACGATGACCATCCTGCCGTCGGCATCCAGAGTGGCTCCGCAGTTCTGAACGGTGATCAGATATTGATTGTCCGGCGAAGTTAACGGATAGTCCTGGGTTTTGTCAAAATAGGAGGGCTCAAGTGCCACCGAGGAGCCGTCTTCTGTCGAGATGACATAAGCATCGTCGTGCAGGACGGTCACATCATATTTCCCGCCGTGCTTTGCGTGGGTCAGCGTGGACTTTCCCGAGCCGGACAGTCCGAAGACTCCCATTACATGCTTTCTGCCGTCTTTTCTGACCATTCTTTTCATGCCGCCGTGACAGGATGCATAGCCGTTTCTGTTTGCAACACCCCAGGCGACAGTCAGCGTGCCTTTTTTGTGTTCCCCGAAATAGCGGAGCCCAAGCAGCGCCGCACAATTGTGTTCCGGATCGAAATACGCGATTCCGTGCGGATATCTGGGATCTCTCCAGTCCGGATCGGAAAGGATGAAAATATCCGGTTCATTGCCGAGCACCTTCGATCTTCCATACATTTCGTCATAGAACTCGTTAAGATACTGGAAGTTCAGCAGCCAGTTGTAAAGAGTGTTTTCGTAAGACTCGGGCACCAGCAGGTTTGCCTTCACCATGAAGTCTTCATCAAGACCAATGTAGGCTTCCGTATGTAGCATGTTCTTGTACCTTGTACCATATACGGCTTCCCTCAGGATTGCCGCATATTCTGCCTCTACCACTCCCTTTTCTCCGAGAATAATTCTCGCTCCGGCGAATCTCCCAACGGTTTCCCCGTCGTTGAACAATAAAGTTCTTGCTCCTTCGGGTAAACCGATTGCTTCTGGTTCGAAAACAGGCATATCCGTGAGGATAGTCCCCGGGGAATTTTTAGCCATTTCATAGGCTTCTTTGAGGTCGACAACCTTTCTTACATTGTTGCCGTAAAATGCGGTCTCAATCGTTGTCCTCGACTGAGTAAACGCGACGTTCCCCGCGCAGATTTTGCTTCTTTCGAACCTGGAATTAGTTGCCATTGTGTAACATCTCCTTTAATTGTCTCTCTTATTTGTTATTGAAATTTAAAATAGTTAACAATTTGCATTTTTCCTTCAACAGGTTCTAAATAGTATATCCAGTTGTACGTTTGATTCGTTGTTTTTCCTTTCTCTGTAATCTGAATTTCCTCGTGGGTCCAGACGTAGAATCCGTCGGCGCCCTGCCGGATTTCTCCGATTTCTAACAGCTTGAATGTTTCTTTTATTTTACCGACTTTGGAAAAGGACGCTGCTTTCCGGTATGCCTCGCTGCCCTTTTTCACCAGATCCAGCACGCCTTTATTCCCGTCGTTCACATAATCGATCCACTGGGAGTCGAAGGCGATGACGGTTCCGACAATCGCTTTGTCATAGTAGACAGGGTCTCCGTTTTCCGGCGTCTGCCAGATGTTGTTTGTGACCGGCTTTGAGTTGTTGATATCGGCCTGCCCGTAGTCTTTTCCCAGTTGGTAGGCAAGGGCTTCGTTTGCCCTAACCTGTTCAATGTTTATATTATTTCCCAGTTGTGAGGAAACCAATGCATTTTTATCCGCCATAGGATTCGGATCCGGCACCGGTCGGTTTTCACCCTGGGGCTGTTTCCCGTCAGGTCCTTCCTCATCAGCATCATCATCTTCAATGCCGCCTTCGGCGTTATCACTGTTATTGGAATCATTCCCTGAAAACATGTCGCTTATACCATCCACCCAGCCCGACACAACTTTAATGATTCTAGTCTGCGTATCGTTGATCATTTTAGCCGCAAGGCTTTCCGGGGCAAAGTAGCGGATACCAAGAATAATAATTTCCACCGCCAGAATGATGGCGATGACCACAAGGACGATTCGGCCTATGCTCCTTTTCTGTCCGGATTCTTCCCAACCGGTACCGGCTTCTGTTTCTTCCGGGAATTCGCCTGCATCCGGGATATCGGCTGTTACTTCCGACAGTTTGCCTGCATCCGGGGTTTCAGCTGTTTCTTCCAACATTTCCTCCATGGGGTTTTCCGAGGGTACTTCTGTAATTTTTTTCGGAAATTCCGATTCTATTTCACCTGATTCTACCAGCCGTCTTTCCGATTCATCAGAATTTAGTTTCCTTTTAATGCTTTCGTTATCCAGGATCAGTTCTTCTCCGAAGAACTGGGCTCTTGCCAGGGCCATCTCCGATATCTGCTCCCTCCCCACGGGCTCATCCTCAAACGGAAGTCTCAGATCCTCTTCCCCTTCCAGGGTTGCCTCTCCCTTGTATTCTAAGGCAGCTTCTTCCTTGTTTTCGAAGGCTGCTTCTTCCTTGTTTTCGAAGGCTGCTTCTTCCTTGTTTTCGAAGGCTGCCTCTGTATTTCGGAAGCTTCTCTCCTCCTGCGGCATTTCAGCTTCCGCTTTCACATGTGACGGTTCCGAACGCATTTTAAATTTTTCGTATTCCCGGTCTAAGAGTTTCTGAAACTCCTCGTTCTTTCTGCTGAAGGTAAAGAAACGATCTATATTCTGTTCTCTGATCCGGCTGGACTCATCTCGGATCTCCCGGAACAGCTCCTCCTCGAAAGCGGCTGCTTCCTCGTCTTTTTCCTCAGGCATCCCGGATTCCTTTTGTTTTTGTGGCCCGAAATCTTCCATATTCCAGTTGAAATCCACTTCATCTGTTCGTTTTCTTTTCGCCGGAAATTCATGGATGTTCCAGTTAAACTCGCCGCTCTTTGCGTTCTGCGTACCGGAGGCTCCTCCTTGTATCTGTTCGTCTTCCCGGGCGACGTTCTGTTCCCCTTTCCGCGCGTCGGTCTGTTCTTCGATTACCGGTTCAGAAATAAATTCCTCTAAATCCTCATCCCGCCTCGGTTCCTCAGAAGTATCTTCCTCCGCGAAATGAAATTTGTTGTCATATGGAGGATTGAATATAATTTCCTCTCTTGGTTCTTCCGGTTCTCCAATCTCGGAAGACGGCTCCCTGAATCCTGTCGGTGTTCCGCAATACTGGCAATAAAGATCCGTGTCGCCTATTTTATTACCGCACTTTCTACAATACATACGATGTCCTCCGTCTTATTCCCTGATCTGCAACTCCAATTCTGCTTCAGTATAAACTTTTCCGCTTTTTCCAATGCTAAAAACCCCTTTTTCTTCAGGGGCTGCCTGTATGGATTCCCGTGTCTCCGTGCCGTCCGGGACTTCTTCATCGCCGGCCGCTTTTTCATCGGCTGATCCGTAGTTTTGTAACAATTTTTCTTCTACGTGATGTAAACGGTTGTCTATGCTTTTAAGCGTATCGATCTGTATATCTGTCTTCCAGTACCATAATCGGATCTTTCGGAAAAGCAGCCACAATAAAATGAGCAGAACAAAAAACACCGCCGTAAGAATCAGAATTGCCTCAGACGCTGATATGTACGGAAGTCCCATGCGGTCGAAAAGGTTTGTGATTGTATTCAAAAACGGGCTGCTGTTATCCATTTTCGGGTACCTTTGTCATCTTTGATTGAATCCATTACATTATAATACACAAAGTCTGGAATAGCAATGAGAACACAGTAAAAAGGGCAGGTATACATGATACCTGCCCTCCCTATTATAAGAGAGATTTTCATGAATAGCATACCATCAGCCTATTTGCTGATGCATTGACTATTTCGATTAAAACTACCCAATTCCCAGTACGATCATTTATCACGAACTGGTCATATTGATTCGGTCCGCGTTTCTGCCTCTGTCAGTAACGTCTCTCATGTCGTTACCTTGTCTGATTTCCCTCAGATCTCCCTGGTTTTTCGTGGATGAATCAGTTGTTGAATCTCTTGTGGTGTTTCTGACCATTTCGTCATTTCTCGTACTGCACGACGAATTGTTCATTTTATTCTGAGCGCTTTTCATTTCTCATCCCTCCTTATTCAATATTGTGTTCATACATTTTTAAACTATAAGCGGAAATTGCAGGAATTTTTTTATTGCAGCAACAGTATAAATAAATGATTGGGTGTTTAAATTTAGGCAATTTTGCACCATATATCATGGTATTTAGGAATTGGGGTGGTATCATCAAATCATAGGAATGTGTTAGAAAGAAAGGAGATGATTGTTTTGGGTAGAATGAAGGAAATGATTGAAGCATATAGTCTGAAAAAAGTCATCGACTATCTTGACTCCAACCCGGACGAGAATATTCCAAAAGTGGTCGACTGGATTGAAAAATTTGACAGGAACCATGAGTACACGGGAGCATACGGGCTTGCCAAGGAGGCTTTGTGCGATCCTTCCAACAACTGGAATATTCTGATGAAAAGCCTATATACCGACATTGATGATAACGTCCGAAAAAAGATATTCGAAAACTTTATCGTGAATTCTGTTATCCTTCGAGATCAGCGAAAAAAGGATCTGGAGAAAAAATATGACTGCAACATTCCGTGGACGCTCCTCCTCGATCCGACTTCGGCCTGCAACCTTCACTGCACCGGATGCTGGGCAGCCGAATACGGCGACAAGCTATCTATGAGTTTTGATCAGATGGATGATATCGTCAGACAGTCAAAGGAACTGGGGATTCACATGTTCATTTTTACCGGCGGGGAGCCGCTGGTTAGAAAAAAGGATATCATCAGATTATGCGAAAAGCACAACGACTGCGTCTTTTCCGCATTTACCAACGGAACTCTGATTGATGAAGAATTTGCCGACGAAATGCTGAGAGTAATGAACTTTTTACCGGCCATCAGCGTGGAAGGTTTTGAAGCAGAAACCGACATGCGCCGGGGAAAGGGCACTTATCGGTCAGTGATCCGTGCGATGGACATTCTAAGGAAGAAAAAACTGCCTTTTGGTTTTTCTGCCTGCTACCACAGACAAAATGCCGAGGTCATCGGCAGTGATGAGTATATCGATGAAATGATTGCACGAGGCTGCAAGTTTGCGTGGCTGTTTACATATATCCCCGTAGGGAAGGACGCTGTGCCCGATCTAATTGCTACCGCGGAGCAGCGGGAATACATGTACCATCAGATCAGAAAATTCCGCAAAGAGAAACCGCTGTTTACCATGGACTTCTGGAACGACGGCGAATATGTAAAGGGCTGCATCGCAGGCGGGCGCTGCTATCTGCATATCAACGCAGCCGGCGATATCGAACCCTGCGCCTTTATCCATTTTGCCGATTCCAACATCAAGGAAAAGACTTTACTGGAAGCACTGCAGTCGCCGCTCTTTATGCAATACCGGAAAAACCAGCCCTTCAACGAGAACATGCTCCGGCCATGCCCTCTCCTCGACAATCCGGATAGGCTGGCTGCCATGGTCCATGCCTCCGGCGCCGAATCCACGGATCTACAGCATCCCGAAGACGTAGATGAGCTGTGCGGGCGCTGTGTGCAGGCCGCGGCCGCCTGGAAGGAAAGAGCCGACAAACTGTGGTACCAGGAGGCCGAATCCGAACAGAGTCCCATTGCCATCAACCAGTGATGAACAAGCAATGAAAAGGCAGAAATTACATGGGTTTCTGCCTTTTAATTTTTCCAAAATTGGTATTGACAAGCCCGGCTCCAACTGTTAGTATATAAAAGTGCCAAAACACGAAGGACGTGCTTCATTAGCTCAGTTGGTAGAGCACCTGACTCTTAATCAGGGTGTCCGCGGTTCGAGCCCGCGATGGAGTACCAATCAAGACCTATACGAACCACCTGTACTATTTTGCAGGTGGTTTTGTATTTACAAAGTCATTAAAGAATTAAAGCAGTCCAAATGACTGCTTTAATGCCTATTGTTATGGATCATTTATTATCGAGTCGTTTAATTCTTTTCTTTGTTACAATTTTCTCTTCGTCCATGAGACTTAATTCTTGACATATATGTTCGTATACAACGAAGGGAGTTGTTGATATATCACTTAGGGTTAATTCCTCGATCCCTTTCAAATATTCATGTAGCAGTGTTGCCATTTGATTAATAAACGATATATTTTCTTGGTTATTCTCGCATCTATTTAACGCAAATTGTAGCAATGTAACATTAGACATAACGATATCAGTAAATCTAACTCCTTTATCATCTGGGAAGTTAGTTATTATCGTTCTAAGATCTATGTCCAAATTTGTTTTATTGTAGAACCCTGTGAAAATATATGGATTCTTCACCTCGGCAAAAGGTTTATATTTAAAATGGCTTGGTAAACAATCAAAGCAATTTCTTCCCGGCGTCAGTTCATCTTCCAAGATCAAATCCATTGTTAAAAAAACAAATTCTTTTGCATCAGGTGTTGTCTGACAATCATAAATCATTTTAGTATAGTACTGTGCCCACATTCGTATATATTCTTTTGGATTACGTGCATCTTCCTTTGGGTATAGTCTTATGCCTTGCTCATTAAGTCCATTAACCGCAATTTCGTATCTTATAAGATAGTCATCATCATCTTGGTATGTTTCCGTTTCTGTATCTGTTAAATCATCTAATAATGGCTCGATAACGTCTTTAAACATCATGTTCACTAGTAAAACTTCCCCCTCCGTTAAAGTGTGTTTAACTCTTAGAACGTAGGTATCAATCATTGAAGCAAATAAGTACGAAAAGTCCATATAATTATTGCACTTAATCATGTATATTGTAAGTTTCTGGAGCATTTCTTTATTCTCTTCCGTTTCGCAAAGCTGCTCATTAATAATATTGTGAATCTCTTTAATATGGCTTTTAATATCCTCATTTTTATTCTCTGAATAATATGTTATATATAACGCACATGCTTTTGTAACACAAAGCATAAATGAGTACGCTTCAGCTTCACCGATATTATGTGCCTTACGTTTAAATACAAAGTCTCCAGTGAAAATCAACGCAGCAAATTCATTAATAGCTTTGTACGCCATATTAAAAAATTGTCGTGCTTCTCTTGAATCAGCTTTTGAAATAATGCTTATTAAATTTTGTGATTCAGATAGAATTAAATCTTTTGCAACCTGATTACTAGGAGTGCTGAAAATTCCCATAATAAACCTCCAACTATACCACATGAATTACTTAAAAATTTCTTCTATAAGACCAAAATGTTCCTTTATAATAGGTTTAGTTTCCCAATCATGCGACATAAGTAAATATATTCTCACCACCAAACTGTATTGTGGACATTGCAAGGATTTAATGATAGGCATATCTGGTACTTCTCGCAATGGAAGGCTTTATAGTTATTACTCCTGTAAGAAAGCACAATTAAGAATTTGTGACAAGAAAAATGTCAGTAAAGATTACATTGAAGATCTCGTTATCCATGAATGCCGCAAAATTTTAACTGATGAAAATATATATTTAATTGCGAAAGAAGTCTCGGATCTATGCAAAAAAGAATCGGCCAGTCCATACATAAAACAATTAAAAAGCGAAATAAACCAAAGTAAAGCGGCCATTGAAATTTTATTTAAAGCGCTCGAAAAAGGCATGGAGATGGACTTAATACTTGCCAGATTATCTGCTAAACGAGAAGAAAAAGAGCGTCTCGAAGCGCAGCTCGCAAAAGAAGAGATGAGTCAAATAAATCTAACCGAACCAGAAATCAGATTCTTTTTATCAAAATTAAAAAATGGAGATATCAACGATTTAAAATATCGCAAAGCATTAGTCAATATATTTGTGAATCGCATATATCTCTACGATGATAGATTGACAATTATCTTTAATACAAATGACAAGCCAGTAACGATTACCAGTACCTTACTCACTGACATATTAGGTTCATCTGGTTCGTATACGGACATGATTGCTGTACCAATACGAACTAAAAGACAACCTTTAAATCAGAGGTGAATCTGTAAACTGAATGTAGACATGTACAAAAAGAGTATATGTCTACATTTTAGTTTTTGATAGAATTGATCTGGAAGGATGTGATTTGATGGGCAGACCAAAAGGTGGGAA
>JAVBVR010000080.1:0-54842 GCA_036677845.1 Anaerovoracaceae bacterium | reverse complement strand
CTTGCTAAAAAATATACCTCTATCGGCCTCGCCACATCGCGAAGCGCAGGCTACAGCCCCCATAAGCTGAGAGCGACTGCGGCAACCTCGCTGATTGGAAGGGGAAATTCCATCTTTGACGTGCAGGCGTTGCTGGATCACGAGAATGTCACAACCACTCAGCTATACGCAGCCCACAAGAAGAACGTAAAAAAGAATCTGGTCAAGAACTTCGAATGGGAAGACGAATTTGACCGGGGCGATAAAGAATAAGTCATAGAAATCCGATCAGATGGCAACAATAATAAAATTATGTAAATTTAATGGAGTATTTTATGCAGACGAACACTTATAAATTCCTCAATCAAGAATTTGGAATCCATGAAGCAGTGCTGAACGAAATCGATAAGGCGGAGTCTCAGGTCTGTGATATTTTCCGGGGCCTTGACGATGTAATGGCCTACAATCAATACAAGGTACTCGCTGCGTTTCAAAAAAACCGGATATCCGATATGCATTTCGGCTGGAACACAGGATATGGGTACAACGATCCGGGCAGAGAAGCACTGGAAAAGGTTTATGCTGATATTTTCAGAACGGAAGCTGCCTTGGTCAGGCCAATTATTGTCAACGGAACCCATGCGTTAACACTGACCTTAACGGGAATACTACGACCGGAAGATGAACTGATTTACTGCACAGGAAATCCCTATGACACGCTGGAGGAAGTGATCGGAATCCGGGGTGAGGGCAAGGGCTCGTTAAGAGATTTTGGAATCCGGTACAAACAGGTTGAACTCAAAGCAAACGGAACCATTGATCTGGAAGCGCTGCGCGCGGCTATTTCTCCCAAGACAAGAATGGTCACGGTCCAGAGAGCGACGGGGTACGGATGGCGGAAAGCCATCACCATTCCTGAAATAGAAGAGTGGGCGGCTTTTGTAAAATCCGTCCGTTCCGATATTATTTGCATGGTGGACAACTGCTATGGCGAGTTTCTGGACACCAGGGAACCGACCGAAGCCGGAGCAGACGTCGTTGCCGGCTCACTGATCAAAAATCCGGGCGGAGGACTTGCGCTGACCGGCGGGTATATTGCAGGACGCTCGGATCTGATAGAAGTGATTTCGTACAGAATGACCTCGCCGGGAATCGGAGGGGAGTGCGGGCTGACCTTCGGTCAGACCCGAACCATGCTTCAGGGGTTGTTTCTCGCACCGAAAACCGTTAACGGCGCAGTCAAAGGGGCCATTTTATGTGCAAAAGTGTTCCAAAATCTCGGTTATGATGTCTGTCCGAGGCCGGAAGACCGGAGAAGCGACATTATTGAAGCCGTGAAACTCGGAACCCCCGAAGCGGTCGTGGCATTCTGCGAAGGAATCCAGGCAGCGGCTCCCATTGACGCTCATGTAAAGCCGATCCCCTGGGACATGCCGGGATACGGAGATCCGGTGATTATGGCAGCCGGAGCCTTTGTTCAGGGATCCTCTATCGAACTGAGTGCGGATGCGCCGATTCGACCTCCTTATATCGCGTATTTTCAGGGCGGATTAACCTACGAGCACTCAAAATTCGGAGTAATCAAAGCACTACAGGCCTTGTTTGAAAAGAAACTGATACGGCTGTAAATTGTTGCATCGGGTAAGAGAAGATCGTTGAGAAAATCCAGGTGATGTGAATGAAATATGGCAATGAAAAAAGAAAAAAAACGATCAGAACCGCAATTTCTGTTTTTAAGCTGTTGGTCTTGCTCGGCATCGTCATCGGCCTGCCGGTCTATGTTTATCTGTACTATCCGGAGCTGATTGATCGGTTCAGGAGTCTTGATGAAATCAACAAGCTTCTGAAACAGTATCGGACTGCCAGCATTTTTATCTATATCGGCCTGCAGGTCTTTCAGATCATCGTATCCGTACTTCCTGGTCAGGCGCTGCAGTTTGCAGCAGGGTACGCCTATCACTTCTGGCTGGGGTTTTTGTTCTCCGTCATCGGAGTTGCTTTGGGTACGATTATTACCTTTTATATGGCCCGCCTGCTGGGAAAGGACGCACTCCATCTGATTTTCGGGGAAGAAAAATTTTCAAAATTTGTGCGTACCTTGAACAGTAAAAGGTCGTTTATCGTGCTGTTTGTCATCTTTCTCATACCGGGTATCCCGAAGGACTTGTTCACTTACGCTGCGGGAGTCTCCGAAATCCGTATCGTAACGTTCCTGCTGCTTTCCCTCATCGGGAGAGCGCCGGCAATGATCGGCAGTATTCTGATGGGAAATATGTTCTATAACGGCAGTTATTTCGGACTGATTATGATGGGGGCAGCCGCGGTTGTACTGTTCATCGCAGGACTGATTAACCGCAACCGGCTGGTAAGATTGATCGACGGATTCTATAACAGATTAATGGGAAACAGCCGTTCTTAAAATTTTTATTCGAATAAAAGAACAAATGTTTCAAAAACATCTTTACAGCGAACACGTATTCTGCTATGATAAAAAAAGAACAAATGTTTTGTTAAATAGCAGGGGATGTGGAGGTTGCAGCGATGAAAAAGAAATACAGAATCAAATCCAGGATCAGATTCACTTTGTTTTTGACGGTCGCCATTTTGGTTGTCATCAGCGTCACCGGTACGATTTTCGGTGCAAACCATGCGGAGAGTCTTACAAAGCCGGTATATACGGAAATTGTTGTTCAGTCCGGAGATACTTTATGGAATCTCGCGGATGAATTCGGTCCTGACAATCAGGATATCAGAAAAGTTGTTTATGCGATCTGTCAGCTAAACGATATCTCGGCGGACAGCATTTATCCCGGACAGATGATTCTGATCCCGGCCTATCTTTGATAAATCGGGGCATTTTATCAATCAAGTACTTTTTATAAGTGAGTTGACAGGACATGTACCATCACCACATCAAAAAAAGTCGCTGAAAACGCAAAATAGAGCCTTGGCCCCTGAGAACGTTGAAATATCAAGGGTTTGATTGTTTCAATGAAAAGTCTGCATATGCAACAGAGATCGGCTATAAAGGAAGAGTCTAATTCAAAAGGGATTTCAGAATAAATAAACGGTTAGACATAGTATTAATTTGTTTTGTCTTGTTATTATTTAAATATAGTAATACGATAATAGAATAAAAGGATATTATATTAATATTGCCATATCATATATGGAAAGCCGGGAAGCCACGAAGCAATTGAAAAGTCAATGAATCAGGCTCCTTTTGTTTTATGCATAGTATCTATTCCGAAAATTATGATTTTAGGAATAGATACCGCCCCTAAAAAAGCGGGCTTACCGCCCCAGCGTGTCCGTATAACATTGTCTTGATTCTTACAATACTACTGTCAGACACAACTGTCAATAAAATTTTTCCAAGATTTTCATTTGAGCACTGCGATAACTACCAACGTACCAGCAATCAACCACCATTTCTCTTTAAAAATATCCAGAATATTGTCCGTGTTTACGCTTCCCATGAGATTACCACCGAACAAATTATCAAGGCTGAAACCCGATAATACTGAACCGTCAAATTTTAATGGGTCTATCGTTTTTCCGTCTTTGCGTACTTCGTAATGCAAATGCGCCCCTGTCGAGATACCGCTATTCCCACTTAAAGCAATTTCCTGACCTGCCGATACAATATCGCCAATCTTGGACAGTGCCTTGCTTAAATGCTGATATAGCGTAGTAATGCCATTCCCATGATCTACAACAATGTAATTCCCTCTTGAAGCACTATAACCGCCCCCGGTGACCTTGCCGGCCATAGCAGAAAGGATAGGAGTACCAATCGGAACAGAGATATCTATTCCCTGATGATTTGCTGAAGCCCCTGCCGTTGGTGCTGGCCTGTTTCCGAATGATGATGTTATTTTATAACTACCGGCTATCGGAAAAACATAATCAGCCATCACTCTATACCTTTGCCGTTAAGGACATTTATTGCAATCGTGAATTTGTCAATAGACTCCTTGATAGACTTAGATAAAACCCAGTCCTTAACCATGAAATAAATCGCCACAACGCCCAACGGCCCGTACGCCGTCAGCAGCTGCATGGTGTTAGTTGTCATTTCTTCCATTCCCCTATTTCCCCCTTTTATCCTCAAAATACCATTTCGGCCACCATGACAAGTGTACCCATGAGTCATACCATATTACGCTTCCGGTCTTTCCGTGCTTTTCACAAATCGAATACCATTTATTCTTGATGTTTTGCAAGAACTCTTCTTTCCGGGCTTTTGAGTATCCATGGTATGCCGATGGTAAAGCAAAATCAGCAGCAAGCCCTTTCAGATGATAGCTGTTCGATGCACCGCCCACTTGCTTATTAAAAGCCTTTGTCCGATATCCTGAAGTGATATTCACTGGCCGGTTATACCATACCCGGAACTCTTCCAGCATCTGAATGAATAGTATCACATCAGGATTCAAAATAATCACGTTCCCATCCACTGTATTAGCAAACTCTGAAAGCCGAAAATGGGCCGTTATCCGATCTTCTAACAGCTTCATGACCATTTACCCCTTTGCTGATACAATTCGACCCAATTTGACCGATTTTCCAGCCGTCAGCAATAAAATAATGCTGAATCCCAAGAAATATGGATTGCTCACCAGCAGTGAAACCGCTGCCTTGAAATAATAGGCTGCTGCATTAAATACGCCAGCAGCATTTGTTAAAATATCATTCATTAAAAATTACCCCCTCTTAACGTACGAGCCTCTATCATTTTCATGATATGCTCATTTTGTTTCTTAACCTCATTGATATTCACGTTAATTATAATTAATCCAGCAAATACAATCAAAAAAGCAACGCAAACCCCTACAGCGAAGAACTTTCCATATTGCACCATAGAAATCAAATCATTCAGTAAATTCTCAAAATCTTGTAACCATTCCATAATACAAAACCTTCCTTTTTTGATTTAATTCTACATTACTTTCAATCTCTAAGCAATACCAAAAGAGCCACCAACCCCAAAACGGCGAGTTGCCAATTCGCACGGATCCAAGAAACAAAATCAAATTTAGCATTGGAATTATCTATCATACTTTCAATCGATTCACGGCCAGCATCAACTATATCAGACAACCCCGGCACATAGCCGACAGCTGGAGGAATCTTAATCTTTTCACTCCCCCAAGAGCCACCGCCACCACTGCCAACAGATACCTCTTTACCCACGCTTACCGCCCCCATTCATGAAGCGATCAAGCAAGGCGATACCGACCAACCCGAGAATGACATAACCGAGAATATTTCCAATACCGGCACTACTCCCAGCAGTCTTATAAGTCACCTGGTATTCTTCCGGGTCATATCCCTGAACCGTTACCTTTGCAATTCCGTTTCCGTCAACTGCATCAACTTTGAAAGACTCCTGTATTTTTCCATCTTGGGCAGTTTTATTAACAGGTTGTGTTTGATTACTCCCACCGGTCAGCTTGTTAAACGTGCTCACTACATCAGCAAAGTTTTTCGACGTACCTGAGGCCGTATCAATTCCACTGACTTTTGTCGATGAACCGTCTTCATTCTTTCTGTAAATGCCTCCGCCGGTTACAACAAAATCTCCTGCCTTTGCATTGCTTGTACCATCAGGATTCACCATTAAAATAGCCATATATTTCAACCCCTTTTAAACAAAATAGTTATAGGGATAGGAGCCGAAGCCCTACCCCTTATAAACCGTCTGATATCTCATGATATCGTTATAGTCCTTGACCAGTTCAGGAACACTGATCACACCGCCACCGGGAATCACTTCTTTCTTAACGCCAAGCGCAAAGCACCGGGCATTGAAAAAGAGCATGTCCCAACCAACAAACAAATCGACCTGATGATACTTGCAGAAGTTTGCAATGTTCGCCTTGTACTTTTTCTGCAATTCCGCTTTTTTTGCCTTGAAAGCCTGTTCTTTTTCATGATCTGTCATTTTTACAGTTCCCATTTTCTTACCTCCGTTTATATAAAATTAAATAGCTGATAACATAGCAGCACCCGATGTTACAATATTGACGATGTCATAAGAAACCTTTATCGTGTTTGCTTTTACGGTCAGGGTGGTACTACTGCTAGACCCCCTCAAGCCTATTTCAACAACATCACCAAAGCTTACAGGAATATCATCCAAAACCACTGATTGATCAACGTTTACGCCAGCATTCAGTTGAACCGCCTGTTCATACAACCCATTTTTAACATAAACATATTGGTTAGACGATCCCGTATTATTCCGGCTTGCAGTTAGAGTTAAACGAATCGTACCATTACAAAGCATCTTAGCTTTATATTTTGGGTAGTCTGCTGTCGATGTCGTTAATAATTGAGTTGCAACCGGATTATTGTATGAAACTTTTTGATTTGCAGACGATCTAACATTAACAGCACTTATGTTTTGCGAAATACTATCATTTACGATTCCTAATGATGTTATCATGGTTGATAGATTGGTATTCAGCGCATTTGTTTGCGCTGTCGTCGAATTCGTTAATGCTGTAGTCTGCGATTGCGTTGCTTCCGTTAAAGCCGGGGCCAGTGCATCAAGCACATCAAGAAGGGCTTCCACCAGCGCACCAAAATAAATCTTTTTTCCTGCCATTTCAATTACCTCCTAGGGCCTATGATGTTTTCAGGCTCTGTGATCTGGAAATATGTCACGCCTATATCAACATTCACCCGGCTGTCGGCAGTTCCAGCACCAGCCGTATTCTCATAGTAGACCCTCAAAACCGCTTCCGATTCAATTTCATATCTAACGGAATTATAAACAGTTTCATCATCCCCGGACACGTACGGTTCTCCACCCTCAGCATAATTAAATAAATCAATCATGATTTCCTGAGGGATTATGAGCACCGGTCTAATTTTCAGCGTACCATTTTCACCAGCTGCAAACTGAATCCGCACAGAGTCTACATAACCATGCGCAACAAGTTTTGATTCCAGATATCCGCTTTCCCCTGCCGGGATTGCTTTTCGGAAAATATGCGTTTTGCTTGCATTCCTGATATTTTCAAAATTCATAAAAATCCCTCCTGTAGAAAAAAGGACGGGCCAGCTTGCCCGCCCTTTTCAAATCAATTTCCAACCTACTGTAATGCTCTTGTGATATCCATGAGAACAGTGCTGTTCGCCTTGGAAAGAGTCACAGCGGAAGGAACCTTAATGAGGAACTGAATTTTCTTATCCTCAGACAGCATTGTATTGTCAAACGGCAACACAAAACGATCTGCCGGAATGCTTGCCCCGGTTGTCAGAGCAGCCAGATCAACATCAAGGTAAACAGGCTTCTGACCAATAGGAATATCCTGTGAGGATAGCAGCATGATTCTGAATTTCCCCTGCACGATTGCTGCCGGTGTACCAGCATTGTCATAGAACGCTGCATACAGTCTTCCGATAGCTTCATTGAGTGCGATCAGCGCACCCCTGCCGATACCAACAAGCTCATCGGCCTTTACAACGTATTCGCCAATAGGCGTATACTGACCGGCGACTAGGTTTATAGTCGCCCCCTTAGTTATAACCTCTTCTTTTGTGAAAGTCGCTGGATAAAGCGCATCTTTACTAATTGCCATGAATAATCCCTCCCCTTACAGAATGTTTAAACCGCTACCAACTGACGGTTGGATATACGGTTTAATACCCGGTGTTTGATTTCCCGGGACTCTGGAATCAATGACATTAAGAGCCTTTGTTCCCATTGCAACGATCATTCCGAACATAACTACCCACAGGATACCTCCGAGCCATGCGGAAATATCCAAGACCGACCCGGAATTGCTGGTCAGTGGATTTTTAAAACTTAATATTGGTTTTCCCATTTTTTCTCCCCCTCTTGAAAAAGATAAAATTCATTGATTACGTCATATCACATTCGTCTGTCAGTCATGTCAAGCACTTTTTTGTCAAAAAATAAGAAATACCCCATTTTCAGAGGTATTTCTATATAAAAGAGAGTCCATCACGCCGATCTTGCAGCGTACTCTTTATTTTTATTAAGCATTTTCGCCATGTTCATCATCATCTGCTGCATCTGCTGCATCTGATCAGACATAAGACTGACAGTCTGTTGTAATTCATCCACTTTCAATTCCAGACCTATGCACTGCTGATAATGTTCCAGTTCTTTGTCATATCGCTTTGCCTGTTCCCCGAACACATCAACCCATGACAATTCATGAAAAAGCAAATATCTGACATAATTACACGCCGTGTAGATACTCCGTGTCTCCTGAAGGTGAATTGCCATATCAACCATGCCGGGAACAACCGATTTACAGCGTTCATTCCTTGCCTTGTCAAATAAGGCGAATACATCCGGGTGTAATTCCTCTTTTCGATAGTCTCGATACTGCTGCGGATTATACTTTACCATCTTCGATGCCTCCTTTAAATGGCCGGCCTGCCCTCTAATTTGTAGCCGTTAAAGTAACAATAACTATGTTTACCGAGCCTTTCCCATTCAGCTTTGCAAGCATCATAGTCAATTCCCTTTCCTCTCATGTATGCTGCATCACCTTCCGGGATATAAAAAATATAATGCTCAAATGCCTGTGTGTAAAGAGTTTTATCACAATTTGCCGGTCTTTGAGTGATACAGATCAGCCGAACACCCTTTTTTAACCCTGCTGTTGAAACATACTTCGCAATCTCCAGACTATATCCCCTCAGCAGGTGACATTCTTCCAGACATACATAGATTGCATTTTCATCCGTAAAACCGGCGTCCATGAGAAGATTTAATATATACCCTGCAACATAGTCATAACCCTTTCTTGCATCTGAGAAAACCAAGTTTATTTTCAATCCATCTCGGAGCATTTCCACCAACTGATCAGGTTCTATATTTCCAGTGTAGACCTTAACAAAGCCTTTCGGAACATTTTCTCCCTGAATATTGAAATAGATTACTGGTGCTCTCAGTTTAAGCATGGCCGTTTTAAAAAAATGTGATTTCCCGGACTGGGTCAGGCCACAACCGAATATATGAAAATTACCCTCATTGATCAGCGACATTTCCAGCCCTCTTTTCCATGATCATTTCAAATGACCCAAGCATAATATCAATTATAGCAAGATCAAGATCACCGGCTATTCCGGTACACCCCCGGAGGAATCTGGCACGGCCTTTTGATTTTTTTGGATTCATCGGATGGCCTAAATAATTTTCGACCTCTCCCTGCCCTGTCTTTTTCATCAGAAAGCTGAAATCAATTTTTATAAGGTTGTCCACTGGTGCCGGTTCTGGCGTGGGTTCCCCGGCCCCGGCAAACTCTTCTAAAATTTGCTTTTCGGCTGTCTTTTCCTGCACAAAGTTTTTCATTGCTTCCTGTTCAAGACTCACGATATCCACCCCAACTTTCTACATTCCGCTGCCTTATATGCGCTTCCCCCGGAAAAATACCGGTAACCCTCATCATATGCTATCTTTTCAAGTTGATCAGATAAATTCAATGGCCTGAAATCATCAGGAGGAGCCGTTTTTTCCAGCTGCTCTTTCTCAATTCCAAAAGCAGAGAGTTTACAACCCTTTTCCCTGTATTCTTCCATGTGAGACTTCATCATGTGAGCATGTAACGCCCGGCCATTCTTCATTTCCTTGTTACAGATTGGACACTTCATCATTATTTACACCCTCTTTCTCCTGTTTCCCGAATACCGTTTTCGCATCGAGACGGTATTTCATCATCGAGTGAATCACACTGGTAAAAACCGTGTCAACGCCCTGTGAGATTGTCCGCTTCATCAGTTTTGCCTTGGCGATATCCTTAACGATTTCAAAAGCTGCACCAATAGCACAAAAGCTGATAAAGACTAAAATTACCTGTAAAATTTCCATGTTCTTTCCTCCATTTCAACAAAAACCATAACTGAATTTTTCAAACATTGATTCAAGCTTGTACAAGTGTTTATACGGTGCTCGGAAGTTAATTCCGAATATCCGTCCTATTGCTTCTCTCACTTTTTCATTTTCGCTTTCAACCGTGAAAGTATCGTAATACTTGCCCAGTTCCCCCTTCCTTTTAAACTTTTTACAATGCGATTTAAAATAATTCGCTATCTGCTGCCTTTGCTCTTTATTCAAGAATGCGATCATGATTTTAGGGCCAAACAATCCAGTACTTTTCAAATACCTACGCCTTTTTAAATTTCCCATTTCGCTGGAATATTCGTATAGGCCATCAAGTCCTTTTCCTATGTACTTACAGACATAACCTGCTACATCGTAATTATCCGAAAAGTTGATTTTATCAACCTGTACACCGCCCATTCCCCAGATATATACCAGCGTATCACGCTTATCATATCCGGGCTCCAGGCTGCCCTTTTCGACACATTCATCAACGATTTCACCGCTGACCGGGATCCATGGTAAATTAAAAAACAAAACGTGATAGTGCCACACATACCGATCATTTTTCATTTGCAATTCCGGGATTGCAATGTACTTCAAGAATGTATTTCCCTTTTCCCCGGTAAAGTGATAATTCAGCCGACCGATAAAATCATTGAAAAGACTATTCGCTTTTTTATAATCCTTCACATCTTCCCGGAAAGTAGCTGTGAACATTTTAAAAGTCTGCTTTTTTCCGTTGTGATCCGTAAATTTACCCAGGCTAGCAGCTACATGATCATAGACCGCACGACGAGCATTTAATCCGGTCTGTCTCCAGCGCTTCTCTGGATCATAGCCAGATGGTTCCTTTTCCTTTTCTTCTTCCGATCTCTTATTTTTCGGCCACCCGGAAAGAATCCCTTTTTCATAGAAGCAGACCTTTGCACTGTCCCCGGCTATTTTCAACTTAGCATTATATCGAGCATAAGCCATGCCGTTATGTTCAAAGACCTGCGCACCTTGCGACAAATTAACCGTTGATATGTCCATTTAATCCCCCAGCTGAGACAGCATTTTTACGAATTTTCAACATTTATCGACCTTTTTCAGTAGTTATGGAACGGTAACCAAGTTAAGTATCACCGACCGCCCGGCTTAAGCTCTCCGGACATAGTAATCACTAATTAATCAACGTGTAACGTGTTTTCCGCTTCACATTCAGGGCATATATTAGTGCCAGTATCCAATCCCATATTCAAGCTGCCACCGTCTGCTTTTACTCTATTTTTAAGTTCCTCCACGCTGTCAAAATCATCTGTGCTATAATCGCAATTTCCGCAATATACAAACATTCAAATTACCTCCTTAGTAGAAATTAACTATTCAAAACATCAACAGCCAGAAAAACCATGCTGCCGATCAGAACGAATAAAAATATATTGGTCACCATCAGGCCACCTCTTCCGTATAGACAACCAAAGCAGTAAACAACGGCTGACCGCTTTCACCGCTTACGGTGCTATATGTAATTTTTGATACATTGTGGGATTCCAAGAATTGATTTAAAGAAGTTTCAAAGATATACGGCCTGTGATCTGAAAATAGCTTAGTCTGAATAACATTCCTTTTCATGACATTTACCTCCAAAAATCGACATTAAGAAATAAAAAAAAGCGTGAGCCGTTATACAGCTCACGCTTAATAAGTCCTATGCTATTTTCAGTGGTTTTTCTATTCCATGATTATGATTTTAGGAATAGATACTTCTGGTTAGACATCCTGTCTCCTGTTACCGATCTCCCGCGTCTTCCTCCAGCGCTTCAGAAACTGCTCTTAAATTTTCATATGGCGTATATTTCGGAACTTCACAGCCGGCGCTAATGATAATGTTGTCTTTGCCGATCGTGATACATTTTTTCACATGATCCTTAACCATGCTGACATCACCTTCGAGCAATATAGAGACCGGATCAAAATTGCCGCAGACCACGGCACGATTTCCTATTTTGTCCAGGGCCACGCTTAAATCGACCAAATGATCAATATCAATGATATCCGCGCCGCTTTCTGACATGAGCTCCAGGAGAGCCGTTGTGTTTCCGCAGATATGAAGCTTTGCTGCGGCTCCGCTTTTGTGGATTTCATCGATTAACCGTTTCTCTGCGGGCAGGACCAAATCCCGATAAGTTTTTGGGCTGACAAGAGAAGCGGCTGCATCGCCGATACCGATATACTGCGCTCCTTCCTTGATTTGTTCCCTTGCAAACAGAATGCTCTGCTCCAGGCAGATTTCAACCAATTCCTCAACAAATCCAGGCTCTTTATGTAAATCATACATGAGCCGATACATGCCCCTTAGGTCGTTCGCTTCTGCGAAGGCTCCTTCAACCCAGCCAAGAATAGGCATCTCACTGCCGCAAACCTGCTGATAAAGAGAAATTGCCTTCACCCTGTCTGACATGCGTTCGGACATGAAAGGATCAACGGGTTTCAGCTTTTTGATATCGGCATACTCTTTTATAAGGTAGTCTGTGCACTGAGGAATGTCGTCCTCAAGGATAACTACATTGGCCCCGAAACCGGAAGTCTCGCGAAAAGGATCAGAAATCGCGCTTACCATATCAATGCCGAAGTCATGACAGCATTTCAGGTTTCCTTCCACCAGGTACCTGTAATCCGTGCAGTATTTACTATAGGGCACCTGTATATATCTGGCTGCAAATTGCATCAGTATATTAAGATTCGGAACCTTGTCGACAGGTTCCCGCCGCAGCCTTTTTTCCACCCTTTCCCTGCTGTTCATATTGATTTCCTTTCCGGAGTATTGTTAATTCCCCAATAATTCCTTCATGATAAACCGGGTGTCACTTTCTTCAAGTAACACCCGGCTGGTTGGATTCGCTGTTTTGATTTTCCCTGATATATCGCATACGGTCCAGATATCCCTGCAGGATTAATACAGCAGCCTGTTTGTCGATGACATCTTTTCTTTTTTTTCGGCTGACGTCGGCCTCAATCAGCACTTTCTCCGCCATAAGTGTTGTAAAACGTTCATCCTGGTAGACAATTCCGATATGACTCATACCGGAGCTCTTCATTTTATTCTCCAGCATGGTTTTGAATTCATATACTTTTTCTGTCTGTATGCTGTCGGTACCGTTTAGATTCTTAGGCAGGCCGATCACGACAGTATCGCAGTTATATTCCTGTATCAGGTCCATAATTTTTCCCGCGTCCTTTCGGATACCGACCCGTTCTATGGTCATAAGACCCTGGGCTGTAATCATCAGATCGTCACTGAGTGCTACCCCGATGGTTTTATCTCCCACATCCAATGCTATCATTTTCATTCTGATGCGATCGTTCCTTCCTCTCGAAATAGAAAACGGACCTTTCAGCCCGCTTTGCTTCATTTTTTCAAAAATGCTCTGAGCAACTCCTCCACCAGGTCGTCTCTTTCGATATGCCTGATGATATTTCTGGCATTATTATGTCCTGTAATATAAGAAGGATCCCCAGACAGAATATACCCTACCATCTGGTCTATTGCATTATAGCCTTTTTCTTCTAAAGCATTATAAACAGTTCTCAGGATTTCTTCTGTTGTCTGTTGCTCACCTTTTTCAGGGCTGTTAAATAAGATTGTATTTCTGTCCATTCTGCTCACCTTCTTTCTTAGGTTATTATAACAAATGCTGTATATCTTAAACAAGAAGTTTTCGTAATTTTAATATTGTTGTAATAAAAATTAATGTCTGCGTTTAGATCAATGTCTCAGCCAGAGCCAGTGCATCCTTGATTTTTGAAGGATCCTTTGCGCCTGCCTGAGCCATGTCGGCCTTACCGCCTCCGCCTCCGCCTGCTGCCGCTGCGATCTGTTTGATCATATTGCCCGCATGGTAACCCTTATCCAGAAGATCGTCGGAAACAGAAACCATAAAGGTGACTTTTCCGTTGTTTTCTGTTGCAAAAACGATGACGATGCCTTTGCTCTTCGCTTTGATCTCATCGGACAGGTTCCGGAGGTCGCTGATATCATAATCCTGGAAGGAATTTGCAATCAGTCTTACGCCGTTGATCTCTTTTGCGCATGCGATCATATCGTCCAATCCTGAATTCATAGACTGCTTTTTCAGCTCTTCCAGTTCTTTTTTCGTGGCTTTTAATTCTTCATTGACGGAGATAATCCTGCCCAGCAAGCCGGAAACATTGGTTTTTAAAGCCTCCGCAGACGAACGGATCAGATTTTCCTCTGCGATCAGCTTTCTGTAGAGTGCGGCTCCCGTTATGGCTTCGATTCTTCGAACGCCTGCAGCCACACCGTTTTCTCCAAGGATCCGGAACGCTCCGATCTGCCCTGTATTGGCAATATGTGTTCCTCCGCACAGTTCTGTGCTGTAGCCGTCAACGGATACGACACGGACGGTATCCCCGTATTTTTCTCCGAACAATGCAGTCGCTCCGGAATTTATGGCATCCTGTACGGACATAACTTCTGTTTTTACGGGAAGGAAAGAATCGATTTTATCATTGACAACAGCCTCAATCTTCTGCAAATCCTTTTTGGAAATCGCCTCGAAATGGGTAAAGTCGAATCGAAGACCATCCGGTGTTACGTTGGATCCTGCCTGTTCCACATGGCTGCCTAAGACTTCTTTTAAAGCCTTGTGCAGAATATGCGTCGCCGTATGGTTTCTGGCGGTGTTATTCCTGTCTGATATGGAAACCTGGGCTCTGACCTGTTCCCCTGCCGTTATTTCTCCACTTGTGACAGTGATTTTATGGGCGAAAATCCCCTTCCCCTTCGTTACTGCCAAGACAGATGCATCGCCCTTCTCGCCGGAGACGACCCCGATATCGCTGGCCTGACCGCCGCTTTCCGCATAAAACGGAGTCCTGTCAAGCAGCAGAATTCCGGTCTCCCCTTCCGAAAGCCTGTCAACCGTCTGTCTGTCCAGAAACAATCCCTTGACAACGACCTGGTCGGACAAGGTTTCATATCCGGAAAATTCAGTTGGTTCCTGTCCCAAAAACAGAACGGCATCATCGGACCAGCCCTCGTCTTCTTCCGTTTTTCTTGCTGCCCTGGCTTGTTCCCTCTGATGAAGCATGTGTTCATTAAAGCCGTCAACGTCAGCCGAACAACCGTTTTCTTCAAGAATTTCCTGAGTCAGCTCCAGTGGAAACCCATACGTATCGTACAGTTTGAATACTTTGTCTCCCGATAGAACGGTTTTGCCAGCATCCCGCAGCTCTTTTACATATTCATGAATGATTGCCGTTCCCTGGTCGATGGTTGTGCTGAATTTATCTTCCTCCACAGTAAGGATCTTATGGATATAATCTCTTCTATCCTCTAATTCCGGATAAGCGGAACCGGATACTTCGATGACCTTCCGGGATAGATCCGCAAGGAAAGAATCCTGGATGCCGAGCAGCTTTCCATGACGTGCTGCTCTTCTGAGCAGACGGCGAAGCACGTATCCCCTGCCCTCATTGCTCGGAAGGATTCCGTCGGCGATCATAAAGGTGACCGAACGAATATGGTCAGTAATAATTCGGATGGATACGTCAGTTTTTGCTTCTCCATTCTGATACGGTACGCCGCCAAGGTCTACGATGGCTTTCAGGATATATTGTATTGTATCAACATTGAAAATGGAGTCTACCTCCTGCATGATACAGGCCAACCGTTCCAGTCCCATTCCCGTATCGATATTCGGATGGGCGAGAGGCGTGTAATTTCCCGCATCATCGCGGTTAAACTGCGTGAACACATGGTTCCAGAACTCAACATAGCGGTCGCAGTCACAGCCGGGCTTGCAGTCCGCGCTGCCGCAGCCGTATTTTTCTCCGCGATCAAAATAGATCTCGGAGCATGGACCGCAGGGGCCTGTCCCGATTTCCCAGAAATTGTCGTCCTTGCCGAGGGAGACAATTCTTTCTTCCGGAAGGCCGATGGTGTTCTTCCAGATATCATAGGCTTCCTGATCTTCTTCATATACACTGGCCCACAGTCTGTCTTCGGGCATTTTCAGGACCCTGGTGATGAACTCCCAGCCCCAGGTCAAAGACTCTATCTTGAAATAATCGCCGAAGGAAAAGCTGCCGAGCATTTCAAAAAATGTACCGTGTCTGGCCGTATATCCTACGTTTTCGATATCACCGGTTCGGATGCACTTCTGGCAGGTTGTCATTCTTTTGCTGGGAGGTGTCTCTAGACCAGCAAAATATGGCTTTAAGGGGGCCATTCCGGAATTAATTATCAGAAGACTCTTATCTTTTTCAGGAATCAGGGAGAAGCTCTTTCTGGCATAATGACCTTTTCCCTGATAGAATTCCTGAAACATGCTTCGTAATTCGTTTAATCCTATTTTCTCCATTTAATAAAATCCTCCTGTTATCGTCATTTCTATCCTTTTACATTTTCGTCGTTATAGATATAATATGTTCCCTTTCCAAGCTCCTTGGAACGGTACATAGCCTTATCCGCAATTCGAAACAAGTCTTTGAAATGAAAGGCATGATCAGGGTAAATTGCGGCGCCGATACTTGCGCTCAGCTTCCATTCCATGTTCTCTGTGATTTCAATTTCGTTTATGATTCTTGAGAGCTCTGATGTTTTCTGGTCCAAATTTCCGTTGGATGTGATGTTTTTCATCAACACGATGAATTCATCTCCGCCGAATCTTCCTTTTATATCGGTGGTGCGAAGGCAGTGTGCAATTCCGTTTGCAGCTTCTGTCAAAGCTTTATCTCCGTAAAAATGACCCAGCTCGTCATTGATTTGCTTAAAATTGTCAAGGTCAATCACCAGTAATGCATGCCTTCCTTCTCTTCCTTCATTCAAAAGGAAACTGGTTATCGTGAGCTCGCTGGTCACTTTATTATAGAGCCCGGTCAGCAGATCGTTTTCCGCTTTCAGCTTCAGTGTTTCATTTTTAACCTTCAGCCTTTCATTGAGGATTTCCAACTCTTCTCTGCTCTTTTCCATAGTAATCCGGTATCGGGTCTGTCTCCATATGATATAGAGTATTAACACAATGAAGAGGATTATAATCCGGAAAGCTAGTATAATCGTCGGATTCTCTGTATTAACGGTAAGAAGGTTGATTCCTGTGTTCGGTGCATCCGATATCAGATACCAGTCCTTGATCCCGATGGGTACATAGCTGAGATAATAGGCTTTTCCGTTTTTTAAATATGTAGAAACACCCGGTTTCTTGTTTATAAAATTATGTATGATCTCATCGGCGCTGCTTTCTTTCGTGAAAGAAACGCTGTCCAGAAACTCGTATAAATTCATATGTTTATTAAAAGAAGAAGTGCCGAAGGAAAGGATAAAATTTCCGTTTCGGTCTACGATCTGGTAGTTATGCTCATCCTCCGGCGTCGCATGGTCCAGTATTGCGTTGATATAATTCGTGTAATATAATCCTGATATCTTACCGATGATCCTTCCGTTTTGGTAGATCGGTGATTCCATAGCGATCATATCCCTGCCGTATAATGCATCCTGATAAACCACGGAGATATCTTTTATTCCGGAAGTCGGTCCGATCAGGTATTCTGTGTTCTTAAGATTGATTTCACTTCCGTTGGTCGTATAATAATTTCCGCTTATATCTGATACAACGAGAATACTGAACGGAAGTTCGTTTCCTGTTCTTTTTAAAAAAACTCTCGCTTCGGGGCTGTCAATGGATTCATAACCGGAGAGCATTCCCGATAAAGCGTAGACCATGTCAAGATCGCCCTGGATTATTTCGCGGATCATCAGGGCATTTGCAGCCGTATTCCGCTTCAGGTTCTCTTCTGCGGCAGATTCTATGCTTTTCGTAATGATGGTATAAAAATCATATAAAAAAATGATCAAAGTAACCGTTATCAGGATAAATAAGATAACAGCAATCCATTTTCCGAATCGTTTCAGGGCCTTCATTTTACTACCGCTTTCGTTATTAACCGGTCCTTGCTGATATGTTGAGCAAATACCGACCGATGTATTATAACACAAACGGCAATATAATTCTATCAAATTTCTTCATTTCTGTGCATCCTCATTCGCAAGCAGTGCAATTTTGAATTGATGAATTCTATCCCAACTCTGCCCTATAATAATAGGTTTAAACCCGGCTGGATCTGTGATAAGATACAGGCAGAGTATGGCAGACTCCAATGCTCATGATGATTGAATCGGGAGATAGATATGAAAAAAAATCTACTTGGAAAAACGGGATTAGATGTAACAGAAGTCGGATTCGGCGTACTGACGGTAGGAAAAACGCAATTGAATCTGCCTGTCAGCCAGGGAGCAGAGGTATTGCGCTACGCTTTGGAAAGAGGGATCAATTTTCTTGATACAGCGGAATACTACGAGACGTATCCATATATCAGAGAAGCGTTGCGTGGTACGAATTTTGAGCCTGTGATCGCATCCAAGAGCCTGGGCAGGTCATATCGTGAGATGCATGCGGCAATCGAAGAAGCGCGCAGAGAGTTAAACCGGGACATCATTGAGATTTTTTTGCTGCACGAGGTCAGGCAGGATCCTGACTGGATCAGTCGAGCCGGGGCCTGGGAATGTCTTCAGGATGCAAAAGCCAAAGGGCTAGTCAAAGCAGTCGGCCTTTCAACCCATCATGTGGATGCGGCAGCCAAGGCTCATGAGATACAAGAGATTGATGTTCTTTTCCCCCTGATCAACTTCAGAAGCCTTGGCATCAGAAACGGAAACGGACCTGGTACCAAGGAAGATATGGTCGAGGAAATTAAAAAGACAGCTGATTCAGGCAAAGGTGTTTTTGCAATGAAAATTTTTGGTGGAGGTAACCTGACCGGTCATTATCTTGAGGCAATCCGGTATGTCAGAGTACTCCCCGGTGTCTCGTCCATGATGGTCGGGTTTGGAGCTCGGCAAGAAATCGACAGAATCATAGAAGTGATGGACGGAACCATTGATCCTGGTTATATTCCGGATCTTTCCCGAAAAAAAATACGGATCGACCAGGGTGACTGCGAAGGCTGCGGAGTCTGCATCGAACGCTGTCCCAATCACGCAATCTTCAGAAACCGTTCAGGTTTGGCCCAGGTGGATGAGAGCATCTGCCTAACCTGCGGATACTGTGCACCGGTATGTCCTGTACGGGCGATTATAATGTATTAAAAAGGCGCCTTTCTATTTCAGAATACCCAAGGCGCCTTTATTTCGGTTCTATGCTTCTTCTTCCTCTTCGTCGTGTTCGAATTCCTTATGCGGGTCGTATCCTTTCAGGCCTTCCAGTTCCAAGCCGTGCTTCTGCGCATAGTTCCAAATGGCATTACGGACAGCCTCTTCCGCTAAAACCGAACAGTGAATTTTGGGGCCCGGAAGGCCGCCGAGCTCATCGATAAATGTCTTGTTGGTATAAGTAAGCGCTTCTTCAAGGGTTTTCCCGATGATCATGTCGGTAGCTACGCTGGAGGAAGCGATAGCGGAACCACACCCAAAGGTTTTAAACTTGGCGTCGGTTATGACATGATCGTTGACCTTGATCGCGATTTCCATCATATCCCCGCAAACGGGACTTCCATGAGTACCCACCGCATCGGGATTTTCCATTTCTCCCGCATTGTGCGGATGCATGAAGTGTTCCATTACCTTGTCATTATACATTCCCATATCTATTACCATTAACCTTTCATTGTCTGTTTGTTCAGCGGTGAGATGGCTCTCAGCTTTTCCACGATTGTAACGATTTCTGTAATTGCATAATCCAGATCTTCTTTTGTTGTATAATCGCCGACGGTGAAGCGGATAGAACTGTGTATTTTTTCGTAAGGCAGATTTAAAGCCTTCAGCACATGGGACGGAGAAAGGCTTGCAGAAGAACATGCAGAACCTGTGGATGCATAAATTCCCTTTGCATCCATCAGAAGCAGAAGCGATTCCCCCTCGATATAATTGAATATAAGATTGATGTTGCCCGGAAGCCGGTATTCCATGCTCCCGTTGATCTCAACATCGGGAATTCTTGCAAGGATCTGCTCTGTAAAATAGTCCCTTAGATCAGCGATCTTTTTCGTATGCTCTTCAAGGTTTTGGCCGGCCAGTTCGGCAGCTTTTCCGAAACCTATGATCCCGGCCATGTTTTCGGTTCCCGCTCTTCTTTTGTTCTCCTGGGCGCCGCCGTTTATAAAGCTCGGGATAACGACGCCTTTTCTGATATACAGCGCCCCGACTCCCTTGGGACCATATATTTTATGTGCCGACATGGACATCATATCGATTCCAAGTTCTTTCACGCTGATCGGTACGTTTCCCAAGGCCTGAACTGCATCCGAGTGGAACCAGATCCCGTGTTTCTGAGCAATTTCAGCAATTTCCTTAATAGGCTGAATCGTCCCGATTTCATTATTGGCAAACATGATGCTGATCAGGATAGTTTTCTCTGTTATTGCATTTTCCAACTCTGTAAGCGAAATTCGTCCTTTGTCGTCAACATCAAGATAGGTCACTTCATAACCTTCTTTTTCAAGGTATTCACATGTATGGATCAGAGCGTGATGCTCTATATTCGATGTGATAATGTGGTTCCCTATGTTTTTTCTTGCCCGGGCCGCTCCTATAACAGCCCAATTGTCAGCTTCCGTTCCGCTGGATGTAAAATATATCTCACGGTCGTCGGCGCCGATTAAGCCGGCCACTCTTGACCTTGCCTGATTGAGATCTGATTTTGCACTGAGTCCTATACCATATAAGCTGGATGGATTGCCGAACTTCTCGGTGAAGTATGGAAGCATCTCTTCCAAAACTTCTTTTTTAACGGGGGTGGTTGCTGAATAGTCTAAATATACCTGACGCATGACAATGCTCTCCTTTCAGCTTTTGTGCTACGTTCCTCCTCTATTATACCAAGTATTTCTGAAAGATAAACAGTTATTTTTGGTTTCACGATAAAAATCCCTAGTAATTCCGTGGGAAAGCTGTATTATTCCTTCGGTTTGAATTCAGACAGTCGATATCCACCCTTCGTTTCTTTCAAAATGACGGAGTATTCATTGTCGCTGATGTATCCGGACTCAAGTCCGCTCATGTGCCAGCGGATTTTAACAAAAAGGGACACATAGTCAAGCGTTTTGTTTTCCTGGCGTATTTCTATAAAATCCATCGAGTTGACCGTATCAATCTCTGTAGCATCAAATTTTCGCAGATTGACGATATCTTCGGACAGCAGCGGATAGGTCTCTATCCCCGCCAGCCGTTTTTCGGCCTGATCCGCCTTCATTCTGCCGTCATAGGCATCCTGCAGTATTTTTGTCCGTTCAACCAGCAGGCTTTCGGCAATCTGACCACAGGATTGCTCGCTGAAGCCGGAAAAAAAACCTGCAATAATAATGATTACTGCAGGAAACAGGTATAGCTTATAGTATTTTTTCAAGTTTGTCCACCTCGCTCTCATACCGGGGCGATTGACTGCATGAATTTCTGAACAAACCGCCTCAAGGAAAAGGCTTGTCCCGCTGCCCCTTTCTTACTATATTAAAAAAGCAGCGTGAAAATTGTTTAATCACGCTGCTTAACTCTACTTTTTTAATTTTTTTGTTTCTCTTTTTCGACACAGTCCTCATCCGCGAATCGTATCGACTCAAGATGTCCTTTGAAGTGTTCGCGGAATTTTTCGAGATATTCTTTTCGTAAGGCGGCCTGCTCTTCCTTTTCTTCGGATGTCAGGCACGTTACCTTTGATTTTTTTGCAAGTTCGTTAATTCGATTGATTTTTTCCTTTGTTAACATATTGATTCCTATCTAACTACAATAGTTTGTGCGTAGCCCGCATGTTTGGTCGCAAGTTGCCTACCCACCTATTTTACTATATTCTGCCTGAAGAATCAACCGAGTCAGTTTATGGGTTTTTATGATTGGATGAAACCGGGTCTCAACCGGGATTCATTCTTTATACGTTATATGAAAGAATAAGGATGATTCCTGTTGTGTCAGCTGACTTTTCGTTCCAGTCTCAACTTGTCGGCAATAATAGCGATAAACTCACTGTTTGTCGGTTTACCTTTATCGTTGTGTACCGTGTAGCCGAATAGGTTGTTTAATGTTTCAACTTTACCGCGGTTCCAAGCAACTTCGATGGCATGGCGGATGGCTCTTTCCACTCTGCTTGGAGTTGTATTATTCTTTTTTGCAATAGCCGGGTAGAGTTCCTTCGTTACCGCGCTGAGAAGATCCATATCTTCCACAACCATGGTAATAGCATGTCGCAGGTACTGATAGCCTTTGATATGAGCAGGTACTCCGACCTCATGAATGATATTGGTGATATCAATTTCAAGGTCATTTTTTTTCGATTCATCCGTATTGATGATGGATCTTGAGACCGTGCTCTTATTGGTTTGGCTGACAATCTGGTCATGACCGGAAAGCTGATAGATCCGTTTGGCAAGAATATTCAGATCAAACGGTTTTACAACATAATACTCCGCCCCGAGATTGATCGCTTTCTGGGTGATCGATTCCTGCCCCACAGCCGACAGCATGATGATTTTAGGTGAGTTTTCCAGATCCATGCCGTTTATCTTTTCTAATACTCCCAGACCATCCAAATACGGCATGATCATGTCCAAGATCAACACGTCAGGCTTCTCTTTGAAGACCGCTTCTACTGTCTGCATGCCATCATGGACGGTAAAAACAATATCAATATTTTGTTGAGTTTCGAAAAAATCTGTGAGAATTTCACAGAAGTCCTTGTTGTCATCAGCAATTCCTACTCTGATTTTGTTTGTCATTGACAAATCCCCCTTTAGCTTTACGCAAGTTTTTTCCATATTCTTTACAGTCGTACATAATTCCCTATGAATATATAGTAAAGAAAATCCATTTCTTTTTCAATAGTCTGAATTCAGAAAGTTACGCTAATTATTCATGGTATTCGACATTATTCGACGCTCGGATTCTGCAGCATCCACTCAATGAAGATACCATATCCCTTTTGGGGATCATTGACAAAGACATGGGTAACGGCTCCGATGATCTTGTTGTTTTGAATAATCGGACTGCCGCTCATGCCCTGAATAATCCCTCCGCTTTTTGACAGCAGCCTTTTGTCGGTCACTCTTATGATCATACTTTTTGTGCTTGCTTTTGATTGCCGGTTGATTTTTTCTATCACAATGGTGTATTTTTCTATCCTATCTCCCTCAACGGTGGTTAAAATGTAGGCCGGTCCTCTTTTAATCTCGTTTTGATATCCGATCTGCAGAGGCTTTTGATAAACCGGATTGACAATCGGATCGTAGGTTTCGCCGAAAATACCATAATCTGTGTTCACCGTCAGCTTGCCAAGAGGCTTATCTGCTTCGTAAAAGATACCTTTTATTTCTCCGGGGCTTCCGGCCTTCCCCTGCTTTACGGATTCAACCTTTGAATTCAGAAGTTCGCCCTGTGCTACGGAAAGAACGGTTCCGGTCTCCGGGTCTGTAATTGCATGACCCAAAGCACCGAAGGCATTGCTGGAAGGGTCGTAGAATGTCAATGTTCCGATTCCCGCTGTCTTATCCTTTACCCAAACACCGATTTTATAGAGATTGTCATCAACTGAAACAACCGGAGTCAGTGTGAAATTTAGAATCTCATCTTTTCTCTTGACTTTCAGCCTGACTTCCTTTCTTACCTGATTGACAATTTCCTTGACCTCTTTCGCATTATTAACCTTTGTGTCATTGATTTCAAGGATATGGTCCCCGATCTGAAGGCCCGCATCCAAACCGGGGTTGATAAATCTCCCTTCCGGCGTTTCAATTTCTTCCAGGCCTACGATCAATACCCCCTTTACGTTCATCCGAACTCCGACAGAATGTCCGCCGGGGATCAGAACCCGTTCGGGGAGTACGCTTATGGTAACTTCCTTGAGCGGGAGCCTCAGTACTTTTGTCTCGTTGGCAAATATCTTGATATCGTTTGGAATATAGGATAAAAAACTTCCGACCGCCAAAAATGACGCAACAATAAAAGTAAGGATCAGGTAAGATCCTTTTTTTAATACATCTTTATACATTCTCATCCTCCGTCTAGCTCTCAAAATCCTGTAAAAGTTCGTTCAATTCTTCCGCGTTATGCTTAATAACTCCCCTCTGGAAGAGCGCCTGATCAGCAACGCTTAGAAGTGAGAATGCAATGTCTGTAATTCTGATCAAAGATTCCTTTCCATTTTCATCATAATAAAAAATTTTAATAAGCCCGTCGTTCTCTTTTACAAGATAATAACCACGGGCAGCCTGTTCTCCTGTTGTACTTTCGATTTCGACAATTTCCGCGCTGCCTGGAGTAACCTTGTTACCGTTTCCGATGATGTTATCCATAATATTATAGTTTTCATCATTCGGGTTAAGCGCATCACCGGTCGGTACAGGATAATCCGTTCCTGCCTTGACGTCGTCAGAAATATTTTGTTCCGCCGGAGCCTGATTCAGCCAGATACCGAAAGCGAACAGCACCAATAAGATCATATAAAACAGCTTCCCCTTAAAGCCTTTTCTTTGATTAAACATTGCCATCACCTCAAATTTTAGTGTTGACAATTTCAATTCTTTTTAAACGGTTATTTTGTCCCTGAATTTCTCAAATGTTTTCTCGCCGATTCCGCTGACATTTTTAATCTCTTCGATTGTCTTGAATTTTCCGTATTTATTCCTGTAAGCGATGATTTTTTCCGCAGTTGCAGGCCCGACTCCCGTCAGCAGCTGCAGTGCAGCCGAATCGGCAGTATTGATATTGACCAGGCCGGTGCGTTCGTTGCTTTCGGCACGAAAATAGTTTAACGAAGCATTACCAGTTCCGGTTTTTTCCAGTTCATTTATTTCCTGTTTCGTGGGAATATAAAGCTTCTGTCCGTCTGTCAATCGTTCAGCCTGATTGATCGCTCTCGTATCCGCTTCTTCGGTAAGACCTCCGGCTCTTTCGATTGCTTCGAATACACGGCTGCCATCAGAAAGTTCTACAATAGAAGGCTTTGCAACTGCTCCGGCAACATCTACGATGATTACTGTCTTTTCTGCTTCCAAATCGGAATCCGTAGTATTTCGAAGGGGATCATCGATGGGTTGGCCGGCTGCTGCCCCGCCTCCGGGTATCACCGATACTGAAATGTCATCCCCCCGAATTTTTTCTTTGATCAAATAAAAAGAAAAGGCAATCACAAGGAGAATGATCCCCGCAATCACCTTTATTAGCAGTTTTTTATCCAGCTCTAAAAAATGCAGCATTTTCATCTTCTTTCCTCCTATTGCAATTCAAGGCTATGGAGTTTGCAGTTTTTATGCGGATGACATTGTGAATCAAAACGCAAACCGAATACCTATATATTACAATAAATGTCATTAAATGTCAATCGCTACGGAAATATAGTTCAAGTCGTTTGATCGTTACTTCAGACCTCTCGTATTCAATTCCGGCATAGCGGCAAAAGGAGGCCAGGAGAATTTCAGGACTCAGATTCGCAGAACTTCCTGCGGCAAGCTTTGTGGTAAGCATAATTAAATTATTGTCAACATATCCGCTGAGTTCGGCAATCATTGGCTTAATATTGATTTCAAGATCCTTTCCGGTCTTTTTCTGATGCTTGATAACGAAAATCTGATTCTGACAAAGATAGTCGTTGATATTCTTTGATATACTCTCTCCAGAGTCAACTGCCGACGGCAGAATGATTTCATACCCTGCATATTCCGTCAGAGCTGCAAGGCTTTTTCCGCCTGCCGGCAGTGCCTCACAGGAGAGTACCTTGATCCCCTCAGGCATAACGGACCTGATTCTTTCCAGGATAGCCCGGGCAGAATAGGCTTCCACCGTATCAAATTCCAGATATTCTCCGATACTGTAGTAACCGAGGGAAAGAGGCTGGGCAAAGCTCATTTTCGGATGAGGGTTAAAACCCTGCGAGTGCTGCAGTTTGACACCGGATCGTTTGAAGGACCGTTTGAACAGACGAAGCAGATCCAAATGCGAAATATAGCGGATATTGCCCTCTTTGGAGAATTTTATGACATATCTGTTCAAAGCGTTCCCTCCCTTGTACATTTCACCTTCCTGTTGATTCCGCAGCCGATACATTGTTCTCTGCAATCGGGGCTTTGCCTTCCTGCGGCAGCTTTGTTGTTTTCCGAGATCAAAAATTCCTTTGATATGCCGGCATCAATAAGATCCCAGGGCAGTATTTCATCATAGGACCTTTCTCTTGCTGCATAGAATCCCGGGTCAATTCCCGTATCCTCAAAAGCTTTTAACCAGAGATCATAACGGAAATGCTCACGCCATCCGTCAAATTTGCAGCCCAGTTCCACCGCCTTGAGCAGAACAGCGCAAACCCTTCTGTCTCCTCTTGCAAACACAGCTTCCAGAAGGCTTGCATCGGTGCCGTGATAGTGATAGGATACGCCCTTGATCCTTTTCAATTGTTCCTTCAGGTAAAGATGCTTCTCGTGAAACAATTCTGCAGAATTCTGAGGAAACCACTGAAACGGCGTGTGCGCCTTCGGTACAAAGTTGGATACACTTATCGTGACGTTGAAACGCCCGCGTTTCCCTGAGATTCTATAATTGATATCTGTTATATTCTTCGCGATTTCAACAATACCGTCCAAATCTTCAAAGGTTTCCGTAGGAAGACCAACCATAAAATAAAGCTTGATGTTCACCCAGCCCAGCTCGATGGCCTGTTCCACGGAATGGTAAATATTTTGATCCGTAATAGACTTGTTGATGACGTCTCTCAGCCTTTGCGTTCCCGCTTCTGGAGCAAATGTAAGGCCAGATTTCTTATAGCCCTGGATTTCTTCCAGAACTTTAAAGGAGAAAGAGTCCAGCCGCAGAGATGGCAGAGAAAGGGATACGTTGTTTTCTCCGCAGACGCCCATCAGTTCTTCTACCAGAGGTTCAATTTCCGAATGGTCGCTGGTTGAAAGCGACAATATAGAAAGCTCCTCGTGACCGGTGGATTCCAACTGCTTTGAAGCAAGCTCCTTGATTCTATTTTTGGATCGTTCCCTGACAGGTCGATAGATCATTCCTGCCTGACAAAACCTGCAGCCACGTGTGCACCCCCTGAAGATCTCAACTACGGCTCGGTCGTGTACCACATCAATAAAGGGGACAATGCTGCTGTCCGGGAATTCCGCCTGTTCCAGATCTTCCACAATACGTTTTTCAATTACATCGGGAGCCTCGTCATAATTTTTTCTATATTCTCTGATTGTGCCGTTCTCATTGTAGACCGGGGTATAGAATTTTGGTACATAAATGCCTTCCATTCCCGCCAGCATTTTCAGAAAGGCTTCTTTATCCTGTCCGGAATCCTTCCAGCGGCCATGGGCCAGACAGACCTCCGGCAAAATCTCTTCTCCGTCACCGATCATAAAAAAGTCCACGATATCGGCGAGTGGTTCGGGATTGAATGCACAAGGCCCTCCAGCCGCAATGAAGGGAAAGCTCTCGTCTCTTGACGCACTTTGACAGGGAATGCCCCCCAGGTCCAGCAGATTGATGATATTGCTGAAGGATAGCTCATACTGCAGCGTAAATCCCAAAATATCAAGATTGCGAACCGGTGACTTGGTCTCTAGAGTAAAAAGCGGCACCTCATCCGTTCTCATCATTTCCTCCATGTCAGATGCCGGTGCGAAAACACGCTCACAGAAGACAGAATCCATTTTGTTCAGCAAAGAATAGATGATCTGCAAACCGAGATAGGACATTCCGATCTCGTAGGTGTCCGGAAAGGCAAAGCCGAATCGGGTTTTGATACCTGATCGTTCTTTCGTTATCGAATTCAATTCGCCTCCGATGTATCGTGCAGGCTTTTCCGCCTTTAACAGCAGCCTGTCCAGTTTTTCCGTTATCGTCATTTCAGTGTCTCCGTTTCTATTTTCAGGAACCGATGGCACCCTGCTGAATGCTGCGTTCCTGTATTTATTTGTTATGTCTCATATGAAATTAATTTATTCCAACCCAAACCGCCCGGGAGATGCATCGGTTAAATCACTACCCTTTCCCGTCCGTTTAAACTCCAGCAGTTTCCCGAAATCAGAATAGATCCCGCAGTGGTAAATCCCGTCTAACAGATCGGACTCAGTCAGCTGACCGCGATATTTTCCTTTGTCGCTGACAATGGTAAAAACCCTGTTTTCCAGAGGTTTAAACCGATCGATAATCTTGGAAGCCCTCATATTTTCCCTGCAGATCATCATCCGGGGAGCGCCGCATTTTTCTCCGTTCTCGATATTTCTGGTTACCTTGTAGAAAATGAAGCTGTTGTCCTGCTTCCGTGCGATAAACAAATTGACCGCAAGAGCACACAGGAATAAATTCAATACATTATATTGTACCAAGTAAATACCCAAAAGGAAAAGAAAAACTGAAAATAATAAGGAAAAAACCCGGGATATTTTTTGGGAACGGCCGTAGCCGAAGAAAACTGCCAGATAAAGACCGATTATTTTACCTCCGTCCAGGGGATAAAACGGCATTAGATTATAGAGAGCAAGAACTGCGTTTGCCAGAATGATCGGAACGAGCCAGGGTAAATAGAAATAGAGATACATGCCGTAAAGAAGAAAGGCCGTTAGGATGTTAAAAAAAGATCCGGAAAGATGTATCAGAAGTTCATGACGAGGCTTCACCATACCTTCCCTGATATGAAGCACACCGCCGAACAGGCCCAAGGATATTTTTTCCGGCGTGTATCCCAGTTTGATTGCCGTGAACCTGTGAGCAAACTCATGAAGCAGGGAAAAAACTGCTGATGCGGCCGCAAATAAAGTATTCCCCGACAGCACAATGATCAGAAGCAGCAGAAACAGTGAAAAATGAAGTTCCACCTTGGTACGGAATATCAGTAAACGTAGCATGACGGGAATTAAAAATCGATATAATCAGCCGGGTTTACAATTTCTTCATCAACCCAAAGCTCAAAACTCAGATAACCGTTATTTTCCGGGCTGATCGATGCAATCAGCTGACCTTTTTTCACCTTTTCCAGCGACTCTACATAGATCTGAGTGCAACCGCCGTAAATCGAAACGATATCATCCCCATGCACAAGCTTGATATATTTGCCGTACTGGCTGCTTTCCCCTATTTCGGAAACGATTCCGCCTCCGACGGAATAAACCTGCAGCTCTTTATCGGATTGAAATTTCATACCGCGTTCGAAGCCGTTTTCTTCCGCTTCGAAATAGCCTGTCTTCTCTCCGAATGTAGCGATAACGGCAGCTTCATCGGCAGGAGGTGAAAACGCAAGCCTGGTTTCGCCTCTTTGAAACGCTGCGGCGATGGATTCCGGTACCTTCTTCACTCTTGCTGCAAGATTTTTCGTACCCTGAAAAATTTCAGCCACCTTGTAATCCCGGTCAAGCCTTGCCTGAACATTGTCGAGCCCCTTGTTAACGATGGCAATGTCCATTTTTTTGATCACAATAACCAGAAGAACGATAACAATGCAAATAAGGATCTGCCTTAAGAGTGTGGCCCCGTAATTCTTCCTTTTTCTTGCATATCTTCTGTTTCTATACATAAGTAAAACCTCCTTGTACCGCTTCAATTAAGCATATTAACAAGGAGGTAAAAATATAACTTCGATCTTATTCATGCGGGATGCTTCACAGAAAAATACATTCTTGTTTAATCCAGCAGCGAGTCAATGGAGGTTCCGATAATTGATTCGATTTTGCGTACCATTGTTTGATTGTCCTTGATTCTTACACTGATGCGTTCATAGGCTTCCGGATTCCCTTTGAATTTTTCTAGAATATCCTGCATCCGGTTTACGAGACCCACATATTCATCTTCCTTTACCATTCTGTCCGAAAGACAGACGATGTCGATTTCATCGATTTTGCCCCGGTTTGGATTGCAGTTATAAAACATGTGAATTTTAATAATACTTGCTTCCTGATGATAGCCCAGGCGATCGGCGATGTCTGCTCCGACCTCCCAGTGCTTTTCCTCTACCCTGGCGATATCATGAAGAAGTCCCGCACTCTGGATCAAACCAAGATCGAGATCGTATCCCTTATTGATCAGCGCTCTTCCGATTTTCAGCGCTGTTTCTGTGACCATGACACAGTGTCTGATCACATGATCGGGCGTATGATAGTTCTTTAGTAGTGCCAAGCATTCCTCTCTTGACGGGTGTGTGTTAGCCATAGACTGCTCCTAACCTTTTGTTAAATTTATTATATCACAATTCCTGATAACAATTGACAGGTTTCCTGCGAATTGTTATAGTTAAGTTAAAATTCAACAGCTATTTACAAAATATTTACAAGATAAAAGGAAGTGTTCGTATATGAGTTATGCCGAAATGCTGGATGCAATTATTACCGAAAGCGAGCTGTCGTTAAGACAGATCTCCAAGCTTTGCACGCAGTTTGATATTTCCATTACTCCCTCTTACATATCACAGCTGAAAAACGGGAAACTGCCTCCGCCTTCCCCTGAGGTATCCCTGGCACTGGCTAAGGTCTGCAACAGCAAAAACCAGTCTCAGCTCGTGTTTCAGGGCTATATGGAAAAAGCGCCGGATGTGATCAAGGAATATATGCTGGCATCCTCTCAGCTCAACCGTATCATGCTGGAATCGCTCTGCAAGTCTGAAAACAATGCTTTGACACAGGAAGCGATCGATTATCTCAGAAACATGGACATTCTCTCGACCTTGGAGATGTCTTCGAAATATGTCAGCTCCGACAACACAAAGAGTTCCTCCGATCTGGTCAGGGAAATCACACTTTCAAGCGGGGGTGTTTCCAGAATTCAGGCTCAGGGTGATATGATCAATTTCTTCCTGGGAGACACTTCCATGAGTCCGACCATTCCGGTCCACTCCTATATGTATATTCTGCCAACCAAGCTGGAATTATTAAAAGAACGTGATATTATCGCTTTCTATCCGAATAACAGAAAACAGGCCACCTTGCGCAGAATCTTCTATTCCAACGATAAGATCCTTCTGATTCCAGAGGATAAAGCTTTTCAGATTTACTTAATAGATAGCTTCGAGGACATCGATTATCTCGGAAAGGTCGTATCATACAAGGTTGATCTTTAAACATCAAATAATCCATCCGACAACAATTCGGATGGATTATTAGTAACCGTAAT
This sequence comes from Anaerovoracaceae bacterium, assembly GCA_036677845.1. Lineage (GTDB taxonomy): Bacteria > Bacillota > Clostridia > Peptostreptococcales > Anaerovoracaceae > Anoxybacterium. Next base: position 23,862 of record JAVBVR010000080.1, on the reverse strand, counting down.
TTCCGTCTACAAGAATGACATGCATTCTATTTGCGTCAAACTGACTCGCAATCATGACAAAGGCATTACAGATTCTGTCTTTCCATAGATTATCGGAGCAACTCTGCTGCCATTGCCGTCGATATTGATGATTTCTCCGTTCACAGTGACAGCGTTTATCCCGCTGACAAAAACATCCGCCCTGAAGTTTTTTCAGATACATTTCTCTTTTCTGTTCCCTGGTCAGCCCTTCCCGGTGCTTGTTATAAAAAATGAGATCGCCTCGTTTTCTGAAATAGTCAAAAACTGCGAGCTGCTCCATGGTTACGGAATCACCGCAGCCCACCGAGCTGTTTTCCGGAATCAGATCATTAAGCAGGTTCAGAAGTTCATCACGGCCGGAAGTGAAATAAGCTTGGATGTTATTCTTTTTGAGATTTATTATTGTTTTTGAGATGTTAGTTTTCATATTTCACTACCTGCTAAATTCAATTAGCTTTACTCGTCAAAGTATTCAAATTCGTAGTCAAATACCCGGATGGTATCGCCTTCTTCCAGCCCCAGTTCTTTCAATTTTTCAATGCCACCGTTCTTTTCGATATATTTATACAGATACCGCAGGGAACCCAGATCATTGAAGTTTGTGGAGTTGAATATTTTTCGAAGCTGTTTCCCCTCCAGAACGTAGCCTCTGCTGTCTTTATACGCATAGATATTCCTGTAATCCGGATCTTCCTTATCCTTATCGAAGTCATAAAACTCGTAGGTCTCCTCTTCCTCAGGATTTTGTTCGATCCGGTGCAGCTCGGCTGCTGCCGCTGACAGAAGCTCGTGAACTCCTTGGTTGATGGGTGCGGAAATGGGGAAAACGCTATATCCTTTTCCTTCCACATAAATTTTAAAACGGACGTATTGTTCGTCTTCCTCATCCAGCATGTCCATTTTATTAGCGGCAACCAGCTGCGGCTTCTTCATAAGCCGTTCGCTGAAGGAAGCCAGTTCTTTGTTTATTTTTTCGAAGTCTTCAATGGGGTCTCTGCCTTCGGAGCCCGATACATCGACCACATGGACCAGCAGTTTTGTCCGTTCGATGTGTTTCAGAAAATCCAGACCGAGACCGGCGCCTGAGGAAGCTCCTTCGATCAGCCCGGGGATATCAGCCATGACAAACCCGGTGTCGAAAATTTCAACAACGCCTAGGTTGGGAGTTATCGTGGTAAAATGATAGTTAGCGATTTTGGGATTTGCGCTGGTCGAAATGGATAACAGAGTCGATTTTCCCACATTCGGGAATCCGATCAGCCCCACGTCGGCAATTAGCTTCAGCTCCAGAATCACATTTCTCGACTGAGAAAATCCGCCTGCTTCCGCAAAATTCGGGGCCTGTCGGACGGAATTTTTGAAGTTTACATTACCCTTTCCGCCTTTTCCTCCTCTCGCCGCCACGAAGCTGTCACCGTCACGAACCAGATCCTTCATAACAAGACCCGTTTCTTCATCGATTACAACTGTTCCTGGCGGTACTTTTATGACAAGGTCTTCCCCTTTTTTTCCGAAACGGTTGTACTTCATACCGTTCTGGCCGTTCTCCGCCTCATACTTTCTTTTATATCGGAAGTCCATCAACGTTCTCAGGTTGTTGTCTGCCTGGAAGATGACATCTCCCCCTTTTCCGCCATCCCCACCATTTGGGCCCCCTTCCGGTACGTAGGGCTCTCTTCGGAACGAAACGCAGCCGTCGCCGCCTTTCCCCGACCTGATAGATATCTTTGCTCTGTCAATAAACATGAATTCACCTCCAAATTCGATTTCCCCTTTTGCTGATGAAGAAAAGCGGCTGAGCCGCTTTCCCGTCTGTCCGGTTAAAAGTCGATTCCCTTCCGGACAAAAAAGCCCCTATATGATATAGGGGCTTAATCTTTTTGGCCTATGCTTCTTTCGGATAAACGCTTACTTTCTTTCTTGTTTTGTCGTATCTTTCGAACTTTACAGCTCCATCGATCTTTGCAAACAAAGTATCGTCTCCGCCGATTCCTACATTGTTACCGGGATGGAATTTCGTCCCTCTCTGTCTGACCAGAATACTGCCTGCACTTACGTACTGGCCGTCTCCTCTTTTCACTCCCAGTCGTTTCGACTCACTGTCTCGACCGTTCTTGGAGCTACCGACTCCTTTTTTACTTGCCATAGACTACACCTCCTTTTTTCCTGTGCTGTCTTTGCTGTATGAAAATGCTAAAGATTACTCTTCATCCTTAGCTGCCGGCTTTTCTGCCTTCTTTGCCGCAGGCTTTTTTGCAGCTGCCGGTTTTTCTCCGGAAGCCTTCTTTGCCGCAGGTTTTTTCTCAGCGGGTGCTTTATCTGCGGAAGTTTTCTTTGCCGCAGGCTTTTTTTCTTCAGCAGGCTTTTCTGCTGCTGCCGCTTCAGCTGCCGGTTTTACAGCTGCTTTCTTTTCAGCAGGCTTTCCGTCAGCAGACAAGGATTCTATTTTAACCATGGTATATGGCTGTCTGTGTCCTTGCTTTTTCCTGTAGTCTTTTTTCGCCTTGTACTTGAAAATGATAACCTTTTCTCCTTTACCATTTTCAACAACTGTGCCAAAGACTTTTGCTGATTCCAGAATTGGTGTTCCAACCTGAACCTTATCACCGTCGCTCAGTACCAATACTTTATCGAACGTAATATCGTCTCCGGCTGAAACCTTCAGCTTTTCAACGGTAATCACATCGCCTTCCTGTACTCTGTACTGTTTTCCGCCAGTCTCGATTACTGCATACATACTCATTTTTTACCTCCTCTATCCAGTCTCGCCATCGTGGGTAGCATACTGCTTTTATTAGAACCCGTTCTGAGCGGCTTACAGTCATTCATATTATCATACAATCGACACATTGTCAAATAAAAATTGTCCTATAAGTACCTACAGATCATATCAACAAATCTTTCGCGGTCAACCTTCACTGCAATATGGCAGTTGGGTGAGTTGTCAGTGATTCCCCAGAGGTCGGCGACGGTTTCTCCTATAGTCAGCGGGTCTTGCAGTGCAACATCGACATGTGTTTTTCTAAATTCCAGGAGATGGTCATCGATCAGCATTCCGACGCATAACGCATCATGAATGGGGCAGGCTTTCAAACCAAAATGCTTTACATGAGTTTCCGCAAAAAAATCGAGCAGGGAAGCCACAATGGTTGATATTCTGCCTCCCTGCCTCCGGAGCCTTTCGATATCCTCCTCAAAGAACAGAGCTTTCATAGTGACGTCCAAGCAGATCAGAAAAAGCTCGCAGCCACTGTTTATGACTAACTTTGCAGCTTCCGGATCCACATAAATATTGAATTCTGCGGCGGAGGTGATGTTACCCGGTTCGTGTACCGCACCTCCCATGATGATGATCCTGTCAATCTTTTCCTTGATGTCGGGGGCTTTGTCAAGGGCCGCTGCAATATTGGTCATAGGCCCCGTAACAATCAGAATAACTCTGTCTTCCGAATTGTGCAGGGTATGAATCAGAAAATCCACCGCATGCTTATCTTTCACAGGGGTTTTCGGAGGAGGTATTTCGGGTCCGCCAAGACCATCCTCTCCATGGATGATCGCTCCCGTAAGCCGGAATAATTCACGGCACATAGGCTTGGAACAGCCTGCATAAACATCGATGCCGGTGTAACCGGCATAGTCTAGTATTTTACGGGCATTGCGCGTGGTATGGATCAGTTCGCTGTTTCCTGCTACGGTTGTGACACCCAGGATATTCAGTTTTCCGGATTTCGCTGCCAGAAGCAGTGCGATCGCATCGTCGTGACCGGGATCGCAGTCGATGATCACTTTTTTCATAGATCCTCCAGTTCTTAAAAAATTGCTATTGTTGATTCAGAAATCCATCCACTTCTTTTCGGCTGGGCAAGGATGTCTGGGCCCCGTGCTTTGTTACCGTTAAAGCGCTTGCAGAAATTGCGAACAGAATGGCATCTTCTATACTTTTTCTTTCCGACAAAGCTACAGCCAGGGCCCCGTTGAAGCAGTCCCCCGCCGCAGTGGTGTCCACAGCGTTCACCTTCCTTCCGGGATAGTGGGTTACCCCATCCCGGCTGATACTGAGACAACCCTGTTCTCCCAATGTAACGATTAATTGGCGGACGCCTTTTTTCAGCAGTGTGCTTCCGGCTGTTTCCACTTCCTCCAGAGTGCCGGCGGGAAAGCCGCTCAGGAGTTCCAATTCCAGTTGATTTGGTGTCAGAATATCAGTATTGGCAAGGATTTCCGCATCCAATTTTGCTGCTGGGGCCGGATTCAATATGGTAATGCATTTAGAACGTCTTGCTAGAATCAAAGCTTTTTTTATGGTCAGAAGCGGCGTTTCCAACTGTGCCAGCAGTACGCCTGACTGTGCGATAACAAAGTGGTATCGTTCCACATCCTCTACAGCCAAAGCATAGTTGGCACCCGAGACCACCGCAATCGCATTGTTTCCTGATTTTTCCACAACAATTGATGCAATTCCGGTTGTGATGCCTTCCTTTTTTAGAATATATTCCGTTTTGACTCCGTCCCTTTTTAAGTGTCGGATTAATGCTTCACCGAGATCATCCTTTCCAACCGCTCCAATCATAGTAACACAGGACCCGAGGCGCGCTGCAGCGGATGCCTGGTTTCCCCCCTTGCCTCCCGGGGTCCTGCGGAAGCTTTTCCCCAATACGGTTTCACCCGGTCTGGGAATCACTTCAGCATTGATTACAAAGTCAATGTTTAAACTTCCAACAACCGTTATCATACAATCCTCCGACTAACTGCAATTTGCATGCATTATGTGGACCTAAATATTGTTCCCTGCATTCCTGGATCTAAAAATTCCATCATATGTATGTATCGGTTGTTATTTCTTTTAGTTTAGTAAAAAGGATGCTTTCGCATCCTTTTTTTGGCTTATTGTAGGTTCTGTTCTTCAATCTTCGATAATCACGCCGTCCTCGTCAACGTGAAGCGGTTTTAATGAGTTGATACTACCCATCAGCTTATCTTCTATCTGAGCCAGAATTTCTTTGTTCTCTGCGAGGAATGTCTTAACATTTTCTCTGCCCTGTCCGATTCGGTCACCGTTGAAGCTATACCAGGAACCGGCTTTTTCAACGATCTTGGCCTCAACCGCACAATCCAGCACATCGCCTTCCCTGGAAATCCCCTGACCGTACATGATATCGAATTCTGCCTGTTTGAACGGGGGAGCCACTTTATTCTTCACAACCTTAACGCGGGTTCGGTTTCCTAGTACGGTATCCCCTGATTTAATGCTTTCTATTTTTCTGACGTCAAGCCTCATGGAAGCATAAAATTTCAAGGCTCTGCCTCCGGTTGTGACTTCGGGATTCCCGAACATTACGCCGACTTTTTCACGAAGCTGGTTGATGAAAATCGCAGAGGTATTCGATTTGTTAATAGCTCCGGCAAGCTTTCTGAGTGCTTGTGACATCAGACGGGCCTGCAGGCCAACATGGCTGTCTCCCATCTCTCCCTGGATCTCGGCTCTCGGTACTAGAGCTGCGACGGAGTCGACGACCACAATATCAATCGCCCCGCTGCGTACAAGCATTTCACAGATTTCCAGTGCCTGCTCTCCTGTATCCGGCTGGGATACCAGCAGCTCGTTTACATCAACACCTAGATTTTTTGCATATTCAGGATCCAAAGCGTGTTCCGCATCAATGAAGGCCGCCTTACCGCCCATCTTCTGCGCTTCTGCAATGATATGCAGCGTTAGCGTTGTTTTACCCGAGGATTCCGGTCCATAGATTTCTGTGATTCTTCCGCGGGGAATGCCGCCGATGCCGGTTGCGATATCAAGGCTGACGGCTCCTGTTGGAATGGCCTCGATGTTGAGATTTGCATCATCACTGCCAAGCTTCATGATGGCGCCTTTCCCGAACTGCTTTTGTATCTGAAGCATTGCGGCTTCCAACGCTTTATCCTTATCCTCTTTGTTGATGGCCATGTATCATATCCTCCTGTTTCTGTATGTTATATTTGAAAATGGTCGTTATCCGTACAGAACATTTGTTCTTATCATATCATAATATAATTCGCTATTGGGGTCAAGCATTATTTTCTGTATTAAGAAGCTTCGCCCGATCGTTTCCGGACTAACGATCCATATCAATCATAGAATAACATAAAATAATATAAATGTAAATATATAACATTTGCCGCCAAAAAAAAGGCAGCTGAACGCTACCTCTTGTCGATCATGTGGTTTATAAGATCCAGCATACATAATACGGTATAATTTCTGTTCCACTTCCTGCTGACATTCCTGATTCTGAATTCTTTGCATACCTTCTGTTCATCCAGAATCGCGCAGATGTAAATCAGTCCGACCGGCTTATCTGCCGTACCGCCATCCGGCCCGGCGATTCCGGTGACTGCGATGGAAAGCCTGCTTCCACTGACTTTTTTCAATCCCTCCGCCATTTCGTCTGCAGTTTCCCGGCTGACCGCTCCGAATTGATCCAGTGTTTCGGCTCTAACGCCAAGCTGTTCCATCTTGGCCTGATTGCTGTAGGTAATGAAGCCACGGTCAAACACAGCGGAGATACCGGGCACCTCTGTCAGAGTCTGGGCAAAAAGTCCTCCGGTACAGGATTCGGCGCTGGAGACGGTGATGTTTTGTTCAATCAGCTTTCTGCCGACGACATGGTAGAGCTCTTCGTCATCATAGCTGTAAACATAACGTCCAACCTTGCTGTTAACCTTCTCGATCATATCCCCCACTGCGGCCTTGGCCTCTTCCAGGGTCTTCCGCTTAGAGGTGATTCGCAGGCAGGCCTCCCCCTCCTTTGCATAGGTTGCGAGGGTGGGATCCGTTTGCCCGACGATCCACTCAACCAGCTCTGTTTCCAGCATGGATTCCCCGATACCGAAGGTACGGAGCATTTTATAATAAATAACGCTTTCCGATTGCGCCTCAAGATAAGGTTTTACCTTTTGCTCAAACATTGCCGTCATCTCCCGGGGAGGTCCCGGCATGCAGATGATGGTCTTCCCGTTCTCCTCCAAGGCAAATCCGGGTGCGGTGCCGGCGTCATTATGAAAAAGGACAGCTCTGGAAGGTAAGTAAACCTGCTTTTTGTTATTCTCCGTCATAACACGGTTGATTCTTTTAAAATAGTCCACCAGTTCTTTGAGAAGATCCTCATGAAGTACCAGTTCATCGTGAAGTACCTCAGCGGCGATCTCCTTCGTCAGATCGTCCTGGGTCGGTCCCAGCCCTCCGGTGGTGATAATGAGGTCGCAGTCGGTAAATGCCTGCCGGATCATCTCGGCAAGTCGTTTTGGATTATCACCGACGGTATAATGATACATGACGTCAATGCCCAGATTGTTGAGCTGCTGAGATAAGAATACGGAATTGGTATTGGTTATCTGTCCGAACAGCAATTCTGTTCCGACGCTTAATATTGCTGATTTCATAGAAACTTCTACTCAACTTTCTTCATTATTATGATTACATGGAAAAAACACTTTTATTCTTTACAATATACTCCGCACCGGAAACGATGGTCATGATAACAGCAGCCCACAGCATGACTGTTGCAAAGGGAAAGCCGATATAGTAGAAGGGCCAGTTCTGCAGCAGCAAAGCGGGAACGGCTATCATCTGCAATACGGTTTTTATCTTTCCTGACCAGCCGGCAGCGATGACGATTCCCTGTGCGGCGGCAACTGTACGTAATCCTGTTATGGTAAACTCCCTGGCAAGGATTACGATGACCATCCAGCCTGCGATATCTCCCAGTTCCACAAGGCAGATCAGCGCGGAAACGACCAGAAGCTTGTCGGCAAGAGGATCCATGATCTTCCCGAAATTAGTAACCAGATTGTATTTTCTGGCGATATAGCCATCCAATGCATCAGTGGTGGCGGCCAGTATGAAAATGATGGCGGAAATATAATAGTAGCCGGTCATAAGGACTATTATAAACGCGGGAATCATTATTATTCTGAGCATGGTCAGTTTATTTGGCAGGTTCATTTTCTTCCTCCGTTCTTCCGACTAAGTCGTAATCAAAAGCATCTGTAATATGGACGGACACGATTTCTCCCGGTTTGCAGGCACAGTTTGCTGTAAAGAGTACCGAATTATCGATCTCAGGAGCATCATATCTGCTCCTTCCGATATAGCTGCCGTCTTCGTCGATCTCTTCCAACAGCACTTCTATCACCTTACCTATTTTTTCCTGATTGGATGCCAGTGAGATTTCAAGCTGTTTCGTCATTAAAATTTCTTTCCTGCGCTTCTTGACGTCCTCCCGAACCTGGTTTTTCATTGCTGCTGCGGGAGTGCCTTCTTCCTTGGAATAGGTAAAAACGCCGAGCCGTTCGAATTTCTGAGCTTCTACAAATTCTACCAGTTCCTCGAATTCCTCTTTCCCTTCCCCCGGAAAACCCGTAATCAGAGTCGTTCTGATATGGATATCGGGAATGGCCTTTCTCAGCCTTTCAATGGTATTCAAGATGGATGCTTTCGTAGAACGACGGTTCATGGCTTTCAGGATCTTGTCGCTGGCATGCTGAATCGGGATGTCGATATAATGACATACCTTTTCTTCCTTTGCCATGACCCGGATCAGTTCATCTGTGATTCGGTCCTCATAGCAGTACATGAGCCGGATCCACCGTATTCCGTCGATTCTGCACAATTCCTCAACGAGGGAAGCGAGCTTCAGTTCACCGTACAGATCCATTCCATATGCAGTTACGTCCTGGGCAATCAGGATAATTTCTTTGCAGTCATCCGCTGCCAGCTGCCGCGCTTCAGAGAGAATATCCTCCATGCTTTTGCTTCGGAACGGTCCCCGGATCGACGGAATCACACAATAGGCGCAGACGTTATTGCAGCCTTCTGCAATTTTTATTGTAGCGCTGAAGGAAGGTTCCCTACGTTTTCTGCGACCGGATTCCAGAAACCCCTTTTCATAAACGCCCAGATGCTTCTGTCTTTTTCCTATTTCATGGTTTTTCAAAATCTCCGGCAGAGACGGATAATCATTGACGCCGAGAAAAATGTCGACCTCCGGCATTTCCTTGTAAAGCTCTTCTCCATAGCGCTGGGAAAGACAGCCGGAGACAATCAGGAGTCCGCCGCTTTTTCGATATTCCGCCATATCAAATATACGGCTGATCGATTCTTTTTTTGCATCGTTTATAAAGCCGCAGGTGTTTACAATGATTCCGTCGGCTTCCTTGGGATTCTTCACTATTTTGTGGCCTGCAGCTTCCAGAATACCAGCCGCAGCCTCAGAGTCGCTGGCGTTTTTCGCACAGCCCAATGTTTCAAAATATATATTCATTGATACCTCTATCAAGCCGTCCCGGATGAGAACACCCAAAGAACGGCTTTTTCAACACCTCAAAGATAATCTCTATACTTCCTCCGGTTCCGCGGAGAGGCCAAGGAATTCATCTTCCGTCATAAGCACCCGTCTCGGCCTGCTTCCGTCTGCGGGACCGATGATGCCTCTCGCTTCCATCATATCGATGAGACGAGCGGCCCGGTTGTAGCCGATTCGGAATCGGCGCTGCAGCATGGAAACGGACGCCTGTTCTGCTCTCACCACGGTTTCTATTGCGTCGGATAACAGCTCGTCAGCATCATCTTCGGCTGGCGTGGTATGCACTCTCTCGATACTATGGATCACATCGTGAGAGTACTCAGTTTCCGGGGATTGTTTCTTGATAAATTCAATTACCTTGTGTACTTCGGAATCGGATATAAAGGTTCCCTGTACCCTTACCGGCTTAGCGATCCCCATGGGATTGAACAGCATGTCCCCTTTTCCGACCAGTTTTTCCGCTCCCGCCATATCCAGTATGGTTCTGGAATCAAACTGAGAAGATACGGCAAATGCGATTCTGGAAGGAATATTCGCCTTGATTACACCGGTTATAATGTCCACGGAAGGTCTCTGGGTTGCCACGATCAGATGCATTCCGGCGGCCCTGGCCATCTGAGCCAGTCTGCAGATCGACTCCTCCACCTGAGACGGCGCCGCCATCATCAAATCCGCAAGCTCATCGATGATAATGACGATCTGGGGAAGGAAGCGCTCTGTTTCCCCCTTCTTTTTTACGCTGTTGTTAAAGGATTCCAGGTCCCGGACGCCTTCTTCCGCAAACCTCTTGTATCGATCGGTCATTTCTGCCACAGCCCAGTTCAATGCTGCGGCAGCTTTGCTGGGATCTGTTACCACCGGGATTAAAAGGTGGGGAATTCCGTTGTAATTTCCAAGTTCCACGACCTTCGGGTCGATGAGTACGAATTTGACTTCATCTGGTTTTGCCCGGTAGAGCAGGCTGATGATGATGCTGTTGATGCACACGCTTTTTCCGGATCCGGTAGATCCGGCTATGAGCATGTGAGGCATGCTCTTCAAATCTGAAACGATGGATTTTCCTGCGATATCCTTGCCTACCGCGAAGGCAATCTTTGATTTAGCGGTCTTGTATTCGCCGGATTCGATGATTTCTCTCAAGGCGACGAGATTGACTCGTTCGTTTTCCACCTCAATTCCAACTGCTGCCTTCCCGGGAATCGGTGCTTCGATCCGGATGCTTTTCGCTTCAAGATTCAATGCAATATCGTCCGCCAGCCGTACGATACTGCTGACTTTAACACCAGTATTGGGCTGGATTTCATATCTTGTAACCGCAGGGCCTTTTGTAACCTGCACTACTTTGGCATTGACGTTGAAATCACGAAGGGTTTGTTCCAGCTTGGCTGCTTTTGCCTTGAGGCTTTCATTTTCGCCAAAGGCGTTAGTGTTCGGTCCTTTTGCCAAAAGATCAACAGGCGGAAGCTGAAACGGCTTTTGTAAGGTACCGCCTGTCTTGATATGGAGCTCTTCCGGCTTTTCGGCAGATCCGTCTTTTGGCGGTTTGAGTGCGGAAGCTCTTCCGCTGAAGTCGTCGGTAGTTTTATCCGAAGGTTGTCCCATCGTTTTCGCGGACGCTTCTCCGGCAGTTTCCCGGTCTCCATCAAGTCCCCTTCCCGGCTCAGCCGCCGAAATTTCTTCCAGGCCCAGTCCCCCGCGAATCTGGCCCGTTTTTTCGAACAGACCGTCATCATTCATGTAATCGATTATTTTTATCTGATTCTCTGTCATAAATCCGGTTGACTTCGGAGAAAGATCAATAGCCGGTAGCTCGATGGTATTCTTTTTATATTCTTTGTTCTCGAAGGGATGCAGCGCAGCGTGATCTGTTATGATTCTCGCGGGTTCCGCCGTGGTTTTTTTGCATTCTTTTACCGGTACGGATTCCGCCTGTACCTCGGGGCCGTCGGAAACTTCCGCAGCAAGCGCCAGCTTTCTCTCCTGTCTTTTTGCTTTCATTCCGTCAAAGAACTGGGAGATCGGCGTATTGATTACCATCATGACCGAAATAAGAACCACTACGATGGATAGTATGTACAATCCGATCATTCCTATGACTTTTACAAGCAGGTATCCTGCAGCCATCCCGAGTGCTCCGCCTGATTTCAGTTCCTTTCCCAGTTCGTACATCTGGCTGATGAACTGGAAGGAAAAACTGTAGCCTGCATCGGCGCCCAGGTATCTTGCAGAATTGATGAGCGTGAGCATGAGAAAAATCAAAAGCAGAAATACAAGGGAGCGGCCGCTGATATGGGCTGTGCGTTTCAAGAACAAAAGAAGCCCATAAAAAATCAGATAGTATGGTAAAACGTATGCTATGATACCAAAGCTGCCTTTGAGTAATCCGGAGATAATCCTGCCGAATTGACCGGCGGCCTCTGTTTGAAGGGAAACTACGAGAAAAGCACCCAGTGCCAAAATCACGATAGCCCAGACTTCATCCTTCAGCCTGCTTCCCGCTTCTGTTTTCATGGACTCCGGCTTGCCTTTGGGTTTGTTTTTTGAACCGGGAGGTCTGCCCCGCCTTTTCTTCTCTTCGACCATATTCCGCTACCTCATTATTTTATCTTTCGGGGGTTTGATTCCCCTCGTTTTTTGAATGGTACTATCGATTTTCAGTGCGTCCTAATTATACCACATTTTTACTGAAAAAAAAGTATCCAAAAACGAAAAAAAGATTAAACAAAGCATTGAAAATGTTATATAATATTATAATTATTATATTCAGCATAGCTCCAATATAATGAAAAGGGTTACTATTTATTCACATAAAAGGAGGAACATAAGATGAACAGAAAACCCAATGTAGCAATCGTGGGAGCGACAGGGCTTGTTGGCAGCACATTTTTAAAGGTACTCGAGGAAAGAAATTTTCCTTTTGAAAATCTATATATGATGGCGTCAGCAAAGTCTGCAGGCTCCACAGTCACGTTCAGAGGCAAAGACTATATCGTAGAAGAACTTACAGAACAATCCTTTGACAAACCCATCGATATCGCTCTCTTTTCTGCCGGCGGAGCGACCAGCGAAAAATTCGCACCCATCGCGGCTTCTAAAGGTGTCGTAGTCGTTGATAACAGCAGCGCCTGGAGAATGAATAAAGAAGTGCCTCTTGTGGTTCCTGAAGTCAATCCGGAGGATATCAAATGGAACAAAGGAATCATTGCAAATCCGAACTGCTCGACGATTCAGGCAGTTGTTGCACTGAAGCCTCTCTACGACAAATATGGAATCAAGAGAATCGTTTACTCCACCTACCAGGCGGTATCCGGTTCTGGCCTGAAAGGTATCAGCGATCTGAAAGAAGGCCTTGCAGGCAATGACATCAGGAAGGCTTACCCTCATCCGATTGCGGGAAATTGTCTGCCCCAAATTGATGTATTCCTGGAAAACGGGTATACTAAAGAAGAGATGAAGATGGTGAAAGAAACCCAAAAGATCCTCGGGGACGACAAGATCAAGGTGACCGCCACTACGGTTCGTGTTCCTGTGTTCGACTGCCACAGTGAATCCATCAATATAGAACTCGAAAAACCCTTTGAAGTGGAAGACGTAAAAAAACTCCTTTCCGAAGCACCCGGCGTTGTACTTTTGGATGATCCGGAAAATTCTGTTTACCCTCTCGCAAGAGAAGCCGCGGGCAGGGATGAGGTGTTTGTAGGAAGAATCCGGAGAGACTTCAGTTTAGACAACGGACTCAATCTGTGGGTCGTTGCGGATAACATCAGAAAAGGCGCAGCTACCAATGCGGTACAAATCGCCGAAGTACTGATCAAAGAATATTAATTTTATTAACACATGAGCAGATCTCTCATAAAATGAAAGTATGCACCACAAGAAAACAAAACTGAATAATTAAGTAAAGAAGGATGTGAGTCTTGATGACACTCTTCACAGGCGCTGGTGTGGCAATCGTTACTCCGTTTTCGGGCGGAAAGGTCGACTTCCACAGCCTGGGTCAGCTGATCGACTGGCAGATTTTTCAGGAAATTGACGCTATCGTCGTCTGCGGGACCACCGGAGAAGCTTCTACACTTAATGACAAAGAACATATTGAGACTGTTCAGTATACCGTAGAGAAAGTAAAAGGCAGAGTACCGGTTATTGCCGGTGCCGGAAGCAACGATACCGCGCATGCGGTCTATATGTCCGAAGAGCTGGCGGCAGTCGGCGTTGACGGACTTCTGCTGGTTACTCCATACTACAACAAATGTACACAAAAAGGGCTTATTCAACACTATACCAAAATTGCAGATGCGGTTAATATTCCAATGATATTATACTCTGTTGCAGGAAGGACTGGCGTGAATATCAGCCCTTCTACTGTTTTTGAGCTGGCGAAGCATCCTAATATCGTCGGAATCAAAGAAGCAAGCGGAAACATTTCACAGGTTGTGGAAATTGCAAAATGTGCCGGCGATGATTTTGCCCTTTATTCCGGTAACGACGACATGATCGTGCCCCTACTGTCGGTAGGCGGACTGGGCGTCATCTCGACTGTTGCAAACGTCATTCCGAAAGATACTCACACCATGGTCATGAAGTACCTCGCCGGAGATACGAAGGAAGCCGGCAGGCTGCAGCTGCAAATGAAACATCTGATAGACGCCATGTTTATTGAGGTGAATCCGATTCCCGTCAAGGCTGCACTGAACATGATGGGAAAAATTGAGCTGGAATACCGCCTTCCTCTCTGCCCGCCTGAAGAAAAATCAATGGAAATCATAAGAAAAGAGCTTACCGCTTACGGGATGCTCTGAGTGATGGTTCATATTTCATGAATTAAGGGAAACACACAGGAGGTGTTTGTATGTTAAATATCATCTTGCATGGCTGTAACGGTAAAATGGGGAAAACACTGCAGAATCTTATTGCAAAAGAATCCGATCTCAGTGTCATCGCCGGAATCGATCCGAACATGGGAAATGAACCGGTTCCTTTCAAGCTGTATATGAGCCCTTTGGACTGCGAGACAAAGGCGGATGTAGTCATTGATTTTTCACGGCACGATGCTGTTGAAGATCTTCTCACCTACTGTGTCAAATCTAAGGTTCCCGTTGTCATTGCCACAACCGGGCTGGGAGATAAAGAACTCGAAATGATCTGGAAGGCGTCGGAAGAAATTCCTGTTTTTCGCTCTGCCAATATGTCCCTTGGTATCAACGTGCTTTCAAAGATGCTGAAAACTGCCGTGCCGATCCTGGAAGATGATTTCAACGTGGAAATTGTTGAAAAACACCATAGCCGAAAGATTGACTCGCCCAGCGGGACCGCTCTTCTTCTTGCCAATGCCGTCAATGACGCAGTGTCTAAGAAAAAAGATTTCATTTATGGCAGACACAGTAAAAATGACCAGTGCAAGCTGACGGACCTGGGGATTCACTCGGTCCGCGGCGGAAGCATCCCGGGCGAACATACGGTGCTCTTCGCAGGCCCTGATGAGGTGATCGAACTGAAACATACGGTTTATTCCCGGGAAGTATTTGCGCACGGCGCACTTAAGGCCGCAAAATTTATCGTAAACAAATCCAGCGGATTGTATTCCATGGAAGACATGATATAGGCCCTCAGGGTACGAAAAAAACGCCAGCGATGCTGGCGTTTATTCTTATCGTTTTATGCTTCTGCGGCAACAATTTCCTTACCGTTGTAGTAATTGCAATTCGGGCATACTCTGTGAGGAAGCTTAGGCTCGTGGCACTTGGGGCAAATAGATAGTCCAGGTGCTGCCATTTTCATATTTGGAGACCTTCTTTTGTCTCTTCTCGCTTTTGATGTTTTTCTCTTTGGAACTGCCATTATTCTACACCTCCTTCTGCTCGTAAATCTATCAAAGTCGTTTCCATAAAACTAACTTCTAAATTATATATTCTGCATGAACTCTTGTCAACCTTTATTTTATCTTGCCATGTTTGACGAGATGAAAGGTATCTCTTGCAATCATGAGCTCTTCATTGGTCGGAACAAGCAGAATCTTGACTTTGGAGTCGTCTCTGCTGATAATGGTCTCCTTGCCTCTCACCTTGTTCTTGACCAGGTCGAGCTTGATGCCGAGATTGCCGAGTTCGCTGCAGATGATGTCTCTCATGTTGACATCATTTTCTCCGACTCCAGCGGTGAATACGATGGCATCTACGCCGTTCATTTCCGCAATGTAAGCGCCGATATAGTGTCTGACTCTATGGGCAAATACCTTCAGTGCCAGCGCCGCCCTATCATTACCTTCCGCAACTGCAACTTCCAGATCCCTGAAGTCGCTGCTTACACCCGAAATTCCGAGCACGCCTGATTTCTTGTTCAGGATATTGGTGGTTTCACCGGATTCCAGGCCTTCCTTCTGTCTGATGTAGGACACGATGGCCGGGTCGATATCGCCGGATCTGGTTCCCATGACGAGACCTTCCAGAGGGGTGAAACCCATGCTGGTATCGATGGACTTCCCTCTTTTAATAGCGGTTACGCTGGCGCCGTTTCCGAGATGACAGGTAATGATCTTTAAATCCTCTATGTTTACGCCGAGAATGTCCGCGGTTCTTTCTGCAACATACTTATGGCTGGTGCCGTGGAATCCGTACCTCCTGATTTTGTACTTTTCGTAGTACTCGTAAGGAATTGCATAGATGTATGATTCGGGAGGCATTGTCTGATGAAACGCCGTATCGAATACGCCAACCATCGGCGTATTCGGCATCAGTTCCTGGCATGCCGCTATTCCCAAGAGGTTCGGCGGATTGTGAAGGGGAGCCAAATCCACGCATTCTTCCAGCGCATTGATTACATCCTGCGTGATCATAACAGAGCTTGCATACTTTTCACCGGCATGCACGACACGATGTCCTACCGCTCCGATTTCATCCATCGAGATGACCACGCCGTGATCTGCGTCAACCAGGGCTTTCAGCACATGACTGATGGCATCCTTATGATTCGCCATAGGTTCTTCCAGCCGGAACTTGTCCATTCCGATTTTTTCATGGGTCAGAAAGGAACCCTCCAGGCCGATTCTCTCTACCAGTCCTTTCGCCAGAAGCGTTTCGTTAGTCATATCAAGCACCTGATATTTCAGTGATGAACTGCCGCAGTTAATAACTAAAACTTTCATTCAAATGTCCTCCATTAAATTAATCAACTTATTCCATTATAGTCCAAACTGAGTTTTTTTCAAGGGAATCCGGCATTATTTTATGAAAACTTAAACCAAATCATGGGGCCCGGCGTCAGGATTCAAAATTAATATATGGCTTCATGACATAATCGGAATGAGTATAGATTTCCCCGTAAGTTATCAGATTATAAATATCTGAGGCAGTAATATCATATTTCAGTAGGTTCCATTCTTCTGCATCTTCCGGTAGCTCCCTGTTTATATTTGTCAAGACGGGAATGGAGTTCCGTTCTTCCCTCTTGATCGTTTTCAGCAGCGACGCGCCCTTTCGGCTGAATCCCAGAACTCTTGCATAATTAATGCGATGATCCAGTATATAGCGGAAGCTGTCTTTGTCGAGATGGACTAACGTATGTGTCAGCAGCCGATGGATCCGGGTATAGGTATAACGCTTCGAAAGCACTGCACGGATCAGGGAATCCATGTCGACGGATTCGGACGCTGCCTTCTTTACTCTGTTTTCCAGTCCCTCCGTTGCAGACAATATCGCGCCGAGCTGCTTCAAATCGCTGGTAAGGATCCGATAGATCATCAGCGGATAGAAATGATTAAATGATATGTTAACATTAGTCTTAATTTGTTTCAAAACTTGAAATGTCTCGGCTGGAATCCATTCTCTAACCTCATCAATTCGAGAAGAATTGCTCAATCTGTGGCGAATGGCAGATGCACTTGCGATATTCTCGAAAGTATTCTGATCATGATAGCCTGTCCCATAGCGCTGTACCGTAAAGGGCATAATTCTGCTGTCAGTCAGGTTGAGCTGCTTCAGATATTCGACCGCAAGAATGTTGTTTGCGCCTTTCAGAACGTCTGAGCAGGCAGTCCCCCTGCATTTTTTCACCGCCTCATACCGGGATCTCGGATAAGAAAGGCCTTGATCGGCAAACTCCCTGATGCTGTTTTTCAATTCTTCATCTTCATGGGACAGATACTCCGCAGCAGCAGCAAGAGCCTTTAGGTTTCCCGTTTCGCTTCCGAAGGTAAGATGGGTCACACAACCCAGGCGATTCAGAACATCAACCGCACCCGCAGCAAAATATTCGGCGTTATTGCAGGCAAAAGCAAAGGGCAGCTCCAGCACAAGATCAATTCCGTTTTCCACTGCGGAAGCAGCCCTGATCCATTTATCCGCCATAGCCGGCTCTCCCCTCTGAGTAAAGCTTCCGCTCATAACGCAGACCGTATAATCAGGATCGGCTATTTCAAGTGACTTCTGCAGATGATATCGATGTCCGTTGTGAAACGGATTATACTCCGCTATGATTCCTAAAACCTTCATGGATCCCCTCCGTTAACATTCTGTCCGACGCTTTAGCGGCGCTGACAGAATTTAGGCTAAGAAATCACGAATCTGCGATTCGTAGATTTCTATCGTCTCAACATTCTGTCCGACGCTTCCTGATTCGTTTGATTGCCTTATCGGCAAATATGGTGATCAGGAACAGAAACACAATCATTATAACCATTTTGGTTGAAAATAACAATTGATAAAAAAAGCCCAGGCGGCTCATGATCTCTTCCCTGCCGAACGTACCCGTTAAAACAGCTTCAGAACCCAATATGACCGGTCCCAATACCCAGGCTGCAAGACCCGAAAGCAGCCCGTGTGAAAACTTCGACAGCAGGTAATAGAGACTTCCGATATTGAGACCTGCCAGCATGCTCATAGATTGAGCATAAATGGACAGTCCGCCGAAGGAAATCAGAAAAGTACAGAGAATGCACTGATACTGCAGCGTAAGATCACTTATACGGGAGATGCTGCTGCAGCCAACCGTCATTTCCAGGCAGCCCTTGATAAGACCCTTGCTCCAGTTGGTCTGGAGTGCGCCCAGAACGCCTGAATATTGAAGAAAATCCGCAATCATCATAAACAGGACAATGTAGCCGCATATAATTCCCAAAGCGCGGAATGACGTTATCATGGAGTCTGTGAAAATATCCAGCAGAGTCCCCTTTCTTAATGCTGAAGCGCCAACAGGTTCCTTTTTTCGCGGCGGATCCTTCGGGAAAAGAGCCCGGTACAGCAGGCCGTTCAACAGCGCACCCATATAATGGGACAGAGCGATGACAGCCCCCGCCGCGGGAGAAGCAAGCATGCCTGCGCCTACAGCTCCCAGCATAAAAAGCGGACCCGATGTACTGCAGAATGTCAGCATCCGTTTTGCTTCACTTCTTGTGATGGAACCGACTCTTCCCAAATCACCGATCAGCTTCGCGCCCATGGGGTATCCCGAAGTAATGCTGACGGTAAAAACGAAAGCGGAAACGCCGGGCGCACCAAACAGCTTTTGAAAAGGACGCTCGAAGATTTTACCGATATAGGCGGGAAGTCCGAGGGCAGTCATGAAATTCGCGCATATGAAAAAAGGCAGCAGTGCGGGCAATACAGAGCTTGCCCACAAGGCAATGCCTTTTTGTGCGGCGGATAGGGCGACGGACGGAAATGCCATCATCACCAGACAGCCGATGCTGGAAAACGCACCAGCCAGTATAAAAATTGTCTTTCTTCTGGTCTTTATCATACTCCATCATATTAAAAACAATGGAGTATTATGCCTAATCGTTGTTCTCAACCTGCGCCCGGTACACCATTTCCTTGATCTCATTTCTGTTTTCGGCGATGGTAGTATTAATCTTTTCGAAGGTATTCTGCAGATTGCCGAACATATCGTGGAAATAGACGGAATTCAGCTGGTCCATCTTATCCTGGAAGTTGTATAGAATGCTGTCTATGTAGTCAAATGTGCTCAGTTTCAGTGCTTTAACGTTGGCTTCGGCTACCCGGATAATTTCATCAGCGCGCATTTTTGCCTTTACCGTGATGTCGTCGTTTTCAATCAGAGCCTCCGCTTGTACTTTAGCGTCTTTCAGAATTGTTTCATATTCCCTTTTGGCCTCTTCCAAAATCCGCTGTCTTTCATCCTTAATCCATTGTGCCTGCTGGATTTCGTCGGGCAGCTCTACTCTGATTTCCTTGACAATCTCAAGAATTTCTTCTGCATCCACCAAGATTTTGCCTGTCAGCGGAAAGCCCGAGCTCGTATCAACAATCTCCTCTATTTCATCCAATAATTCCAAAACCTTCATTGAGTTAATCTCCTCCCTTTATCTCTTACATTTTCTTTCCATGTATTCTAATACTTTGTCAGGAACCAGGCCTTTTATGTCTCCGTTCAGCATGAAAACTTCTTTGACAATGCTTGAACTGACAAAGGAATAATCCGGGCTGGTCATTAAAAAAATTGTCTCTACACCATCGTGATAGAGCCTGGCATTCATCTGCGCCATCTGGATCTCGTATTCGAAATCCATGGTAGCCCGAAGCCCTCTTACCACGACATCAATGCTGTTCTGTTTTACATATTCGGCAAGCAGACCGCTGAAGCTGTCAACTTCGATGTTCGGAATGTGGCTGGTCGCGGTATTGATCATATCAACTCTTTCTTCCACAGTGAAAAAAGCTTTTTTTGAATGGTTCTCGATCACTCCAACAATCAGATGATCTCCCAGCTTTGCGGCTCTGTTGATCAAGTCCAGATGGCCGTTGGTAATCGGGTCGAAAGAGCCTGCGTAAAGAACCTTTTTTATCATGAATTTATTCCTCCAAATCTATACTGTAAATGCTGACCGATATGGTTCCATATGTTTTTTCTTTGATTTTTTTAAAATCAACTATCGAATCTCCAAGGGGCTCTTTCGAACCGTGCTCCGCAACGATGATCCCGTCCTCCGAAAGCAGCGAAAGTTCGGAAATTAATTGAAAACAATTTTGGATCAAACCCTCCTTGTAAGGTGGATCCAGAAAAATGAGATCCGCCTTTTCCGGTATTCTTTTCAGGACATATTCATAATCACCCAGGATTGTTACGGCCCGGTCTTTCTGTCTGCAATGGGCGATATTCTGTCTGGTCAGATCCATGCTGTCCCGGGACTTGTCCCCGAAATAGCAGCGGACAGCCCCTCTGCTGAGTGCTTCCAGCCCCAGATTCCCCGTGCCGGAAAATAAATCGATGACAACAGCATCTTCCAAATGGGCGGCGGTCATGCTGAAGATGGACTCCTTGACCTTGTCTGTAGTCGGTCTGATTTTGCTGTCTTTCGGAGTATACAGTCTTCTCCCTTTGAAATCCCCTGCTATGATGCGCAATCCTGCCGTCTCCTTCACTAAACTTCATTTTACCATAAGATATAAAAAAAGCAAATATTAGTGTCTATATGTTAAGACTCTCTGTGTCATGAAATATTTTGTCGATTTTTTCTCTGAGTTTGATTGAATCCTTCCCGGAAAGGAACTCGTCATCGTTTAAAAGCTGTTCCGCCTCTTCCCTGACCGTACTCAGAATTTTAACATGCTTTGCCAGATCGGCAAGCTTCAGCTCCGGCATGCCGTGCTGCCGCATCCCGAAGAATTCGCCCGGACCTCTCAATTCCAGATCCTTTTCCGCGATCAGGAAGCCGTCAGTGGTCGACCTCATAATTTCCGCGCGTTCTTCTGCCACTTTTGATCCGCCTTCTGAAATCAGGATACAATAGGACTGCTCTTCCCCTCTTCCTACTCTGCCTCTGAGCTGATGCAGCTGCGCAAGTCCGAACCGCTCTGCATTTTCCACCAGCATGACTGTAGCATTGGGTACATTGATCCCAACTTCGATGACCACGGTGGAAATAAGGATCTGTATTAACCCGTCGTTGAATTCCTGCATGATCCGATCCTTGTCAGCTTGTTT
This sequence comes from Anaerovoracaceae bacterium, assembly GCA_036677845.1. Taxonomy (GTDB): domain Bacteria; phylum Bacillota; class Clostridia; order Peptostreptococcales; family Anaerovoracaceae; genus Anoxybacterium. The sequence continues at coordinate 2,560 of JAVBVR010000080.1, read as the reverse complement.
CATGGCACCATGCAGAAAGGCAACGGAAAACACCTGAAATCGTTCCTTCAGCTCATCATACAATCCCAGAGCGGATCTGGCATCAAGATTTTCCGAATCCTCGATCAGAGGTGCGACCACGTATGCCTGGCGGCCGTTTTTTACCTCTCTGCGGACGAATTCGTAGGAAGCTTCTCTTCCCTCGGATTTTACGGCTCTTGTAATGATCTGCTGTCTTCCCGGAGGCATTTCGTCAATGACGGAGATATCCAGATCGCCGTAAAGAATGACCGCCAGAGTTCTTGGGATGGGTGTTGCGGTCATGACTAGAACGTCGGGATTCTGTCCTTTTTGTGATAGTATCGCCCTTTGATTAACGCCGAAACGGTGCTGTTCGTCCGTGATAACCAAACCTAGACCGGCAAATTGAACACCGGGCTGGATTACCGCATGGGTACCTATTATAATATCCAAATCTCCATTTTCTATCTGAAGTTGGATTTCTTTTTTTTCTTTCTGGGGGAGGCTTCCGGATAAAAACCCTACTTTGATGCCAAAGCGCCGAAATATCGGTTTTAAACCATCAAAGTGCTGTCTGGCCAAAAGCTCCGTCGGTGCCATCAGAACAGCCTGAAATCCGCTTTTAACGGCCTTGTACATTGCCGCGGCGGCTATGACCGTCTTTCCGGATCCCACGTCTCCCTGAACCAGACGGTTCATTATCCGGACAGACTCCATATCTGCATTGATTTCCGACAGTACCCTTTTTTGGGCTCCAGTCAGCGCATACGGCAGCGATTCGGTAAATTCGTCCATTGAGACTGCAGGCGAAAAGCAGATCCCCTCCCCTTTTGATGTCATCCTGCGTTTGATAGCAAGCAATCCCGTCTGCAGGAACAACAGCTCCTCGAAAATCAAACGGTATTTCGCCTCCATAAGCCTTTTTCTGTCTGAAGGATAATGGATATTCTCAATGGCATAACGAATCCCGCAGAGCCTGTTTCTCCGCAGCGTTTGCTCGGGCAGATACTCCTCCAATTCCGGGAGAAACTCCAATGCAGCTCTTTGCCATTTTCGCATTTCCCCTTGTGAGATACCGCCTGTCAGCGGATAGATCGGCAGAATGGATTGTTCCTGATCGGGATCGAACCTGGAAACATCGGGATGAAGCATCTGGATTCTGCCCAGGTTTACGGAAATCTTTCCGTAAAAAATGTAATTCTCATTTTGTTTCAGTGTTCTTTCCAAAAACCCGGCGTGAAAAAAAACAACCTCCATGGCTCCGGTTTCGTCCTGAACGAAAAGCTTTAAGGTTTGTTTTCTGGGTATCCGCCCTCTTCCTCTGGCCATGAGGACCAGTTTTCCTTTTACAAGAGCAGTATCTCCGTCCGTCAGAGAATTAATTTTTCTCAGTTCGCGCCGGTCTTCGTAATCCCTTGGATAAAAAAACAGAAAATCCTCAACGGATTCAATATTCAATTTGTTGAAAGCGGCGGACTTTCCCGGTCCGATCCCCTTCAGTATCGTTATCTTATCCTGTAAGCTCATTTTCCCGATTATCCTCTAATCTCAATATTTCTTCTTGCCGTATGCTTTGAAACCATGCCCGTAACCACCACCGCAAGACTGTTGACTTCCAGGCCTGTGATTTCCTCGATATTCTTTTTGATTGTTCCGATGAGCTGTTCTGTGACCTTGTTAATGCTGGTGCCGAACCGGATCAGAATAAAGAACCGGATATCAAGGCTGTCATTTTCAAGGCTGATCTCCATGTAATTGATATCCTCTACGCCAAGCTTTGCTGCGAAGCCGGATACGACCTTACCTTTATGATTTGATATCAAGACCTTCCCTTTGAATTGCCCCACTGCGTCGGCAATGATTCTTCCGATGACTGCTTTATCGACGGAGATTGCTCCATTTATCGTTTCAAGTCTGTAAAGCACGGTTTCGCCCCCTTACTGCTGTTCATTTTACCATAATTTCAATGAAATGAGAAATTATTTTTGCACGATAGCCCTCCGGGATACATACAATGTTAATGGGTGGTTTAGCTTGAGAGACAGGAAGCTGGTATTGAGATTGATTGGAATCGTAATGGCGATTTGCGGTACGGTCATTGTGATACATAACGTGCCTGTTTTTGTATGGTACGTAACTCTGGCCATACTTGTATTAGTCTTTGCCTTTCTGCTGCTCAATACACGTTGAGAAATTATTAGGATGTGATCATTATGAAGTTCAGAAAAATATGCTGCCGGCAGCCGGGCGAGGTGGAACTGTTCGGATTGGTTCTGCTGATTATTGGAATCTGCACGATTTGTGCCTTTATCCTTCCTTCCAGGCTATGGCTGATTCTTCTTGGAGGACTGATGATTTTCTGCGGTTTCAAACTGTTCCGCTGTTGAAGCGGATTTCGTCACGGAACGCATATTTTACCGAGAAACATAAAAAACCTGCAGTATTGTGAATCTGTCAATCAAAAGTAGACAGTTCAAAAAAACTATTCAAACCCTAATTCAGTTCTATACTGGATTGGGGTTTTGTAATTTAATGCGGCGGCCGGCCTTTGGTTATTGAA
>JAVBVR010000079.1:0-71449 GCA_036677845.1 Anaerovoracaceae bacterium | reverse complement strand
AACCTTATAGCAGTTACAAAGTCAATAGACTTAAATTATTTTTTTCTTTTTTTGCTTTACCGGAACCTGAAGCTTGAAGAAAGCACTCCGGTCGTAATTATTAAAGATTGGAAATTCAATGAGGATTTCGCTGATACAGTCCCCTTTCACTTCATAATTATGCTCGGTGATATAATCCAGCAGGAGTTTGAGCGATTCTTCCTCCTTGTTAAAACCGTAACAGTATGTACAGAGGTACATGCCCTCCGGAATCACCTCAATCCCGTCTTCGGACTCGAAATCGTCCTCCACGAACAGAATGACCTCCGTAGCTAAAAGCTCCTTCCTTTGAACGTACTCCTTCCGCATGATGCTGCCGACATTGCAGAAGTAGCACATGGGCAGATGGTGCAGGACAAAGTTTTTCTTCAGGGAACGGAGAATGTGTTCGTAGTAATCCATTCCGTAACTGTAGCAGTTTATTTTTGTATCATGGCAGAAGATTCTTCTCTCCGGAATATATTCCAGAATAACCGTGTTTTCCTCGGGGGCCGATTCATAACGCCGGTAGCTTTCCATCGACCGCTGGATGGCCTGCTTCGCATAGTGGAGCTCCAGCATCTGCTTTTCGATATTCTGTTTCTGCATTTCGAGTATTTGCGTGAATTTTCTGATATCCTTTCCGTCCAGGCATTCTTTGATCTGTACCAGATTCATGCCAAGCGCCTTCATATACTGGATCATGTCCAGCTGAGCGCATTGCTTGATGTTGTAGTACCGGTACCCTGTTTCCGGATTGATTTCGCTCGGCTGAAGGAGCTTCATCTTATCATACAGTCTCAGCGTCTGTTCTGAAACCCCGTTGATTTTAGCCATCGCTCCGATGGTGATATGATCCATCGCCTTCTCCATGCTTTTATCTACCTCGCTTTCGTTTATAAGTGTCACCCTTGATTATTTCATAGTAAATCATTTTTTTTTGAAATAAAAGAATTGTTTAAAATATAACACAAAACTTTATTGTAGGTATATAGTTTTTTTAATTTTCTGAAGATTTTTATTATTGAATCGATTTACAGGTAATTTTTTGCAGATTATAATAGGCGCGAAGGGTAAAAGTGGATACCCAAAATGTATTGAATAAAGGAGGTCGTTAAATGGAAGTAGGATTTTGGTCAATCGTTCCTCCCCTTCTCACAATTGTTCTTGCAATTGCCACCAAGGAGGTTCTGTTGTCGCTCTTTATCGGTGTGTACACAGGATGCCTAATAATAGTAGGTGGAAATCCTCTGTCGGGATTTGAGAAAATGGTGGAAATTATAATCGCCAAGCTTACCGATCCTTGGAATATGCAGGTGCTGATTATTGTCATCCTGCTCGGAGGTATGATCGGACTGCTGACCAGATCAGGAGGATCAACCGCTTTCGGCAGACTGCTGGGGCGAAGAATCAAAACGAAAAAAGGTGCCCAGGGAACCACCTGGTTAATCGGTCTTCTCATTTTCTTTGATGATTATTTTAATGCGCTGACGAACGGCGCCATCATGCGTCCGATCAGCGACAAGTTCGGGGTCTCCAGAGAAAAGCTTTCCTACATTATAGACTCCACAGCAGTGGGAATCTGTCTCGTTGTTCCGCTTTCAAGCTGGGTTGCTTTTATCTGTTCTCTCATAGCCGACAGCTATGCCAGCGCAGGAGTGGAAGAGGACGCATTCAAGGCATTTCTATTCTGTATTCCTTTCAACTATTATGCATGGCTTTCCATCATCATGGTTATCGTAGTGGTCTATCTGGGGCTTGACTTCGGACCCATGGCAAAAGCAGAGAAGAGAACAATGGAAACGGGAGCTCTGTGCGACAAAACTTTCAGCGGAGGAGGCGCCGATGATGACGACTTCTCCTCCATCGAGCAAAAGAACGGCGGAGCAGTAGACCTGCTGGCCCCGATTCTGCTGCTCATCTGCTGCGCTTTGATCTTCATGCTCTACACCGGAGGCTTCTTCGAAACCTTCAGCGTTCTGGATGCGGTCAACAATATGGACGGAATGCTGGCTCTGACCTATGCGGTATTGATCGCCGTACTGTTCGCCATCATATTCTATCAGGTGCGTGGTCTGTCAAAAATCAGTGATTCCATCGCAGCCTTTGTAGTAGGCACCAAGTCCATGCTTTTCGTCGTTATCCTGCTGGCCTTTGCCTGGAGCATCGGCGGTGTGGGCGACGAGCTTGATACAGCCGGCTATGTCGCTTCCCTGTTTGTCGGAAATGTTCCCGGCTTCCTGGTAGCCTTTATCATATTTGCGTTTTCCTGTGTCATGACCTTCTCAACGGGAGCCACCTGGGGAACCTACGCCATTATGATCCCGCTCGCGGTACCCCTCGCCATTGCAATGGATATCAGCGTCTACGCCTGCATTGCAGCAGTTATCGGAGGCGGAGGCTTCGGAAATCATTGTTCCCCGCTGGCGGACACCGCGATCCTCTCTTCTGCTGCCGCAAACATTCGACATACGGACCATATCAAAACACAAATACCGTATTCCGTTACCTGTGCGGTGGTCGCCTGTGTGGGCTTCCTGATTTCAGGCTTTGTCGACAACTTTGTCATACCAATGATCGTTGTCCTTGTGCTGTTCTTTGTGGCGGTATTCGCTCTGAACAAACTGTTCGGCGCAAGCAGGTACAGCAGTGATGAGATCCGTTCCGAGGTTGCGGCCAATGCCGAGGCGGCCTGCGGATGCACTGAGGAAGAATGATTTCAGCTTTCAGCTTCCCGACTGAAATCTAACTAATAATCTAATATGAGATAAAAAAATGGAGGGACTATGGCAAAATGTCCCTCCATTTTTAAATTGTCTACAACTGATTCCCCACAATATGGATCCGCAGCATGTTCGTCATGCCGCCGACGCCTACGGGAGCACCTGCCGTAATGACGATCAGGTCGCCTGCAACAATGCATCCTTTTTCTTCTGCATAGCTGATGGCGTCCAGGAAAACGTCTTTTTCACTTTTCGCTTTTTTGGTCACGATGGGTCTGACGCCCCAAACCAGAGACAGATGCCGAGCCACCTGCTCGGTCGCCGGAAAAGCGATAATCGGTGCTTTCGGTCTGAATTTGGAGACGACCTGAGCCGTATGTCCTGTTGCCGTCGGCGTCAGAATGGCCTTGGCCTTCAGACCCTGGGCGCTGGTACAGGTTGCGTATCCGATGGCATTTGTAATACTGGCATCCAGTGCCCGATGCTTCTCTCTCAGGATATTGTCATAATTCAGAGAGGCTTCTGTTGCTTTGGCGATATCGACCATCATATTCACAGCTTCCAGCGGATATTTTCCCGCTGCGGTTTCTCCTGAAAGCATGATCCCGTCAGTCCCGTCGTAGATTGCGTTGGCCACGTCTGCCACCTCCGCTCTGGTCGGTCTTGGATTCCGGATCATGGAATCCATCATCTGGGTCGCGGTGATAACCGGCTTGCCCTCCAGATTGCACAGCTTGATGATTTTCTTCTGGGTAATGGGAACCTGTTCCGCCGGGATTTCCACGCCCAGATCGCCGCGCGCTACCATGATCATATCGGAGGCAGTGATGATGTCCAGGATATTATCCACGCCCTCCCGGTTCTCGATCTTTGATATGATTTTAATCTGTCCCGCACTGTGCGCTTTCAGAAAAGCTCTGATTTCCTCTACGTCTGCACCCTTTCTTACAAAGGAGGCGGCCAAAAAATCCACCCGCTCCCGGATACCAAACAGGATATCCTCCTTGTCTTTGTCCGTAAGAGCGGGCAGTTTCACCTTGACGCCCGGTACATTGACACTCTTGTAGTCCTTGATGATGCCTCCGTTGTCCACGGTGCAGATGATGCTGCTGTCCTTGATCTCGTCGACAGTCAGGCCGATGAGGCCGTCATCGATGAGCACCTGGTCTCCCGGTTTCACGTCCTCGATCAATCCTTTATAGGAGACGGAACATGTTTTATTCGTCCCGATCACGTCGTCCATCGTAAGGGTGAATTTCTGGCCTTCGAACAGCTCCACTTCCTTGTCGGCAAACTGCCCTGTTCTGATTTCCGGTCCCTTGGTGTCCAATATGATGGAAATCGGAAGGCCAAGCTCCTCCCGGAGCGATTTGACCAAATCCATTTTCCTTTTTTGTTCTTCATGAGTCCCGTGTGAAAAATTCATGCGAGCAGCATTCATTCCCGCCAGTATCATGCTCTTTAATATCTCACGGTCTTCGCAGGCAGGACCTACAGTACAAATTATTTTTGTTTTTTTCATCCCTAAACTCTCCCTAATTCCTACAGCTATAAGCTTTCCACTCTCCCTAATTCCTACAGCTATAAGCTTTCCACTCTCCCTAATTACTACAGCGATAAGCTTTCTCTCATACTACATCGAAAGGATCTCTGCGAGTTCCATCATTGACCCGTCATGTTTTCTTGGCATATTCAGCGCCTCTTCCAGATCATAGTACACGATTTCCTCTCCCTTTATACCTACTGCCTTGCTGGTCATCCCCTCCTGCAAAAGCAGTTCCACTGCCTTATAGCCCATTCTGCTTGCCAGGAGCCTGTCTCTGGCGGTGGGGGAACCGCCTCTCTGAATGTAACCCAGGACGACGACTTTGGTGTCCATTCCCGTTTTCTCTGAGATCACCCTTGCCAGTTCGTCCGAACTCATTTTGACCCCTTCGGCTCGAATAATCACGCTGTGCATCTTGCCCCGTTTCTTCCCCTGAATGAGGGTCCTGCAAATCTTATTGATGTCAACGGGTTCTTCAGGAATCAGGATGCTTTCCGCGCCGCCGGTCAAACCCGCATGCAGGGCGATATCTCCGCAGTGTCTTCCCATCACTTCAATTACGGTGCTCCTCTCATGGGAAGAAGAAGTGTCGCGGATGTTGCCGATGGCCGACAAAACGGTATTGACAGCGGTGTCAAATCCGATGGTGTAATCCGTATAGGAAAGGTCGTTGTCGATGGTTCCGGGCAGCCCGATCACAGTTTTCCCCACGTTGGCAAGCTCCAATCCCCCCCTGTAGGATCCGTCTCCTCCGATCACAACCAGGCCTTCGATTTCAAAATTTTCAAGCATGTCGATTGCTCTTTTGAATCCCTCCGGCGTCATAAACCGTTGGCTTCTTGCGGTTTTTAGAAAGGTTCCGCCGCGCTGCATGATATCGGATACGGAAGAAACCTTCATCTCCTTGAAATCCCCGTTGATCAGGCCTTCATAACCCCGTTCGATGCCGTACACCTTCATATCGTGATGAAGCGCGCCCCTTACGACGGCGCGAATGGCGGCATTCATGCCCGGAGCATCTCCTCCGCTGGTTAAAACTGCGATTTTTTTCACAATAAGTACCTCCCGTATACGCCCGTGGCGCCAAATGAATTATTTCATTCTGTAAAATTTATTGTATATTCTCCCTGCCGATGAGTTCTGATAGCTTTCGGACGAAGCTTTCTCCGGGACTGACCCAGAGATCGGATTTCGTCTTATACTTTTTATTGGATGCGGCGGCGGTAATGATAACCGGCGTATCACCCTTGTGGTCCATGATGATTTCCCGGATCCGTGCAAGGGTGCCTGCTTCATCCATGTCTGAGGGAATGGTGATTCTGACAATACCCGATACAACACCACCGTTAAAATCATTGATGCCGAAGATTCTGTCCGCCAGGAGCTTCGGCTCCTCATCCTCTTTGAAGTTGACGGTCCCTCGTACCGCGATGACGCTGTCATTCTTCAGCAGGTTAAGAGCAGCTTCATAAACATTGGGGAAAACGACAACCTCCGCCGTCCCGTATAGGTCCTCCAGCTGGACGAAAGCCATCATCTTGTTTTTCTTTGTAATCAGTGTTTTCTTGGAGCTGATCATTCCGGCCATGGTGACCGCCATGCCGTCCTGAATGTCTCCGTTGACTTCAGCATGGGCCAGATCTTCCGAGGTGATCGTGGAAATCTTTTCAATCTTGTCCGCGTAATCCGACAAAGGATGTCCTGTCAGATAAACACCCAGCATCTCCTTCTCCATGGCCATCAGCAGGTCTTTGGCGAAATTCGCGACATCGGGCAGCTGCCCCGACAGGCCGGAGTTCTGCATGCTTTCGGCATTCATCTGGAACAGAGACAGCTGTCCTTCGATGTTTTTCCTTGAATTGTTCTGAGCCGACTCGATCAGACTCTCGTAAACGGAAAGATGCTTTGCCCTGTTCTCGTTGAGACAGTCCAGCGCACCCGCCTTGATCAGACTCTCTACCGCCTTTTTATTGATTTCATGAATATCGACGTTGCTGATAAACTGAAAAATGTCCTTCGGAACACCCTTTTCCTCTCTTGACTTCACGATAGCTTCGATGACGCCTTCTCCCACATTCTTGACTCCCAGCAGGCCGAACCGGATCTTGCCGTCCGCCACTGTGAATTTCTTGCTGCTCCCCTGGATGCACGGCGGCAAAACTTCGATCTTCATTTCCTGACAGTTTCTGATGTATTTCGCGATCTGTGTGGAATCCCCGATTACGCTGGTCATAAGCGCCGCCATAAATTCCACCGGGTAGTAGGTCTTCAGATAGGCGGTCTGATAGGCCAGCACCGCATAGGCCGCCGCATGGGATTTATTGAAGGCGTATTCGGCAAAGCTGATCATCTGATTGTATATCTCGTTGGCAGCCTGCTCCGGAATACCGTTTCTGACACAGCCTCTGATCTCGATGCTGCCTGCTTCGTCGTCCTTGCCATAAACAAAGTATTCCTGTTCCTTGAGCATGATATCCATCTTTTTTTTGCTCATGGCTCTGCGGACAAGATCGCTTCTTCCATATGTATACCCAGCCAGATCACGAACAATCTGCATGACCTGCTCCTGATACACGAGACAGCCATAGGTAACGGACAGGATCGGCTCCAGACTTTTATGAATGTATTCGATTCCCTTGGGATTTTTCTTGTTTTCGATATAGGTTGGGATCGAAGCCATGGGACCCGGTCGATAGAGGGAAATTCCCGCTACAATATCCTCGAAGCAGTCTGGCTTGAGGTTTTTCATAAACTGGGTCATGCCCGAGCTTTCCAGCTGGAACACACCCTGGGTATTGCCGCTGCTGATGAGTTCAAATGTTGCTTTATCGTCATACGTCATCCTGGACAGGTCGATCTTTACGCCATGGTTCTGCTCGATGAGCTCCAGAGCGTCCCGAATCACCGTCAGGTTTCGGAGTCCGAGAAAGTCCATCTTCAAGAGCCCCAGCTCTTCAATGGTTCCCATGGTGAACTGGGTACTGATGCCCTTTTCCGCCAAATAAAGCGGTACATATTCATGAATGCTTTTTTTAGAGATTACAACACCGGCAGCATGGGTGGAAGCATGTCTCGGCATTCCTTCCAGGGCTTTTGCCGTATCCAGAAGCTCCTTTACCCGACGATCCCCTTCATAAGATGCCCGCAGCTCGGGATTCATATCCAGGGCTTTGTCGATGGTCATCTTCAGATCGAAAGGAATCGCCTTTGCAATGACATCGACTTCTGCATAGCTCATGTTGACGGCACGGCCCACATCCCTGACTGCCGCCTTGGCTTTCATGGTCCCGAAGGTGATGATCTGAGCGACCTTGTCGGCGCCGTATTTTTCGATGACGTAGTTGATGACCTCCTGGCGTCGTTCATAACAAAAGTCAATATCGATATCGGGCATGCTGATTCTTTCTGGGTTCAAAAACCGTTCAAAGATCAGGCCGTACTTGATCGGATCGATATCGGTGATTTTCAAAGCATAGGCGACGATGCTCCCTGCCGCGGAACCACGGCCCGGCCCCACCATAATGCCGTTTTTTCTGGCATAGTTGATGAAGTCCCATACGATCAGGAAGTACTCCACGTAACCCATTGCGACGATGGTATCCAGTTCGTAGGAAAGCCGCTCCAGGAGCTCCGGTGCGATATCGCCGTACCGGTCCCTCATGCCTTCCGCACAAAGCTCCCGCAGATAGGTTTCGTTGCCCTTTCCGCCGGGAGATTGAAACTCCGGAAGGTGGATCTGCCCGAACTGGAATTCAACGTTGCAGCGTTCTGCAATTTTTTTTGTGTTTTCGATAGCCTCCGGAAGATCAGCAAAGATGCGTTCCATCTCCAGCTCCGATTTCAGATAGAACTGGTCGTTGGGAAAGCGCATTCTGTTCTCGTCATCCACTGTCTTGGCAGTCTGGATACAGAGAAGAACATCGTGGGGTACCGCATCCTCCCGTTTGACATAGTGGACGTCATTGGTGGCTGCAAAGGGAATCCCCGTCTCTTCGTGAAGCCGCTTCATATCGGGCAGGATCTGAATCTGTTCTTCAAGACCCTGATCCTGCAGCTCCAGATAGAAATTGTTCTCGCCGAAGATATCAAGAAGAGTCAGCGCTTCCCTTTTCGCGCCCTCATAATCATTGTTCATAAGCTTCCACTGAATTTCTCCCGCCAGGCAGGCGGAAAGCGCGATAATCCCCTCGTTGTATTTTCTCAGCACACTGTGATCGATTCTCGGCTTGTAATAAAAACCCTCCGTATAACCTGCGGACACGATTTTCATCAAATTGCGGTAGCCTGTTTCATTCTTTGCAAGCAGCACCAGGTGACCCTGACGTTTGTCCTTTTCCACGTCCTTATCCAGCATGGTCCTGGCTGCGGTATATACTTCGCAGCCTATAATGGGCTTGATCCCTTGTTTTTTCGCTTCTTTATAAAATTCAATGACGCCGAACATGGCGCCATGATCCGTGATGGCCACCGCGTCCATTCCAAGCTCTTTGGTTCCCGCAATCAGGTCCTTGATCCTTGCAGCGCCGTCAAGCAGGCTGTATTCCGTATGTACGTGCAGATGTGTAAATGTCATCCTGTGTTCCTTTTCTCAATCAATTCCTTGAGATACTCTTCCTGAATTATTTTATCACAATTTTCGCTGCCGGAATACAGAAAAGTAAAACGGGAAAACCGCTTTCAACTTGTATTCTCTTTATCACATTTAAAAACGGGCGCATATAATGAAGTAAAACGATATTGAGGTGACGCCTATGCCTTTTGAGCAATTCGATACGAGAGAACTCTTCGCAAGGCTGGTCCAGTGCGAGGCTGGCGGAGAAGGTGAGAATGGAATGACAGTCCCGTCATACCTCCTGATTCACGGATCCCTGTCCCCGCATCTTAAAGAATCCCAGCAGCGGCTCATTCGAAAATTGATATGACTTCTGCATGCTTCTGAAAGGTTATATCCTTTATCGTACACTCTGCTTCCGTCGCTGTAAATCGTCACGTTGACACAGCCCTCCGGTGTTTTTTCCTGATAGAATTCCCCTGGAAGGTCCTCGATGGGCCCCCACCAGATCCTGGTGATTTCACGATCCATTTGCAACCCCCTGAAAAAATCATTTTACAGTAAGATATGAAAAAAACAAAGGATTCATAACGGGTTCATACTTATTCAGAAATAATAATGCAATTCATTGGCATGAAAGAAAGGAGCTGATTCCTTGAACGTTTGCATTTACCTCAGGAAATCCCGTGCAGACCGGGATCATCCCGAAATACCGTCTGAAGATGTGCTGAAAAGCCATGAGTCAATACTGCTGGCCTTTGCCATGAAGGCCGGTCTTTCAGTCGCCGATATTAAAAAAGAGGTTGTTTCCGGCGAGTCACTTTCGAGAAGGCCGGAAATGCTGAAGCTTCTCGAGGAAGTGGAAGAAGGACGTTACGACGCGGTACTGGTGAAGGATTTCGACCGGCTGGGCCGAGGCAGCCTGCTGGAACAGGGAATTATCATCGAAGCCTTCCGCAGGTCGGGAACAAAAATTATGACTCCTGATAAATCCTATGACCTGGAAAACGAATTTGATGAGGAGTATATCGATATCAGTGCCTTTTTTGCCCGGAAAGAACTGAAAATGATTACCAAAAGACTACACAGCGGCCGGATGAAATCCGTATCTGACGGAAACTACATCAGCCCTCATGCTCCGTACGGATACGACAAGGTGCAGAAAGCCCTGGTTGTCAACGAAAAGGAAAAGACTGTCGTCAAACTGATCTTTGACCTTTATGCGAACCGGGGATACGGAGATACAAAAATAGCCAGATATTTGACGGATCTCGGGGTGCCTACCAAGCAAGGCGGAACCTGCTGGGATAAAACCACCATCCGAAATCTGCTCCGAAATCCCGTGTATGTCGGAAAAATCACCTGGAACAAGCGGGAATACCGGTATCTGGAAACCGGAAAGCGAACCAGCAGTTTTTTAAACAGAGCACAATGGAAAATATTCGAAGGCAGACATGAGGCGATCATTGATGAAACGCTGTTCGAAAAGGCACAATTCCTGGCGGGAAAAAAATCGTCCCCCCATATTCCCGCGGCAAAAATCCTGAGGAATCCACTTTCCAATCTGTTAAAATGCGGCTGCTGCAACAAAGCGATGACGATTCGAACGGCTTCAGGCAAAGAGAATACGCTGAGATGCAGCGGACATTGCGGGAGCACGATGAGTTCCTATCTTTACACTGTGGAGCAAAGGCTCATTTCTCTGCTGGTTCTGCATTGGATCACATCGGAACTTTCTTTTGCATATCTGGAACCGGAAAAGACCGGGGAAGAAAGCCTTGCCCGGGCCCATGCTCTGGAAAGCTGCGAAGCCAGGAAAAAAAGGCTTCATATTCAGCTGAACAATATCCATGATCTGTTGGAGCAAGGGGTTTACGACCGTGTAAAGTTTCTTGACCGGCTGGAAACGGTCAGTGAAAATCTGAAGCTGGCAGAAGAGAAGGCGGAGGATATCAAAAAAAAGCTGTCGGCCGGAAGCCCGCCTGAATACAACTGTCAGCCGACAAACCGGAATGAACCGGAGATTATCACAGGCAATGAAGCGCTTCGCCAGACTGATTGTTCCTTTGCTCATGATCTCCGGCAGTTTATCCAAAACGTATATTGGCACCTGGATCCGGAAAATAAAAATGCTCTTCTGAGAGAGCTGATCGACTCAGCGGTATATTATAAACCGAGAGGCTCATCCAAAGACGGATTCAGACTGGAAATCCGCCTCAAATAAAGTCTCCCTCCAAGCGCCTGCCGTAGGTTTCCACAGAACAATCGGAACTGAAGAAGTGTTTTCTGGAACCACTGTTTCAGTTACGGTAATCTCCCGAATGCCCTTGGCAGGCGCTATATTGGAAGGAAACTTAATATTTGTTTTTTCTGTTATACGTCGTATGAAGCAGCTCGTGGGATAAATGGCCGAGTGGATGCCCCAGATACTCTTCGTACAGCTTTATGATGTAGGGGTTTTCATGGGACTTTCTATATTCCTTTCCCTCATCCTCTGTATAGAGTGCCTGAATCCTTTGCAGCCGCTTTTTGTCATCCGTCAATCTCGGCTGGCCCCCGCCGCTGATGCATCCCCCGGGGCAGCCCATGACCTCAATAAAATGATAGGGACTTTCTTCAGCTTTGATTCCTTCCAGAAGCTCGGAAGCTCCCTTAAGCCCGCTGGTAGCAGCTATTTTCACATTTACCCCGTTGAGGAAGCTCCATTCTTCTTTTGCATCCTCTATGGTTACTTCGGCGGACTTGATTCGTTCCAAACCCTGAATCGGCTTCACATGCAGCTGATCGAAAGGAAGCTCCCTGCCGGTAACCACCTCATATACCGTACGCAGTGCCGCTTCCATGACCCCTCCGGGGGCTCCGAAGATATCCGCCGCGCCGGATGACAGCCCCAGAGGATTGTCAAATTCCGTATCAGGCAGAAGATGGAAATCAATACCCGCGTCCTTGATCATTTTTGCCAGTTCCCGTGTCGTAATGACGGCATCCACATTGGGGACTCCGTCGTTCACCATCTCCGGCCTGGTGATCTCATATTTCTTCGCTGTACAGGGCATCACGGAAACCACAAACACATCCTTCGGCTGGAACCCGATTTTGGGTGCGAAGTAGCTCTTTGTTACGGCACCCAGCATCATATGGGGTGATTTGCAGGAGGAGAGATTTCCGAGCTGATCCGGATAGAAATGCTCAATATAATTGATCCAGCCGGGGCTGCAGCTTGTAATCATCGGAAGCACAGGAACATCCTTCGTTTCTTCAAAGCCGGTTTTCTCAAGCTGTTCCTTTGTGATAAGGCCCTTCTTATAGAAATATTGGGTCAGACGTTTCAGCAGTTCGGTACCTTCCTCCAGAATTGTCAAATCCGCCGCAAAGTTGGTATCGAAAACATAATCAAAATTCATCTCTCTTAACGCACTGACCATTTTTCCTGTGACACACTGCCCCGGTTCATAGCCGAACGCTTCCCCCAGTGCTGCACGGATCGCAGGAGCCGTCTGAATGATTACCGTTTTCTTCGAATCCAGCAAAGCCTCCCATACCTTTTGCGTAGCATCCTTTTCCTTCAGAGCATCCACCGGACAAACGGTAGTGCACTGCCCGCAGAAGGTACAGGCCGATGTATTCAGCGGAAGCTCTTCTCCCGAACTGACCACGGAGGAAAACCCGCGGTACTGAGCGTTTAAAATACCGACTCCCTGCACTTCGTTGCAGATGGTGACACACCTGCGGCACAGGATACATTTGGATGCATCCCTCACAATGGATGGAGAAGTATCATCGATATACTCCTTTGATTTTTCTCCCTCAAATCTGGAGCTATCGATTTGAATCAATTCCCCAAGCTCCTGAAATTCGCAGCTTCTATTCCTCCCGCACTTAAGACAGTCCTTCGGGTGGTCGGAAATCATCAGCTCGTAGATCACTTTTCTGGCATCCCTGACCCGCTTGGTGTTGGTGTGGATCACCATACCTTCCCTTACCTGAGTGATACAGGACGCCTGAAGATTTTTCACTCCTTCCTGTTCCACGACACAAATTCTGCAGGAACCGAATTTATGAACATCTTCCAGATAGCACATCGTAGGAATGAGTATGTTGTTCTGTTTCGCAGCTTCAAGGATTGTCGTTCCTTCCTCAGCGCAGATCTTCTTATTATTGATTGTCAGATTAACCATTATCTCACCTCCTGCTCCCCTATACCCGCCGGTCACATCTCAAACAGCGCATCGACTCGGCAATGGCGTTCAATCTGTGAAAACCCAGACAGACTTCATCGAAATTATCTTTTCTCTCAACCGGTTCCAGATAATCCATTTCAAACCGGTTATGTTCTGTTACTTCCGCATCGTCGATATTCATGGGAACGCTGATAGGCTCGCCCTTATTCAGAACACCGCTGCCGCCCAGATACTTATCCATCTCGGATGCAGCCTTCTTACCGTCTGCAATGGCCGTAATGACAACGTCGGAACCCCTTACCACATCGCCGCCGGAGAATACGCCCTTCATGGACGTCATTCTGGTATCAGGGTCAACGATAAAGGTCCCCATGGAGGAAGTCTCCACTTCATCCTTTCTGACAAAGGGAAGATCGGAATACTGGCTTACAGCGGGGATTACAAATTCAACGTCGAAAATAAACTCGGAGCCGGCGATATCCCGGGACTTTTTCCTCCCGTCGGAGTCAAATCCCTTCAATTCCATCCTGACAAATCTGATCTGATTGACGTGCTTCTTTCCAAGGAACGCTACGGGTCTGACCAGCTCGTGAATGACAACGCCTTCCTTCAGGGCCTCCTTGATCTCCGATTTGTCCGCCGGCATGTCTTCAATGGTTCTTCTGTAGAAAATATGTACCTCTTTTGCTCCTTTTCTCACGGCTACTCTTGCTGCGTCAAAGGCCGTGCTTCCGCCGCCGATGACAGCGACGATCCCGTTCAGGTTGACGTTTTTGCCAAGATTTACGTCCTTCAGCAGGTCAAAGCCATGATAAACCCCCGGCAGACTTTCCCCTTCAATTCCAACCTTCCTGGAAAGCTGGGCTCCCGTAGATATGTAGATGGCATCGTGCTTTTCCCGCAATTCGTCAAAAGTGATATCCTTGCCGACTTCAACGTCGGTTACAATATTGACGCCGACCTGCTTGATGGTGTCAATTTCTTTCCCTAACACCGCTTTGGGCAGGCGATATTCCGGAATTCCGAAAATCAGAACTCCTCCCGCAACCGGCTGTGCTTCATAAACCGCAACGTCATAGCCCAGTCTGGCCAGATAATAGGCACAGGTCAGCCCGGACGGACCGGCTCCGATAATGCCGATTGATTTGTGTTTTTTGGGAAATACCAGATCTATGAAGGGTTCGTTGCTTTTGAAGACTTCATCGGCCACATAGCGTTTGAGATCTGAAATTGCTATGGGTTCATCCATCTGGCCCCGTCTGCACTTGCTCTCGCACGGATGGGTACAGACACGGCCGCAAACCGACGGGAAGGGATTCTCCTGCCGGATCAGATTGTAGGCGTCTTTTACTCTTCCTGCGGCGATCAAGGCCAGATAGCCGGGAACGTTCACGTTGGCCGGACATGAGTTTTCACACGGCGAAATGAACAGTTCCGAACATACTCCTGCGCGACAGTACTTATACTTGATATGTTCGTCATATTCTTCACGGAAATATTGAATCGTGCTGAGAACGGGATTCGGGGCGGTTTGCCCCAGGCCGCACAGCGCCGTATCCTTAATCGCCAAAGCAAGCTCTTCCAGCAGCTCCACATCTCCTTCCCGGCCTTCTCCCTTTGTAATTCTTTCCAGAATCTCGAGCATCCTCTTTGTCCCGATTCTGCAGGGAACGCATTTCCCGCAGGACTCATCCTGGACGAATTCCATAAAGAACCTTGCAACATCAACCATACAGGTATCTTCGTTCATGCAGACAAGGCCGCCGGATCCCATGATGGCACCAAGCTCAACCAGGGAATCATAGTCGATGGGCGTATTCAGGTGGGCTTTGGTCAGACATCCTCCGGACGGTCCTCCTGTTTGGGCGACTTTGAACTTCTTGCCCTTGGGAATTCCTCCCCCGATGTCGAATATGATTTCACCCAAAGTCATACCCATGGGAACTTCGATGAGACCGGTATTGTTGATATCGCCTGCAAGGGCAAAGACCTTGGTTCCGGTGCTTTTTTCCGTTCCCATACCGGCAAACCATTCGGCACCCTTCAGTATGATGGCTGATATATTGCCAAGAGTCTCTACATTGTTGATGACGGTCGGCTTTCCATAAAGACCCGAATCGGCAGGATAAGGCGGCTTCTGGTTGGGTTCTCCTCTTTTTCCTTCCACAGATTTCATCAGCGCCGTTTCCTCGCCGCAAACAAAGGCACCGGCTCCAATTCTTATTTCCACATCAAAACTGAATCCGCTGCCAAAAATGTTTTCCCCCAATAAATTCATGTCCCTTGCATCTTGTATTGCTTGTTCCAGAACCTCGATCGCCAGCGGATATTCCGCTCTCACATAAACATAGCCCTGATCGGCTCCGACCGCATAACCTGCGATGGCCATTCCCTCAAGAACCGAATGGGAATTGCCTTCCAGCAGACTTCTGTCCATAAAGGCGCCCGGGTCTCCTTCATCTGCGTTGCAGATGATGTATTTCTGGTTACCCGGCGCTTTGGCCGCCAGAGACCATTTCAGGCCTGTCGAAAAGCCTCCTCCGCCTCTTCCCCGTAATCCGGATTTTTTCACCTCTTGAATTACCTCGGATGGCGTCATCTCCCTCAGCACTTTTGCAAGGGCGTAGTAACCGTCGTGATAGATAAATTCCTCGATAGATTTATGACTGATCATACCGCAATCTCTCAGGACTGTTTTGCTCTGGCCTTTGAAGAAAGCGATATCCTTCATTTGCGGAACCTTGTCTCCGGTTTCCTGGTCTGTGTAACAGAATTCCTCACAGATCTGATTCTTGACCAAATGCTTTCTGACAATCTTTTTCATATCCTCCGGCTTCAGCTTGCAGTAAAAAATCCCGTCGGGCATAACGGTGAGCCGGGGTCCGACCTCGCAGATTCCGATACATCCGGTGATGCACAGCTTTACGGAATCGGCAAGACCAGCTTGCTCCAGTTCTTCAATTAATGCGTCTCTTACTGCCAGGCAGTTTGAGGAAACACAGCCGGATCCCGAACAAAACAAGAGTGTTCTCTCATATTTTTCCGATTCTTCTTTGAATCGTTCCTTGACGCGATCCAGATCTGCAGTTGAAAGTACTTTTTCATAATCTGCCATCCCGATCACCTCCCGTTGGAATATGACTTCAGGATCTGCTGAAGCTTGTTGGGATTGACTCTCTTATAGACTTTTTCGTCAATTCTTACCGCAGGCGCAAGCCCGCAGGCCCCCATGCACCGAACAACCTGCAGTGAGAATTTTCTGTCCTCTGTCGTTTCACCAACGTCTATTCCGATGGTCTCCTTTAGTTTTTCGATGATCTTCTTCCCGCCTCGCACATAACAGGCGGTGCCCAGGCAAACGCTGATCGTGTGCTCCCCCTTCGGCTTTGTTGAAAAATAAGTGTAAAAGGTTACGACACTGCCGACTTTAGATACCGGGATATCCATCTGCTCGGCAATATAAGATTGGACGTTTTTCGGCAGATAGCCGAAGATTGCTTGGGCCATATGCAGGATTTGAATCAAATTGTTTTCTTTCCTACCATAGTCTTTGATCACATCGTCAAGAAGAGCAAATTTTTCTGCGTCGCTCAATTCTCTGCATAGATTTTTTTCTAAGACATATGACATTATGCACCCTCCGATCTTTTTTTGACATTATATTAACACTCACCCTCTGCATTTTCAAGAATATTCAGACATTTCAAAATGTTTTTTTATGTTTAAAAAATATTGCATTCAATATACATTTCCGGGTGGCAGGAGGGAACTGTCAATGGAATGAGAGCGGTGGCTACCGTTATCATGAATCGGGCGACTGTTCCCTTCGGGGAATTTTTTCGGATCAGCCAGGGAGGAAATGTCAGGAACATTATGACTCAGGCCAGACAGTTTGTATGCATGCAAACCACAGTAGGAGGTGTTTATAATCCGCAGAATGTTGCGAATATGAATCCAACCGAAGAGCACTACGCCATCGTAGACTGGGCGTTAGGGGGCGGCAGACTTGCGGGAGTCGACAACTCGCTATTTTTCTTCAACCCCTATAGCCCGCAGTGTCCGCCCTATTTCCCGACCAATGTCGGCGTAATTCATAACCGGGTCGGTGACCACTGCTTTTATATACCGACTCAGTATTATCCCAGTACTTAAAAGAAAGGAAACAAATTAATGTATGACTGTAGACTGATAAAATCGAGAATACAGAAAATGCAGGAATATCAGCTGCCGAGCTTAGAGTCAACATATTCAAAAATGCAAATGCCCATGACCCCGGGCATGCCATCGTTTCCAATACCGCCGTCGACAACAGCTCTGGTACTGCCAAGGGTTCCGACCACGCCGATGGCCCCTGCCTTTCCGATTTCTCCCACGGCACCGACGACTCCGTCTCCCGGACCGAGGCCCTTCACGCCGCCCGCACCAATGGCTCCAGATGCTCCGGCACCGGATCAACAAGTCAGCCCGTTTACGCCGGGCAGACCGCCAATTGCACCACCCGGCACACCGCCATCGCCACCCGGCACGCCGACGACACCGGCTGTACCGGGCGAACCAGCTGCACCGACGACACCGGCCGAACCAGCGGCACCGACGACACCGGCTGTACCGGCCGAACCAGCGGCACCTGAAAGATCGCTACCGTCCTTTCCCCCTGCACCCCCGGAGGCAGAACGGGCATTTCCCCTCAGTCCACTGCTGCCGAGAGTATTGCCGGATGCGCCGAACATCAGTGTTCCCGCCAATCCGCTTTTACCCGCGGCTTACGCAACCATACTGGATTACGAGAGCCTGCAGTATATGAACGGTTACTTAAGGACTCAAATAGGCCATTATGTGGACGTGGAGTTTCTGGTGGGATCAACGAGCATTATCACAAGAAGCGGGCGCTTGGCCGGAGTAGGCTTGAATTACATTCTGATTGAAGACATCGCTACCGGGGATATGACAGCATGTGACTTTTACAACATAAAATTTATGAGAACCCATGCCCATGGAGATTTAGCTCCCGAACGGTAAAAAAAGAGCCGTACATTCTCTAATGGCGGCTCTTTTCCACATGTTCATGTTTTCTTGTGCGGAAAATCAAATGACGCAGTGTATCCCAGTGAAAGGGGATCAGCGGGTACAGGTAGCATGTTCCCACAATGTTCTTTGTTGAAGCCAGAACGATACAGTTGATCACAACTGCAGCGAGTGCCCCCCAGACACCCAGTATGGATGCTCCTATTAAGATCAGTATTCTCATGAATTTAATGGCAAATCCCAGCTCTATGCTGGGCTGGGTAAACCCGGCCAGAGCCAATACCGCCATGCAAAGAATCGTCTGCGGTATAAACCATCCCGAATCTACTGCAAACTGCCCCAGAATCAAAGCACCCACGACCGACAGCGACGTTCCCAAAGAGGACGGGGTATTCATGGAAGCCAGTTTTAAACCGTCAATGGCGAGTTCCAGAAGGATAAACTGGACAAACAAAGGCATGGCAAAGCCTTCGTCGGGAAAAAAGAAATCCAGTCTCGGGTGGGTCGGGATATCCCCTTCCGCCATCAACAGGTAAACCGGAGTCAAAAAGATCACGGCGATCATGTTGAGAATCCTCAGAATCCTGAAATAATTACCTGTTGCAATGGGGAAATAATAATCATCCGTGTCCTGGAGGAAATCGAAGATCGAAGTTGGGATTAAAACAGCTGTCGGACTGTTGTCAACCAGAACCACCAGCTTCCCTTCCGTCAGATGCGCGGCTACCACATCGGGTCTCTGGGTGTAACGCACCTTGGGAAAGGGGCTCATCCAATTCGATTTGCCCATAGCCTCAACCAGGCTCTGATCTCCCACCGTCAACGTATCCTGACGGATCCCTTCAATCTTTTCTCTGACCTTTTTCAACACGTTTTCATCTGTGATACCATTAATAAATCCGATGCAGACGTCTGTTTTGGATACCGACCCCACCGTATGAAGCTCAAAGGTCAGCCTGGGATCCCGGATCCGCCTTCTTATCATACCGGTATTGGAAAGCAATGCTTCAATAAAACCGTCCTTCGCGCCTCTTAGTGATTTCTCTTTTTCCGGCTCGTCAATACTCCTGATTGGAAGCGCTTTCAGATCCATGATTATTACTTCCGAGAATCCGTCAATCACCATGATGAGAAGACCGGCAAGCAGCGCCTTGATCATCTTATCCGTATTCTTTTCTGTCACCACCTGCGGGCAGGTCACGTGGTGCTTGATGAATTCCTCCGCATTCCGCCGCTGGTCCATTTCATGTTTCGTCACTGAAAAATAAGCATGGAAATTATGTTCGATAATATCCGATCTGACAAACCCGTCCACAAAATAGAAACAGACATCTCTTCCGCCGATTACCGCTTTTCTTTCCACAATATCAAAGCTTTGCCCGATGGACAAAGCTTGTCTTAAATAATTGACATATTCGTTGAATTTGTTGTTTTCCATATAAAACATCTCCCTTTGCCCTCAGTCTTCCGGATTATTTTTACCAAAAGGATACATTTTATTCAAAAGAAAACCCGACAGAAGTTTACGAAACCATTCTTGGTATTCTCTTCTATTTATTTTATACAGTAAGAATCCATATAGTTTTCCATTCTGTGTCTCATATCATCGTCGATGCAGATCCTGCCTCCGATTTCCGAACCATGAAGGCATTCCATGATATCACGGACTGTTACGATGGGATAGGTGCAAATCCCTTCGTCCTCTTTTAGTTCTTGAATGGCAGTCCTGGTTCCGGTTCCCCGCTCCATTCTGTCAACAGAAACGATAATGCCTTCGACGGATACTTCGAGATTTCTTAAGAAAGGCAGGCATTCCCGGATTGCGGTTCCTGCCGTAATCACGTCCTCCACGATCAGAACCGAATCTCCCGGCTGAATCTGGCAGCCAAGCAAAGTGCCCCCCTCCCCGTGATCCTTGACTTCTTTTCGATTGGAACAGTACCCGACATCAATTCCATTCTTTTCAGAAAGGGCAATGGCAGTCGCAACAGAAATGGGAATCCCTTTGTAGGCGGGGCCGAATAGTGCCGTGATCTCTCTTTTGAGATTCCCCAGCATCATGTGCTCCATGATGCAGCTGGCGTAGAAAGCTCCCAGTTCCGACAGCTGCCTGCCTGTTTTATAGTTTCCCGTATTGATGAAATAGGGCGAGTTTCGACCGCTTTTTGTGATGAACTCCCCAAAGGTCAGCGCGCCGGAGCGCACCATAAATTCAATAAAGCCTTTTTTGTAATCCATTTTAACCTCCAACCTTTCTATCGGTCTGTCTCAGTATTCTACTGGGATAGAAATGCCTCTCTTATTTCACGAAGATTCATGTAACCGCACTGTATCATGAATTCTATCAGTTCATTTTTAATCCTCACGGGCGCGGTCGGATCGATAAGAGCCGCAGTTCCGACGGATACAGCGTCGGCGCCCGCCATCAGGAATTCGGCAGCATCCTCTCCGGTCATGATTCCTCCTAAACCGATGATCGGAATCTGAACCGCATGCCTCACCTGGAATACCATCCTGATCGCTACCGGTTTGATGGCAGGGCCGGATAAGCCTCCCATTCCGTTCCGCAGTACGGGTTTTTTGCTATATATGTCTATTTTCATGCCCAGCAGGGTATTGATCAGAGATACGCCATCGGCACCTTCTGATTCCACAGCCCTTGCGATTTCAGCGATGTCAGTTACATTGGGCGTTAATTTCATCAGAATCGGCTTTTTCGTTACCCGCCTGATTTCCCTTGTAATCTCCGCCGCCATCTTCGGATCGGCCCCAAAACTGATTCCGCCTTCCTTAATATTGGGACAGGAGATATTAATCTCCAGCAAATCTGCTTCTGTTTCGCTCAGCTTCTCCACCGTATTGCAGTATTCTGCCATGGACTTTCCTGCCACGTTGACGATTATCCTGGGCCGGAAGGTTCTCAAATAAGGAAGTTCCTCCCGGATAAACGCATCTACTCCCGCATTTTGCAATCCAACGGAATTCAGCATGCCACCGTAGGTTTCGGCAATCCTCGGCGTGGGATTTCCCTCCCAGGGCTCCAGCGACACGCCTTTTGTAATCAAAGCGCCCAACTCATTGATTTCGTAAAAAGCTCCGCTTTCTCTTGCCGAGAAGGTGCCGGAAGCAGCGGTAATCGGATTGTCCATGGATACGCCCCCAATGGTAACGCTTAGATCCGGATTCTGTTTACTCATCCCATGCCACCTCGCTCCCAAAGAATACCGGCCCGTCTTTACAGACCTTTTTCTGCCTTACTTTCGTAATACCGTCTTCGATTTCTCTGATTTTGCAGGTGCAGCCGACGCAGGCGCCATATCCGCATCCCATGCGCTCTTCCAGAGAAACCTGAAGAGGCAGGCTTAAGCTGCTGCATATACCGGCAAGCCCCTTCAGCATCGGTTTAGGCCCGCAGGATAGATAATAATCGGCTTCAATCCCCTTCCTTTCCAACAGGTCCAGGACGTTTCCCTGAAAACCGTTTCCTCCGATTTCCGTTGCAATATGGAGTTCATCGCAGATGCAGCCCAGTTCCTCAGTCAAAAACAAATCCTCTCGAAAGCCCAGCGCGGCGATCAGCTTTATATTTCCTTTTTCGTTGTCAATGATGGACTTATGGTGTATACAGGCAAGGCGATCTCGGATCGTTTGAGCCAACTGCACCATCGGCGGAACGCCCAGTCCGCCCGCAACAAGAGCAATGGTTTTCTGCCCGGAACGAAAACGGCTCAGTGTGCCGAATACTGCATCAAGGTCATATCCGTTCCCCAGCGGGGTGCTGATCCGAAGCCATTCTCCTTCTTTATAGCCGGAAAGATTCTTCGTTCCTTTTCCTGCCACCCGGTAAACCAGTTCGATTTTTCCCTTTTCCCTGCGGCAGATACTGATTGGCCGCGGAAGCAGCATACTTTGGTCCCGAAGATATAGGTTAATAAACTGTCCCGGAGTCACATCCATATATGGATCTGCCGATCCCCACCGGTCAGGATACGCCAAAGTGATCCGAAAGACACTTCCGGCAATTTCAGTCTGGCTGATGATTTCCGCATCGACAATCATATTATCTCCTCCAAGTCTTTCTTCATTTCCAGCACCGCTTCTCTCGCAGCATCGGCAAAATGATAAGCACCGTACTTGCCGTCCTTTTTATAGGCGGCGATGATGCCGCGCGAGGAATTGACAATACAACCTTTTCCGTCCTGATCGAAATATCCTTTGATATCCTTTGCCGAGGCACCCTGCGCTCCGTAACCTGGAATCAGGAAAAAGGTATGCGGCATCTTTTTTCTCAGTTCCGCCCCCTGTTCTTGATAGGTGGCCCCCACCACCGCAGCAACTCTGCTGTATCCGTTTTTTCCCATTGCCTGCTCACCCCACCGGCTCACAAGCTGGGCCGTATGCTCATAAACCGGCCTGCCGTCGGCTGTGACAAGGTCCTGAAGCTCTTTCCCCGAGGGGTTGCTGGTCTTTATGAGAATAAATATTCCCTTGTCATATTCCTTGCAAGGTTTCAGAAACGGCTGGATGCCGTCGAAGCCCATGTAAGGATTCAAGGTTACCGCATCCTCGTTCCAAAGGTCAAATCTTGCTCCCTCAATCTCCACTCCGCCGAGATGCGCCGCATAAGCTTCGGCCGTCGATGCGATATCACCCCGTTTGATATCCCCTATTACAATCAGCCCTTGATTCCTTGCGTAATTGATCGTCTCCAGATAGGCCTGGAGACCCTCGATTCCATATTTCTCATACATTGCGATCTGCAGCTTCACAGCAGGGACAAGGTCGCAGATATGGCCGATTATTTCGCGGTTAAATTCCAAAAGCATCCTTCCAGCTGCCCTTGCTGTCTTTCCATACAGTTCCAGCATTTCTTCCTTTATCTGCTGCGGTATCATTTCATAGGAGGGATCCAAACCGACAACAGTCGGATTCCCCAGTCTTTCAATTCTGCTCATAAGCCGATCTATCATTTTGCTTCCTCCTGTTCCCCGTTCCATATCATCCGCCCGCCGACCATAGTGCAGGATGTCTTCCCAAACACTGTTCTGCCCGAAAAGGGTGTATTTTTTGCCTTTGATACAAATTTCTCCGGATTGATCAAATATTCCTCTTCCACATCAATGATCGCCAGGTCCGCCGGCTTGCCGGCCTGCAGGCTGCCCCTGTCAATACCAAGAATTTCTGCAGGTCTGACGCTCATTTTAAGAATCAGCTCCGATGGGCTGAGCAGCCCCGTCCTGACCAGCTCGGTATAGCTGACAGGTAAGCTGGTTTCAAGCCCGACCACACCGTTGGGAGCGTCGCAGAAGGCTTTTCTTTTCTCCTTTTCGTGGTGGGGTGCATGGTCCGTTGCAATCGCATCGATGGTGCCGTCCTTCAGCGCCTGCTTTACTGCTTCCACATCTTCCCTCTCCCTCAGCGGAGGATTCATCTTTTTATTTGGATCCCTGTTTACCTCACCGCTGTGCATGGTAAAATAATGCGGTGCTGTTTCTGCTGTGACGCTCAGTCCTCTTTTCTTGGCATCACGGATCAATTCGATGCTTTCCTTTTGACTGATATGGCAAAAGTGCAGTCTGCAGCCTGCCAATTCCGCCAGTGCAAGATCCCTCTTCACGATTTCAGCCTCCGGTTCCGCGTGTGAGAACACTGTAAGCCCCAGTTCCTTCGCTCTTCTCATCGCCGCCAGCATGAGCTCCTTATCTTGCACCGTCTTTCCGTCTTCACTGATTCCGCAGATTCCTCCTCCCGTCAACCCTGCAGAATTGGTTCCGGTACGATACATGGTCTCATAATCGGCAAGCTCCTTTCCGTTCTGTCCCTTTGTAACCGCTCCGATGCTCAGGACCTGGACACCGTTTCCTTCTCTTGCCCTGCAGTCAATCATCAGAACGACGTAGGAGGAATCGATGACCGGGTCGGTATTGGGCATACAGCAGACCGTCGTAAATCCGCCCCTTGCAGCACTCCTGCATCCGCTTACAATATCCTCCTTGTATTCAAAGCCCGGCTCTCTGAGATGAACATGCAGGTCAATAAGTCCCGGAACGATCCATTTTCCCCCGGCGTCTACTAAGACAGTATCATCCCGCCGGCTTTGCGGCGGCAAAGATTTTCTCTGCGCATCTTGATGCAGAATGATTTCCCGTATCATCCCGTCTTCAATGAACAGATCGCCCATAGTCTCCAGATTGCTTGACGGGTCAACGATTAACCCATTGCTTATGTATAAATTCATTGCCGTAACCACCCTTCATGCTGATAATATTGTCACAGTATTCACACCGGTATTCCCTGTTTTCTCTGTCGATCAGGTGGAAAATCTGCGGAGCGCCGGGCTCGATGGAGGTCACGCAGCGGGGATTGCTGCACTTGATGATATTAACGACCTTTTCTGGTACCGTAATATGAATCTTTTCCCGAAGCATATGATCCTCGATATAATTTACGGTAACTTTCGGGTCGATCAAACCTAAGGCGGCCAGGTCAATATCGGATACGTTTTCAATTTTGACTACGTCTTTTCGGCCGTACTTGCTGCTCACTGCGTTCATGATGACTGCGACCGTATCCTTCGTTGTATCAATATCAAGATATTCGATAATTTTCATGCCCAGCCCCGCTGTAATATGATCGATTACGATCCCTTTTTTGATGCTGTCGATAACAACCATATCCTCACCTCCTAATGTTCAACTCCTAAAAGACTCATGATCAGCGCCATACGGACATACATGCCGTATTTTGCCTGTTTGAAATACAGAGCCCGGGGGTCGCTATCCACTTCAATGGCAATCTCATTGACTCTGGGAAGCGGATGAAGCACCATCATCTCCTTTTTCGCCAGTTTCATCTTCGCCCCGTCCAGGATGTATCTATCCTTCAGCCTTATATAATCCTCTTCATTGAAAAAGCGTTCCCTCTGTACCCTCGTCATATAGAGGACATCCAGCTTCGGAAGCGCTTCCTGCATATTACCGGTTTCTTCAAAAGGGATTCCGTTCTTGATCAGGATTTCCTTTCTGACGTAATCGGGAACTTTTAATTCCTCCGGTGATATCATGATAAAAGAGACATTTTGATATCTGGATAATGCTTTGATCAGGGAGTGAACCGTCCTCCCGAACTTCAAATCTCCGCAGAGGCCGACTGTGATGTTGTCGAAGCCTCCTTTTTCCTTTCGAATCGTAAGCAGATCAGTCAATGTCTGCGTCGGATGCTGATGACCTCCGTCTCCCGCATTGACAACGGGCATATCTGTACAGGCCGCCGCCACCTTCGGCGCCCCTTCCTTAGGGTGCCGGATCACTGCCATATCCGCATAACACGCTACGGTCCTTATGGTATCGGATATACTCTCTCCTTTCGCGACAGAGCTTGAGTTCGGTTCGGAAAATCCGATGACCTGCCCCCCCAGCCTCAGCATTGCTGCCTCGAAGCTGAATCTCGTTCTGGTACTGGGCTCATAAAAGAGAGTTGCCAGAAGCCTCCCATCACAAGCCCTTGCATATTTTTCCGGAGTACTGATTATCTTATCTGCCAGTAAAAACAGCTCCTCCAGCTCTTCCGTGGAGAAATCCATTGGTTCCAAAAAACTGCGCCCTTTTAACATACGTCCCCCTCCTTAATACTCTGCAATCGCGCCTCAGCGGCATAAAAAAAGTCTTCCAAAAAGGAAGACTTATAAATGAAGTAATGAAACAGGGAATTCGACACCTGCCGGGAAAAACAAAAATCCCTTGACAGTCGGTACGCTTTTTCTGTATTTCATTCGGTGTTTCTGCAAGATCATTTTGATACCCTCGTCTGTTTCACTTGAGTTTTCTTGTTTTGCTTAAATCTCCAGTATGTTATCACATTTCAGAATCTGCGTCAAGGGTATGAACAAAAAATCTCAGCTATTTTCTTTTCTTTATTTTTTTGTTTTTCACTGCTGTGCCAGGTCCTTTTTTTACGCTCTCCTGTGCCGCTCTTTTCTCTTCCAGAGCTTTTCCTTTTGCACGGCTCAGCATCACAACGCCCGCATAAAGAATCGTGGCTATGATCACAATTTTAATGACGGCTTCATTGTTCTCCGCCAGGCCGGCGGTTCTTGTAAACAATAAAACCGCAGCGATCAGAATCCAGTAATATAAAACAACGCTTACTTTGGTCATGTATCTGTCTCCGTTTCAAATTTTATTCATATCTTATTTTTTCTTCAGGCGTACCTCCACCTGCGGGAAGGGAATTGTAATATCAGACTCGTCGAAGGCGAGTTTTACCTGTTCCTCCAGGGAATATTTAACGTCCCAAAAATCCTGCGTGCTGCACCAGACCTTCAGATCTATCTCGACACCGGATTCGCCATGCCCTGACACCCCTATGATGGGTGCGGGTTCTGAAAAGATACGCGGATCGGACTCCACTACAGCTGACAGTACATCCTTCACCCTTCCGATATCATCTTCATAACTGACGGAAAACCGGCAGTCGACACGCCTGCTTTCCATTCCCGAATAGTTCACGATGGTCGAATTGGCAAGCTTTCCGTTGGGAACCGTAATTACCTTGTTATCGAAGGTGATGAGCGTGGTATAAAGCAGGTCGATCTTTTCAACTTTTCCTGATGTTTGATTATCATCAATATGATCGCCCTTCTTAAACGGCTTTGTCAGGATAATCAGAATTCCTCCTGCAAAATTGCTCAAGCTGTCCTTCAGAGCAAGTGCTACAGCCACGCCGGCCGCTCCAAGCGCAGCAAGAAAAGCGGATACCGGAATGCCCACATAGCTGAGAGCCGTGATGACAACCATAATCCATAAAATGATCCGGATGCAGTTTATGATAAAGGTATGGAGCACCTCATCGAGCCTGCTCCTGGTCAGAGCCTTGCGGATGACCCTGCAGAGAATCCTGATCACAATATATCCGACCAGAACAATTCCAACTGCAATTCCAACGTCGATGAGTGTTTGAAGGGTTTTTTCCGACATTTCAACCTCCCCGGCGGAACAACCGCCCGTTGCCTGTTGTCCGGCAACTGAATTTATTATACACTAATCGGGCACTCCCGGACAATGAAAAGCATATTAATATCATAGCAGAAGAATCCAAAAAAATCCAACATTCCGGTCATTTCAAACAGACCGCTTTATAAGCTTTATAAGGGGCTTGGCAAATTATGAAAAACAATCTTAATGAGCAATGCATTCCATACAGTCAAATGGATCTTATCGCAAATGCGAGAATTTTTTACAGAAGGCTGGCGATATGGACGAGGACTTACATCATAGGCCGTTATTTGGGAATCGGAACGGAAGAGGAGCTTTTTGGCCGTATATTCCTTGAGTCCTCTGATTTTGGTGATATGCTGCGCCTATTTTTCGGACGCGAAAGCGCGGAACATAATATACAATTGCTGAATGAATACACCATTGCTTTGCGGGAACTGATTGACGCCCAGCTTCAGGGCGATACCGAAGCGATCAGCAATGCCGTTGATCGTCTTTACCGGAACGCCGACCGGAGAGCAGCAAATTTAGCGTTAGTCAATCCGTATGCTGATGAAACCATATGGAGAAATTTTCTGTATGCGTATAATCAGTATATCCTCCAGTTCGCCAATCTATTTGCAACAGGAGATTTTAGTCAGGATATTCGGATCTATGATATCCTCACAGCCCTTACAGACCGGATGGGGGATTATTTCGCGGAGACCCTGTACGCCTATGTCACAGACAGTTCCGCCATGCTGGATCCCCGTCAGGTGGGACAATGCATCACCTATGACCAGGCAAATATAATTTATGATATAAGAATGTTCTGGTATGATCTGGCTACGTGGACCAGAGCATACATGCTGGCCAGATATTTCGGTGTCGGCAATGTCGAAGAAGTGTACACCCGTCTCAGGCGGGTCCCTGAAGATTATGTTGTCAATCTGAGAAGATTATTCGGCGAGACTGCCGGCGGAAGAGAACTGCAGATTCAGTTGAGCACTTATCTGGATTTGATCGATGCATTGATTACCGCACAAATGGAAGGCAATGACGAAGAAATAAACCGGATCACCAGGCTGCTTTACCAGAATGCCGATGAAAGAGCTGCTTCCGTAACTTCAATCAATCCCTTCTGGGATGTTGAAGAATGGAGGGTCCGGTTGTACGACAATCTCTTTAATGTGATCGAACAGTCTGAATCCTTCCTGGCCCAGGACTTTACGAGAAATTTGGAGATATTCAGCAGGATTCTGGATCTGGCCGACAGCACGAGCGCTTACTTTGCCCGGGGCCTGTTTGATTATCTGATCCGCAGTCAGCCGGCCTGACGAAGAATCAAGGCCGGCCACGGTCAGTTCTCCATCTTGTCAATGATGCTCATCAGCTCTTTTCTTTCCTGTTCCGTCAGGTTGCTGTCCTTGGTCAGTGTGGATACCAGCATGGAGACAGAACCGTCAAACACCCTGGCGAGAAGGCGGTTTACTTCTTTTCGTTTACAGTCATTATCGGAAACCGCAGGGCAATATTTAAAATTACCGGCAGACTTATCTGCGTAGACTGCTCCTTTTTCCAGAAGACGAGTAACAAGGGTTCTGATTGTAGTATAACTCCATCCCGTATCCTCAAGACTGGCCGCAATCTCCTTCAGCGTAAGTCCGGGTTTACCCCATAAAATTTTCATTATTTTCCATTCAGACTCGCTGATGCTGATATTCTTCGGCTCCATTCTTCGATATCCCTCCTGTCATTTTGCAATCGGAACGATATGCCGATCGCGACTAATTCCTCATCATATGGATCGATTCAAGATGGTTCATCAATCCGGTGAACGCATCCAGGCTCTCAGTAAAGCTTCGCGGATCCTGTGACAAATCATATGCTGCTTTTTCCCTGTCATTAAAATAATGATAGGTGTACGGGACGCCGTATTCCGATATCCCGGTTATTCTGAATTCCACCGTGGAGCAATTGTCGATCAGAGCAAGCAGGATCATGCTGTTCTTGTAAAGCCGTGCCATCAGATACGGGTTCGGATCCCAGCCGCCGCTGTCCGTCATGGCTTTATCAGGTCTTGATTCAAATACCTTATTTCCCAATCCGGTCATATCATAGTTGACCGTAAGTCCGTAGGGCTCTGATTTAGTATGAAGCTCCAATCCGGTGCTGAACTGCGACAGAGGCAGACTTCCCAGGATTCTGCCAACCCTGGTATGGTCACCGATATACGGCATTTTCAGCTTCAGCAAAGCTTCCGGGCTTTGATTGGGATCCGTAAAACTGATGGTATGCAGGACTGCGGCGTCTTCTCCCAGTATGCGGATATCCTCATCTGTTACGAAAGCAAGGAATTTTGCATTTGCAAACGGATCCAGCCGGAATACGGCCAGCCGGTTTTGATAAATCTGAGTCTTCCTGTCTTCTCCGATTTCAAATCCGCTCCCGGAGAAGGAATATTGTTCGGGAGAAGCAATCTGAAGGGTGTAGTCAACCTCCATAACCATAACGTCGGAATAAATAACACTCCAGGATGCTTCCCGGTCACCGTAGATCATGATGTCGTCGATCCGGTATCCTCTGATAGCCGAGGATGCGGGCAGATCGGCGTGTACGTAGTTTTTAAAATATTGATTCAGGAGCTTATCAGCCGTTGACGTCCAGTCGGAACGATAAGGAGTTTCCGGCTGATAGCTCTGAGGATCCGTGATTTCACCCCCTGTGCTCCGGCCGGAAGCGTCGGTCAGACAGAGGGCGCCGACCATAAGCACAATCAGAGCGGCCACAATGGAAATCCACACCTTTGGTTTCTTAAGACCTGCAATATGCTTGATTCTTTTTGTCACTTCCTTTTCACCGTTCTGCATCGATGTGGTCGCAAAAAGAAAATGATTCTTTTTTAATGCCGTTTTCAGCAGCGTCCTGGAGTATTCCTTGCGTTCCCCTGTAATCTCGATTACACGCTCATCGCAGAGAAATTCAAGATCCCTGCGAATACTGCAAAAGCAGATCCAGAGGACAGGATTGAACCAGTAGATACAGAGAAATGCCGAACAAATCATATTGATGAGAATGTCCCTATGTTTATAATGACACAGCTCATGAATGAGAACATGACGAAGTTCTTCTCCGGAGTAGCCATCCGGGATGAGAATGGTCGGCCGGAAAAGCCCCTGCAGCATCGGCGTCGATCCGCCGGACCTCAGTTTGACATTGTCTGACCGGACTCCGGCTTGGACCCCGCACTCTTTCAGCAGTTTCAAAGTTTCAGTGTCTCTGCATTCCGGCAGTTTTTTCGCTCTTCTCTGAAAAGCCCAGTACGCTCCCATCAGGCCGCCGCCCATCAGAACAGCGCCGCCGAACCATCCGGCTAAAAGAAGATTCACTTGCTGCTCCGGTACGGAAAAGGATCTTCTCAGCGTTTCTCCTGTTACCGGCGATAACATTCTGAGGTTGCCTTTCATATAACCGGACTGCACAGAATCCGTCGATTCAACAGAATCGGATGCCTCATTCTGTCCTATGGTACTTTGCACCGTCGTAATATTCTGCGCTGTAGGGACAGCATTCAGCAGGCTGAAGCTGCTTTCCGGAAAGATCGGCAAAACAAGCCGTATTGCCAGTATGAGCCACAGATACAAATGCCATTTCGGCGTCAGTTTATTTCTAAAAACCCGTTTGATCAGCAGAATGAGACATGCGGTAACGGTGCCTCCGATTGTCATGTTCAGCAGCAGTTCCAACTTTTTTAATCTCCTTTCATGAAATATCCCTTTTGACTACATTTGTAATCTCTTTATAGTTTACATTTGTAGTCAATAATTGTCAAGAGATTTATTTGTTCCTTCTGCGCTCCAGCTCTTTTAAATATTTTTTCCGCAGGCGAATGTCGTTGGGAACGACTTCCACGAGCTCGTCATCGTTGATGAATTCGAGGGCTTCCTCCAATGTGAAAATCCTTGCCGGAGAGAGCTTTATGGCTTCATCACTGCCTGCCGCCCGCATATTTGTGGTCTTTTTTGCCTTGCAGGCATTGACGACCATATCTTCGCTTCTGCTGTTCATACCGATGATCATACCCTCGTAAACCCTGGTGCCCGGCTCGATGAACAAGGTGGCACGCTCGCTGATGTTAAACAGGGCATAAGGCGTCGCAGCCCCCTCTTCCTGAGCAATGACAGCTCCGTTGGTTCTCTGGGGGATTTCTCCCTTGTGAGGCTCAAAGCATTCAAACCTCCTGACAAAAGTACCCTCTCCCCTGGTGTCGTTTATAAACTCGGTCCGGTACCCAAGCAGACCTCTCGTGGGAACCAGATACTCCAGCCTGGTATACCCCTCCTTTCCCGACATGCCGGCCATGATCCCTTTTCTGATGTTCAGCTTTGAGATAACGGCCCCCGAGTATTCGTCCGGCACGGAAATGAGAACCTTTTCGACGGGCTCCAGGAGCCTCCCGTTTTCATCCCTGTGCATGATGACCTCCGGCTTGGAGACGGCGACTTCATATCCCTCGCGGCGCATATTCTCAAGCAGTATGGAAAGGTGCAGCTCTCCCCTTCCTGAGACCTTGAATCCGTCCGTAGTCTCCAGCGGTTCCACCAGAAGGCCTACGTTGACCTCAAGCTCCTTCTCCAGCCGTTCCTTGAGGTGACGGGAAGTCACGTACTTACCGGCCTTCCCGGCAAAGGGAGATTTATTCACCATAAAATTCATGGATAGAGTCGGCTCTTCTATGCGGATCATATCCATCGGAACGGGATTTTTATCACTGCAGACCGTCTCTCCAATGGAAATATCCGGAATACCGGAAAGCACCACGATGTCACCGCATTCCGCTTCCTCCACTGCAGTCCGTTTTAACCCTTTATAAACAAATACCTGGTTGATTTTCCTCTGTACGATGCCACCGTCATCCTTGCAGACCGAAACGATCTGGCCGGCCCTGACGGTTCCTTTATAAATCCTTCCGATGCCCAGTCTGCCGATATAGTCGTCATAAGCCAGCGTGGATACCTGCATCTGAAGCGGCTCGTCATTATAATCGGGGTAAGGCTCCACATGACGAATGATCGTATCAAACAGCGGACTGATGTCGTCGCTCTCATCATCCAGTTCGGTTTTGGCAATTCCATGCTTTGCAACACCATACAGAATCGGAAAGTCCAGCTGCTCGTTACTGGCGTCCAGTTCCATGAAAAGCTCATAGACCATGTCCACTACTTCCTTCGATCTTTGATCTTTCTTGTCGATCTTGTTGATCAGAAGAATGGGGCAGAGCCCCATGTCCAGAGATTTCTGCAGAACGAACCGCGTCTGGGGCATCGGGCCTTCACTGGAATCCACCAGTAGAATGACCGTGTCCACCGTCTTTATAATCCGTTCCACTTCAGAGGAAAAGTCCGCGTGCCCCGGTGTATCGACAATGTTGATCTTGACATCGTTATGCATGACAGAACAGTTCTTGGAATAGATCGTAATTCCTCGTTCCCTTTCTATGTCATTGCTGTCCATAACACAGTCCACAACCTCTTCGTTCTCGCGAAAGACGCCGCTCTGGGATAGAAACGCGTCCACCAAGGTTGATTTTCCAGCATCTACATGGGCAATCACAGCAATATTGATTATTTTTTGTTTTTCTTTCATCGATTTTCCTGCTTTCTGTAATTTCAACCCTGTTATTATACCAGAAAACAGGGTGTATGCACATATGTTCCTGGATTCACCAGTAAAAACTTTCTGCATAATATGAAATGAAATAAAATACCGTTATACGAGGTTTCACAAACTGCACCAAAGGAGGAAGTCAAGCCTATGCCCAGCGTGTATTTAAGCCCTTCCACTCAGGAATTCAATCAATTTGTCACCGGAGGCAGCGAGGAATATTACATGAATCTGGTCGCGGACGCCATGATCCCCTACCTGAGAGCCAGCGGGATCCAATTTGGCCGGAACAATCCCGGTGATTCCGTACCGAGAATCATCGAGCGTTCCAACGAAATCCCCCGCGGCCTGCACCTTGCTCTTCAGACCAGAGCCACCCCCGACGGCGCCATTTTACCGGCCAGAGGCATCGATGTGTACCACTATGCCGTGAGCCCCGTCGGCGGAGAAAGAGCAGCCTATATTATTGCGCAGAATTTGAGAGAGATCTATCCCGTTCCGGAACTGGTCAACATCGTACCGAACTTCACCATGCTCGAATTGCGATTAACGAATTCGCCCGCCGTTATGGTTGAACTAGGCTACCACGACAATCCCGAGGATGCTGTATGGATTTCAGAGAACATCGGCCAGATCGGCAGAAGTCTGGCAAAATCTGTGGCGGAATTTCTTCAGGTTCCTTTCAGGGAGCCGGGGCCTCCCTATCGGATCCGTTGAATCTGGCTCCTGAATAATATAGCGCAGATACCTTTTGACAAAAAGAAGAACCAATTATAATTCTAAGCAAAGGAGGTATTTTTTATGCCTGTCCTGTACCTCAGCCCTTCCGTCCAGGAATTCAATCCATATATTATCGGCGGAAATGAGGAATACTATATGAACCTGATTGCAGACGCCATGGTTCCGTACCTGAGAGCAGGCGGAATCGGCTTCACCAGAAATAACCCCGGCAATACGCTGTCCCAGGTAATAGCACAATCCAATGCCGGCAGCTATGACCTTCATCTGGCGCTTCATTCCAATGCTTCACCGGAAAGCATGACGGGAGCCTTGCAGGGTCCCGACGTATATCATTTTACAACCAGCACCAGAGGGCGTCAGGCTGCCGAGCTGATCGCGGAAAACCTGAAAAAGATTTATCCCAATCCCGATCTTGTCACCGTAATTCCAACCACGACTCTTGCGGAACTGAGACGGACCAGAGCGCCGTCAGTTCTGGTTGAGGTCGCTTACCATGATAACTATGAGGATGCCACCTGGATCAGAGATAATATCGAAGTCATCGGCAGAAATCTTGCCATGTCGGCCGCTCAGATTCTGGGTGTTCCCTTCGTCAGTCCATAAGAGGAGATCGCTTTTTTAATGCAAAGCGAAATCGGGAGAGTACGAAAAAGTATTCTCCCTTTTTCATCATGACGCGGCAGAGTCTCTATGATATACTGATGGCAGGATTGAAATAAAAAGACAATAAGACAAAAATCATCCGCCGGAGCAAACGGCCGAACGTTATGAGGAAAATAGAATGGATAAAATCATCGAATTGATAACGGAAGTTTTGGATCAGGGAACACTGATCCAACTGAGTTTCGGGAATTTGAGAAGACGGTCAAATCCCTTTAAAAAAGCCGTCCTGCGCCCTGTTATGCTGCGTGGCGAGTTAATCTACCAGATCGAATATCACTATAAGAATAAAGTCATACACAGGAATTTAAATCAGGAGCAGTGTATTGATGTCTGCTCAGAGTTGATGACCGATGTCTTTAAGCAGA
The DNA here is from genome assembly GCA_036677845.1 of Anaerovoracaceae bacterium. Lineage (GTDB taxonomy): Bacteria > Bacillota > Clostridia > Peptostreptococcales > Anaerovoracaceae > Anoxybacterium. Next base: position 36,999 of record JAVBVR010000079.1, on the reverse strand, counting down.
TGAATCTTTTCAGTACGGATGCTGACTACCAGATTCTTGCCTCCGATCCGGACAAGCCGAGAATCAAAAAAAAGGCTGCGTCAAAGTCCATGCCACCGCTGAGCCATAACCAGGAAAAAAAATATATCATACCCGACAAGATTCCCTGCGATTTCCTGATTCGCCTCGGCGTCATGGATCAGAACGGCGTAGTTTATCAGAAGCACTATGCTAAGTTCCGGCAAATCAACAGGTTTCTGGAGGTCGTATCGGATGTGACGGATTTCATGCCGATAAAAACATTCCCCCTCCGAATCGTTGATTTCGGCTGCGGTAAGGCATATCTGACCTTTGCGCTTTATTATTACCTGAAGCTTATCCTGAAAAAGGATGTAGATATCATCGGCCTGGATTTAAAGGAAGACGTGATCAATTTCTGCAGCCAGGTCGCAGCGGACTTGAAGTACGACGGGCTCAGATTCATGAAAGGAGATATCGCCGAGTATAAAGAGCAGGAAAAAGCAGATATGGTTGTTACACTGCATGCTTGCGATACGGCAACGGATTATGCGCTGATCAAAGCCGTACGCTGGGAAGCTTCCGTAATCCTTTCCGTTCCCTGCTGCCAGCATGAGCTGTTCGGTCAGATTTCCGACGAACTGCATCGTCCGATCTTCAGGCACGGAATATTGAAGGAGCGGTTCTCCTCGATTCTGACTGACGGTCTTCGGGCTCTCAAGCTCGAGGAACTGGGTTACGAAGTCTCGATGATAGAATTCACAAGCCTGGAGCATACATCTAAGAATATCATGATCAGGGCTGTTAAAAAGAGACGGGGAAACGCTGCTGCCGGTGAAGAATACCGGTGTCTGAAGGAATACTGGAACGTAAATCCGACCATCGATCAGCTGACTGGTCAAAAATGAGCAATATTTGCTCACTGAAACAAAGGAGAAGATTCGAAATGGCAAAGTTCATAATTACAGACGAGTTTTGGGAGTTATTCCCCCATGCGGAGATTGCAGTAGTGTTAGCGAAAGGAATCCGAAACACGGAATCTCTTGATAAAGACGTGAGACAGGAAATCAACGAGTTACTGCAAAAGAGCAGCGAAGAAGCATTCAAGTTTTTGACGGAAGAAGTGTTCAGCGAGAATAAGGTGATTTCTGTCTGGCGAAAAGCATATCAGCAGTTTAAGACGAAAAAAGGCGTCAGATGCTCGATAGAAGCGTTGTTGAAGCGGATAGAAAAGGGCACCGGAGTTTCGCCGATCAATCCACTGGTCGATATCTATAATGGAGTATCCCTGGCTTACGGCCTTCCATGCGGAGGAGAAGACATCGACACCTTTCAAGGCGATCTCCTTTTAACAAAGGCAGCCGGCGGAGAATTGTTTCTCGCCCTTGGCGACGAGGAATATGACAATGCGCTGCCCGGGGAGATTATTTATAAAGACGAAGCCGGAGCAGTATGCCGCTGCTGGAACTGGCGTGACGGACAAAGGACCATGCTTACGGAGAATACGGTCAATGCGTTTCTCATCATCGAATCGGTGGACCCTGACCGAAGGAATGAGCTGGAGGCGGCTGCATCATCTCTGGCGGAACGAACCGGGAAGTATCTTGGCGGTACTGTCGAAATTGCTCTTATGAATCATCGTAACCGTGAATTGGCATTATAATTAAAGAACGCTTTCAAGTCAGTACCGCCATATCGGCGCTTATTGATTTGACAGGCTTACCAGGAGCCGCCTCCGCCGCCGCCCATTCCGCCGCCGGAAAAACCTCCGCCTCCGGAGAATCCACCGCCCCCGCCGCCGGATGAGGGAGGAGGAACCGCAATATTATGCTGCATGGCGCTGGTGTAGTGATGGAAGGAGCTCATAAATATCCAGGTATTGAACATGCGGCCCCCGTAGTACGAGTCGTACCAATCTGGCGGCTGTACCGCTATATCTTCAAATTTTTTCGCCCATTTGTCTGTCAATCCGAATACATAGGCATACGGAAGCACGCTGTAGAAATAATTGGGTGTCTCTTCCACCAGACGTTTGATCCGATCCAGCTCGGCTGTCCGGATAAACTCTTTGAATCCCAATATCTTTCCAAGCATAAGGCTGCTTTTTTTCGTTCTCTGCTTCATCCTCATGGTAAAAATGAGTGAAATGACCGAGGCAAGAATAACAGCCACACCGGGCAGCAGATTCTCCAGCGCAATAAAACTGTAGAGCAGCGTTCCCAGACCCGAGACTGCTAGTGTGATCACCCCCAGCAGATACAATCCGGTGGTTTTGGCTCTTGAAAGGCTGTCTTTTCTGTCATAAGAGCTGATAAACGCACCAAAGCCGATGACCGCAAATAAAATGACCGGAATCATCGCCATAACCCATAATTCTTCAGCCTGACTGATAAAGATTCCCAGAACCGTCAAGGAAAGCAGAGGCGCTATCATGAAAAGGATAGCCAGTGCTCTTGCTCCTAACGAGCTTTGCGTGAAAATCCGGTTTTCCTTCCGCATGGTGAAATATGCCTTCAGCTGTCCCTTGGACGCTTCAAAGGTACCATAAAAATCTTCCTTCAAATCCTCAGGCGTCACTTGCTCCCGGTAGTCAAACAAACCCCGGAACATAGTGTGTTCGTAGGTTTTCGCCGAATCAGGCAGATCTTTCTTTTTCAACAGTGTAAAACTCCCGTCGCCGTCTTCCCTGATGGTCAAATATCCCTCGTTAGCCCAGTATATGATCAGGGATACAAGGTCCTTGCTGTCCACAGCACCGTCGATGATATATCCCAGTTCGGCCGGATTGACTCCCTCAGGCGGATAGAATTCCACAGTCCGCACGACTCTTGGGTCTCTCCCAAACAGGAACCAGAGCACGATGCTCAGGAGCGGGGCGACAATGATGATGAACATCATAAGCCACAGCATCCAGTCCGTCGTTTTCTCTCCGGTAAAGTAGCCTTCGGGCAGAATGACATTCAGCGTAACTCCTTCTCCCGTGTCCAGTATCCTCGTCGTGCCCGCCGTAATCGTCGTGCCGCTGACAGTCCAGTCTACTGCCTCCATATCGGCCATACCATACCTGCCGGCAATGAATTCCGCCATGCCCGGATCAAATTCCTTCGGCATCCTGACCGTCATCGCAGAGGCTTCAATGGGCGTGGTCCAGCCTTGTGGCAGTATATTCCAGTACAAACTGTCAAAGGCTTCATTCCGGTCATCATACAGTGTGCATCGATAGCGGATGCGATACTCCTGCGGTCCTTCCACATAGACATCCTCGCTGCCGATTCGAATCACAAGATTGCCGTTTTCCTTCCAAGTCTCAAAGCGGTAACCCTCAACACTGATATCGGATATTTTTATCCTGTATTTTTCCAGAACAGTCTTTCCGTTGATCTGTTTTGTCGTCGTCCCCGTATAAGGGATATACCTGAAAATTCCGTGCCGGGCCTCTGTGAATTCCACCCTGATATTCTCTGTCACGACAAAGGAGTTGTTTTCATATAAGTCCAGGTGAACATCGTAGGCTTTGGTCACATAGGCTTCCGCATCGGCAAAAGTGATATTGCACCAGAATACCATCATGACAAAAAAGATGATGGCGATTATTTTTCCCTGTTTCATTTTATACACACACGCTTTCATAAATCGAATCCCGTCCAGATTAAAACTGGACTCTGACCGCTTCCCTCTCGGTTTCGTCGTTCACTTCAAACATGGTTTTGCGCGTAAAGTTGAATATCCCAGCAATAATGTTGCTCGGGAAGGATTCGGTTTTCGTATTGAATTCCTTAACGACTGCATTATAGTATTTTCTGGCATTTGCGATTTCATCCTCGATTCGCTGAAGCTGCGACTGCAGATCTAAGAAGTTCTGGTTTGCTTTCAGATCCGGATATGCCTCTGCGATGGCGAAAAGGCTTCTGAGCGTGCTCTGAAGCATATTTTCGCCTTGAATCCTGCCCTCAATGGTCTTTGCATCGGCAGCCATATTCCTCGCCTGAACCACCTTTTCCAGCGTTGTCTTTTCATGAGAGGCATAGCCTTTTACCGTTTCCACCAGATTCGGAATCAGGTCATATCTCTTTTTCAGATACACATCCATGGTGGAAAAGGCTTCTTCCACCATATTGCGCAGACGGATAAATCCGTTATAAGCCGATATCACCCAGATTGCCCCGATAGCGATAACCGCTATGATTATAAGAATAATAACAGTTCCGGTTCCCATTTTAATACCCTCCAAATTGATAAAAAGATTTTCAGCTGTCTCCCCGACAGCACAGTGCGGCTCGGCTACCGGTTGTTCAGCGCCAGCACAAGACCGATTACAACTACGATGACAACTACGACACCGATTCCTGCAATACCGACAAAACTCATTGCCATTTCCCCTACGCTCCTTTCCTTTCCCCTATGAATTTATACGCTGTGTCACGATTTCCCATTCAATTTTTTCCCCGTATCGGGCTAAGAAATCGTTGGTCCCGGAAAAATGCCTGCATCCGAAAAACCCGTTGTGGGCGGACAGAGGACTCGGATGAGGCGCTGCCAGGATCAAATGATTCTTGTTTGTGATAAGTGACACCTTCGATTTGGCGTTGGCGCCCCAAAGCAAAAACACCATCGGCTTTTCCCGCTGATTCAGGAGCTCGATCACGCGATCCGTAAATATCTCCCACCCTTTTCCCTTATGGGAGTTGGCTTGCCCCATGCGAACCGTCAGTACGGTATTCAGCAGCAGCACTCCCTGTTTTGCCCAATCCTCAAGGCAGCCGTGTTCCGGCGGTGTGATGCCGAGATCACGTTCCAGCTCTTTGAAGATGTTCACCAGCGACGGGGGCTTCGGCACTCCCCTTTTCACAGAAAAACAAAGGCCGTGGGCCTGGTTTGGTTCATGATAAGGGTCCTGTCCCAGAATGACCGCTTTTACATCCTTATAAGGCGTATACTTCAAGGCATTAAAAATATCATACTTGGATGGAAAGACTATCTGCGTCTTATATTCGCCGATCAGAAAGTTTCTCAGCGCTATGTAATACTCTTTTTCAAATTCTCCGTCCAGGACTTCATCCCAGTCGTTTCCGATATGTACCATTGTTTCTGCTCCGAGGGATTTCCTCTGTACTCCTTTACCAGTGGTTGAACTGCAAATCCAATACAAAACCCGATGGCTGCAGCCCTCAAATAAAATATTATAACAAAAATATTAAGAAAACAAGCGATTATCGTGTATAATAAGGTCTATGAATATCGTTTGTCTGTCAGAAAACACAAATGAAGTACTGAAGGATTATCTAAGAAGCAGGGGGTTTGAAACCATCGAAGTCCGAAGGACCGATGCTGTTTACGATGCTGTTGCCTCCCATGCCGACATTTACCTGTGCAAAATCCGGAACGAGCTGATCGTTTCCCCGGAACAGTATCCGCTGATCAGAGGGGACCTGCTGCGCTGTCGGATAAAACATTCCATAGGTGCTTCCCGTCTGGGTCGGCAGTATCCCGCCAACGTGAAATACAACGCCGCACAGGTCGGCGGATATCTGATCCACCATTTAAATCACACGGATTCCATTATTTTAAGCAACTCAGAAGAAGCAGGTCTGGAACCGGTCCACGTCAAACAGGGATATACCAAATGCAATCTGGTTGTAGTGTGCGAAAATGCAGTCATTACGGCAGACGAGGGCATGGCATCGATTCTGGAAAGGTATGAAATTGATGTTCTGCTGATCTCGCAAGGCCATACTGCACTGACCGGTTTTCCCTATGGCTTCCTGGGGGGAGCCTCAGGAAGGATCGGCAGCGAAATCATCTTTAACGGCAATCTTTCCGCACATCCGGATTTTAAAAGAATCACAGAATTTATCAGGATAAGAGGTCTGCAGGCCGTTTGGTTTGAGGACTATCCCCTGGAAGACGTAGGTTCTATCATACATATATAAATATTTCGGCGGGATTTTCATCCTGCTGAAATCCGTTTGATTCAGGCTGCCTGCTAATTGATAAGTTGAGGTTAAAAATGAAAACCCATGCCATAATCCCTATATTCATACCCCACCTGGGCTGCCCCAACGACTGTGTTTTCTGCAATCAAAAAAAGATCACAGCCAGGCTGAAAGCGCCTTCCAGGGAGGATATGGCCGCTACGGTGGACCGATACCTGACGACGATCAGCGGCCGGGATATCAAGAATGTTGAAATCGCATTTTACGGCGGAAGCTTCACGGGAATTCCCATCAAGCTGCAGCAGGAGTACTTGTCCGCGGCGAAAGCCTATAAGGACCGGGGATTGGTTCAAAAAATCCACCTTTCAACCCGTCCCGACTACATCGATGATGCAATTTTGAACAATCTGAAGAATTTCGGAGCAGATATCATCGAACTGGGAGTCCAGTCCTTCGACGAGGAAGTCGTCCGCCTTTCCAACAGAGGGCATGATCCGGAAGCGGTCTTTCAGGCATCCCGCCAGATTCAGGACAATGGTTTTGAGCTGGGGCTCCAGCTCATGATCGGGCTGCCCGGGGATAGCTACGAGAAATCCATATATTCAGCAAAGGAAGCGGTGAAAATCAGGCCATCCATCGCTCGTCTCTATCCCACCGTGATCATACGGGATACTGCCCTTCATGAAATGTACATGAGAGGTGAATACCGTCCCCTTTCCACGGAGGAGGCCGTCCGCACCACCAAGGACATGTACCTGATCCTTGCAGATGCTGGAATCAATGTAATCCGTATCGGACTGAAAAGCACCGATCTGATCAATGTCGGCGGCGAAACGGCAGGGGGTTATCATCCCGCGTTCCGCCAGCTGGTTGAATCGGAAATAGCGAGGGAGCAACTGGAATATCAGCTTCAGCCCCTGCTTCCAGGCATCAGGGAGGCGACATTCCTCTGCAGTCCCCGCTCATTCTCCAACATGATCGGAAACAGAAAGGCAAACCGGATCTATTTTGAAAATAAATATCCACATGTCCGTTTTACCTTCCATGTGGATTCTAACCTGCCTTACAATACTTATCTGTTAAAACAACCGGCTATTGATCAAGGAATGGATCCGGTAAAAGGTTAATTCTTTAGGCTCTGCAGCGGAGCCGGAATTCTGCCCCCTCTGTCTATCAGTTTTGCCGGCGATTTCCGGTTGATCTTCATTACAGGGCCGTTTCCCAGAAGTCCTCCGAATTCCAGTTCGTTCCCTTCACTCTTGCCTACGGCAGGTATTACTCTGACCGCTGTGGTCTTGGAATTGATCATGCCGATCGCCGCTTCGTCGGCTATAATCGCAGATATAATTTCCGCAGGCGTGTCTCCCGGTATCACGATCATATCGAGACCGACAGAGCAGACCGCCGTCATGGCCTCCAGCTTTTCGATGGTCAGATCGCCGCTTCGCGCCGCGTCGATCATCCCGGCATCCTCTGTGACAGGAATGAATGCACCCGAAAGTCCTCCCACGTTGGAGGATGCCATAACGCCGCCTTTTTTCACCGCGTCGTTAAGCAAAGCGAGTGCTGCTGTTGTCCCGTGGGCTCCGCACTTTTCCAATCCGATTTCTTCCAATATATGCGCCACCGAATCTCCGATGGCAGGCGTCGGCGCAAGGGACAGGTCAACGATGCCAAACGGCACGCCGAGCCGCTTGGAAGCTTCACTCCCAACCAACTGGCCCATGCGGGTAATTTTAAACGCCGTTTTTTTAATGATATCCGCAACCTGAGTCAGGTCACAACCGTCCCCGGCCTTGGCTAAGGCAGCCCGCACTACGCCGGGCCCGGAAACACCCACATTGATGACGCAGTCGGGTTCTCCCGGTCCATGAAAGGCTCCGGCCATAAACGGGTTGTCCTCCGGTGCATTGCAGAAGACTACAAGCTTTGCTGCCCCGATGCATTGGTTATGGGCAGTCAGCTCAGCCGCTTCGAGAACGACCTTACCCATGGTTTTCACCGCATCCATGTTTATCCCGGATTTTGTCGATCCCACATTAACGGAAGAACAGACAAATTCCGTGGCGGCAAGCGCTCCAGGTATGGCTTCGATCAGTTCCCGATCCCCAGGGGAAAAGCCTTTATGAACCAATGCGGAAAAACCGCCGATAAAATTGACGCCGACATCCCTGGCAACCCTGTCAAGAGTCAGGGCATACTTCACGGGATCTCCTCCGGAAGCACCCACAAGCATTGCGATGGGTGTTACGGAGATTCTTTTGTTGATGATCGGAATTCCGTATTTCTGCTCGATGTCACAGCCGGTCTGAACGAGGTCCTTCGCACAGCGGTAAATTTTTTCGTACACCTTGCTGCAGGAACGGTCGATATCGCTGTCGCAGCAGTCCAGCAGGGAAATTCCCATCGTAATCGTTCTGATGTCCAAATTTTCATCCTGTATCATGGTGATGGTTTCCATGATATCGGTCATATTAAGCATGTTTTAACCTCCAAGTTTCTGTCTCCGGCCCTGAAATCATATGCGATGCATAGAATTGAATATATCCTCATGCATAACGTGGATCTTCATCCCCTCTACATTGTTCTTAAGGCGGTTCTGAAGCTCTCCCAGGTCACAGTTCATTTTTTCAACATCGATCAGCATAACCATTGCAAAAAACTCCTGAAGCACGGATTGCGTCACTTCGATTACATTGGCATTCGCTTCCGCACAGGTTGTGCTCACCTTTGCGAGAATCCCGACCATATCTTTTCCGATAACGGTAATTACTGCTCTCATCTTTTTCCTCCATATACGTTTTATAAAACAACAGCAATCTCTCATGCTGAACCAAACAACATGGCATTAATGTTTTATTTTATCATACGGGCGGCAAAAAGCCCAGTGGAAATTCAAACCGGAGATATTTTCTAGAGATATTTCAATTATGGAAATGCGTTTCAATTGCAGGAAAACGGGAAAAAATAAGTAGGCCTGAAAAGAGTAATGCAAGAAGTTGAAAAAAAAGGAGAAGCTGCGATGAACAATGAGAAAAAGATGAATGAAATGCTTGGGAAAAAGGTATGGGCTGTGGTCGGGGCCACTCCGAATACGGAAAAAACAGCAAACCGGATCTTCCATACCCTTCGCTCCCACGGATATGATACCTATGCTGTAAACCCGAATTACTCCGAACTGGAGGACGGTACGAGATGCTACGCCTGTCTTGAAGATCTCCCGCAAAAGCCAGACTGTGTCGATTTCGTTATTCCGCCGTCGGTTACACTGAAAAGCCTGGAGGAAATGGATCCGAAGGAATACCCCAACATCTGGCTGCAGCCCGGCACCTATGACAAGGAAATTGTGGAATTCGCCGAAAAGAAAGGGTTCAAGGTCGTCCATGAAGGCGCGTGTGCCATGGCCGCAGTTCGGCTCAGATAAAACAGGACTCGGGGTGCTTGTTTTTTTGGGAACAAACCCTTAACCAAGTAACAATTATAAAATCACAAACATAGTTTGAGAAAAAGGAGGTACGAAGTATGATCCATAAAAATGAGGCCCGAATTCCTATTCTGAATCCCAATTATATTACCGGACAGATGAATTTTATATTCAGAGCAAGAATGCTGTGGAGAGATTTGGCTACCTGGTTAAGATCATATAAAGTCAGCCTTTACGGCGGGGTTGGGAATACAGATGAATTAAGCCGGCGTTTATTCCAGCTGCCTGTAGAATACGGAAGCATTTTAGGAGTATTTTTCGGCAGCCAAACCACGGAACAGCTTATTTTTTTATTAACTCAATATATAGCGATCCTCCAATCCCTTTTTATTGCACAATATAATAATGATGTTGCTGCAGTAAATGCTTTTACACAGCAAGTGTATGAAAATGTTAACCGTACTGCAGCCCTTTTGGCCAGCATCAATCCATATTGGTCGCAAGGAGACTGGAATACTCTGCTGAGTGCATTCACTGGTATGCAGATCGAGGAGGCAACGACGTTTTTAACGAAAGATCATACGAGGAATATTGGCATATTTGACAGAATCCTGTCGCTTACCAATATTATCGGGGATATTTTTTCAGGAGGCTTAACGAATTTTTTTATACTAAGACAAGGGCAACCAACTGAATAATTGCTTAGTTAAAGCAACTCCCCCATAAAATTTCCTTCGGAACTGCCTGTTTCCTCTGGCAGCTCCGAAGACACAAGGTTTTTATTGTCATGATTCTGTATGCATTCCCGTATAGATCAAGATTGCATCCCGAAGAAATTCCGCGGTACCGGGCTGGTCCGCATCGTAGTAAGCCCTGAAGCGCTCGTCTTCCGCATACATGTTTCCAAGACCTGCATGAGCCTCTTTGGAATATCCATCCCAGTACAGGCACAGCCATCTGCGGTGAAGATCAGCCGCTTTCTGAGCCAGTTCTCCAGACGGATCCCCTGTCTCAAAAGCCGCCGCCAGGGTTTCCCTGATATTCTTCGCAAGGCTTTCCGCATTTTCATATTCTTCCCGGGTCATATTCAGAACTTTCTGATTCGATTTATCCACCGCATCGTCACCGTACCTCTCTCTGACCTCCGATCCATATTTTTTCTCGTTCTCTTCCACGATGGTTTTTTTGAATCCCTCAAATTTTTCCTGATTACTCATTGACATTCTCCCTTCTGCCGTCGCGATGGTCTTATCCAGACAGACAAGCAAACGGTCCAGCTGTTCTCTCTTTTCAAGAAGCTTTTCACGATGCCCTCTGAGGGCTTGCGTTCCATCAAACCCCGGTGAAGTAACGATACCCTTAATCGTTGCAAGATCAACCTCGAGTGCTCTGTAGAACAGGATCTGCTGCAGCAGGTCCACTTCCTTCTGTCCGTATATTCGATATCCCGATGAATTGATTCTCGCCGGCTTTAGAATTCCCATCTCATCGTAATACCGCAGCGTTCTCGTGCTGACGCCTGCCATTCGTCCAAGTTTTTGTATCGTATATTCCATCTTTTTGCCTCCCGATAGATTCATCTTACACCTTTCCGTAACGTTAATGTCAACCGGTTTTTTGATTTGTCCGACAGAAATTCTGACGGAAATTATTTTTCAATTCTGACAATTCGATATCACAAATGATATCGAGAGGGAACAACTTTGTTTATTTTTTGAAGCAAAACAATAACCAAAACGAGTATTTTCAGTTATCCCCGGACATACGCCAATATCTGGCACGATATTTGCTGTTGTTAATGAGGACGTTAATTATTATAATATTCATAATCTTATTAATTTTATCAAATCTTTAATTAGGAGGAAAAATTCATGACAGAAGAAGGAAGAGTTATTGAGAAAAGCGAACGTACCTTGACCCGCGGTATTATGCCATGGCACGTTTCTTTGATCGCCTTGGGCGGAATCATCGGTTCCTGCTATTTCCTGGGATTGGGGTTAACCTTCTCAGAAATGGGCCCGGGCGCCGTACTTATCGCTTATGCTATTGCCGGCGTAACAATCTATGGAGTTATGCAATCCTTCGCTGAGCTTCTGGTAAATATTCCAAGAAGAGGCTCCTTCGTTTCCTACACAAGAGAATTCATGGGGGATACGGCTTCCGCAGGGATCGGCTGGGCATTCTGGTGCAACTGGGTTGTTTACATACCATCGGAAGCATTGGCAACCGCCGTATTCATGAACTACTTCATAACCCTGCCTTTCGAGAACCCTGCCTGGAGTACATTCGTATGGGGCATCATCGCTTTGGCACTGTTGACTCTGGTCAATATTTACAGGGTAAAATGGTTCGGTCATATCGAATCTGTAATGGCGATTATCAAGATTCTTGCCATTATCGTTTTCGTAATATGCGCTGTGGGCATCTGGCTTGGAATCATCGGAGGAAAGCTCCACCCCTTTACCGAAGAAGGATTTATCGGATCCAGTATTATTTTCGGCGGAGAAGGCACGATTATGGATAAGCTGTTCCCTGCCGGCGGATTTATTATTGTAACCTATATGATCTGGACGCTTGTCAACTTCCAGGGTTCCGAAATAGTAGGCCTGTCTGCTGCCGAAACCCAGGATCCGTCGACCAACGTTCCCCTTGCCTGCAGAAGGGTTGCTTATCGTATCATCCTGATTTACCTGATCCCCGTTTTCATGCTGACATTGATTCTACCGTACGCCGAAGCCGGTCTGGACGAATCAATTTTTGCATATACTCTTGGCGTCTACGGTTTGAAGTGGGCTGCAGGGATGTTTACAATCGTAACGCTGATCGCTGCTTTCAGCTGTGCAAATTCAGGCTTATACGGAACGGTTCGCTCCCTTTACGGCCTTTCCGTCGAAGGAATGGCTCCCAAATTTTTGTCCAACCTGAATATATTCAATACACCGCAGAATGCAACCATATTCACAATCGTACCCGTATGGCTTGTATATCTTCTGGGATTTGCTTCCGATGAGCTTGGGCTCTGGGGCGAAGAGGGTCTCCCGCTTTATGCGAACATGATCGGAATTGCCGGCTTTACCGGAACCCTGTGCTGGGTAGGCATCTGCTGGTCGCAGGTCGTCTTCAGAAAGAAGCTGAAGGAGAGAGGGTACGATCCCAATGAGGTTCTTACCGTTAAAGCCAGATGGTATCCGGGACTTGCATACTTCGCCATTGTCCTGCAAATCGCGGCGATGGTTCTGCTGGTCTTCGAGCCCGGCGGAATGCCCGTATTCATCATTTCATTGATCGTAATCGTTGTGCCTATTGTGATCTACGTCATTCAAAAGAAGAGAGGCAAGATCAGGACCACTGTAACCCTCGGCGCGGACGAAGTACACTTCGATGAAAAGTTCCCAGCTATTAAAAAATAGCCTTTTTCCGAATCATCTCAAAATGTTCTGATTGAAAAACCCCTTTGCCTGCTGCAAAGGGGTTTTCGTCAATACTGAGCCTGCTCGTTCTGGCTTTGATTATCCGCGAATCCCCAGCTCCCGGATCCTTCTGTATAGTGTCGATTCACTGATTCCAAGCCGCCTGGCCGCCAGAATCTTTTCCTCTGTGGAGCGCCCCGTTTCGTTGAGACATTCCTCGATGATCAACCGCTGGTAGTCATCCAGTTTTTCTTTCAAACCGGTCTTGCTGTTTGAATTTCTTTGCCGCTTCAGAATTTTGTCCGGAAGATTCTCGGGCAGGATTTCTTTGCCTGTCTCCATATTGACGGCATATTCCACCACATTCTCCAGTTCCCGGACATTGCCGGGCCAGCTGTAATGAATGAGAGCCTGCAGCGCATCGGGGCTGAAATTGATAATTTCCTTGTTCAACAGCTTGTTGAATTTTTTCAAAGCATACCGGAGAAGCAGATCAATATCTCCCTCCCGATCCCGCAAGGGAGGGATCATGATGGGAATCACATTCAGCCGAAAGTATAAATCTTCCCTGAATTCACGGGCTTCGATCATTTTCTCCAGGTTCTTATTGGTCGCCGCGATAATCCTCACATCGATTTCGATAGGACTGGTACCCCCAACACGATCAATTCTCCGATCCTGGATCGCGTGAAGCAGCTTCACCTGCAGATGCAACGGAAGATCGCCGATCTCATCAAGGAAAATAGTGCCTTTATGTGCAATCTCAAACTTGCCGGGCTTCCCTCTTGCGTCAGCGCCTGTAAAAGCCCCCTTCTCATATCCGAACAGCTCGCTCTCAAGCAGCATCTCCGGAATGGCGCCGCAGTTGATGGCAATGAAGGGGTTGTTTCTTCGCGGACTTTCCGAATGAATCGCTCTTGCAAAAAGTTCCTTGCCCGTCCCGCTCTCTCCGGTAATCAGAATGGTCGAGTCACTGGGGGAAATCTGGAGTGTTCTTTTTTTAGCCCGAAGTATGGGTTCGCTTTCTCCGATGATATCACGAAAGGTGGTATGCTTTTCCATTACGGTCATTTTATACATTCGTTCTCTGGCTTCTGAGATGTTCTGAAATAAAATCATAACACCGTGGGGGGACCCGTTATACTCTTCCGCATCTTTGACATTGATTGGTATGATGGTGCAGAGGAATCTCTTTTCACGTCCGCTGTTCTTCTTGTAGATCACTTCCTTGTCCTTGATCGCAACGCCGTTTTTTATGACCCCTTCCACTTCCTTGAGATCCCATACCCGTGAAAGTGCATAGCCTTCCATCTGGCTCCGTTTCAGGCCAAGCAGCTGTTCACTCTCATAGTTGCAGGACTGAATCACACTGTCCTTATCGATGGCGATCAGTCCTTCATGCATGGACTCTACGATTCCCTGGAGCTGATTTCTCTGTTCCGCCTCGGACAGCTTGCTGGCGATGAGCTCGGCCATTCTCTCCAAGAAAAGCGTCAGAGTATCGCTGTTCTGGATGATCTTATCCCGCTGCTGCCGATTGAAGGCAACCAGGCCGATCAGACCGAGAATCCTGTTCTCCAGCCGAATCGGGCAGCAGATTTCTGCCATTTCGCCTTCCTTTGGGTCATAATCCGGATCTTGGGAAGGATCCGTGCACAGGTAGTTTTTTCCCGTCTTCAAAAGCTTGCCGTAAATGGCGCCGGAGTCTAGATCCCCTTCCTCTTCATAGCTTCCGATCTTATGAGTGTAGCGACCTGTACCACCAATGATCTCAAGATGTTCATTGATGATCTCTGTTTCGATTTCCAGTGCAGCGGTGATCGCTTCGGCCACATTCATAACGGTGTCCCGGATGACGGATAATTCCAGCATGTTACTCCCTCCAAATATTGATTGAGTGAATCTCCCTTCGCTGCCCGTATGCCATGTTAATTCTATTATAGCTCTTTTTTCGTTATTGACAAATTGTTTTCAATAATGAAATCCTTCTATCATAGATATTCCAGGATAATCCGATACGACTGAGTCAGGGTTTCAAGGGTATAATTCCTGCAATTTGCGGGACTTGTGGACGGGAGATAGAGGGAGGGCCTTCCCGTATCGGGAAGGCAAAGCTTCCGGTAAAGATCCGTCGCTTTCTTTCCTGTGGTAAAGATTGCTTTGATGTTTGCCTCGGCAAGAATCCTGTTGATGTCGTTGGGAACCGCATCCGTGATGGAGCTGTCGTCTGCTCCCTTGATGCTGCACGACCGGAGCACATCCCACATGGCAATGTCATGGTCATCCAGGAACTTCATTTTCTCTTCTGTATTTTTCGGTGCCGGTTCTCCGAAAACCCGGGCGAGAACTACCCAGAGCCTGTTCTGGGGATGAGAGTAATAAAACCCGAATTCTCTGGATTTTGGCGAAGGGATCGTTCCCAGGATCAGTATTTTCGAATTTATGCTGTAGACAGGCTCCAGCTCATGGTAAACGGTGAGTCTCAAATTACTTTCCTCCGAACTTATAGCCAAATCCATGGATGGTCAGAACGTAGACAGGTTTTTTCGAGTCGGTTTCTATTTTTTGTCTCAAGTTTTTGACGTGACTGTCAACGGACCGGTCATACCCTTCAAATTCATCTCCGAATGCGGTACGGATCAGTTCATCCCGGGTAAAGACCTTATTTGGATATTTGATCATGGCGGTAAGAATTTTAAACTCGTTGGGAGTAAGGTTCACTGCTTTGCCCGCTTTTTTAACGGAGTGATTCTCCAAGTCCACTTCCAGATCACCCTCACAGAAGGACATTTTTTGAAAGAGGGGTACCGGTTCCCCCGATGTTCTTCTGAGAATGGCCTCCATTCTGGCATGAAGCTCCTTAAGGCGAAAAGGCTTCGTCAGATAATCATCAGCTCCGATGGAAAGGCCCTTCAGCAGGTCTTCCTCCTCCACCTTTGCAGTGAGCATCAGAACGGGCACCCGGGATATCCGGCGAAGCTTGCTGCAAATTTCCTCGCCGGAAAGATCCGGCAGCATCAAATCCAGAATTACGAAGGAGATATTCTCCTTTTCAAAGATCGAAAGCGCCTGACTGCCGTTCTCTGCCGTTAATACCGCATACCCTCTGCTTTCCAGAAACGACTTGACAACCTCAAGTATTTTGACCTCATCATCCACGACAAGTACAATTTTTCTATCATTTCTCATAGGACCATCAACCTTCACGATAAAACCACATCACCTGTCACGGCGATACGACATCATAGCCTTCCTCTTCGATGGCATCCCGGATGCTTTCCAAAGACACCTGGTCATCGTTATAATCAACGGCCACAGTTTTTCCGGACAGATCCACATCGACGGCGGCCACCCCGGCCAGTGCGGATACCGCTTTTATGACAGCGCTGACACAATGGGAGCAGGACATCCCTTCAACATTTAACGTAACACTTTTCATCGCATTATCCTCCTATAATATCTTTTTAGCTCTCCAATATCTCGTGCTATTGCATTTCCATATCCAAGATGCTGACTATTGAATTGAAAAAGGCTTCAGAAATTTATCCGCTTCAATCGTTCTGCCGCTTTCATCCATCACCTTAACCTTCGCGAAGATCCATCCTTCCAGTTTTGCAGGCTCAACACCGGCTTCAATGAAGATCCCGGGATCCGCAACATACACGATATCCTTATCATTTGTACCCATGTCCTTTGCCCATTCAAACATATTTCCGCCACCGACATCCACGCCGTAATGGTCCAGATCTGCATGATATTTTACCCGCTCCCTGTATAACTCAACCAGTTTTTTATAGGATGCCAGAGGGTCCGGCTCACCGTCATAGGTCAATTCTTCATCCCCCAGTTGAGAACCCACTATAATTTTACCTTCAGCCAGGATTCCGGCCGGAAGTTTGTCCGGATTCAAACCCGCGTCAAGAAACGGCTGTGCATCAAATTCCAGAATGACATCATGCATTGTGCCTGCGCTGTAATCCCTGCTCCAGAAAAATCTAGCCGTCCCGTCAGGAGAAGTCAGTGCCCATCCGCCGTTCACCACGTCTTCCGATACGCTGTCTTCCATTGCACCCAGGATCTTCTCAAAAGACTTGACAGAATCGTTGCCTACGATATCGGTATCGGCACAGGCTGCCAAAGAAAGGATCAGGATCAGGACGATTGATGCCAATATTAATTTCTTTTTCATTTCGTTTTCTCCTTTGATAGTCATACTTACAATTATTTGTATGGTTTAAACCGTTTCAGCCGCAGCGCATTGGCCAATACGGAGACCGAGCTCAGGGACATGGCTGCAGCGGCAAGGATCGGATTGAGAAGGGGTCCTCCGAAGATATGGAGCAGCCCCGCGGCAATCGGTATACCGGTCACATTGTAGGCAAATGCCCAGAACAAATTTTGCTTGATATTTCGGATGGTACGCTTACTGAGCTGAATTGCAGTCGGAACATCCATCAGATCGCTCTTCATCAGGACGATGTCGGCTGACTCCATTGCCACATCGGTGCCGGATCCGATCGCAATTCCGATGTCCGCCTGGGCCAGAGCCGGCGCGTCGTTGATGCCGTCCCCAACCATGGCAACTTTCTTCCCTTCTGCCTGTAGCTTTTTCACTTCATTGGACTTGTCCTGGGGCAGGACTTCCGCAAGAACCCTGTCGATTCCCACTTGCTTTGCAATGGCTTCCGCGGTTCTTCTGTTGTCGCCTGTGATCATTGCAACCTCAATGCCCATGGTCTTCAGCTTTTCGATCGCTTTCAGACTGTTTTCTTTTACAACGTCTGCCACCGCAATGATGCCTGCTAACTCAAGGTTTATGGCGATATACATCGGAGTCTTTCCTTCTTCGGCCAGACGGTCTGACTGCCGTTCCAGTTCAGTCAATGATATGTTTCTGTCATCCATCAGCTTCTTATTTCCCAGTAATATCGGAATGCCGTCGATTTCAACTTCTATCCCGTGACCCGGGATGGCATTGAAATGATTCGGCTTTAAGAATTCACGCCCTTCCCTTTCCGCCTCATGGACGATAGCCTCCCCCAGAGGATGTTCGGAACCCTTCTCCGCTGATGCGGCAAACTGCAGAAGCTGGTTTCTGTCCACACCGCCGACTGTCAGAATATCTGTCACTTCGGGTTTCCCGGCTGTAATTGTACCGGTTTTGTCAAATACGATGGTATCGGTTTTATGTGTGGTCTCCAACGCCTCCCCGCCTTTGATGAGGATACCGTATTCAGCACCTTTCCCGGTGCCCACCATGATGGCTGTGGGAGTAGCCAGTCCCAACGCGCATGGGCAGGCAATCACCAGAATTGCAATAAATATAGTCAGCGCGAATACCAGGGATTCGCCGGCAAGGGACCAGGCAAGAAACGAGATAACCGCAAGAACAAAAACGATCGGAACAAAATATCCTGACACGATATCCGCCATCTGTGCAATGGGTGCTTTGGATCCCTGCGCTTCTTCCACCAGTTTGATGATCTGTGCCAGCGCTGTATCATCTCCGACTTTCGTCGCCCTGAATCGGATCACTCCGTTTTTGTTCAAGCTGGCCGCATACACCGGATCAGCCGCCTTCTTTTCCACAGGAATGCTTTCTCCTGTGAGCATGGATTCGTCGATGGAGGTATTCCCTTCCATAACAATGCCGTCTACGGGTATTTTTTCCCCCGGCTTTACCAGGATAATATGCCCGATTTCAACTTCTTCGATGGGGACCTCATATTCTCTGCCGTCCCGGATAACGATAGCTGTTTTAGGTGCCAGGCCCATGAGCTTTTTTATCGCTTCGGAGGTACGCCCCTTTGTCACCGACTCAAGAGCTTTTCCAAGAAGGATCAGGGCTATGATGACTCCCGCCGTTTCAAAATAGAGACCATCCACCGCATGGAAGTTACCGTTGGCAATTTCATACACCGAGAACAAACTGTAAACGACAGCGGCTGAGGTACCCATGGCAATCAGAGAATCCATGTTGGGGCTGCGGTTGATGATCGCCTTGAATCCGACGGTATAAAAGCGGTAGCCTGCGATCACAATGGGAGTTGTCAGTACGATCTGCAGAATGGCAAAGTTCAACGGGTATTGCATCGGATCCAGCATCATCGGAATCGGAAACCGCAGCCACCAAATCATGGCCCCCATGGTAAAATACAGAAGCGGAACGACGAACACCGCTGAAACGATGAATTTTGTCCACAATATTTTCGCCTCTCTTTCCTTCCTCAGCTTGTCTTCATCCACCAGTTTTTTCGCAACGATTTCAGCAGCATTATAACCAGCCTTTTCAATTTTTTCTTTGATCTTCGCTAAGCCGACCTTTTCCGGATCATAGGAAACGGATGCCTTCTCGGTCGCCAGATTGACCGAAATCGTTTCGACGCCTTCCATCTTTCCCACTACCTTCTCGATCCTGGCAGAGCAGGCGGCACAAGTCATACCTGTTATCTTCAATGTTTCCTTTTTCATAGTTCATGTCCTTTCCAAACATCCCTGCCTGATCGGGTAATCATCCCAAAGCAGAGATGCAATTAAAGCAGTTTGCCGATCGTAACCAGCATCTCGTCAATGATTTTATCGTCTCCGGCCTGTATTTTTTCGACAACACAGCCGCGGATATGGTTTTCCAGCACCAGTTTGCTCGCGGAATCCAGCGCCGCCTGAACCGCTGCAATTTGATTCAGCACATCATTGCAGTATTCATCCCGCTCGATCATGCCTTTAATGCCCCTGATCTGTCCCTCAACTCGATTCAGCCGTGTAATCAAACCGGCTTTCAGCTTATCTTCCCTTATGGTTATTTTGCCCTCTCCTCCGGACAATTTGCATTGACTGCACGGGTTATTTCTTTCTTTCTTCGTCGTCATCTATCCTACCTCTCTTATCTCCGACTAATCTTGATACTAGTTATATAATTCTGATACCGATTATACCATACCCCCGTAGGGTATAATTTAATCATACCATAAGCAGTTGTTTTTTACAACTGCTTATATTATTATCTCAAACTGATATTACAAGACAGATATGTAGAATTTATGGAGAAAATAAGGAATCATGCACATTATCGTTTTTTTTGATATCAAAATAGAATGTATACTGTCGTACGCACAGGGCAAAATATCCATTGTGGGATTAGATTTATAGCGTAACTTACTGATGAAAAGATATTTTTAGGAGGTTTATCTATGAAAAAAACGTTAATATTTCTGCTGATTGCTTCGCTAATCCTAGCATTCGCCGGCTGCGGCAGAAATGACAACACCGATGACAGAGATGACGGTAACAATACGACAACACAGGGTGAGGATTCAGATCAAAACGATGTGGAGACAACCGCATCCATCGTTGACAACGAGGCCGATTTCAAGTACGGATTAAGCGATCAGGGGACTTGGATTATTTGTTCTCTTAAGGATCTGACTTTCGATGAGGATCTGGTGCTGGAGGGTAATTTTATTAACGGCAAAAAAGATGATCAGGGGAATGACATTGTCCAGAGAAAGATCGCCCTTTATACACAGGATGCGGATCGAAACGTTACGGAACGATTCACTTTAAAGGCGCCAAAATTGACGATCGACAGTCCGATGGCAAGTATCCAGCGCGGAACCTTTGTCGGCGATCTGTATGTCAAGCAGGATAATTTCCAGCTTGTTGACATGAAAGTGGAAGGAAATATTTATTTTGCGACAGAATCAGCAAAATCGACATTCTCAATGGATGAAACCAGTACGGTATCGGGCACCCAGGAAGTTAAGGCACAATAAGATATCAGGAAAAGACAGGTTTCAATCCGGCCGGAACAAAAGAGGGCATTCTCAAACGGAGATTGCCCTTTTGTTATTCCGCGAGGAAATCCGCGAAACGGGAGCTTGTCTTTACCGTTCCGTCATGAAACACCCATAATGCCTCTGCATCCGGAAGGCCTTCAATTAAATCCAGGCCCTGTTCAAAGGGCATGTTGAATACGGCTGTGGAGAGTGCGTCCGCCACACCGGAGTCGGAATATAATACGGATATGGATTCAAAGTAGTCCGCCGGATAGAGCGTATCCGGATCAATGATATGGTGATACGTTCTGCCGTTTACGATATAATATCTTTCATACACTCCGCTGGTAACAAGCGCCGTATTTGTCAATCTCAATTTGCTGACATCTTCCGCGTCCTCGTCGAAGGGATTCCGGACCCCAACCCTCCAGGGCGTTCCATCCTCTCTGGTTCCTATGGCGCGAACATTACCCCCTACGCTGATCAGAAGATTTTCTAACCCGTTTTCCTCTGCGGCACGGGCAACCTGTTCCGTTGCATAGCCTTTCGCTATGGCCCCAACATCAAGTCGCATTTCCGGATCAGCCAGGTACACCGTTGCGTTCACCTCATCAATCACGATCTGGTCAATATTCGTATGACGGGCCGCTTCTTCCAGCTGAATTCTATCGGGCAGCTCGGCTTTCTCCGGATCTTCGGTTCCCGCTTCCCGATAATCATGCCAGATTCTGAGTACAGCACCATAAGCGATGTTGACTTTTCCCCGGGTAGTTTCATAGAGTTCCTTTGAAAAAAGAAGCAAATCGATTATTTTCCGGTCCACTTTGACCGGGGCGATTCCCGCATTGTCGTTTATGGTCTTCACATTGGCGATTCCGTCGTAATTATGATAAATATCATACAGCTGGTGGTATTCCCGGAGGTCGTCATAAATTCTGCCGACCTGTTTATTAAATGCCTCCTCGCTTTCGGCATAACCGATCACCTGGGTAACCGTATCAAAAAGTTTCAGAAACTCAGCCTCATAACGCTTTTTCTCTTCTGGTGCCCCTGAACAGGCTGCAAGGTTGAAAACCAATATGATGACCACAAATACTGCGGCGTACTGTCTAACCATTGTACCCCCAAACCATTGCAGAGGGATAGATTCGCGTTTGATGAAACGCATAAATCCTATCCCTCTTGAATGATTACTCTATTTTCTTATGTAGCTATTATAACACTATTTTGCTGTTTTAAAAGCTTTTTCAAGAATTGTGAGAAAATCTCCCACATGGATGGTGACAGAAGACTTCAGATCGTCACCCTCAGGAACGCCTTCCTCATTCATGGCGATTCCCTTGACTTCATCCATGGTTTTTCCCACAATGTACTTGGCAAAGGCGTCAGCCTGCTCGCTCCATTCTTTTCCGATAGCGGAGGCCTTCTTCATGCCGTATGCATCCCCCAGCTCATTCTTTGTCTCGAATGCAGCATTGATATCGGAAGTGATTTTTCCTTCCTTTGAAATGCTGATATTTGTCTGGGATGAGTCAATGATGCTGGTGGTGATCACCCCGTCAGCACCGAAGGTTGTCGCAGTGTAGTAAGTGTACGCCTGTGCCAGGCCGTCACCTTCCCCTGCATCCTTGGATTTCGAAATAGTCGTCAAAACCCCAAGTCCCAGTTTGTCATCCACGGAAGCGCCTAAATCCAGTGCATTCCCGACCGCTTTTTCAATTCCTTCAATAAAATCGTTTACATGTACGGTAACGGAAGATGTTAAATCTGCACCGGCCGGAACACCTTCTTCATTTACGGCAATTCCTTTGACTTCTTCAACGGTTTTACCCGCAACATAATCAGCAAAAGCATCGGCCTGTTGATTCCACTCCTTGCCGATTGCGGAAACCTTACCCATGCCGTAATCAGTTCCCAACTCTTTCTTTGCTAAGAAAACGGTATCAAGCGGAGTTACGATCTTGCCTTCTTTTGAAAACTCGATCTTGGTCTGAGCCTGGTCGATCACGCAATTGACAATTTTTCCTTCATCGTCGACGGTTACAGCCACAACCAGCGAATCGGTTTGGGCCGACCCGTTTTGATCCCCTGCATCCTTCGATTTTGCTGCGGAAGTGATGACTGCAAGACCGGTTTTCACTGTTTCTGCAGCAGGCGGATTATCTTGAGCAGGCGGTTCTTCCTGTGCCCCACCGCAAGCTGCAAATGCCAGCATTACCATTGCTAGGATTAATAAAAATGTTACTTTCTTTCTCATATAATCTCCTCCAAAATTCTGTTATCAAGCCAGCCGATGAAAAGCCGGCATAATAAACTTTAAAAGTGTTGATGTTACAATTCCCGCTGCCAAACCCGAGATCAGCAAAACGGGAAAGTAGGCCCATATATTCATACCCGTATAAATAAGAGTAATAACAAAAAACTGTCCCACATTGTGAAAAACTGCCCCGAAGATGCTCAGTACCAAATAAGTAATCCTCTCACGAAAAACCGCCATAAGCAGAATCATGACCGTAATGGAAAGAACCCCTCCCGAAAGACTCAGCAGGCCGGCAATCCCGCCCCTTGTTATGAAAACAAAGACTGCCTTCAGAATTCCGATGGTGTAAGCCTGTTTTTTTCCAAGGAAAAACAAAGCGTACATGACGGCAATATTCGATAAACCGAACTTGACTCCCGGTACCGCGATGGGCAGCGGCGGAAGCGTATTCTCAACGATTGCAAGAACCAGTGCGGCAGCAAACAACAGGGAGGTTGAAACCAGCATTTGAGTTCTGCTGTAATGATTGTTCTTTGAGTCCATTCCTTCTCTCCTCCTCAACCTTTCTATGGTATCAGGTTCACCTTGATTTGTTACCAATCACCAGGTCCAGATCATCTTCGCCGTGCTCCTTCACCGGAATGATTTTCATCACGATGCCGTTGGGAAGACAGGCTGCAAACTGTCCGGCCCTATTCAGTTTTCCCGCATGAATACAGACTTTGTCCGGACAATCCGACTCTTCAAAAGCGATGGAACCGTCTTCATAGAGATGAAAAACCACTTGTTCATTACTGGGAATGGAGAAGGTTTTTTCTTTCCCGCCCGAGAGATCCACTGCTTCAACCAGCTCGGAGTAATAGTATATTTCAGCTTTTAACCGGGTCTCTGAATAGATTTGGTTGTATGTCGCCCAGGCTGCAGCACTCACTGCTATGATTGCCATTATGATGATTACGTCTGTTTTTTTAAAATATTTCATTAATCTGCCTCCAGGCCCTTTTGAAATCCGGAGAATCTGTCAGGGCTAACTCATAAGACCGCTCAGAAAGATCAGTGCCGTATTCGTTCCCATTATAATAATATAATTTTTTATTGAAGTGACAAAGGTGCGGCTCTTATCCTGTACTTTAAAGAATCGATTGATATTTTTCTGGACAGGAATCAAGGTCACCAGTGAAATCAGACAAACCGGCGAGAGAATACCTGCAACAGTCATCACAATCACCGCCAGATAAGTACCATAATAGATGGCTGCAAATAAATATAACGCCGCTTTTTTTCCAAGGTAGTAGGGCAGGGTATACCGCTTTACCAGGACATCGTGTTCCAGATCGCAGATGTTGTTGGCCAGCATGATATTTGCCGTCGTACATACCGGAATAACCGACAGGATAACCACGGTGAATAACGGAAAGATCTGCAGATCAATGCTTATTGTTTCCCAGCTCCAGTCCAGAGTCAGATAGGTTGCTTCAGGCATATTGATATACAATAGAATAAAGGGAATGAAAAATCCGTAAAAGACTCCGGAAAGGATTTCACCCCATGGCTGCCTCGAGATCGGTACCGGCCCGAATGTATATAGGATTCCGCATAGAAAGCAAAGGCCTCCAAGCAGCAGCACGACAAGATCCGTCAGGTAAACAAGATAAAGGCCCGTCAGCGAGCTGATTCCCAGCAGGACAAATATGATAGCAAGAGCAATGCTTCTCCTGAACTGAAGCGTCTGCGTATTTGTTTTCGTGTCTATGTAGTTGTTAATTGCCGTTGTCGTCAGATCGAAGAAAAACATGGCAATGAAAAAGATCAGTGTATGAACCCAGTTGACCGCCTGTTCCACAGAATACAAGTAAGCAAGTGTAAAAAGAAATGCGAAGGTGCTTGTAATCTTCGTCATGATTTCAACATAGCTCAAGAACCTCTTAATCACTCGTGTCTCTCCATTCAAACCAGGCGATATGCTTTATCCAGAATAAACCTCAGTTCTCGGTCCTTTTCTTCCGCGGGATTGAGCTCTTTAATCAATTCCTTCGCTCTGAGGTAATATTTCTGAGCCACCATTTTTGTATAGCTGATGCCGTCTGTTTTCTCAACGGCCTCATTAATCTCTTCTCTTGACAAGCCAAGGCTGCCGGCTCTCTTTTTCATCTCCGGCATATTTTTAAACGCATAGATCAGAGGAAGTGTGATCACATTCTGCTCATAATCGGACTGGACCGGTTTTTTCGCAGTCTCCTCCGTCTCCTCGAAATCCATGCAGTCGTCTGTCAGCTGAAAGATCATACCGATATTATGACCAAGCTTTGCATATTTCTTTACCAATTTCTGATCCTTCTCCGCCAGAACCGCACCTGTAAAGAAAGATGCTTCGAAAAGAGCGGCTGTTTTTCCCGAGATGATTTTCAAATATTGGCGGACGGTTAAATCGATATTGCCATTATTAATATGCTGATTCAGTTCGCCAAGGCAAACCCTTCCCATATAATCCGGGATCTCCAGCTTCATATACTCATCCAGTCCCGATCGATCTGATGCGGCGGCGGCCAGCTTCAGAGCCATACAGACCAGATAATCTCCACAAATTACGGCCGTTTTTTTACCGTATCTCTTTTGAAGAGTCGGCTGTCCCCTCCTGAGATCGGCATTGTCAATTACATCATCATGAACAAGTGTTGCCAGATGTATGATTTCAATGGCTGCAGCTAATTTCACAGCCCTTTCGCCGATCTTGCCTTCCCGATCCATGGCGCAGGTAATCAGGGATGCTGCGCGGATAAACTTTCCCATGGAAAGGGCAAGGTGTTTTGTGTAGCTGCGGATGACCGGAGGCGACGCGGACAGCAGCCGGTCGACCTCATATTTCACCTGCTCAAAAGCGCTTTCATAATGATACGTTTTTTCTTCCGAATTTTGCATGATGACATCCTTACTATGTTATAAGCTACCCCTTCGGAACCGCTTCCTTAATCATGATAGAGATATGATTTTTTTACAACCGATATCTTCTTCCATTCTTTTTTAAGCGCCGGCATGGCATAATAGTCGAGTCCGAAGGTCCTGCCGGCTCCGATGAGCACCGCGACTCCGGCAAAAATCATCCAGAACGTTCCCAGATACAGGCCGGTGGTCGTAACAAACATGAATTGAAGAACCAGGGAGAAACCTGCTGCAGGGAAGGTGAACAATCCGCCGATCAAAGCGAGGCCGATCAGTATTTCCGCCACTACGATGAAGTTCTGCATTCCGATCTGTACACCGTCATAAGGAAGAATAAATGTACCGACAAACCAGTTCACCAGAGGGATATCAAGCTTGAAAGCCAAATCCTGCAATGTGGAATCTGCGAGATTTTTTCCGCTGACAAAGATCGCTTGAAACAGGCCAAGAAAATCAAAGTTGAAAATGACTTCACCGGCTTGCGTTGCCGCATTTCCCACCTGTCCTGCACCTTCCTCGGCTCCGGTACCCGTTGCGGCGGATACGGCGTCTGCTGCTGCCTGTGCCTGGACTGTACTTGTCGCACCGCTGCTGCCGTCCGTTGTCGTACTTTCTCCGCCGTCCAGAATTGTGTCATACCATGCCTGTGCTCCGCCGAAAAAACCGGTAAGCTTGGGCGAAGTCATCCACCCTTCTGTTGTCTTCATGATCCCTTCAAAGAGCCAGACCGCTCCCAGCCAGATTCGCAAAGGCACCAGCAGGAAACTGGGCGTTCTGTTTGAGAAGTGCCCGCCAACAAAGCTTCTGCCGTTTCTGATGGTGAAAAACTCATGTCTCATGTAGCTGAAAACCTTATTCCAGCCGAGGACTTGAATAAAATAGATCATGTTGATCAGGTGTTTTGAAAACATGGCCGGCCAGGAAGGCAGGTTAAGCATCCTATCCGGCATGCCGACTCTTGCCACACCATACCTGCCTCCGATACTGACCATGAATCCGTGGAAGGACGGTTTGTATTCTTTCATCCGGCCCCTGCCGTTGATTGCACACTCGAGGTTGTGAGCCGCTGTTTCCGCACTGTGCTCGCAGTTTTCCACGATCTGCGGAACCGGTCTTTCCTCTCCTTCCGGGGTATAAAGCATATTATCCCCAACAACGTAGACATTTTCGTCATCAAGGGAACGAAGATACGGATCCAGCGCGATCCTTCCCCTTCCACCCGACTGCAGCGACTTTGCAGCCTCGGCCGTAACGTCCGCACTCTCGATGCCGGCAGCCCAAATTACCGTATAGGTGCCTTCCCGAGCGATGGCATCGTTGGATTTCGTCTCGACAAAATCCTCTCCGACTTTGACGACACTGGTATTCAACATGACCCGGATGCCCATCTTTGCCATTCTTTTTTCCACTTTTTCCGACAGCTTTTCGGGAAGGTTCGGAATCGTCCTGCTTAAAACGTCCACATTGCAAATGGTTACTTCTTTCCTGTCAATCTCAAAATTGGCACACAGAATCGGCGCATACTCGGCCAGCTCTCCCGCCATCTCCACTCCGGTAAAGCCTGCTCCAACGATATAGAAAGTAAGCAGCTTCCTTCTTTCTTCGGGATCCGTTTCAACGGCTGCCCTTCTGAACATGTTGTGAATGTGTTCCTTCAGAAGTACCGCGTCCTCGTAGGACCAGAGTTTAAAAGAATACTTCTCTGCTCCCGCCGTGCCGAAATAGGTTGGTTTTGAACCTGCACTAAGTACAATATAATCATACTTATAGCTGCTTGCAATACCGGACACAATTTTTTGATCAAAATCGATGGAGGTTACCGTATCGAGCTTTACCTCAACCTTTCTGCCTGCAAATACCTTTTTCAGGCTGATTTTGATGCTCTCTTCGTCCACACGGTTTGCAGCAACCTCATGAAGCTCGGTCAGCATGGTATGAAATGAATTTTTATCAATTATTGTTATTGATACATCCTGTTGGTGTTTCAACTTTTTCGCTAATTTTTTCGCGGTTAGTATTCCTGAATATCCTGCGCCGACGATTACGATTTTCTTTTCCATCTCGCTCTCCTCTTTTAACATTATGTAGTATAGGCTCCCCTATTTACAACTTTAAATTAAGATGATTTTAGCTATAAAGCTTTAAATTTCAGTCGTGTATTAAGATAAATAAAATACGCGGACTCTGTTTGCCCCGCGTATCTAATATACCCTCTATGCATCATATTAATCAAGATTTATTTTCTACCAATCTGCTATGAATTGTACGAAAATCCCCTTAATACTCTTTCCTCAGCCCGAACTCTGCCGACTCCACCCATTCGTTGGGTCGGTTTACCATCTCCAGCAGCTGCTCAAGCACCTTATGATGATCATTCTCCTGTTCAATCAGAAACTCGTATATTTTTCTTTCCTTTTCATCTTTGGCTTCCTGCAGCATTTCCCGGTATAGATCGATGCTTCTGGTTTCATGCTCCAAAGCCAGGCGATAGACATCCGCAGCATCCGGGATATGCCGGATGAGATTTTTATAGCTCCCGATTTCGACAAAGATGTTTTTAATCTCAGCGTTAGTATCAATCAGCTCATATGGCAAGGTTTCCGCCTTGCTCTTTAAAATTCTCGCGTGAATGCTCTCCTCCTCTGCCAGTGTATGAAAAATGGACCTTAAACCGCTGTCTTCTGCTTTATCTGCCTGCTGCAGATAAAATCTTTTGCCTTCCAGTTCCAAAGTAATTGCTAACTCCAAGCTATTCATGAGCATTTCCTTTCACAATTTTCGAATTTTTCAAACTATTTAACTTCATTATAGCAGAACACTGTTTTAATACAAGAGGTTATCCTTATTTACTTAGAAAAAGAATCCTTATTTCCTTAGAAAAAGAAATGTAATAAAGCTAATGAAAAGAGCAGATTTCTTCGGCTAAACCGCTAGAATCTGCTCTTCTCTGTACTGTTATATGTGTTAAATGTGTGAGGGCTGTTTTATCGCGTTTCTCTTACTGATTGCCGCCGTTTCCGGGATTTTTACCTTCAGAGCGGCTATCCTTATCTGCTTTTTTATCTTCACTGGGTCCCTTATCTGCTTTTTTATCTTCACCGGAATTCTTATTTATTTCTTTTCCTTCGATGGAACCCTTATCTGTTTTTTTTTCAACTCCAGACTCCATATCTTTTTTTTTCTCATCAGAATTCTGGCTGCTGTTGTTGTCTTTTCCATTGTTGTCATTACCGTTATTGTTATCTTTTCCCTTGTTGTCGCTGTTGTTGCTATTTTTTCCTTTGTTATCGTTACCCGAGTCTTTCACTTCTTGTGTGTCCGCGTTTTTATTCTGAGCATTTAAAGCCGCTTCTGCTTTTTTTTCACTTGATTTTCCACTCGTCTCAGACACGGCTTTCACAGCATCGTCCTGCTCCTGCCGGGATTCATTCTGATCTTTTTCTATTTTATCCTTCTCCAATTTGCGGTTTTCTTTAATTGCTTTATTGATATCCTTAACCGGCATTGCCAGCCATTCTTCCCATTCTTCCTGTTCCATTTCCTTTCCGGTGCTCTGCTGAAGTTTCTCAACGAGTCTTAGTTTACCCGGTGTAACGCCCTGAAGCTTTGCTTCCTGCACTCTCTCCGGGCGAACTGCTTCTGCATCCACCTCGACGGAAGCATTCCCCTTCCTGTCCAGGTAGATTCTTACTGTCCGCTCCAGCCGCGCTGCCAGCTTTTCCGCATCATCCGGCTTGTCATTGGATGTGGTAATCACTACTTTGCCATAGGGATCATCGTTTATATATTTGCCTTCAACCAACCGATCCAACGTTTTTCTGATTCCTTCTTCGATGGTCTTATGGTTCAGGTCCATATCCGATAGAATCTCTTCCCCGTCATCATTTACAGCCTTAACACTCAGGATGCGGTCAAACCTGTTGACGGAAAACTCAATGGACGGATTAACATCAAGGCTCACATAGTCGGTGGGCACTTGGTAGGCGAAGGCTCCTATGGTGCAAATTATTAATGCAGCAGCCAAGCCGGACACTCCCGCTGCCAATCTGGAAACGGAGCTTTTTTTCGGATTGCATTTTACGATCTGTCCGACTTCATATCCGGAATTTTTCATCTTTTGAAAAAGCCCGTTATCGGATAGAATCACTGCTTCTTTATTATTTATTTCTACGACAATCCCCTTCACCTGGAATTCTCCTCCCACATATATCTCAGGTATTCGGATAGTATCGGATAATCTCCTGAGATAATTTCAACCCCGGCTATAATATATTTTCTATGACGCTCCAAAACTTTTCGGGGTAGATTTCTGTTTTTTTCGATTATTTTTAATGGAAGTGTCTTTGTTCTACGCATTTCACTGATCAAAATCGGATTCTGCACCAGATACATCACAGCGCTTCCGCATACCGCCCTTGTTTTCTCTGCCTTCGGCGAGGCGCCTGCAAGCTCCATAAATGTAATCCCGTATTCCTTCAACGTTTCGGAAATCATTTGAATTTCGATTCGGGCATCCATTTCCTGGCTGGCTGCCGTTTTCTCCATCACCTGGAGTTTTATCGAGTTCTCTTCGTTATCACCTGCGTTTTCCACGGTATAGGAATCGATGAGCACCTCGCAGTCATGCCTTGACTCTTTTCTTGCATAGTCATAAAGCCTTCGCTTGATAACCGTTTCAGCAAACGGCAAAAAAGCACCTTTATCAAAATCATAAGAATTAATCGCCTCGTGAAACGCAGAGAGCGCGACAGACCACTGGTCGTCACGCTTCGTTATGTACTGACCGGCACTCTTATGTGCGGTGTGCAGAATAAAAACCTCGTATTCCTTTATGAACTCTTCCAGATACTGACTATCCTTCCGAGCCTGCAAAGCATTCTCGTCAATCCTTCTCATATAACAGTACACCTCATTACTATATTCGACATCTTACCATAAAAATTTAAGGTATAGCAGACGGTTTTATGTAAAAAATACTAATTGATAAAAATTTCCTGACTTGGAGGAATTCTTCTATGAAACCTGATAAACAAAGTCTCCTGAAACTGGATTCCAAATCCTACTGGATTGAATCCGTCGAAAACACAGCGCCCGCATACCCCACCATGACAGAAGACGTGAAAGCCGATATCATTATCGTGGGCGGGGGCATAGCAGGCATTACCTGCGCCTATTTGCTTGGCAGGGAAGGTCTTTCCGTAATCGTACTGGAAGCGGACCGGGTCGCACGCGGAACCACCGGCCACACAACAGCAAAGGTTACCTCACAGCACGACCTGATCTACCACAAATTAATGAAACAAATGGGCGTTGAAATGGCACAGCAGTACGCTTCCGCCAATGAAACGGCAATCAGGGAAATTCATGATCTCACAGAGAGCCTGAAAATCAATTGCGATTTCGTAACCCAGCCGGCTTTCATCTTTACGGAAAGTGACGAGTATGTTCAGGAGCTGTACGATGAAGTGAACGCCGCCGGTAATCTGGGTATCCGGGCTGCTTTCACGGAAAGCATTCCGCTTCCCATCACGGTCAAGGGTGCTGTCCGGTTTGACAATCAAGCTCAGTTTCATCCATTAAAATATACCCTTTCTTTAGCGGAAACATTCACCGGAAACGGCGGAATAATCTATGAAAAGACCAGGGCTGTGGAGGTTGGATATGATGATGGATTTTGTGTTACGACGGAGCAGGGGAAAAAAGCGGTTTGTGACAGTCTGATCATAGCATCCCACTATCCGTTCTACAACAAGCACGGCATGTATTATTCCAGGATATACCAGGACAGGTCCTATGTAACCGCAGTAAAAACCGTCGAATCCTTCCCCGGTGGAATGTACATCAATGCGGAGAAGCCGACCCGTTCCCTTCGCAGTCAAAAAAGCGGAGACGGAGAGTTGATACTGGTCAGCGGCTCGCATCATAAAACGGGACAATGCGATGATACTTGGGAGAAATATGCAGGGCTTCTCGATTTTGCAAATTCTTATTTCTCTATCACTGATATTCCATACCGCTGGTCAACTCAGGATTGCATGACACTGGACGGTCTGCCCTATGTTGGACAGTATACGAAAGATATGCCGACTCTGTATATTGCAACAGGCTTCGGAAAATGGGGAATGACCAACAGTATGGCCTCGGGAATGCTCCTTAGAGATTTGATTATCAAAGGAGAGTGCCCCTGGAAGGATGTTTATCATCCTTCCAGAGAAACAAAGAAAGCATCTGCGGTCAGCTTTGTCACAGAAAATTTCAATGTTGCCAAGCAACTGATCGGCGGCAAGCTTGAATCGCTGGACAAGGAGGAGGATATCGAGCTGAATCCCGGCGAAGGCAGGGCTGCTGAATTGTCAGGAAAACGGATCGGTGCTTATCGAAACGATGACGGACTCCTGTATATTGTCAATACCACCTGTACACACATGGGCTGCGAGCTTAACTGGAATTCTTCGGAACGTACCTGGGACTGCCCCTGCCATGGCTCCAGATTCTCACATGAAGGTAAAATAATTGAAGGTCCGGCAGTTAAGGAACTGAATCTGGATGAAGATGTAAATCCGGTTGGAAAATTGTTAACCGAGGATTTTTAAGGGAAATTCACAGAATATAAAAAATATTTATAATTTTCTGATAAATTATGTTGACAAACGAAAAAAGATGGTTTATGATATAATTACTCAAAGAAAAGGGAAACCGAAGTATTTGAGCCGCCCCTGAGAAACGGAGGCAAGAGCTGATCATTACCTGCTGAAACAAGATGCTTAAGGATCATGAATGCAAAGACGTTCTGTCTTGTTCCGGATACCGGGAGGTAAATCGGAAAACCGCATTCCAAAACTTAAAAATTGAGATAAGCAGGAATTAACAGCAAGCGCTGCTTCAAGATTCTGAGGATTCGTCTGAGGATGATTGCCAAAGACTAAATGAAGCCGGTTCAATCTGACAAGGATCTGCGGATCAAGGTTTGGGTAAAGGGGACGAAATGAAAGGAGGAGTACTCCATTGCAGTACACCTCGAAAAAAGGGTAGACGATTCCATTTGGAAGAATGTCTACCCTTTTTCTTTGATTTTTTTCTATGGACTAAATCAGCCCCGGTGATCTCTGGTATGCGATTTCCAGCAATTTATCCTTATTGATAATCACTCTCTCATACTTGCCCGAGCAAACGATCCCCTTCGAGTCGGAAGCCTGAAAAACCAGAAAGACAGAATTCCCTTCCACCGCATCAACCCGAACCTCCAGCGTGATTGTTTCTCCAACCAGTGAAGGCTGTTCATGGTGCAGCTCGATTCTCTTACCGACCGTAATGTAGTCCGACGGTAGAAGACGATCCAGCATGCCCGTTGCCGCTTCTATGCTCATCGCAACAATGGACGATGTCGAAACCAGATAATCCAAAGCTCCCGTATTCGATGATGCATGAGCGTCGTTGGATGTGGTATTTTTCGTATACGTTACAGATATTCCTTTTCTTATTTGATGATTAACCATAATTACAATTCCTCCTGAGAATAACTTGTCATTATTTAATTCTTACCCTTTGATTCGGGATATTATTCATAACAGATCATATCATCTGATTTATAGCTTTTTTGAATCTCAGTATCTTCTTTTCCGTCCGATCCAAAGAATAACAGCAAGGCCCGTTATAAACGTAAGAATGCATGGGACAATTTCCGATTCCCTAGGTACTCCCGGAAAGAGCTGAACCAAAGATCCCAGCATAAATCCGATAATCAGCATATAGGTAAACTGAGGATGGCGCTTCATTTCACGTTCCAGAATACCGGCTGTGAGAAATGTACCTCCAAGAACTCCGACAATCAAAGGAATCAGATAAATAAAATTCAATTCCTTTAATGCAGCCAGAGTAAGATCATACATACCAAGCATCAGCAGGATATAGGAGGCACTGATACCCGGGAGGATCAGCGCGACTGCGACAATGAATCCTGCAAGAATCAGCATGGAAACGTTATAGAAGTTATATCCGGAATCCATCTGAAAAATCCCTTCCGGCAGATACATGGTGCTGATTCCGACGAATGCCCCGATCAACGCAACAAAGGCATTGAGCGGTTTTATTTTTGATATGCGGACCTTTCGGTATAGAGGCGGAATGCTGCCAAGTACGGCTCCCAGGAACAGAAACAGCATGGGCTTGTTCCACATCGTAACCGCAGCAAGCATCGGTCTTGAAAACAGAACAATACCAAGAACTCCCGCAAGGGTATAGGTTCCAAGCAGGAGAGCGTTTCGCTTCAGATCGCACCGCAATGTACTGACTGCATGAATCAGCTCATCATAGATTCCCAGTATAATTGCCATGGTACCTCCGCTTGCTCCGGGTACCAGCATAGATGCTCCAATGATAAACCCTTTCATGAACCTTGCTGCGGCCTTGTTCTTTCCCTTATCCACAATGACTCCCTATCAAAAAATATACTGCTTTTATTATATAACATTGCGGGAGTCAGTTACAACTACACAAATCTTAAGATTTTCTCATATTCCTTGAATATGATATCCTCCGCGCATTCCTCATTACCGGCCAAAGGAAAAGGGATACCCATTTTTTCGTACTTGGCTGAGCATAATTTTCTGAAAGGAAGCAGCTCTATATTTCTTAGATTGGAATACCTCTTCGCCATTTCTCCAATCCTGACAATATTCTCCCGCCCATCTGTCAACCCCGGAACTACAACGTGTCGAATCCACAAAGGAATCTCCCGTTTTTCCGTGAGGCGGAGGAAGGAAGTCACCTTGTCCAGGCTGCCGCCGCAGTATTTTCGGTAATTCTGCTCCGTGGAAAATTTCAGATCACAAAGAACAAGATCGGTGTGCTGTAAAATTTCACTGGCGCCATGAAGGCTCCCGGTTCCCGATGTATCCAAGGCAGTATGAATTCTCTCTTCTTTGAGCCTCCGGAACAGTTCTGAAACAAATCGCCACTGAAACAGCGGTTCTCCTCCGGATACGGTAACTCCCCCTTCCTCTCCGAAGTAGGGTCTGTAGCGCAGGATTCTCTGCAGAACATCCTCAACGCAGATTTCCTCTCCATCGGTGACGCTCCAAGTCTCAGGATTATGACAATAGACACAACGCAGAGGGCAGCCCTGCATAAATACAACAAACCGTACACCGGGTCCGTCAGCTGCGCCCAGGCTCTGTAATGAATTGACCCTTCCCTTCATTACAGCACCTCGTGAAAGGTTCTGGAGATAACCTCCTTCTGCTGATTCTGTGAAAGCTTGTGAAAATTGACCGCATAGCCGGATACCCGGATCGTCAGGTTCGGATACTTTTCCGGATGTTTATATGCCTCCATCAACATGTCCCTGTTCAGCACGTTCACATTCAGATGATGCGCTTTCTGCGCGAAGTAACCGTTCAAAATGGAGACCAGGTTACTGCCTCGTTCCTCTTCATCATGTCCCAGGGCCTTGGGGACGATGGAAAAGGTGTTGGAGACTCCGTCCTTGCAGGTATCATAAGACAGCTTTGCAACGGAATTCAAAGAAGCAAGCGCTCCGTTCTTCTCGCGGTTATGCATCGGATTGGCGCCCGGCGCAAAAGGCTCTCCTTCTTTTCTTCCGTCGGGAGTCGCTCCGGTTTTCTTCCCATAGACTACGTTTGAAGTGATGGTAAGAATCGATAAGGTATGCTCCGCGTTGCGGTATGCCGGTATTTTTTTCAGCTCCTCGAAAAAAAGCGCCACCTGCTCCCGGGCAATCAAATCGACCCTGTCGTCGTCGTTGCCGAAAGCAGGATACTCTCCCTGGCCTTCAAACCCGGTAATCAGCCCTGTCTCATCCCGGAGGGGCTTGACGTTTCCATACCGGATTGCCGAAAGCGAGTCGGCAAGCACGGAGAGTCCTGCGATCCCGAATGCCATAAAACGATGGACGTCTGTATCATGCAAGGCCATCTGTGTTTTTTCATAAGCATATTTATCGTGCATATAGTGGATCATGTTCATAGCATTCACATAAGTCCTTGCCAGCCATTCCCGGTAAAACATCATACGATCTGTTACCTTTTCGTATTCCAGATATTCTCCCTCATAGGGGTCCCTTTTCGGAGCGATCTGTTCTCCGCTTATCTCATCACGGCCTCCGTTGAGCGCCATAAGCAGAAGTTTGGGCAGGTTGGCCCTGGCTCCGAAAAATTGCATGTCTTTTCCGACGCGCATGGCCGATACGCAGCA
Source organism: Anaerovoracaceae bacterium (assembly GCA_036677845.1). Classification (GTDB taxonomy): domain Bacteria; phylum Bacillota; class Clostridia; order Peptostreptococcales; family Anaerovoracaceae; genus Anoxybacterium. The sequence continues at coordinate 1,048 of JAVBVR010000079.1, read as the reverse complement.
AGCGATAGCATAATCATCCCCGAACTCCGGACGCATCACATCGTCATTTTCATACTGGATTGCGTCGGTATCGCAGGATACCTTGGCCGTATAACGCTTAAAATGATACGGAAGCCGGTCCGACCACAGCACTGTCAGGTTCGGCTCTGCCGACGCACCCAGATTGTAAAGAGTCTGCAGAATCCGATAAGAGCTCTTTGTCACGAGAGTTCTTCCGTCTTCTCCCATTCCTCCGACAGCCTCAGTAATCCACAGGGGATCTCCCGCAAAGAGTTCATTATAATCGGGGGTACGAAGATGCCGGGCCATACGCAGCTTCATGACGAAATCGTCCAGAATCTCTTGTGCCTGTTCCTCGTTCAAACGCCCTGCTTCCAGATCCCTTTCCAAGTAAATATCCAGAAATGAGCTGACACGCCCCAGGCTCATAGCAGCGCCGTTCTGCTCCTTGATAGAACCAAGATATCCGAAATACAGCCACTGCACCGCTTCTCTGGCATTGACAGCCGGCTTCGAAATATCATATCCGTACATGGCTGCCATCTCCTTCAGCTTGCCTAGGAAATTGATCTGCTGGAACAGTTCTTCCAGCTGGCGGATGTTCTCCACATCCATCGGCCGCTTTCCGTATTCCTCCTTATCCTTTTCCTTTTTCGCAATCAGACAATCGATGCCGTACAGGGAGATCCTGCGGTAATCTCCGATGATCCTGCCGCGGCCGTATGCGTCCGGCAGCCCTGTGATGATTCCGCATTTCCGTGCAGCCTTGATCTCCTCCGTATAGACGCGAAACACTCCATCGTTGTGGGTTGTCCTGTACTGAAACTCGTTTTCCACCTTCTGGGAAAGCTCATACCCGTAAGCCTCGCAGGCATGCTTCGTCATATTGACACCGCCGAAGGGGTTCACTCCCCGCTTTAAAGGGCGGTCGGTCTGAAGACCGACAATGATTTCCCGTTCTTTGTCAAGATATCCGGGCCGGTAGTTTGTGAGGGAACTGACTGTCTGCGTATCAATATCCAGTACGCCTCCAAATTCATGTTCCAGA
>JAVBVR010000078.1:0-31457 GCA_036677845.1 Anaerovoracaceae bacterium | reverse complement strand
TTAGCAAGCTCTCTGATTTGCCGTTCCGTCATACGTTTCCCCTGGAGAGACAGGAACAGTGCATCACGTTGTTCGGGAACTAGCTTTTCATCAGAGGGTCGTTCTTCTTCAATATAAGCAGTTACTGCCTTGATTACCGATTTGTTCATGGGCATGATTGATTCTTTTCCCCGTTTCCGGTAAATTTTAAACTCTCCCCTGCTGAAGTTGAAGGAGCTTACGTTAAGCTGCTGAAGCTCGGACAAGCGAAGGCCGTATGTAAGGAACAGGATCAGAATGGCCTTGTCTCTTTTTTTTGTCTTCTCCCAGAATTCCCGTTCTTTTTGGGTCAGGTTTTCACCTGTCGCAACTGCATCCAGCATGCGCATGACTTCATCATCCTGCAGTGCCTTGATTTCTCTCTCTCCGGGTTTTGGCAGCTTGATGGGATCAAATGCGTCTGTGATATTCCTGCTGATGAGTTCATCCCGGTAAAGATATTTAAACAGCACAGACAGGGATGATTTCTTTCTGGATAATGACTTCTTGTCATTCTCGTAGATATATACGGCATTTTCCTTTTCTACTTTATATCTTCTGCAATAGTCAATGAAGATGTTGACGTCGACCGCCCTGATCTTTTCAAAGTCATCCAGCTTGATATCCTTCATTTTTTCTGCTTCCGTAAGATCAGTCTCATGGATCAGATAGCTGCAGAAGAAACGGATATCCTGAAGATAGGCCAGTCTGGTCATGGGCAGCACATTTCCTTTGAGATATACAAAAAAACCGCTCAGGAAACGCGGAAGCTCATTCTGAATCTCCTGACATTTTTCCATGATCTCATTCTCCTTCAGGATGATGTTGTCCGGTTTATCGCTTTTATTATGAATCTTCAGTTCCTTTTTTACTGCCATATTCAGATCCTTTTTCACTGCCATCTTCATTCACCTCTTACAGCTTCGGACCGGATTGTATCCGATATAGCGGAAAGTGCCTTTTCCTCCGTTTCAAACTCTGTCAGATTGAACCAGTGCATCTTCTCGTATCGCCGGAGCCAGGTAAGCTGCCGCTTTGCGTAATGTCTCGTATTCCGCTTGACCAGACGAACCGCCTCCTGAAAGTCGTAACTGTCGTTAAGGTATGCTATGATCTCCTTGTATCCGATTCCCTTCATGGAAATATTGTCTTCCGTCAGTCCTTTTTCCAGCAGAGACTCGATTTCTTGCACAAGTCCGGCTTTAATCAGCAGATCGACTCTTTCGTCAATTCGCCTGTACAGCTCTTCCCGGTCTCTGTTCAAGCCGATTAAAATGCAGCCGTAATCTTTTGTAGGTACAAAGGATTCGCGGAATTCACGAATTCCTTCTCCTGTGGCTTCAAACACCTCAATGGCACGGATGACCTTTTTCAGATTGTTCGGATGGATCCGTTCTGCTGCTGCTTGATCCAGCACTTTCAGCCTGTTATGAACATATTCCGGGCCGTATTGCTCTGCCTCTGCTTCCAGCTGTTTTCTGAACTGCGCCTGCTTTGGCATCACAGAAAAATCCATATCGAACAACAGAGAATTCAAGTAGAGGCCTGTGCCTCCGGAAACCACGGGGGTTTTTCCGTCCTGAAAAATCTTTTCAATGTATCTCTTTGCCAGGGTCTGGTATTCCGCTGCAGAAAACTCATCCCGCGGATCGATCTCATCTACCAGATAGTGCTTTACCTGGGCAAGTTCCTCCTTTGTAGGCTTCGCACTGCCGATATCCATGTACCGGTAAATCTGCATGGAGTCTGCCGATACGATCTCTCCGTGAACTGCTCTGGCGATTTCAATCGCATATTTTGTTTTTCCCACGGCCGTCGGGCCTGCAACAAAGATGACGTTTCTTTTATTTCGCATTTCCTGGCTCCTAAACCCTTTTAAACATCTTTTCGATTTCATATTGCTTCAGGCGGATAAAAGTAGGTCGTCCATGGGGACAGGAATAAGGATTTCCGGTCCTTGCAAGATCAGCCATCAGCCTGTCGATTTCCTTTTTGTCGAGGACGTCATGAGCTTTCACCGCTTTTTTACATGCGTTGGTGATGATGCCGGCGATCTTTTTCTGATTCTCCAGATCCGCTTCCTCTGAGATATTGTCAAGAAGGTAATCGATGAAATCCTTTGCCTCATCCAACTCCATGAAAATCGGTATCGCCTTCATGATATAGGCCGAAGGTCCGAACTCTTCAATCTGAAATCCCAGATTTCCCAGGAAATCAAGCATTTCTCCCGTATCGTTCTTAACCGCATGGGTTACATTGATGAGCACAGGAGTCAGAATCAGCTGTTGAGCCTTTTCTTCATTCCGGTACTGGGACAGCAGCTGCTCATAGAATATCCTCTCGTGGGCTGCATGCTGATCGATGAGATAAAGACTGCTTTCGTCCACTGCAGTGATATATGTGCCAAATATGGAGCCGGTAACCGTCAATGCTCCGATTTCAAAATCATCCTTCCTGAGCATCCCGTCTGCTGGAGTCTCCGCAATCGAGATCTTTTTCCGCTGATAGGATTCTTCCGCTTCCCGGATCTGCAATCCGGGACCGTAATTCTCCTCAGGACGGTCTTCTGACGGAGCTTCTTGTTCCCGCTTCCTTTGATTAGACAATAACATTTTTATGTCAACTTGTTCTTCCGGTATTTGTTTTGCGGGAGATGATGCGGCTCCATTACTTCCGGTTCGTGCGATCCCGGGTATTCCCTGTGCGCCTCCGGCATTGTGAAGCCGGAATATGTTTTTTTCCCGGACTTCTGGTATGGCTTCCTTCGTTTGCAGCTTGTTCCGGATCGCCTGGGCGATGAATTCTCTTACCGGCTTCTCATCGTCAAACCGGACCTCCTTCTTGTTCGGATGAATATTGACGTCCAGTTTTTCGGGTGCAACCCTCAAAAAAAGAAAAGTGATGGGATATCTCCCTTCAAACAACTTTTCCTGATATGCGTCTGAGACGGCGTTTTCCATAACTTTACTGGTTATAAAACGGCCGTTTACGAAGAAGATCTGGCTTTTCCGATTGGTTTTGCTGTTATCCGGCGCGGAAACGAAGGCTTCTAAAGACATCTGACCCTCTTCCTCCTGCAGGTGGATCAGCTTGTCTCCGATCTCACGGCTGTATATCGTGAGAATATTGGAATAGATATCTCCCTTGCCTGCAGTGGAAAAGAGGATATTTCCGTTATTGATCAAACGAAATTTGATATACGGATAAGCAAGGCTCATCTTTGATATGAAATCGATGATCAGAGTGCTCTCCGTGGAATCCTGCTTCATAAATTTCAGCCTTGCAGGAGTATTGAAAAAAAGATCCTCCACGATAAGGGTGGTTCCTTCGGGACAGCCCGTGTCTTCCTTTTCCATAACAGAGCCGCCTTCAATCTTGATGCGGATTCCGCTCTTCTTCTCTTTTATTTTGGTTATAAGCTCCACTCTGGATACGGCCGCAATGCTGGCAAGAGCTTCTCCGCGAAAGCCCAGACTGCTGATGTGGTCGAGGTCTGACGCGTCCTTAATTTTGCTTGTGGCATGCCGCTGAAATGCCAGCTCCACGTCTTCTTTTCCGATTCCGCAGCCGTTGTCGGTTACTCGAATATAGGATTTGCCGCCGTTTCTGATTTCCACGATCAAGGAGGATGCTCCCGCATCGATAGAATTCTCCACCAGTTCCTTTACGATGGACAACGGTCTGTCCACCACCTCACCGGCGGCGATTTTGTCAGCCACATGTTTGGGCAGCTCGATAATTCTTCTGTTTTCAACAGTTTCCATAACAACCTCGATTTTTCTATGCAGCTACCAAACTTCGCTGTGAAGAATGTCCTCCAGCTTTTTTCTGGATCTGGCCTTCGGCTCTTCATCCGGGTAACCCACCGTGATGATACTGAGAACATATTTGTCCGAAGGAATATTCAAAACCGGTCTGATATCTTCCTGTGTAAAATGTGCTACCCAGCAGGTCCCAAGGCCCAGGCTTTCCGACACGAGCACAATATGCTCCACGGCAATGGCCGTATCCCGTATGATTTGTTTCAATTCATGCTGCGGACTGCTTTCATCCAAGTCGAAAAGAATTTCATCTTTTACCCTGGAACGGATATCCGCGACACAAACGATAAAAACCGGTGCGGTAACCATCCAGGCCTGATTATGGGATGCTTCGGCAAGCTTCCTTCTGGTCTCTTCTGATTTGACAACGATGAAATGCCAGGGCTGCGTATTGCTGCCGGACGGAGCCAGCCGGGCGCTTTCCAGCATCTGAAAAATCTTTTCTTCCTCAACCTGCTGATCCTTATATTTTCTGATGCTTCTTCTGGTTTCGATTTCTTTTAACATTCTACCTTTACCCCCTGATTTTTATACTTTCTTGTATTGCATTATGAATCTTCAGCCGCCTTCTTCAGTTCCTCCAGGACTCCGAAAGCCTGAGACGGTGTGATATTCATGAGATCCAGCGCTTTCAGCCGTTCCAAGACAGGGTTCGGTGCAAAGCTGAAGAAGGAAATCTGCTCTGTTTCGGCGTTTGGAATAAATTCTGCTTCCTCTCCCTTGCCTGCATACTTGTCCAAATCAATGGATGCACCGCTTTTTTCCAATTCTCGTAGCTTTTCTTCTGCGGTCAGCAGCAGCTGCTGAGGTACTCCTGCAAGTTTTGCAACATGAATTCCATAGCTTCTGCTTGCACTCCCCTCTACAATCTTATGCAGGAACACAATGTTCCCGCCTTTTTCCTGCACGTCCACATTGAGATTCTTTAAGCCTTTCATATGATTTTCCAGAGCCGTCAGTTCATGATAATGAGTGGCGAAGAGCGTCCGGATCCGGCCTTTGCTGTTGCAAAGATACTCCACCACCGCCCACGCGATAGAAAGGCCGTCGTAGGTGCTGGTTCCCCTGCCGATTTCATCAAGAATGATCAGGCTCCTGTCCGTTGCAGTGTTGAGGATGTAAGCCAGCTCGCTCATCTCCACATAAAAGGTGCTCTGACCCTGCGCCAGATTGTCGGATGCTCCGATCCTGGTATAGATCCTGTCGACAACGCCGATGTCCGCCGCCTCTGCAGGTACAAAACAGCCGGTCTGTGCCATAAGCACGATCAAGGCAGTCTGTCGCATATAGGTGGATTTACCGGACATGTTGGGCCCGGTAATCAGCAGAAGTGCACTGTCTTTCCTGTCGATATAGGTATCGTTGGATACAAAAATTCCGTTTTTTATCGTCTGTTCGATGACCGGATGGCGTCCCTTTTCGATGACAATGACATCTCCGCCGTGAACAGCGGGCTTTACATAACCTAGCCTGCTTCCGACCTCTGCATAAGAGGCGAGCACATCCAGCACGGATATGGCCGCGGATGTTCTCTGGATGGCACCGATGTAACTCTGGATGAAATTTCTTATCTCAACAAAAATTTCGTATTCCAGCTGGTTTATTTTCGTCTCCGCATTGAGAACCACCGATTCAACCTCCTTCAGTTCCGGAGTGATGAAACGCTCACAGTTGACCAGCGTTTGTTTTCTGATATAGTTTTCCGGAACCAGGTCAAAATATGACTTGGTAACTTCTATGTAATAGCCGAAGACCTTATTAAAACCGACTTTCAGGTTTTTTATCCCGGTCCGCTCTCTTTCGCTGGCTTCCAGCCCGGCGATCCAGTTCTGTCCGTCGCGGATCGAGTCTTTCATGTGATCCAGCTCTTCTGAATATCCGCTTTGTATCAGACCGCCTTCCTTCACCGTAAACGGAGGATCTTCAACGATCGCTCTGTCGATCAGCTCATAGATATCCGTCAGGGCATCCATGCTTTCTTCCAGTCTTTCCAGCAGAGTATCACCGCAGGAGGTTAGTTCGCTCTTCATGTCCGGAAGTACGAAAATCGAGTTTCGCAGAGCGATCAGATCCTTGCCGTTGGCGTTTCCGCAGGCTACCCGTCCTGCAAGCCGTTCCAGATCATATATTTTTTTCAAATGCTCTTTGATGTTGTTCCGGAGCAGAACCTGATCGGTAAGGAGCTCTACGGCATTGAGCCGTTCCCGGATATCCTTCAGGCTGTTCAGAGGCTCACGGAGCCATTGTTTCATTTTTCTCGATCCCATAGCTGTATGGGTTTTGTCCAGAACCCCAAGAAGCGAGCCCTGTACTTTTTTTTCAAACAGAGTCTCCGTCAATTCGAGATTTTTAATGGTTGCCTTATCCAGCGCCATGTGGCCTGCCGTATCATATACGGTTAGATGGGCAAGATGGGATAAATTCTGTTTCTGCGTTTCAAAGAGATAGGAAAGCAATGCGCCGAGAGCAAGCACGGCCAGAGACATTTCCTCTACGCCGAGACCCTTCAGGGATTTCACCCCGAATTGGCGCAGCACCGAAACCGCCGCTGAATCCTTATTATAATATTGTGAATTCATGATGCTGAAATAAGCCCCGGAAGCATCCCGGATCTCGTCACACAGCCCGTCAAGATTTGCAGACTCGTTTGCGATGACTTCTTTTGCCCGGATTTTTACAAGTTCATTCAATAATTTTTCGATATATCCCGAACCTTTCAGTTCTGTGGCTTTGATCTCGCCTGTCGAAACGTCGCAGTATGCGAGCCCTGCTCCCGATTCGTCCAGAAAAACCGATGCCAGATAGTTGTTTTCCTTTTCGTTGAGCATGGTTTGGCTGACAACGGTGCCGGGAGTTATGACTTGAATTACTTCCCGCTTCACGATCCCTTTCGCTGCGGCGGGGTCCTCCATCTGTTCGCAGATGGCTACCTTGTAACCTTTGTCGATCAGCTTGGCTATGTAGGTATCGGCAGCGTGATACGGCACCCCGCACATGGGCGCCCTTTTTTCCTGTCCGCAATTTTTCCCTGTCAGCGTGATCTCCATTTCACGGGAAGCAGTAACAGCGTCCTCAAAAAACATTTCATAGAAGTCTCCAAGACGGAAAAACAGGATACAATCCCGATAGTCCCTTTTAATTTCCATATACTGTTGCATCATCGGTGTCAATTGCATAGGTACCCTCAAATTCTAAAAACTCTGTCCTGATAGAAACCAATATAACTTAAACCTCAGCCAAGCTGCTCATGGGATGATTTTACTACTGCTTCAAGAATGGGCTTGTAATCCGCTCCGGTGTCGGTTTTGCCGAAAAGCAGCAGATACTCGATGTTCCCTTTTGCACCTGTCATAGGGGAATAGTCGAGTCCCTGAGGAAACAGTCCGTTTTCCTCTCCGTACCGCAGGACGTTTGCAAGGACCTCTTTGTGGACTGCTCCGTCCCTGACGATTCCTTTTTTCCCGACCTGCTCCCGCCCCGCCTCAAACTGCGGTTTGACCAGGCATACCAGCCTGCCGCTGTCGGCCAGCAGCGAAGCAGCCACGGGAAAGACAAGCTTCAGGGATATAAAAGATACATCGATACTGATAAAATCTGCTTTTTCAGCGATTTTTCCCGTATCAAGATATCGAATGTTCACCTTTTCCATATTCACCACTCTGGGGTCGTTTCTCAGGCTCCAATCCAGCTGTCCGTAACCGACGTCGATGGAATATACCTTTCTCGCGCCGTTTTTCAGCATACAATCGGTGAAGCCACCGGTGGAGGCGCCGATATCAACGGCTACTGTGTCCTTTAAATCGAGTCGGAACGCTTCGACAGCCTTTGCCAGCTTCAGCCCTCCGCGGCTAACATAAGGACAAGTATCCTCTTTGACATAAATTTCAGCAGCGTCCTTGATTCCTGTCCCGGGTTTGTCCACTCTCTGCCCGTCCACATAGACGATGCCAGCCATGATTGCCCCTTTTGCACGTTCACGGGACTGGAAAAAACCGCGGTTCAAAAGGACGATATCAAGCCTTTCCTTCAAGGAAGTCACACACCCTTTCCGCTATGCTTTCCGGATCAAGACCATATTTTTCAAACAGTTCTTCGGTACTTCCCTGCTCAATGAACCGGTCCGGCCAGCCGATATTCAATACTCTGACGTCAAGGCTGCTTTCCTCAGCCAACAGTCTGCTCACCATGGAACCGAAGCCGCCCTCCAGCACGTTGTCTTCCAGTATCACAAGATTTTTTCCCATTCTCGCTGCAGAAAGAACGAATTCCCGGTCAACAGGCTTGATAAACCGAACATTGGCAAGCCCAGCTTCGATTCCTCTGGATCTAAGCCTTCTGCAGACTTCCATGCCTACAGAGACCATCTTACCGACGGCAAGGAGATCTAAGTCGCTTCCGGAACGAAGCCGTTCGCTGCTTCCGTCGATCGCAGGATATGGCATCTCACCGCTTAAGTCAGCCGCTACGCCTCTGGGATATCGTATGGCACAGGGACCGTTCAGAGTCAGAGCATAATCCAGCATTGCCGCCAATTCTACCCCGTCCTTCGGCGCCAGGATCGTCAGATTCGGCATGTGGCTCAAGTATGACAGATCGAAGACACCATGGTGGGTTTCGCCGTCCGACCCCACATTTCCGGCCCTGTCGATGGCAAAGATGACAGGGAGATTCTGCATGCAGACATCGATCAGAATCTGATCATATGCTCTCTGTAAAAATGTTGAGTATATCGCCACCACCGGGCGGTAACCGCATGCAGCAAGCCCGGCAGCAAAGGTGACGGCATGAGCTTCCGCAATTCCGGCGTCAAAAATTCTGCCGGGATGTTTCTCGGCGAATTTGCCGAGACCCGTCGCTTCGATCATAGCTGCGCTAACGGCCACGACCTTTGGATTATCATTGGCAAGCTGAATCATTTTTTTCCCGAAAATTGTGGAATAATTCAAATGATCTGACTCTGACAATACATTGCCTGTAGTCGGATCAAACGCACTGATTCCGTGAAATTTTCCCGGATTGGCTTCCGCATTGCGGTATCCCTTTCCTTTTTTTGTGATCGTATGAATCAGGACAGGACCATCCATCATCTTTGCCAGAGAAAGCACCTCCACCAGGTCATGAATATTGTGGCCGTCTACCGGGCCGAAATATTTAAAGCCGAGCTGCTCAAAGATAGCGCCCGGTACAATTGCATATTTTAAAGAATCTCTGAAATGTTCGATTCCGTTGTACAGGCCTTCCCCTACTCCGGGAATCCCCTTCAATGTCTTTTTCAGCTGCTTTTTAAACTCCAGATATGTCTGTGACGCTCTCAATTTGGACAAATGCTGTGAGATTCCGCCGGTGTTTTTTCCGATTGACATTTCATTATCGTTGAGCACGACGATCATTTTGGACTGGGACGAGCCGGCATTGTTCAGCGCTTCATAGGCCATTCCGCCTGTCAGGGCCCCGTCGCCTATTACAGCGATGACAGAATAGTCCAAGCCCTCCAGATCTCTTGCAGCGGCAAATCCCATAGCCGCAGAAATGGAATTGCTGCTGTGCCCCGTGTCAAAAATATCGTGAATGCTCTCCTCCCGCTTCGGGAATCCGCTGATTCCGTTGAGGCGGCGCAGTCCGTCAAAGGAGGCTGCTCTGCCGGTCAAAATTTTATGTACATAGGATTGATGACCGACATCCCATATCATTTTGTCCTTCGGACTTTTAAAAACCTTATGAAGGGCTATGGTCAGCTCGACAACACCCAGGTTTGAAGCAAGATGACCCCCGGTTTTTGCTACCTTTTCGATGAGAAAATCTCTGATCTCGTAGGTCAGTAATTCCAAATCTCTGTCGGACATGGTTTTCAGATCTTCCGGGAACTGATAATCCAGTATTGTTTTTTTCATTAATGCTAACTCCTATCGGTTGCTTTTTTAACATATTCTATGTTCCGCTCTTCAGAAACAGACAACATTCTGTCAAATCGGAAACGGAACGGTTATCTGATACGGTCCGCAAGTTCGTCCGCCAGAAGAATAAAGAATTCTGCGTTATCATAGTAAGACTCCATCGCTTTTTTGGCATTCTCCGTGAATTCTCTTACTTTCTCACGGGATTCCTCCAGGCCGTATCGGCAGGGATATGTGGCCTTTTTCTTCGCCATATCCGAGCCGGTTTTTTTACCGATCTCTTCCTCATTTCCGCTGATGTCCAGGATATCGTCAAGGATCTGGAACGCAAGTCCCAGGTTCTCGGCGTATTCGTCAAGGTCATCCAGAGTCTTCTTATCCGTGCCTCCCAGATGGGCGCCTGCTCTGACCGCAGCTTTGATTAATGCTGCCGTTTTATTCAAATGGATATAATCCAGAATTTCTTTTGTACATTGCTTGTTTTCTGCTTCCATATCGGCGATCTGTCCGGCGATCATCCCTCGGCATCCGGCTCCTTTTGAAATCTCATAGACTGCCCGAACTCTCCTTTTCAGCTTTTCCTCATTGTCAAAATATAGGAGCATGTCCTTATTCATGGCCTCAAAAGCTGAGGTAAGCAGTCCGTCGCCTGCCAAAACAGCGGCGGCTTCGCCGTAAACCTTATGGTTCGTAGGGATTCCCCTCCTCAGATCATCATTGTCCATGGAGGGCAGATCGTCATGAATCAGCGAATAGGTATGGATGTATTCTATGGCACATGCATACGGAAGCGCCAACTTTTCATCTCCTCCGCAAAAATCACAGGATGCAAGAAGCAGGACCGGCCGCAGCCTTTTTCCTCCCGCCTTCAGGCTGTATACCATGGATTCATATAACGTAATACTTTTATGGTCAATCTCCGGAAGAAAATACAGGAGGTGTTCCTCCACAAGCGCTTTAAATTTCAAATACTCCTTGTTCTGCATCGGGTTACCTCTCCTTTATGCTTCCTTTTTATCAAAGAATTCTATTTTTTGTTTTGCATCACTCAGCATCTGATTACAATAGTTATAGTATTCGATTCCCTGTTCAAAGCTCTCCATGGCCGCTTCAAGAGTTGTTCCGTCCTTTTTCAGGATTTCCGCCGATCGTTCCAGACCGGCCAGCGCTTCTTCGAAACTTAATTTTTTCTTATGATCTGCCATATCAATCCCTCCTTACTTCTCCCACCTTACACATAATGACTCCGTCCTTCATTACTGCTTTTAAACTGTCACCGGCACAGAACCTTTCAACTGAGCCGGCCAGCTTTCCCTGTCCGTCTAAAATTGCGGCGTAACCTCTGTCCATGATGTTTTTCGGATTCAATGCATCCAGACCGGCTTTGAGCCTTTCGACCCTGGAAGACCATTCCTCGAGACGGCTGCCCAGGGAGCCTGTCATATCTTTATACAGGGATTCCGCCTTCATGGCATGAATCAGAAGTTTGCTGTTCATACCCGCGCTCAGTGCTTCGATGTTGCTGTTTTTCACCCGCAATTCCATATACCGGATCAGGCGTTCCATGATTTGAACCAGGTTTTCCATTTCATTTGTCACATATTCTTTGAGTGCGGCGATGTCCGGGACCGCAAGCTGCGCCGCTGCCGTTGGAGTTTCTGCTCGCTTGTCCGCTACGAAATCGGAAATTGTATAGTCAGTCTCATGTCCGACGGCGAAAATAACCGGGATCCGGGATGCAAAGATGCTCCTTGCTACCACTTCTTCGTTGAATGCCCAGAGTTCCTCCATTGAACCCCCGCCTCTTCCCACGATTATTATATCAATCTCGGGAAAAAGCCGGTTCACTTCACTGATGGCGTCTGCAATCTCGGCAGCCGCGCCGGGCCCCTGTACAAGGCAGGGATACACCAGAACATCCACTATATTATTCCTGCTTTTGATTATTTTTATAATATCTCTGACCGCAGCTCCCGTTTCTGAGGTAATAACGGCAATTTTCTGCGGGAAGAAAGGAATGGGTTTTTTATATTTCTCATCAAAAAGGCCTTCTTTGGAAAGCTTCTCCTTTAGACGTTCGAAGGCCGCGGTGAGATTACCGACCCCCTCAATGGTTATCTCCCTAACGTTCAGGGAATAGCTTCCGCCGCGCTCGTATAGATAGATATAGCCTCCTGCTACGATTTCGATCCCGTCGGAGAGATCGTAGCGAAGATCCTTCAGGTATTCCGCGGCAAGAAAACAATTGATCTTGCTCGTTTCATCCTTCAGCGTAAAATACACATGCCCCGTGCTGTGGTATTTCAGGTTCGATATTTCCCCGATTACCGACACGTTTCCAAGCAGCGGATCTGACTGAAGCACTCTTTTGATGTAGCCGTTCAGTTGAGATACTTTTATCGGTTTGATTGCCATAATTTTTTTCCCCCAAGAAGTGCCGCACCCACTGCGTTATCCGACGAAAGAACCGGATCTGCGAATACGGCAGATACCTGCTTGCCCGCAAAATATTCCTTGAGTTCCTCCCTCACAAACCGGCTTGCAGCTACCCCGCCGGTAAAGAGTATCCGGCTGCAGCCTGTCTCAGAAACAGCATGTTCCGTGAGCCTGCCCAGACATATGCAAATATTCTGAAACAGATCGTAAACCAGCTTTTCCGGATCGGAACCTTTCTCCAGTTCTCTGCGGAACTGGGTTTCGATGCCGGAGAGATTGATTTCCAGTCCGTCAATGGGAATCTTTCGCAACAATTCCGATTTTTTAACGGTGAGCTTGTCCCTGATTCTAACGGCAGTGAAGTCCATTTCCCGTCCTGCGGGAAAACTCATACCGAGCGTGACGCCGATTCTGTCGATCACCTGTCCGAAGGATAGGTCCCGGCTGCCGCCCAGAATCTCAACGGAGCCTTCTTTCACAAACAACAGCTCGGTGGTACCGCCAGACAGATGATAGGCCAGATATTCCGTTTTCTCAGCAAGGCTGGTGTTATATTTTCCGGCCTCCAGATGACCCTCCTGGTGTGAGAAACCAAATAAAGGCACCCCAAGGCTGGCTGCCACAATTTTTCCGTAGTTGACGCCAGCTTTAAACACCGGCATATAGGACCCCTCAACAGGCCTTGGACGATCGGAAGCGGAAACCGCTCCAATTCGGTTTTTATCGATCATTCCGAAAAGCTCCGCCAGCATATCCGGAAGATTTTCCATATGCTGAAAAAGGGCGTGGGATTGCCGAAGCCCTCTTTCGCCCTGCTTGACGGTCAATAATTTTCGTTTGTCTGCTGTAATTGCTCTGTTGACTTCAGTAATCGCAAGGGATGTCGTATAGTTGCTGGTATCAATTCCGAGAATCAAATCTTTACTCTGCATCTTTGTTTCTTACAACCTTGCCCAGGATCCCGTTGATGAATTTTCCCGAATCATCGCCGCTGAATTTTTTTGCCATATCCACTGCTTCGTTGATGGAAGCCGAATCCGGTACATCCTTGAGATACAGGATCTCTGCTGCGGAAAGCCGCAGTATGGCCAGGTCGACCTTTGCCATTCGTTTAATTTTCCAGTTTTCGCTGCATTTTTCCAGCCTTTCATCGATCTCCGGCAGATTCTCCACCGCAGCGTCAAAAAGCTGGTTGAAATACTCCAGCTGATTGGAGTCCTTCAGGTTTTCCTCGATAAATCTATCCTTTATTTTCTGACTGTAATCGTTCTGAACTTCCATCTGAAACAGCAGCTGCATGAAAAGCTCTCTCGCTTCCGTTCTCCGCATGTCTTCTAGTCCTCCTCATCTGTGAAATGTACTCCTTGAACGTGTATGTTCACTGCTTTCACAACAGCCTCCGTCATGGATTCTACTTCTTTTTTGACATTTTCCTGAATGTCCCATGCCACCTCCGGAATTTTAACACCATATTCCACGACGATATATATGTCAATACCGATTCCGTCCTCACTCTGGTTTACTTTAATCCCCTTGTACAGAGGTTCTTTCCCGAATAGATTCTTTGAAATATTGTCGGAAAAAACGCCGCTCAATCCTGCTACACCTTTGGTTCTCATTGTAGCGTTCATGGTACAGATTGCGATGACATCATCCGATATCTTAAGGGTTCCCAGTTTTTCTTCTGTTGCCGTGCTCATTTATTTCACCTCAGATGTATTCTATTTTACGAGCAATGCCGCATTAAAACTATAGAATCATTATAGCAGAAGTGAACTTCAGATACAAATCAATTTAGTATTTGCTTTGGATCACGATCTGACTCGCGTCACGGCCTGTTTCCCTCATTACGATATCGCAAATTTTTGCTACATCAGACTGGGAGACCTCCTGTTTATTAACCGTTACATTGACCGAATTGTCAGTCATCAAAACAAGGGCGTCGGCGAAACCTTTATTCTTTATCAGATTCTCAATTACTTTTTCCTTGTTCATATAATCGATGATTTTTAGTTTTTGCTGCGTGGCGTTATTCTTTTCGGCGCTTCCGTCCTTTGACTCCTCAATCACATCCGACAGCATAGAGATTACCTGGTTTCTGTCCATATTAATGGTAGCTCTTGCCTCCTCAAAGTAAGTATCGGCATTTGAGAGTTCCGATATGTCGTCGGACGTAACGATCATACTGCTGTCAAGAGCTTCACCCGTGGCTGTTTTTTGAGGATTTTGACCTGCCCCGACTATGGTATCCACTACAGCACTGTTGCCGGACGCCGGCGCGGAGGTATCTTCCGAATCGGCGTCTACTCCCGCTCCGCTGCTGGTGCCGGGAACCTGAGTCACGTTCAGGCTGTCAACCAATACGTCCCCGTCATGCAGATTCATCTGATCCATTTCATAATCCGTATAGCCCGCGGAAACGGAAAGATCCTGCTCGTTATTCAGCCTGTTGTTCAGCACACCGATGGCCACAATCATTACCAGCATGCCCACTAACATTATTTTTTTGTGTTTCATGAATTTCATTTACGATATCCCCCCTAAATCATGCTTTCGCAATTCTTTTTATTCCGTATCGCTGTCGATTTTCTCAAAGACCACCACATTTGACGCAGGGATGTCAAACACTGTCGATACCGCATCGACGATCCTGCTCCTGATGATGATATCACCTGCTCCTTTCGATGCAACAATCACTCCTTCCACCTTGCGGCTTTTATTATCGTTTCCCGCGCTGAATACCGTATCCGGTTTCTCACTGCTCTGATAGGTTATCATCACCGTGGTATCCCCTACACCCTTCATCTGGCTGAGAATCTTTTCCAGCTTAATCTCTTCTTCCGTAGCAAGGGCAGTCTCCTCTGTATACTCTGTCCCGCCGTCCATATCTACGATCTGCCTTCTCCCGTCTTTACTCTGGGTAAGAACATCGAACAGCAGAAGTGCGATTGCTGCTACAAATAATATCGTAAGAAACTTGATAAGCAAGTCCTTTACGTATTTGTCATTTTTCAGTTTATCCCACATTCTTTATCCTCCTTATTAATATATAAATATGGATATGTCCTTATTCCACCAAAATTGCCAGCGGGGACAATATTATCGCCATAATTACCAGGGAAAATATAAATTTCAGATACTTGCTCATACTGCCGGTGGGCAGCAGAATTTCAACGAAGGTCACCGCTACGATGATCAGGAATATATTCTTGACCCACTCCCTAACTATTTCCACAGACTTCCACCTCCGATCCCAATGATTACAGAAAGAAAAATAATAAACATCATTGCAACCAGAAACAGGATGATTGCCAGGGTGATTACCGTGTTGCCGACTTCATTGACACAGTCGGAGATGGTCTTATTCCCGATGGGTTCAATAATGACGGCAGAAATTTTGAATACAAGCGCTACCGCCAGTATCTTGATTAAAGGAACGATCAGCAGAGACAGTATAATGAGGAGGCCGAATATTCCAATTCCGTTTTTTATGATTGCCGCACAGCTGAGAATGAGATCCAGCGAATCCGCTGCGAACCCCCCCACGATGGGAACAAAATTGTCCACTGAATATTTTGCTGTTTTGGCAATCATTCCATCAGCGGTTTTCGTCACAACACCCTGAAGAATCGTCAGCCCCGAAAACAATGTTACAGCCAGCCCCATTGCCGATACGGCAGCACCCCTGATCAGCAGAGCCAGTTTTTTGACATAATCCTTCTCCGAAAGACTGTTGACCAGAATAAAGATACACGATACGTATATGGCCGGCATGATGAACCGCTGAAGGACGGAATTGAAAATTGTGATTGCGGTGACAATGAGAGGATTCAGAATCCCTCCTGAGGCGAAGCCTCCCATGGTAATCAGCAGCGGCACTAAAATCGGCAGAAGAGCCTGCATGGTTACCGTCATGGTTTCTACCGCGGTGCTGCAGACCTGATAGATGTCCATAAAATTCTTCAGACAAAGCACCATCACGCAACAGCTGCACACGACGGCACCAAGGCTGGAAACTGTATCCTTGGAGAAGGAATCGGCAAAATTCTTCATCAGGCCGATTATGATGCAGATCGCAACCAATTGTACCCCCAAAATCATGCTTCCGTGGATTTCATGCATGAAATGACTGCTGACTGCACCCAGGATGTCATGAAAATTAATTATGGGATCGCCCCGAAGGATGCTGCGGATAATTTCTCCCGGGCTGATATCCCCGAACAAATTACCGTTTTTCGTGGCAATGTCAAACAGGTCCTCGATTCCTTCCATGTCCATTGAAGCAAGCTGCTCGTTTACAATGCTTTCCACACTCAATATTCCTCACCTCCCGGACCCTTTTTCCGAAACTGTTTTTGATACATTTTATCCCGGCAGCATTTTGTTAATTAAATCCATGACTGCAACCATAACGGGCACAGCAAGATAGAATATCATAACCTTTCCGGCAAGCTCAACCTTGCCGGCAATAGCGCTTTCACCGGAATCCTTGCATATTTGCGCCGTAAAATCCGCGATATATGCAACGGCCAGCACCTTTAAGATAATCGGAAAGAAGCTCTTGCCATAACTGATCTGGTCATAGATTTCGCCAAGAAACTCAAAGACTGCAGCAAGCTTGTAGATCACCATGATAAAAATAACCAAAACGGTAGTAATAACGATATAGACCGCAAACTCAGGCTTATATCCCTTTACCATGGAGGCAATGATCACACCACAGATTCCGACTGCAGCGATCCGGAAAATATCCATGTCCATAAAAACACCTCATTTCGTCCAAATCTTTCCCTGAGCTATAGTTGAAACAAGGTCTTCACCGCTATAAAGAAATCATTAATCATCCGAACGATCAAAAGCAGTACAACGATAATACCGGCAAGCGTCGTCATCATTGCCTGATCTTCCCTTCCTGCCCGGATCAGGACTTGATTCAGCACGGCGACGATAATTCCGATAGCCGCAATTTTAAAAATGATATCTACGTTGATGTCCATTCTGACTCTCCTCTCAAGTTTCCCGTAGTAAGTGTTTTTCGGAAGCACGTCATTTTGCTATATAAATAGAATTACGATAAGAACACCCATCGCCGAGCCAAGACTCTTATACATCTTCCCTTTCGTCTTTTTGTCTGCTGCGGCTTCCGCCGCCTGGGCTTCCAGAAGGGAAAATGTTCGCTGAAACATACCGGTTTGACTCTTCATGTCGGTCTTACCGAGTTCAATACCGAGATCTGTGACAATCCTAAGATCTTCTTTGTTTAGCGCACTTTCCCGGTAAACAGTTTCTACAGCTTCCTTCCAGCTGTCTGACAGGTCTCTTGAAGCATGGTTTTTCAGGAGCAGCCCAACGGTTTTCAGAAGCTCCGCACTGAAACCATTCTTTATTCCGCTTACTCTCAGCAGCAGCTCTGGCATGGGGTCCAACCTGTATTTCATCTCCGATTCCAATACTTTCAGGGTTGTAATCAGTTCCTGCAGGTGATAGAGACGATTATCGAAAGTCTTTGCTTTCAAGTGCCCGATTCCGATTCCCGCGAGCAATATAATGATACAGAGAATCAATTTAAATAACATTTTGATTCCTCCAGTCACGAATAGCAGATACGGACCCGATGGCCGGAATATTGGTCAAATAAATCAAACGCTCAAACACACCTTTTTCTACAAGTGTACCGATCCCGGAACGAATTACATCTTCAAAGCCGTTTCCGTGAATGGTAGTCAGCAGACTGATTCCGGCACAGACAGCCGCCTCAATAGCATGACAGTCCTCCTGTTTCCCGATTTCGTCCGTCGCAATCAGATCGGGGGACATGGAACGGATCAGCATAATCATTCCCTTTTCTTTCGGACAGCCGTCAAGTATGTCGGTACGTATGCCCAGATCATAGGAAGGCCGCCCATTGTACATCCCGGAGATCTCCGATCTCTCGTCACAAACGCCGACCTGAAACCCCATGCTGCTGAAATTCCGGATCATATCTCGAAGCAGAGTGGTTTTTCCGCATTTCGGAGGAGATACAATGATGGTATTGTAGATTTGATGTCTGCCTTTCATCAAATACCCCATGCAGGGATCTGAAACGCCGATGATTTCTCTGCTTTTTCTTATATTGACAGAAGAAATATCTTTGATTGTTTTGACTTTTCCGTTCTCCATGACGGTACGGCCGCACACTCCTACCCGATGCCCTCCTTCTATTGTGATATAACCGTTTGAAAGCTCTTCCTGGTAAGCATAGGCAGAGTAATTCAGAAACGAATTAAATATGTTGTTAATTAAAAGATTATCAACTCGTGTTCCATTTTTGCATTCCAGCTCGTACTCCTTGCCGGATGCGTATAAGATGATGTTATGTCCGTTTCGGATTCGAATCTCCTCAAGATTTTTCTTGATCGGACCCGGCAGGTGCTTGATCTGCTCTCCGATTTCTACAGGCAGCTTAGTCAGTATTTTTTCCAGGCTGTTCATCCTATGACCCTCTTTCTTTTCTGTTTCTGTCAGGCCATTCATGCATCGGCCCGAGTCCGTCCTCAGCTTGATTCGAGAGCGGCTTCAATACATCATATGAATTGGACAAGATTTTATTACAATAAAAAAAATCACATTATGGTATGATTCCTGAGAAAGAGGGTATATAATTCAGCAAGATGAATGATGGGGAGGAAACCATGGACATAACATTTCAGCAGTTTATTTTCGCCTTTGGATTGACTTTATTTGCGGGACTGGCTACCGGGATCGGCAGTCTTCTGTCTCTTATAACAAACAAGACCAATGCAAAATTTCTTTCGATAGCCCTCGGCTTTTCTGCCGGCGTCATGATTTATGTCTCGATGATAGAAATCTTCCAAAAGGCAAATGAATCCCTGGCGCTGACCCTGGGCGAAAAGATGGGTACAGCTGTTACGGTGATCAGCTTTTTCAGCGGCATGATGCTGATTGCCCTGATCGACAAAATGATTCCAAAAGCCAATAATCCCCACGAAGCTCATACCGTTGAAGAAATGGACGGACGAAGCGAACATCATAAAAACAAGCTCCTTCGAATGGGTGTTTTCACTGCGATCGCTATCGGAATTCACAACTTTCCCGAAGGCCTTGCAACTTTTACGGCAGCTCTCGCAGACCCGAATCTCGGAATCCCTATCGCCGCAGCTATCGCCATCCATAATATTCCCGAGGGGATCGCCGTCGCGGTTCCGATTTTCTATGCAACGGGAAGCAGACGAAAGGCTTTTCGCCTGTCTTTCCTTTCGGGCCTCTCTGAACCCATCGGGGCATTGGTGGGATACCTGCTGCTGTTCCGGTTCTTCAGCGAGATGACGTTTGGCATTGTTTTTGCCGGAGTAGCAGGCATCATGGTTTTTATCTCCATCGATGAACTCCTTCCGGCGGCCAGAGAATACGGGGAACACCATCTTTCCATCTATGGACTTGTATCAGGGATGATGGTCATGGCAGCCAGCCTTGTACTCTTTATTTAACCGGCTGTCCGGAAGAAAAACATAACAGCCGGGATCCGGCTGTCTGACTGCACAAAAAAACACAGCCTAGTTCCGGCTGTGTTATATTATGTGGTAGCAGTCAATCGATCTTTATCATTATTCTTCCGCTTCCATTTCGGGATCCGACGGCATGGGAGCAATGTGAAGCTTGACCTTGTCAATGCGCCTGTCTCTTACCGATTCGATCTTAAACGTACAGTTATCGAGTTCTACAATCCGTTCTTCTGTTTCGTCCTCACCAGGGATCTCGCCCAGAATATCGATAATCAATCCACCTATGGTTTCATGCTCCTCCGATTCCAGATTCAGCAGCAGTTCATCATTCAAGTCGTCGATATAGTATTGTCCGTCTATTAAGTACGTGTTTTCGTCGAGCTTCTCCAGCTTGGCCTCATAGTCGTCATACTCGTCGTCTATGTTTCCCATGACTTCTTCAATTAAGTCTTCAATGGTGACAATTCCTGAAAATCCGCCGTATTCATCGATTAGGATAGCAATATGAACTTTGGATTGCTGCAGTTCCCGGAACAGATCGTCGATATTTTTGCTTTCCGGCACAAAGTACGGCTTCCGGAGCAGGCTTTTAAGGTCTACCTTTTCAAATCCATGCTTTCTGGCTGCTATTACAAAATCCTTCATATAAAGAATTCCGATAATATTGTCACTGTCCTTTTCGTAAACCGGCACTCTTGCGAACCGTTCTTCCAGCAGTTCATCCACATAGTCCGCCAGGTTGTCGTTGATATTAATCATATACACGTCGGTTCTCGGCGTCATGACCTCATAGGCAAGCTTGTCGTCAAATTCAAAAATACTCGTGATCATTTCCTTCCCTGCTTCCTTGATCAGGCCGGTTTCCTGGCCGACTTCAAGCAGAGACTTGATTTCCTCTTCCGAATACTGCTCTTCTATATTGGTATCCTTTACACCGGTTATGCGCAACAATAAGGCCACAGACGCAGAAAGCAGCCATACAAAGGGTTTTGATATCTTGGAAATAAAGATGATGGGTTTGACACTGGCCATGGCTATTTTTTCGGAATACTGCAACGCCATCCTTTTCGGATACAATTCACCAAATACAAGGGAGACAAAGGATAAAACCAAGGTAACCAGAATCACCGCAATCTGTTTGCTGTACGGAATTCCGAATCCTGATAGAAATGCTGCAATATCGTCCGCCATGGATGTGGCCGCCACCGCACTGGCCAGGAATCCGGCTAAGGTGATTGCAACCTGGATCGTGGATAAAAACTTATTCGGTTCGTCATAGAGCTTTAACAGAAGCTTGGCTTTTTTCTTGCCTTCCTGAGCAAGGATTTTTATTTTGTTTTTATTTACCGAAACGATGGCCATTTCTGCCGAAGCAAAAAACGCGTTGACAAGTATGAGTAATGCTAAGAATAAAAGTTGAACGGTTAATGACATACTCGGGTCGGGATCCATTCAGTATTTCCTCCTTAAGTTTGGATATGATAATTCACTCTATTATACCACTTATTTCCGTTTGCGGAACATAAATTTTTCTGAAACCGGCTGTGACATCTTGATTTTTACGATCTGCTGCGGGTGCGGAGCGGATTCGATTGGCCGATCCTCTTCGTCCAGCATCACCTCGATCTTCTGTGAGAAGAAATCTCTTCGAGGACCAAAAACCTCAATCTCGTCTCCTAGATTCATCTTGTTTCTTTGCTCTACCACAGCAAAGCCGGTATTTTTGTCATAGCTCCTGACCAGGCCGACGAAGGCGTAGTTCCTCGTATAGGCACTGGTCTGATAATTCTGGTCCTTATTGGTCGGTTTATTATAGTAAAAGCCTGTTGTGAATTCTCTGTGGCTGACCTTCTTCAGCTCGTTCAGCCATTCCGGATTGAACACATATCTGTCGGGATCCGCATAATAGGCGTCGATGGCGCTCCGGTATGCACTGACGATGGTGGCGACGTAAAAGATACTCTTCATCCGGCCTTCGATCTTTGCCGATGAAAGGCCCGCTCCGATCAGGTCCGGAATATGCTCGATCATGCAAAGATCTCTGGAATTCATGATATAGGTTCCTCTTTCGTCTTCCTCAACAGGAAAGTATTCGCCTGGTCTCTGCTCTTCCACCAGTTGGTATTTCCAGCGGCAGGGATGTGCACATTCCCCGCGGTTCGCGTCCCGCTCTGCCATAAAGTTGCTCAGAAGGCATCGTCCGGAATAAGAAATACACATGGCTCCTTGAATAAAGGCCTCCAGTTCCAGCGCCTCCGGAAGCTTTGTTCTTATTTCCCGGATTTCCCCGAAGGTCAGCTCTCTGGCCAGCACGATTCTTTTTACACTCTGTTTATGCCAGAATTCGGCAGTTCTGTAGTTGGTCATATTTGCCTGAGTGCTCAGATGAATCTCCGCACAGGGAAGCGCCTCCCGGATCATCATAATAACGCCCGGATCAGATACGATAAATGCGTCGATGGGGATGTCCTTCAACTGGTCCAGATATTTTTCAAGCTCCGGGATGTCCTCATTGTGAGCAAATATGTTGATCGTCATGTAAGCCTTTTTACCCCTGTCGTGGGCGTAGGAAACGCCCTCCTTTATTTCGTCCGGGGTAAAGTTTCTTGCCGCTGCCCGGAGGCCGAACATTTCCCCTCCGAAATAAACGGCGTCCGCTCCGTAATCGATGGCAATCTTCAGTTTTTCCAGATCTCCTGCGGGAGCAAGCAGTTCAATTTTTTTCATTTTATTCTCTCTAACCCTTCATTCCTCTGTCTCTTATTACGCTGACTGCAATGCCGTCTCCGACGGCCAATACCGCAGTATCTGCTTTTTCCGTTTTTGTAATATAGGATAAATATTCCCTCATGTGCCGGACACTGGTTTTCTGTCGTCTGTCCGTGATATAATCGTCGGATGCTGTTCTGGCCTGCAGGAGGACGTTGTCAGAGAGGATGACCGCCTCATTTCTGCATAGCGGAATACACGCATCCCAGAATTTTCGGTAATAGCTTTTCGCCGCATCGATAAAAACCAGATCAAAGCCCTCCTCACCCGGGTTGGCTGTCAATCCGGCCAATTCCTTCAGACTCTCCAGTGCATCGCCCAATTTAACATGAATCCGCCGTGACAATTCAAACTTTTCAATGTTTGTTACTGCGTAATGATACATCTTTTCACTGTGTTCCAGGCTGATGATTTCCGCGTCGGGCGCAGCATAAGCAAAACAGATGGCGGAATACCCGATTGCGGAGCCTATTTCCAGGATGCGTTTCGGCTTCTTCATTCTTATCATATTTAAAATAAAGGTCTCTGAATCCCTCAGGATAACGGGAACATTATGCTTTTCCGCAATCTCTCGAAGCCGTTGAATCTCCGGATTGAGCGGCCGGTAGAGACCCTCCAGGTATTCGGTTACCCTGTCGTTGGTGATGTTCATGTAGCTCCTTCGTAGTCTGCTTCGTATCGTATCTTTCTCCGGTTCCGACCGGCTTGATCAATTAATATATTTCGCCTTGTCCTTTAAAAACTGGTCGTAGGTTTCTGAGAAGGCGTGTGAGCCGTCACCTTTTGCCAAGAAATATAAGTAATTCGTATCTGCCGGATATAACGCTGCGCGAATGGAGTCAGCTCCCGGAGATGCGATGGGTCCCGGCGGCAATCCGGGATTCAGATATGTGTTATACGGTGATTCGATCTTTGTATCCTTAATGCTGAGAACCGGTTTCTGCTCACCCAGAATATACTGGACAGTAGCACAGGACTGCAGCGGCATGCCGATTTTCAGGCGATTATAAAACACACTGGCAATGACAGGCCTGTCCTTCGGGATACGGGCCTCCCGCTCAATGATTGACGCCAGAGTAATCACTTGCCTCACGCTCATTCCCAGCTCTTCAGCTCTTGCATAGTACTCGTCCGTAAACACCTTATTGAATTGATACAGCATTTTATCGATAATATCATGCTCATTGGCATTGGCAAATATCTCATAGGTTTCCGGAAACAGAAATCCTTCCAGACGGTCGGGGCTTGCCGATGCTCCTTCAAGAAATTTGTAATTAAACTGTCCCTTCTCGATTTCTTCTGCAAAGACTTCCGCATTCACCAGACCCTCTGCGGATAGCTTGGCTGTCGTTCTTCTGATATCGTAACCTTCCGGAATGGTGAATCGTAAGGTTTTGTCACTGCCTGCCATCAGCAGCGTCATGATTTCATCCATGGACATGCCGGGAGACATGGAATACTGGCCAGCCTTGTATTTACCGTCATAACCCCTGCTTCTTGACTGCAGCTTGAAAACATTCATGTTATTGATCAGGTTGCTCTCCTTCAGAATCTGAGCGATACCACCCGTCCCCGTTCCCGAAGGAATGGTAACTGAGATATATTCATCACTGCCGGGAGCCACCGGCCTGCTCTCTTTTTCCACATACATGGAGTATCCCGCAGATGCCGCGATGACAACGATCGCTGCCGCAATCACAATACTGATCATCAAACGTCTTCTGCTTTTTACTTTATTTCGTCGCTTTCCCATAGTTACCCCCGCGTCAAAAAAATTTCGCAGAATAGAATACCCTGCGAAATGTATGCACTTTATTTTGCTCTTGATAAATATTCACCTGATCTGGTGTCAATCTGAATTATTTCGCCCTCTTCTATAAAGATCGGAACCTGTATCACCGCTCCGGTTTCAACAGTAGCGGCCTTTGTCACGTTTGTCGCGGTGTCACCTTTTACTCCCGGCTCAGTCTCGATTACCTTCAGGTTTACGAAATTCGGCGGTTCTACCAGGAAGGCACTGTCCTTAAAAAACTTGATGGTGGCCATATCGTTTTCTCTTAAATAGAGGATTGCATCCTCTACCTGTTCTTTCATCAAAGGAACCTGATCGAAGGTTTCCTGATCCATGAAATAATAGAGCTCGCCGTCATTGTAAAGGTACTGCATCTGTTTTGTCTCGATTCTCGCATTCTCAAATTTATCGTTGGGATTGAATGCTTCTTCTCTTGTTGCGCCGGTCAGTATATTTCTGTACTTGGTTCGGACAAATGCTGCTCCCTTGCCGGGCTTTACGTGCTGAAAATCGAGGATTACATGCGGTTCTCCGTTGATTTCAAAGGTAATCCCCTTTCTAAAATCACTTGCGTAAATCATATTTATATACCTCCAAATTATTTCATTATAAAATGATCAGGTCCTTTGGGGACTCAACTTTATTTATTATACCAAAGTCCGTCACAATTGCCAAGTCCTCGATGCGAACGCCGAATTGATCGGGTATGTAGATCCCCGGTTCTATGGTGATTACCATATCCTTCTCCAGGACCTCCTCACTCTTTGCGTTGAGCGTAGGCGCTTCATGCACCAGCCGGCCCACTCCGTGGCCCAATCCATGGGGGAAGTATTCACCGAAACCCGCGTTGGCGATGATATCCCTTGCCACCTTGTCCGCATCAAAACACCGAACGCCCGCTTTTATGAAATCCATGGCGGCAAGCTGGGCTTCCAAAACGATATCGTAGATTTTTCTCATCTCGGGAGTTGCATAACCGACGGCTACGGTACGGGTCATATCACCGCAATAACCGTCAATGACCGCTCCGAAATCCAGTGTCAGGAATTCACCTTTCTCAATAAGCTTGTCGGAAGGTTCCCCGTGAGGAAGACAGGACCTTTCCCCTGATACACTGATGGTATCAAAAGCGAGTCCTTCTGCGCCGTTTTCATACAAAAACCGTTCGATTTCAGCGGCGATCTGTTTTTCACTCATACCCGGCTCAATATAGCCAAGGATATGAGTGAAGCATTGGTCGCCCAGGGCCGCAGCCCTTGATATGGTTTTGAGTTCCTGCTCGTTTTTTATAATATTTCTGGTGTTTTGATTTGTAGTCCGATCACTTGTTTTCAAATTTAATCACGTCCCCCAGTATTGTATAGACATCGTTTACAAGCAGGGAGAATCTCATTTCAGCCTGTACGTACTGTGCTGCCAGCGGATCTTTCATCAGAATCTGGTACAGGGACTGCACCTGTTCCATCAGGTCGGAGCCCAGCTCTTCGCCTATCAGTTGTTTTGCTTGAATTTCAAACTGTTTTGCCTGGAAATCATTGAGCATGGCTGCCAACTCCTCATTCTGGGAAGCAGTTTCTTTTAACCTTACATACTCTTTATATTCCGGTGATTCTTTGATCGCTCTCGCCAAATTATGCGCCTCATCATGTACGTTCATGGTTTTTCCTCCATATTTGAATTGAAAATATCCTGTTATACCTTTTACCTGGCTTATACTTCCAGGAAGATTGGGAGTATGACAGGGCTTCTCTTGGTTTTTTCATAGATAAAATTCTTCAGTTCATCCTTTACGGCGTTCTTCAGGCCGGACCAGTCTCTCAGGCCATCTCCATAGCATTTGTCCAGTCTGGCGCTGACCGCCATTTTTGCGGAGTTCATGAGATCCTCGTTCTCTCTGACGTAAACGAAGCCTCTTGAAATGATGTCCGGGCCGGAACGAATCATCCCGGTACTCTTGTCGATGGCTGCGACTACAATGATCAGTCCTGATTCTGAAAGCAGTTTTCTGTCCCGCAATACGATATTTCCAACATCTCCGACACCGAGGCCGTCAACCAGGACTGCGGAAGCGGATACCTCCTCCTTGGATTTTTTTACGTTCTCCTTTGTCAGGTGCAGGACTTCTCCGTTTTCGAGAATATGAATATTCTCGGGCGGCATGCCTAGATTTTCCGCGATGAAAGCATGCTGTTTCAAATGTCTGTATTCGCCATGCACCGGCATGAAGAACTTCGGCTTGATCAAGGAATGAATCAGTTTCAGTTCCTCCGCGCATGCGTGTCCTGATACGTGAATGTCAGCGATATCGGAATAAATCACGTCTGCTCCTTTTTCAAAAAGCTTGTTGATTACGTTGGACACGGTTTTCTCGTTTCCCGGTACCGGACTGGAAGACAGGATTACCATATCGCCTTTTTTGATCTGAACCGCTTTATGATCTGCAGAAGCCATTCTGGCCAATGCGGACATCGGTTCGCCCTGGCTTCCTGTAGTAATGATTACCAGTTCTCTGTCGGGAATATTCTTGATCTTGTTGATGTCAACCAGTACATTTTCCGGTATATTCAGATAGCCCAGTTCGATGGCCAGATTCACTACGTTTACCATGCTCCGGCCTGAAATGGCCACTTTTCTGTTAAACATGACGGCAGTATTGATAATCCTCTGGACCCGGTGCACGTTGGAGGAGAAGGTCGCAATCAAAATTCGCGCATCAGAACCCCTAAAAATATTTTCCAAGGCGACACCGATGGTTCTCTCCGATGCGGTATAGCCTTTTCTTTCTGCATTGGTGCTGTCGGCCAGCATCAGAAGCACGCCTTTATGACCGAGGTCCGCCAGTTTCTGGAAATTGATCGGCTCCCCGTCAACGGGCGTATAGTCAACCTTGAAGTCTCCGGTATGAAAGATAACCCCCGCCGGTGTATCGATAGCCAGACAGATGGCATCTGCGATGGAGTGGGTGGTTCGCATGGTTTCTATTTTAAATTCTCCGATTTTTACGGTCTGGCCGGCCTTAATGGTGTTAAGCTTGCCTTTGATTCCATGCTCTTTCAGTTTGTTTTCCACCAAACCAAGCGTCAGCCTGGTTCCGTAGATCGGTAAATTCAATTCTTTTAAAAGATACGGGATAGCTCCGATATGGTCTTCATGTCCGTGGGTCAGAATCATGCCCCTTACTTTTTCCCGATTCTTGATCAGATAGCTGAAATCCGGGATAACGATGTCGATTCCGAACATTTCATCTTCGGGAAAAGACAGTCCGCAGTCGATAATCATAATGTCATTTTTATATTCCAACACGGTCATATTCTTTCCGATTTCGTTCAAACCGCCGATTGGAATCAGTTTTACCGGACTGTTCCCCTTATTTGTTTCTAAAATTTTCAAAAATTGTCAATCCTTTCTTCATTGTATTTTTTTCCGTTCAATCTTCTGCTCAACGGGTATTTTCCCCCGCGCAGCATCTCCTCTTACATGAGACTTAGTGTATCACGATGTTTAATAATTTATTTGGCACGGCAACGATTTTTACGATTTCCCTACCGTCCAGCATTGCCTTTATCTTATCATTGCCCATAACGGTTTCTTCCAGCTGTTCCTTTGACAATCCGTTTGGAACATCAAACTTATCCTTCACTTTACCATTCAGCTGGACAACGATTTCTACCGTATCCTTTACCAGTGCGGCTTCGTCATAAGCCGGCCATTTTTCGAGATAAACGGTTTTTGCATGGCCGGTATGCTCCCACATTTCCTCACAGATGTGAGGAGTAAATGGTGATAAAATCAAAATCAGATTTTCTATAGCGGTTTTCAGCAGACCCTTGTTCGGCTGCTCGATCTCCTTGTACCGGTAGATTTCATTGACCAGCTCCATAATGGAACTGATAGCTGTATTGAAGTTGAACCGGCCGCCAACATCCTCAGTGACTTTCTTGATGGTGGCGTTCATGGCATAGTTGAGCTTTTTATCATCCGCAGTGTCAGCCTGCCAGACCGGCGGGGCATCTTTCAGCTTATCATCCAGTTCATATACAAGGCGATGGACCCGGTTCAGGAAACGGTAGCTTCCTTCCACGCCGGCGTCAGACCATTCCAATTCCTTTTCCGGAGGAGATGCGAACAGAATGAACAAGCGCGCCGTATCCGCTCCATATTTGTTGATGATTTCCTCGGGGCTGACAACATTTCCCTTGGATTTGGACATCTTGGTACCGTCTTTGAGCACCATGCCCTGGGTGAGCAGGTTCGTAAACGGTTCATCGGCCTTGCAGTATCCGATATCATAAAGGAATTTGGTAAAAAATCTGGCATAGAGCAAATGCAGGATTGCATGCTCGACCCCGCCGATATATTGATCCACGGGCATCCAGTAATCAGCCTTCTTCTGATCCCAGACCCGTTCACTGTTCTTGGCGTCGGTATATCTCAGGAAGTACCAGGAGGAGTCCAGGAAGGTGTCCATGGTATCTGTTTCTCTCGTTCCACTTCCGCCGCAATGAGGGCAGGAGGTTTCCATAAAGGATTTGCTGGTGGTCAGCGGAGATTCTCCCTTTCCCGTAAATACCACATCCGTCGGCAGTAAAACGGGAAGGTTTTCTTCTTTCTCCGGCACCCAGCCGCATTTCTCGCAATAAATCATCGGAATGGGGCATCCCCAGTATCTTTGTCTGGAGATGAGCCAGTCTCTCAATCTGAAATTGATGGATTCATTTCCGATTTTTTCTTTTTCCAGATATTCAATAATCTTTTGGATTGCTACCTTATTGTCCATGCCGTCGAATCGGTCAGAATTGATCAGCACTCCTTCCGCCTCAAAGGCTTCTTTCAGGTTGTATAGGTCAATTTCTGAGTTTTTCGGATCGATGACCGGAATGATATCCAGCTTGTACTTCACAGCAAAGTCAAAGTCTCTCTGGTCATGGGCAGGCACCGCCATGATGGCCCCTGTTCCGTAATCCATCAGAACGTAGTTTGCGATATAGATCGGAACCTTCTTTCCGTTGAGCGGATTGACCGCATACCGTCCGATGAAGGCACCCTCCTTTTCCAGCGTGGTTGATGTTCTTTCGATTTCCGTCATATACTGAAGCTTTTCCAGGAATTCGTTGACAGACGTCTCGTATTCGGTTCCTTTTATCAGCTCTTTTACATAGGGATGCTCAGGAGCCAGAACCATATAGGTCACACCGTAAAGCGTATCAGGCCTTGTGGTGAAGATTCTCAGTTCTTTGTCAAATCCCTCGATTTGGAAATCTACTTCCGCACCAATGCTCTTGCCAATCCAGTTTTTCTGCATGATTTTGACTTTATTTGGCCAGCCATCCAGCTTTTCTAGATCGGAAAGCAGACGGTCCGCATAGTCTGTGATCTTCAGGTACCATTGATCCAGATCCTTTTTCCCTACCGGTGTGGAGCATCGTTCACAGGCTCCGTCGACAACCTGCTCGTTTGCAAGCACGGTCTGGCAGGAAGGACACCAATTAACCGGATTTTTTTTCTTATACGCCAGGTTTTTTTGATAGAACTGGATAAAAATCCACTGCATCCATTTATAGTAGTCCGGATGGCAGGTCGCGACCTCTCTGTCCCAATCGTAGGATAAGCCCAGCTGAGCGAGCTGGTTTCTCATTTCGGCAATGTTGTCCCAGGTCCAGACGTTTGGATGAATTCCATTTTTGATGGCGGCGTTTTCCGCCGGCAGGCCGAAGGAATCCCATCCCATAGGGTGCAGAACGTTGAATCCGTTCATTCTCAGGTATCGCGTGGCGACATCACCTATGGAATAGTTTCTGACATGACCCATGTGTAGTTTTCCGGAAGGATAGGGAAACATCTCCAGAAGGTAATATTTCTTCTTCCCCTCCTCTTCCGTCGTTTTAAATAGCTGATTCTTTTCCCAGTATTTCTGCCATTTGGCTTCAATTTCCCCGAAATCATAGCGCTCTATCATTTTAGTTAACCTCCGTTACTGTATCTCGTTCTCGTCTATTGTTATGAAACTGCAGTCGCTCCAAACCTTTTCAATATTGTATCTGTCACGCTGTTCAACTGTAAATATATTAATAATCACATCACCGTAATCCATCAGAATCCAGCCTGAAGTTTTCTTGCCCTCAACGCTTTTCGTCAGAATTCCGTCTTTTGCAAACTGGTCCTCAATTTCATCGGCCAGGGTTCCAACCTGCCTTTCTGAACCGCCTGATGCGATGACAAAATAGTCTGCAAAGGAAGATTTTTCCGTAATGTCAATCACCACAACATCCAGGGCCTTTTTGTTCAATAAAACAGCCGCTGCCTTCAACGCGATATCCTTATTTTCCATTCCCTCTCTCCTTTCTTTTTATTTCATCTATTAAGCAGTCCCGCGCTTTAACCGTGTCCTGATCTAAATAAACGCCCCTGCATTTTACATAATCGATGGAATGCTCCAGCGATTTTAAACAAGCTTCATCAAGGTCCCGGTACGCAAGGCCCCTGATTTCCTCAACCCCGGGATAAGACCGGTTCGGTTCGATGGCATCCGCAAGATAGAGAATTTTCTCCATTTTGGACATATTCGCCCTGCCCGTGGTATGAAAGCTTACAGCATTGATTATGTCCCGATCCCGGATATGATAGTCCTTCTCCATGATACAAGCAGCTATTTTACTGTGAGCCAGATTGGTATTGTCCAGGTAAACGGTCTCCAATCCCAGCTGTCTGACATATCCGTTAAGCGAACTCTCTGTGACGCCCCGAAAGAGATCATGAAAAAGAGCGGCAAGTTCGGCTTTTTCCACATCCTCTCCGTACCTCTGCGCCAGCTTTTTCGCTTCCTCCGCAACTGCATAGGTATGGATCCGCCGTTTTTCCGTCATGTTCCGTTCTATATATTCAATTATTCTTTTCTTATCCGTACATTGCATACTAAATTATCTTATCATTGATACCCAGTTTTTTCAAGTTTAATAATCATACACACCGGGAAAGGGGCAATATGGGATTCATGAAACAGGCTCATCCGGCTCCCGGTACAGGCAATTTCTTCGGATGAAATCTTCCACACCGTCCGGAACCAGATATTTGATGCTCTTTCCTTCTCTTATCCGATTCTTGATATCCGTAGAGGAAATTTCAACCTCAGAATTATTTATTTTAATAATTTTGGCGCCGTATTGATCTTCCAGTCTTTGAATCAATGCGTTCAGCGCCTGCTCTTTATACCCGGGTCTGGTGC
>JAVBVR010000077.1:0-13215 GCA_036677845.1 Anaerovoracaceae bacterium | reverse complement strand
AGACGCCCGAAAGCATTAACGTTGTAAGACCTTTGCAGGATGGAGTGATTTCAGATTTTGAAATGACGGCAAGTATGCTGAAGACATATATAAAGAGGGTTATGCCCGAGACATCGTTTTTTACAAAGGTAAGGATTGTAGTGGGAGTACCCTCGGGTGTCACTGAGGTTGAAAAAAGAGCCGTCGAAGAAGTCATCCGTCAGATGGGGGCAAAAGAAGTATTTATTCTGGAGGAACCCATGGCGGCTGCCATTGGAACAGGCCTTGCTGTTGACAGTGCTATGGGCTGTATGATTGCAGATATTGGCGGAGGTACCTCAGATATCGCCATCATTGCTCTCGGAGGTATCGTTACAAGTACGTCGCTCCGGCATGCGGGGGACAAGCTGAACGATGCCATTATTGCATATATGAGAAAGCAATATGATTTATTCATAGGAGACAAGACTGCGGAGGAAATCAAAGAAAAAATCGGGTGCGCCTACATTGACAAGTCGGATCCTGACAGCATTCGGCGAATGGAGGCCAGAGGCCGGGACATCATCACCGGTCTTCCCAAGACGATCACCATTACGTCCGTCGACGCGATGAAAGCACTGGAGGAGCCCATTAAAATTATAATCGATGGTATAAAAAGTACGCTGGAGAAGACTCCGCCGGAAATTGCGGCGGATATCGTCAGCAACGGTCTGGTACTGTCGGGCGGAGGCGGTCTGATTCGGGGGCTGGATGATCTGATCGAGTTCTCGACGGGTCTGAAGGTGACCATCGCAGAAAATGCTCTGGAGGCTGTGGCGGAAGGAACCGGAAAGAGCTTGATGAACATAGACAGGCTTCAGAAATACGCGGGAAGAGGCTCGAAAAGAAAAGTATGAATTGGCTGAGAGAACATAGAATTTTAACGCTTATATTGTCGGTATTCCTGGTATTGGCTATTATCATTGTGATATCCTACAGCAATATTGGAAATAGCACTGTTTTAGGCCGCAGCGTCCAAGGGGTTGTATCCCTGGTTCAAGGGCCTGTTTCCAGTGCAGGGAATGGTGTAAAATCCGGAATAACCGGTATATTACAATTCCGCAATACGTTGAAAGAGAATAAGGAACTGAAGGATCAGATCGCAAGCCTTAACAGGGAAATCATCCAGATCAGGCTAACGGAAGCGGAGCTGGAAGAGCTGAGAAATCTTGCCGGCATTTTGGGATATGATAATGTTGCACCCAATTATACTTTTGTAACCGCCGATGTTATCGCCATGGACGGATCCAACTGGTTCAATATATTTACCATCAACGCAGGAACAAAAGATGGAATTTCCAGAGATGCAGTCGTTATTAACGGTGACGGGCTGATTGGAAGAGTCCTGGAAGCTGGTCCCGATTGGGCGAAAGTGATTTCTGTGATAGACGAGTCGAACTCCGTCAGCTTTAAAGTGTTCCGCGATTTGCAGCTTCTGGGTATCTTGTCGGGCGACGGAAAGGGAAGCCTTAAGGGATATATGATTGATCCGGAGGCGGCAGTGATTGAGGGAGACGTTCTGATTACGTCTGGGATGGGAATGTATCCCGAAGGAATTCCCATCGGCAAGGTAAAAAATGTTGAGTGGAATAACGATACTTTGCTAAAGACGGTAACCATAGAGCCAAGTGCTTATTTTAAAAACCTGCAGAAGGTTACCGTTTTGGTAAATAAATAGACGGAGGCAGTTTTGAAATACAGATATTCCTTTATGATATTTTTCATCGCGTTCATTCTTCAGTCCACATTGATGAACCATTTCAGGGTTTTTGGAGTGTCACCCAACCTGATCCTCTGTTTGGTAGTGATCTTTTCATTTTTGTATGAAGGCAACCATGGAGTGATTTTTGGGATTTTATTCGGTCTTGCCGATGATATATGCTTTGCTGAATTAATCGGAATTGCTGCTATGGCAAATTTTGCGGTATCCCTGATCTGCATCGGGATGAAGCAATATTTTTATAAAGAAAGCCGTATCTCGGTGACAATCGTATCCGTTTTAGGCACGGCTGTTTACGCACTGTTTTACTGGGCGCTTAACAGAATGCTCGGATCGGGGGCCGACTTTCTCTATGTCATGGAGAGGGAGGCTGTGCTGTTGATCTACCATATCATTATGACATTGGCTATTTATCAGATTGTCAGCCGCAGTGTCATTAAGCATCGCGGCGACAGATATATGTATCGCGGGAATCTGCATGAGGCAAGGAGCTTAAATCGATCATGAAGTGGATAAAATCCAGAAACAATCAAATATTGGCTATGATCATGATTATGATGGCTGTCCTTGGAATCCGACTCTTCGGGCTGACTGTTGTGGAAGGAAACAGCTGGGCTGAGGCGGCAAAAAATATCAGTATTCGGAGTATCAACACATCCGCGCCCAGAGGTGAAATCCTGGATCGCTATGGCAGAGTACTGGCGGGTAACGTGCCCAGTTTTACTGTCCGGTTCAGTGCCGGTGATCTTACCAATGAAGAAATAAACAGTATTTCCAGAAGTCTGATCCAGATTCTTGAGGCGAACGGCGATACCTACTATGACAATTTTCCGATTCTGATAGAAAACGGAACCTTCGAGTTTACCTATCAGAAGGACATTGAGGACTGGCTGGCGGCTCAGGCAATGCCTGTGAACTATTCGGCGGAGCAGGCCTTTGACGAAATGAGGCGGCGACAGAATATCGACGAAGGCCTGGATAAGTATGACGCCCAGGCGGAACTCCAGGCAGTATATAATATTTTTCCGCCTATTTCAGTCAAAAACATGAAGTTTTTAAAGGAACTGGACAAGGAAAGCTTTCTGGGCAGGTATTATCTGGAACTTGACCTGACTGCGGAGCAGGCTTTCCGTGACTTAAGGGAGCGGTTTAAAATATCTTCGTCCCTGAGCGACGAAGAGGCAAGGAAGATCATGGTGGTGCGGAATGAGCTTTCATCCCAGGGCTACCGGAAATATATGCCGGCGAAAATTGCAGGAGGTGTTTCCAACAAGACAATTGTTATCATTGAGGAGAAAAACTCTGATTTACCCGGTGTTGAGGTGGTTGCGGAATCAGTAAGGTATTATCCTAATACAAATACCGCAGCTCACATTCTCGGATATCTCGGCCAGATATCCGAAAGCGAGAAAGCGAAATATGTAGACGAAAGGGGATATAAACCTACTGATATGGTTGGACAGGAAGGGATTGAAAAAGCCTTTGAGTCCACCTTGAAAGGGCAAGACGGAACAAAGAATGTAGAAGTCAACGCTTTTGGCGAGCTGGTTCGTGTGATCAATGAAACAGAGCCGCAGAAAGGAAAAGATATCTATCTTACCATTGACCTGGAACTGCAGAAAACAGCAGAGGAGGCCCTAAAACAGGCATTGACGGAGATTCAGAAAGCTGGAACCTTCGAGAGTCCGTATGGAGATTTCAAATACGGAAAGGCATATAAAAATGCCAATGTCGGTGCGGTGGTGGCTTTGGAAGTGGAAACGGGAGATGTCCTTGCTATGGCCAGCTATCCCGATTTCGATCCCAATCTGTTTGCCACCGGAATCAGCAAGGAAGACTGGAAAGCCCTTCAGGGAGAAAATTTGAGAGATCCTCTTTCTCCGCTGCCTCTGTTTAACGTAGCTGCCAGAACAGCGGTCCAGCCGGGTTCAACCTTTAAAATGGTTACGGCAACGGCCGCCCTGGAGAGCGGCCTGGATCCCAACAGAAGGCTTTATACCAATGGTTATGTCCAGATCGGAAATCGGACATACGGCTGTCTGATCTGGAATCGGTCCAGAGGCAAACATGGATACCTCAACTTGATGGAAGCTCTTGAAGTATCCTGCAACTACTATTTTTTTGATATTGCTACAGGCCGGGATTTTTTTAAGAAGACGTCTCTGGGCTTAAGGGAGCCCATGAATATAGAAAAGATAACCGAGTTTGCGCAGGAGTACGGACTTGGATTGAAGACCGGGATTGAAATTCCGGAGACCGTGGTCCCGGTGCCAAGCCAGGAGAGAAAGCTCGCACAGATTAAATCCATGCTGAGAAACGTTCTGATCGGAAGAGCTGAAATGTATTTCCAGAAATCCGTTATCGATGATAAACAGAAGCTATCGGAGAATATCGATACCATTGTCGGCTGGACGGAAGAGAACCCGAGCAGAAATCAATTGATCGAACGGCTTGGAAAACTCGGAATAAAGGAAAATCTGATTGAAACCGTAGCCGACCTTTGTAAGTTTACCTACTTTAATCAGGCGGAGTGGACGACGGGAGACGAATTGAATATTTCCATTGGTCAGGGCGAAAATGCCTATACCCCGCTGCAGAT
Source organism: Anaerovoracaceae bacterium (assembly GCA_036677845.1). Classification (GTDB taxonomy): domain Bacteria; phylum Bacillota; class Clostridia; order Peptostreptococcales; family Anaerovoracaceae; genus Anoxybacterium. The sequence continues at coordinate 8,878 of JAVBVR010000077.1, read as the reverse complement.
GGCTAATTACATCGCAACGATCGGCAATAAGGGCGTCCATAATCAAGTTAGCTTGATAAAGGCTATCGAAGGGGATGGAGCCCACGTGAAGGAGCCTGGCAAAAAAATCGGTCTGGAAAATGAAGAGAATCTGAAGTATATTATTGAGGGGATGAAACTGTCAGCAACAGGAGCAAGGGGAAGCTTAAGAGGAACGTTCGGCAATTTCCCGGTTAAGGTTGCAGGTAAATCCGGAACTGCTGAAAGAGCTGGAAAAATCAATCCTCCCGACGAGGTGGAATACATCAGGCAGTATCTTCCGAAAATCAACGCCGCCCTGAAGTGGGATGCGGTCGAAACGGAAATGACAAGGCTGATGAGGGAATATCCTGATATTTATACCACAAGGAATTATGCCGTAAGGCAAGCGGTGATCAACCTGAGTCACGGCAAAGTTACCTCAGTTAAGATCGATGCTTTTAAAGCAGACTATGATCCCTTTGCTTGGATCATGGCAATGGCCCCTGCCGACAATCCAAAGATTGCAGTTGCGGTATTGCTGTTTCAGGGAGGAACGTCGGGTTATGCAGCACCGGTTGCACGGGAAGTGATCGGCAAGTATCTTCAGCTGGACAAGGTATACCAGGATTACAACATAGACACAAAAATTATGCAGTGAGGAGAATGAAATGGGGAAGGTTATTTTGATTGCTTCTGGTAAAGGCGGCGTCGGAAAGACGGTTTTTGCATCCAATGCCGGGGCCAAACTTGCGCAGGAAGGGTATAAGGTTGTCCTGATCGATATGAACATGGGACTCAGAAACCTTGATATCTGTCTGGGACTAGAAAATCGCGTCGTCTACGATGTGGCGGATGTTCTGACAGGTGTGTGCAGAATCAAGCAGGCGCTGATCAAAGACAGAAGATTTCCGGAACTATACCTGATGTCGGCCCCGCAAAACAAGCAGAAGGCCGAAATCACTCCTCTCCATATGAAGGTTTTGTGCAATAAGCTAAGAAGGAATTTTGATTATATCATCGTTGATGCTCCGGCGGGTATCGGGGAGGATCTCGCGATTGCAGCTGCGGGAGCGGATTCTGCAGTCATCATTACCGTGCCGGAATATGCCGCTGTCAGAGACGCTGATATGCTGGACCAGGTACTGAATGAATTAGGAATTAAAAAACGAACTTATGTAATCAACAAGGTAATGGCAAACCTGATTGCTACCGGACTGGTTCCCGGTATCGCAGACATTGCAGAAGCCATGCGCCCGGAAATGGCCGGCATCATCCAGTATGATGAAAACATCCATATCGCAGCAAACAACGGCCTTCCCATCGTTTACAGGGAGGGCACCTACATAGAGAAGAATTTCAAAAACATTCTGGAGCGCATTATCGCAGAGTGACTAGAATAAACAGACGAAACGAATAGCTTTCTGAACCATTTGAAACCAAAAAGGGCCGGCTTACCGTGATTCAATATCATGGAGGCCGGCCCTGTTTTCTGCTGTCTTAAAAATTTATAATTTTACTTCGGATTCCAACGTTCAGGACGATGCCCAGAGCGACCATATTGGCGACTACGGAGGATCCGCCGTAGCTGATAAACGGCAGGGTTATTCCGGTAACCGGCATGATGCCCATAGCCATGGCTATATTTTCGAAGATCTGAAAGCAGAACATCGAAAGGATGCCGATGACAATCAGTGAACCATACATGTCTTTCGCGTTGTCTGCAATTTTAAGCATACGGTAGAGAAAGACAGTATAGAGCAGAATTACGACGCCACCGCCGATCAGGCCAAGCTCTTCCACGATAACCGAGAAGATAAAGTCGGACTTCTGTACGGGCAGGAATTTTAATTCCTTTTGTGTCCCTGCGAAGAGTCCTTTCCCCAGAATTCCGCCAGAGCCGATGGCCACCTTGGAGTTCCATACCTGGTAGTTACCAGGGAGAGAAAGAATGTCCGGATGAAGAAATGCATCAATTCTTTGTTTCTGATGAACATCCATAAAGCGGTACAGGATCGGAATGGATATGCAGAAGATACCGCCCAGCTTGGCAAAAAGTTTATAATCGATTCCCGCAGAAAAAATCATGATCGCTGTGATAAAGCACATGACAACCGCCGCACCGAGATCCTCCTTTAAAATGATCAGGATGAAAGGCGCAGCATAGAGACCGGCCAGGCCGATACCCTTTAAATCATACAAGGTGCCTCGTTTTCTCGTTAGATAACTGGAAAAGACAAGCACAAACGATATTTTCACCAGCTCTGAAGGCTGAACATCGATGGGGCCCAGGTCAATCCATGCCCTCGAACCGAAATGTTCGACTCCCAGACCTGGAATGTATACGGTAAGAAGGAACATGATCGACGCAGCATATAAGATTTTCTCCATACTTTCAAAGGTTTTATAATTGAACAGGAGAACAATGCACAAGGCGACCGTTCCGATGCAGTAGGCCGAAAATTGTACTACAATATCCTTCGTAATGACAAACTCGCCCTCGTATGATGTGCTCCCCACCATGATGATACTGATCACAGCAAAAAAAACCGGGAGGAGCAAGAGGACTTTATCTATGTTTTTGAGCAAATTTTTAAAGTAATCCATGGGTACCGTTCCTTTGTATATCATTTGTATATCGTTCTGCCCGGCACTTTGGTGTTAAGATCTAAAACAGTGATTTTTTGGAAAATATCACTGTTTGCACAGGCTAATTCAACTTGACATCATGTCACGGTAAACATTATAATATATATTGTGTAGTTATATCAATATTTAATTCCGTAATGCTGATATTTAGTAATTTGTCCGGTGTAATTCGGGCATTAAAAAGTAACAATATAAAGGAGAGGGAGGTGTGTTAACATAGGTATAGGAACTGCAATAATCATTGGAATTGTTGCCTTGGCCTTTGGGCTGCTGGTTGGATATATATTCAGGAAAAATGTGGGAGAAAAAGCCATTGGAAGCGCAGAGCAGAAAGCAAAGAATATAATCCTCGATGCTGAAAACAGATCGGAAACCATTAAAAAGGAAATAACCATTGAAGCAAAAGAAGAAGCTCATAGAATGCGCAGCGAAGTTGAGCGGGAAATCAGAGAAAGAAGAGCGGAAATCCAAAGATCGGAAAAAAGACTGATCCAGAAGGAAGAAGCCATTGATCGTAAAACAGAGAACTTAGAAAAGAAAGAAGAAGGCATTACAAAAAAAGAACAGTCACTCATTGAAAAACAACGCGAATTGGATGGATTTATAGCGAAACAGATTGAAGAACTGGAAAGAATTTCAGGGTACACAGTAGAGGAGGCAAAGAGTGTTCTGCTCTCCAATATTGAAAAAGAAATCAGATATGAAGCATCCGTAATGATCAAGGACATCGAATCAAAGGCAAAGGAAGAGGCTGATAAAAAGGCAAAGGAAATCATTACCGGAGCGATTCAGAGATGTGCGGCTGATCATGTCGCAGAGAGCACCGTTTCGGTAGTACCGCTTCCAAACGATGAGATGAAAGGAAGAATCATCGGGAGAGAAGGAAGGAACATCAGAGCAATCGAAACGTTGACCGGTATTGATTTAATCATCGACGATACACCGGAAGCGGTTATTTTATCCGGTTTTGATCCGGTAAGGCGAGAGATTGCCAGACTGTCTCTGGAAAAGCTGATTGTTGATGGGAGAATCCATCCTGCAAGAATTGAAGAGATGGTTGAAAAGGCCGAAAAAGAAGTGAATAACATCATTAAGGAAGAAGGAGAGCAGGCGACATTTGAGGTTGGCATACATAATCTTCATCCTGAACTGATAAAGCTTCTCGGAAGATTAAAGTACAGAACAAGCTACGGGCAAAATGTCCTGAAGCACTCGGTGGAAGTCGCTCATCTTGCGGGATTGATGGCAGGAGAATTGGGACTTGATATCAAAACAGCGAAGAGAGCCGGACTGCTTCATGATATCGGAAAATCCATCGACCATGAAGTCGAAGGTACCCATGTTGACATCGGAATCGACCTTCTTAGAAAATACAAGGAGTCGGAAGCGGTCATTAACGGCATGGCAGCTCACCACGGTGATTACGAGCCAAAGAGCATGGAAGCGGTTCTCATTGCAGCTGCAGATGCATTATCTGCAGCAAGGCCGGGGGCAAGAAGGGAAACTCTTGAAACATATATCAAGAGACTGCAGAAGCTGGAAGAAATCGCCAATACGACGCCCGGAGTCGAGCGGTCCTTTGCGATTCAGGCCGGCCGTGAAATCAGAATTATTGCAAGGCCTGAGGAGATGAATGACGAAGAAATTGTATTTCTCGCAAGGGAGATCAGTAAAAAGATCGAAAGTGAGCTTGAATACCCGGGCCAGATCAAGGTCAACGTCATCAGAGAAACAAGAGCAATCGAATATGCAAAATAGAGAAGAGGCTTATGCCTCTTCTTTCATACGGAGGATAACATGTTTGTTTATTTGGACAACAGCGCAACGACAAAGCCATACCCTGAAGTGATCTCAGAGCTGCTCAGGTACACAGAAGAGGATTTTGGTAATCCGTCTTCCCTGCACCGCATGGGTATGAACGCAGAAAAAGCCATGAAAGAGGCGAGAAAATCGGTGGCGCTGTCTCTGGGGGCCAAAGAGGAAGAAATTTATTTTACTTCCGGCGGAACCGAGGCCGACAATACGGCACTGTTCGGTACGGCACAAGCCAGAAGGAGAAGGGGCAACAAGATCATCACATCCTCGGTAGAACACCCGGCGATTTTGGAGAGCTGCAGAAAGCTAGAGGAATCTGGTTTTCACGTCGCATATCTTCCGGTAGACCGTTATGGTCAGATCGACATGGAAACTTATGTAAGCGAACTGGATGAACAGACCATCCTGATATCGGTTATGCATGTAAATAATGAGGTCGGCTCGATTCAGCCGGTTTCGGAAATCAGTGAATTGAAAAGGCGCTTCGGTGAAAGACACGGGACCGAAATCCTGCTGCATACCGATGCGGTTCAGTCTTACGGCAAGCTGCCGCTGTCCATTAGCGACGTCGATTTACTGTCGATCAGCGGCCACAAGGTCCACGGACCAAAAGGTACGGGAGCCCTTTACGTCAGAAAGGGTCTCAATGTACAGCCATATCTGTTTGGCGGCGGCCAGGAGCGAGGCTTCCGATCGGGAACGGAGAATGTACCTGCTGCTGCAGGTTTCGGAATAGCGGCAGAGTTGAGCCGGAAGAATTTCTGTGAGCGGATAGAATCAATCAAGACAGTTAAAACTTATCTTGCCGGCGGAATCAGTACCGAAATACCGGATATTCATTTTAACAGTACGGAGGAAGGAAGCCCAGCCATTCTGAATGTCAGTTTTATGGGGGTACGGGGTGAAGTGTTGCTTCATACACTGGAGCAATCGGACATTTATGTATCGACAGGATCGGCCTGTTCCTCGAAAAAAAAGGGACAGAGTCATGTTCTGAAAGCCATGGGTCTCTCGGATAGAGAGATCGAAGGTGCGATCCGGTTCAGCTTCAGTGAATTTAATACTGTGGATGAAATGGATTACGTGCTGGATCAACTCAAAAATGCAGTACTGAAATTCAGAAGGTTGGGCAGTTTCAGATAAGCGGGGTAAGTCTCAGATCATGGTAGGGAGTCTTAGATGATGGAAGGAAATTCAAGAATGAATGAAAGAAATACATTTATCGTAAGGTGCGGAGAGGTTGCTTTAAAAGGCCTGAACAAGCCGTATTTTGAAAGAATGCTGGTGGACCGTATCCGCAGAGCACTAAAAAAATATGAAGGGGTTGAGGTCAGGAGGCAGGAGGGACTTGTCTTTGTCAGAGCACCGAAAGAGTTTGATTCAGATACGGTCACAGGAGACATTTCAAGGGTTTTCGGTGTTGCTTCTATCAGTCCCGCAGTGGAGGCTGCTTCTGATATGGATGCAATCGGACAAGCCGCGGTAAGCTATATGATGGAATTGATCGAGAAGAAGAGTATCAAATCCTTTAAGGTGGATGCCAAGCGGGCAGACAAGGACTTCCCTGTAAAATCACCTGATATTGCAAGGCAGATCGGAGCAAAGATACTGATTGGCTGCAAGGTCCTGAAGGTCGATGTTCACAATCCGGACTGTCTGCTTTTCTTAGATGTCAGAAAAGACAGGACCTATATCTTTGAACAGAAGATATCAGGTTTTGGCGGTCTTCCACTCGGAACCAACGGAAAAGGCATGGTTCTTCTTTCCGGCGGGATCGATAGTCCGGTTGCAGCCTGGATGATGGCCAAGCGCGGAATGCTGATCGAGGCGGTTCATTTTCATTCCTACCCGTATACCAGTGAAAGAGCCCGTGAGAAGGTTGTAGATCTTGCCGGTATTGTGGCAGGTTATTGCGGCAGATTCAAGATGCACATCATCAATCTTTTGCCGATACAGGAAATGATCGTACAAAACTGCCCGGAGGAGGAAACAACGATTCTTGTCCGGCGCTTCATGATGAAAATTGCGGAAAAGATTGCTCAGGAAACCGGCTGCCTGATGCTGATTACCGGAGAAAACCTGGGCCAGGTGGCAAGCCAGACCGCTGAAGCACTGGTGGTTACCGACCATTCTGTTCAGATGCCGGTCATGAGGCCGCTGATCGCAATGGACAAGGTCGACATCATGGAGATCGCAAGGAACATCGGAACCTATGAGACTTCGATTCTTCCGTATGAAGACTGCTGTACCGTGTTCCTCCCGAAGCATCCCTCGACCAGGCCTAAATTAGACAGAATACTGGAGTCTGAAAATAAACTGAATGCCGAGCAGCTGATAGCCGATGCAGTGGCTTCCAAGGAAACCGTCACCATCTACCCGGCTGAATAATCATATAAACGGATGCCAGAGAGTACTCACTTGGCATCCGCTTTCTGTTTGTTTTATGAAAAATCAGTCGATTTCATGAACGGAAAAAGTGTTTTCTAAGAAAACCGTGAAACCGATTACTGATTTTGATGCATGCATCATAAAATCAGCGGTTTTCGTGAAAATACTTTTACGTATTTCGACAAAACTAGAACCAAATCCCCTCATTCTCTCAGCGACAGTTTACGAACAAGCATGTATAATTGGTAAGGAGGGGGGTTGACTTATGCAGATAGAATTTGAAATGACAGACGATATTTTAATTGCAAATCTCGATGGCGAGCTGGACCATCATACCTCAGCAGTGGTAAGAGAAGAGATTGATAAAACTGTGGATGCCTTTCATTCAAAACATCTTATATTCAATTTTGAGCGGGTAACCTTCATGGACAGTTCGGGCATCGGTGTTATTATGGGTCGATACAACAAAATCACGCAAATGGAAGGCAGGCTGGTCATTACGGGCTGCAATGAATATATTGACAGAATTCTTGATATGGCGGGTATCTACACCATTGCAGGAAGAATCGATACTGTTGCTGAATCTATTCATAAAATAGTATCGGAAACAAACAATGAGGAGGCGGAAGGCAGCGATGAACAGTAGTAATGAAAAAGATATTCTCCTGAACCGCATGAAGCTGGAATTTTCTAACCGGTCGGAAAACGAAAGCTTCGCCCGGGTTGCTGTCGCGGCGTTTACAGCCCCGATGGATCCGACCGTCGAGGAACTGACAGAAATGAAAACCGCTGTATCCGAGGCTGTCAGCAATGCCATCATCCACGCATATCGGGAGGGTGAGGACGGTATGGTTACGGTCGAATGCATGATCGATGAAGGAAGGAGAGTAATCATTATCGTATCTGATAACGGAATAGGGATTGAGGATGTGGCACAGGCCAGAGAACCTCTTTACACTTCAAGGCCCGGTGAAGAACGTTCCGGAATGGGATTCACCGTTATGGAAAGCTTCATGGACAAGCTTGAGGTGGAATCCACCCCCGGGGAAGGCACTAGGGTCACAATGATTAAGAATCTGGATTATGTCTTATGAGTTCCAATTATGTGACAAGAAGTAAAGAGGATACATACGATCTGATTGAACTGGCGAAGAATGGCGACGAATGGGCCAGAGAAGAGCTGATTAAACAAAACACCGGATTGGTAAAAAACATCGCACTAAAGTTTCTGGGTACAGGCTATGAGCTTGATGATCTTCTTCAAATCGGCTATATTGGCCTGCTGAAAGCCGTTGACCGCTTCAACAGCAGTTATGGCGTCATGTTTTCCACATATGCCGTTCCCATGATTCTAGGCGAGATCAGGAGATATCTCCGAGATGACGGCAGAATAAAGGTTGGCAGGCAGGTCAAGCAGGATATCAAGAATATGAAGCATTTCCAGGAGTCGTTCTACAACGAAAACGGAAGGTATCCAAAAGTGAGTGAGCTGGCCGGGATGATGGGGGTAGAGCAGGAACAAATCATCGGCCTGATGGAGGCGAGTGATGCATTGACAAATCTGGAGAGTCTGGATGATCCTGACAGGCAGGAACGCCAGGGCAAAGAACTCTATACGGATACGGAACAGCGGAACGTCGATATGATTCACCTGAAAAGTATGATTGGTAAGCTATCGAACAAAGAAAGACAGATTATCGTGCTGAGATATTTCAAGGACATGACGCAACAGCAAGTCGCAGGGCTGATGGGAATTTCCCAGGTGCAGGTTTCGCGGATTGAAAAGAAAATCCTTGCAGCTTTGAGACAGAATATGGAATAGAACGGAACAGAACAAAACGAAATAGAACAGAAAATAATATGATGAACAGTATTGCGTAAGAATAAAAGAAAAAGCGTAGTGAGATTTTGCACTGAATCTGTCAATCAAAAGTAGACAGTTCAAAAAAACTATTCAAACCCTAATTCAGTTCTATACTGGATTGGGGTTTTGTAATTTAATGCGGCGGCCGGCCTTTGGTTATTGAAG
>JAVBVR010000076.1:0-6613 GCA_036677845.1 Anaerovoracaceae bacterium | reverse complement strand
GCTGGCAATCCGGTACCTTCTTCTTCAGAACAATACGGAGAAGGAGTACTCCATCCGTAAGGATGAAGCATTGTTCAGCGTTCACAGCAGAAGGTATACAATAGGAGATTTCTATACGGAATTTAAAGAACTCCCTCTGGAATACCAGGCACAGTTCTCAACCTTTGAGCAAAAACAGCAGTTGGTAGAGCAATTGATTGCCAAGGAGCTTCTGCTTGAAGAGACCGGAGACAGCAGCGCTGATGAAAGTCAGCGTCATGGATTTGATGAGATGAAAATTCAATACCTGGCTCAAATTCTGCATCAACAGGAGGTTGATGAAAAACTCATGGAGCCAACGGAGGACGAAGCAAAAAAATTTTATGAACAAAACAAGAAAAATTTCTTTATACCGGAAGAGGCAAAACTAAGCTTTATCTGGACTGATCAGGGGCTCAACGGCGAAAAGGCTGACCAAGCCAGACAAAAAGCAGAGGAGGCACTTTCCCAGCTGAACGGAGGCACCGATTTTGCGGAAGTGGCAAAAAAATACTCTGAAGACGGCTCTGCCGAATCAGGAGGAGAAATCGGCGCCAACATTTCTCGGGATCAGCTTCCGGAAGAGCTGGGAAAGAAGATTTTCTCTCTGAATTCCGGCGAAATCAGCGGGGTGATCGATTACGATTATGGCTTTTATATTTTTAAACTGTGGGAACGTACGGAGGCGCGGCAAATGACCTTCGAGGAAGTCTCCGAGGATGTCAAGGCGCATCTGAGTGAAGAAAAACACAGCCAGCTCGAATCGGAAATGGAAAAGACGCTGCTGGAAAAAGCCGATTTTACCATATATGACAAAACGCTGCGCAAGCTTCTGAAGGAGCAACAGGCACAGATGGAGCAAAAAAAACTATAAAGATATTGAGGTGACAAATGGGTAGAAAAGAAAAGACAATTTTAATCGCCATTATTGCAAATATCATACTGATCATCCTCCGCTTTTTCCTCGCAGATGTTTCAGGAAGTATCGGGCTGAAAGCAAACGCCTGGCACTCTTTTACCGACGTTTTTGTTTCATCCGTCGTATTCCTGGGACTTATTCTTGCCCGTTTCAGCGCAAGGAAACTGAAAAAATCCATAGAAAAAACAGAACACATCCTGGCTATATTTGTTGCCCTGTTCATCTTTTTTATGGGAATTGAGATCCTTTCGGAGGCGCTGAGCGGCGAAACGACAGAACTGCGCTTTGTACCTTTTGTGGCAGCGGGTGCTTTTATCGGGATCATTATCAATTACTTCATGGCCAGATACAAGATTTATGTGGGGGAACAGACAGGCTCCCAGAGCCTGATTGCGGACGGCTGCCATTCAAGAATGGATATGTATTGTTCCATTGCGGTTCTGGTCGGCCTGTTAGGCTCTCTTTTCGGAATGCCCAGCCTGGATAAAATTTCGGCGATTATCGCCATGGTTCTGATGATCATCGCAGGGTATGAAATTCTAACCACGAATCTACGGCTGCTTCGTCATCCCTCGTCGACAGATATGCCCGAAACAGACTGCGGCCATCACGGCCATTTTATCCGGCCAAGCCGCAGGATGTACATAGGGATCGGTGCGATCCTGCTCTCGGCATATTTAATATCCGGCCTGTACATTGTCCAATTGAATGAGGTAGGAATCGTCCGGCGCTTTGGCGCAATCGTGAACGATAACGCTGCACCGGGGATTCACTACCGTCTTCCGGCACCCTTTGAGCAGGTCACTTTAGTCAACAAGGATAATGTCCAAAAAATTGAAACCGGGCGCCAGGAGCTTCTGACAGGCGATACCAATCTTGTAAATATCAATATGTCAATCCATTACCGGATCAGCAATGCGGCTGATTACGTGCTGAACGTCAGTGATCTGGAGACGCTTCTGAGCGCCGGTGCGACTACCAGCATACGTGAAATCGTAGGCGTGAATAAAATCGATTATCTTCTGACCGAAGGCAAGGCTGAGGTGGAACAGCAGGCTCAGGGCGCACTGCAGCAAACTCTGGACAGAAATAATGCCGGCGTTCAGATCGTTGGAGTTCAACTTGTGGAGGTATCTCCGCCGGAGGATGTTGTGCCCAGTTTCCAGGATCTTGCCAGCGCGCGTCAGGACAGAGTAATTTATGTCAATGAAGCTACACAATACAAAAATATGATTATCCCCCAAGCCAATGCGGATGCTTATAAGATGGTATCCGATGCGCAGGCATACAGGGACCAAAAGATAAAAACCGCCGAAGGCGACGCGGCGCTGTTTTCTGAAAGGCAGGCCGCGTACGCCAGTTATTCAGGAGTCACGAAATTCCGGCTTTATATGGAAACGATGGATCAGATTCTTCCTAATGTGAAGAAAATACTGCTTGGCGGTAACGTTAAAATTGACAATGCGGAACTTTGGATCCGCAATTATAATACTGGAGGGAATAATTAATGGGAAAACTCAAATTTACCGCGGAACATAAGCCGAACAGAAAAATGATATTGGGAATAATCCTGGCCTTCGCTCTTCTGTTTCTGACACTGATCGTCTATAAAGTGGATGTGACGGAATATGCAGTGGTTACACAATTCGGAGATCCTGTGGCAACAGTCGATCAGCCGGGGCTGAGAGTCAAGCTGCCTGACCCGATCCAGTCCGTTCAGCGTCTGGATAAACGGATACAGGTGTACAGAACAGATTCTATTGAGCTTCTGACCCTGGATAAGAAAAGTGTTTCTGTAGACTATTACGGAACATGGAAAATCGTCGATCCCGTTATGTATTTAAAAACCGTGAAAGACAAAATAGGCGCTGAGGCCCGGCTCATGGATGTTTTTGCATCCAGTCTGGGAGTTCAGTTCGGCAAGTATAATCTTGACCAGCTCGTTAATGTCGAGCCGGATAAACTTCAACTGGAAGCGATGCTTGATGAAACCGTCTCCTATGCAAAGGATCGCGCGTCAGAATACGGTATCGAAGTAGTGGATGCACAGGTTCGTGTCCTTAATTTCCCCGAGGCGAACAAGCAGAGCGTATATGACCGTATGAAGGCGGAACGTGAACAGATGGCACAGAAATATCGGTCGGAGGGCAGTGAGGAAGCCGCTAAGATCCGTGCTGATGCTGATAAAGAGCAGCAGATCTTACTGTCCGAGGCAAACAAGCAGGCACAGCAGATCAAGGGAGAAGGGGATGCGGAAGCGATCCGGATTTATGGCCAGGCTTTTCAGAGGGATCCTAATTTTTATGAATTTATCCGAACACTCGAAACCTATGAAAAGACGATTGATAAGAACACAACTTTGATTCTCCCATCCACCGCCGAAATCTTAAAATATTTGAGCGGTGATAGAAATTGAGATGGAAAAGGAGCCGGACAATGAACGACGAATTCAAAAATTCTCCCGATTCGGAGAAAAAGAAAGCCAGAAGAAAAATCAGCCCCGGACATTTGAAGGACCTCAATCTGAGCTCAAAATTCAGTAAGCTCTTTTCCGGGCAGAAACTTTTTGCCGCCATCTGGTCGCAAAAGGATGGCTCTTCATTTAATGATATCAAAAAAGCCTTTGCGCACTTAAACCCGAAAAAAACGGCAATTTCATTGGTGCTTGGCCTTTTGGCGGTTTATATGCTCACTGGAATTTACATAGTCAATCCCGGAGAACAGGCTGTTATCAGACGCTTCGGCGCAGTTCAACCGCAGGCCGTCAGTGAAGGGATTCATTACAGGCTGCCTTATCCCGTTGACCAGGTACAAAAAGTCAGCGTATCAGAGGTCAGGAGGGCCGATATCGGCATGAGCCTGCCTGAGCACCTGCATAATGAGAATGACGCTCCGCAAAGTATTCAGCTTCTTACAGGAGACGAAAATATCATAGCCTCACAGGCCATCGTACATTATAAGGTGAAGGATGCGGCGAAATTCCTCTACAGCGTCAGTGAAAACAGTGAGCAGTTGGTGCGATACAGCGTTGAAGCCGCTCTCGTCAAGGCTATGGCGGTAATGCCTGTTGACAATATCCTGAGTACCGAAAAAGTGCAGGTTCAGAACTCCATAATGCAGAATACCCAGGAAATTCTTGACTCCTACGATGCCGGAATACAAATCACGGCCTTCAACATCCAGGCAATCACGCCTCCCGACGCTGTTGCCGACGCTTTTCTGGACGTCACAACAGCAAAGGAAGAGAAGGAAACTGCGATCAACGAAGCAAACGGCTATTATAACAGTCTGATCCCAGAGGCACGGGCGAAAGCGAATACAGCCATCTCCCAGGCTGAATCCTATAAAACTCAGCAGGTAAATATCGCTACCGGTGAAGCCGATAAATTTGTCAGCATGCTGCAACAATATCAGAACAACAGCAGAATCTATTCACAAGACACTACAAAATACCGGCTGCTTCTGGAAACCTTTGAAAAAATATTGCCTAAAGTCAACAAATATATCGTTGATTCTTCTGACGGCAGTGTTGATGTAAAAATGTTTGATCCAAGCATGTTAACTGATACACAGGTCAATAGTCCAACTAATTGATTTCACATAAAAGGATACTTTGTTATTTTAAGTAACTGAATACTGACGATAAGGGCAAAGCTGTTTAAAGACAGTGACGCAAAGCCAAAGGGTCTAAGGTGCCGAACAGCATTATGACAGCCTGGCCGCCGTAACGAAAATCCAGGAAATAGTAAAAACCTGCCTTTCTATAAAATGAGGGGTAGGTTTTTGTATCTCTACATATCGTCTGGACGGCAAATTGCTTTTCGACACCGCTTAGATCCTGAACCAGGGATTCAAAAGGGGTAAGCAATGGTGAGCAGGCTACAGTAAGAGACGCTTCACAAAATGAACTAAGGTCAATTGATAGCTCCCGACGCCTAAAAAGCATTGGTTGGATTGTTGCGGTCTTTTTTCGGCTACCATTCCCATTCCTATATTATTCTCCCCACGATATAACTCAAAATCGTGTACAAGACACCGCAAGATGCAAAGCGTATCTTGCGGTTTTTTATTTGACAAATTTCTTTATATTTCGATTACTCTCGGCAAACAAGCTGACTCTGGCGTTTGCATCCGGCTGCCGCTCGCCTCCGCTTCTGGCATTTTGACTCATCATCAAAATTTCAGAAAATGGAGGACAAGTCTATGAGAGAATTCAAGCATTGTTTTATTCTCGAAAACGGAACCTACCGGGAAGTCTCCTATACCACCTTATATATTGGAAAAGAGCGCAATCCCAAATACGAGGATCGATATTTTCTCGTTCTTCACGGCTGCCTGATGGAAGTTCCTTTTGAGGAATATAAAGAGGAATATAAGGTCAGACGGCGATGCAAGTACATTCAGGAAGAAGCTAGGCTGAACGGAGAGGCATCGTATCATGCGCTGGAGAGCGAAGATAAGAACGGCGAAGAAATCATCCGGGATCTCTATACGGATGTGGAAAACGAGGCCATCTTGCACATTATGTGCGGGATGCTCCGCAAGGCGCTCAAGGAATTGACAGAGACGGAACGGGAGCTGATAGAAGCCCTGTACTACCGCGGTATGACAGAACGCCAGTATGCGCAGCAGAACGGTGTTCTTCACAACGCGGTTCATAAAAGGAAAATGCGCATCCTGGGCAAGCTGAAAAAAATTATTGAAAAAATTTAAAATCAAGGGTGTGTAGACCCCTCGTTTTTCGGCATGAAAAGCGAGGGGTATTTTTTTTCTCCCTTTGCACATTGAAAATTTCATATCCAACGGTCTGAATACTTCAGCTGACGGGCCCTGAACCGGAAAGCGACATCGGAGGATGCGCCAGGACCACCTGCAGAGCGGCAGATTGAAATGCGAAATCAACTTTTAATTGTTTAGTTCGTCTATCCTTCCCGCTCCGTAAAAGACGGCCAAATAAGGTGCAGAGCGCCACCCATCCGTCCGAATAACAGCCGATGGCAAGCTGTTTCGCAACGACCCCGTCAGTCCTATATTGGTACTTCTGTCCAGTCACAGCCCCCCTTGACCGGGGGATCACGCAATGAGGGCAGCCGCTAGAGATCCTAGCGGGGGTGGGATTCCCATGAAGCGGCTAAGCCAGCCGCTGTTCAGGCCGCTGCCCTGTGAGCCCGGTAAACCCGAGGCTCTGTGTGCTTGGGGAGTAGTGTCGAATAAAGCACTGTAGAAAAATTTAATGTCAGAAGCCATGGGGATCACCCTGCCTATAGAGGTTGACCAAGCTGTCGCAGGGCGGTCCCCATTTTTGTGACATTAAGCAGTGAACAGAAAAAGAAAGAGTAGGAGGTGCGATTATGCCTGAAGAATCCAGAATCATCCGCCGGGGTGATGTTTACTATGCCGACCTGAATCCCGTAGAAGGGTCGGAGCAGGGGGGAGTGCGGCCGGTACTAATCATACAGAACAATATCGGAAACCGCTACAGCCCCACAGTGATTGCTGCCGCCATTACCGGAAGACCGAAAAAGCTGCTTCCTACCCACATATTTCTGGACTGTGCAGGCGGCCTTCATAAGGGCTCCTTCGTTCTGCTAGAGCAGATCCGTACACTGGACCGGTCGCGTCTGCTGAATTATGCAGGCAGAATTAATGATCGGAAAATGGAAGAAATCGATAGAG